>CAZXMG010000152.1:0-11430 GCA_964641275.1 uncultured Polyangiaceae bacterium
GATCCTGGAGGAGGACCACTACGGCCTGAAGAAGATCAAGGAGCGCATCCTCGAGTACCTCGCGGTGCAGGCGCTCACCAAGAAGCTCAAGGGCCCGGTGCTCTGCTTCGTGGGGCCCCCCGGCGTGGGCAAGACCAGCCTGGGCAAAAGCATCGCTCGCGCGACGGGTCGCAAGTTCGTGCGCTTGGCGCTCGGCGGCGTGCGCGACGAGGCCGAGATTCGCGGCCATCGCCGCACGTACATCGGCGCGTTGCCTGGCAAGATCGTGCAGAGCCTGAAGAAGGTGGGCACCGGCAACCCGGTGTTCTTGCTCGACGAGGTCGACAAGATGTCCAGCGACTTCCGGGGCGATCCCGCCGCGGCCTTGCTCGAGGTGCTCGACCCGGAGCAGAACCACTCGTTCAACGATCACTACCTGGATCTCGACTACGACCTGTCCGACGTGATGTTCATCACCACGGCGAACTCCCTCTCCGGCATTCCCGTCCCGCTCCAGGACCGCATGGAGATCATCCAGCTCTCTGGCTACACCGAGTTCGAGAAGCTGAACATCGCGCAGAAGTTCTTGGTGCCCAGGCAGACGCAGGAGAACGGCCTGTCCGACGTGCCCGTCTCGTTCACCGAGGGGGCGATCCGCACGATCATCCACCACTACACCAAGGAGAGTGGTGTCCGCTCGCTCGAGCGCGAGATCTCCAGCGTGTGCCGCAAGCTCGCGCGCAAGGTGGTGGAGGAGGGGAAGGAGCAGTCACTCGAGGTGACGGCCAAGGGGGTCCCCAAGCTGCTCGGTGTGCCCAAGTACCGCGTTGGCAAGACGGAGGAGAAGCCAGAGGTGGGCCTGGTCACCGGGCTGGCGGTGACGAGCTTCGGCGGGGACCTCTTGCCGGCCGAGGCGACCGTGTTCCCCGGCAAGGGCAAGCTGGTGGTGACCGGTCTGCTCGAGAAGGGCATGGAAGAGAGCGGCCAGGCCGCGATGAGCTATGTGCGCGCGCGGGCGGAGCGCTTGGGCTTGGCCGAGGACGTCTTCCAGAAGATGGACATCCACGTGCACTTTCCCGACTTCGTGAAGAAGGACGGTCCGAGCGCGGGCGTGACCATGGTCACGGCCATCGTCAGCGCCCTCATCAAGGCGCCCGTCCGCCACGACGTCGCCATGACGGGTGAGATCACGCTGCGCGGCCGGGTGATGCCGATCGGCGGGCTCAAAGAGAAGCTCCTCGCCGCGCACCGCGGGCGTATCACCACCGTGCTGATCCCCAAAGAGAACCGCAAGGACCTGCGCGACATCCCACGCCGCGTGCTCAGCGCGCTGCGCGTGGTGCTGGTCGATCACGTCGACGACGTGCTGCGCGAAGCGCTGGTGGTCGACGATGCAGACAAGCTGTTCGGGCCGAGCCACGGCGTGATCGAGTACCGGCACGGGGAGCTGGTGGGCCAAGATGGCGCCGCGCAACAGCCTGCAGACGACGAGCTGCGCCCGCTCGCGGACGAGGGTCCCGGCGGGCGACCTGCGGCGGAGTAGCTCAGCCCTCGTCTTGCCAGCTCACGCGGTTGCGCCCGGCGGCCTTGGCCTTGTAGAGCCGCGCGTCCGCGGTCGCGATCAACGACTCGATGCTGCGCTCCGGGCAGGTCGCGAGCGACGCCGCGCCCATGCTGACCGTGATCGGGATGTTGCGGCCTTCGTGGTGGGCGCACGCCGAGGCGAGCACGCTGCGGAGCCGCTCTCCCGCTCGCGCCGTGCCTTGCAGATCGATGCCGCGTAGCACGGCCACGAACTCCTCGCCCCCGAAGCGGGCAAACAAGTCTTCGGTGCGGAGGCGGCTGCCGATGGTGCCAGCGACGAAGCGCAACACCGCGTCCCCCGCGGGGTGCCCGTAGCTGTCGTTGACCCGCTTGAAGTGATCCACGTCGATCATGAGCAGGCCCAGCTCCGACTTGTGGCGGATGGCGTACGCGAGCTCGCCGCGCAGCCGATCCTCCAGGTGGCGACGGTTGAACGCGCCGGTGAGCCCGTCGCGCACGCTGGCCTCGAACATCTGCTGCATCACGTCGGCCTGCGCCGCCGCCATGAGCGTGAAGCGGAACGAGACCCGCGGCCCGAGCTGGACCAGATCGCCATCGCGTAAGCGGGCGCGTCGAACGAGCTGCCCGTTGACCGCGACGCCGTTGCGGCTGCCGAGGTCGACGATGTCGTAGTCGTCACCCGCCGGGGCGATGGCGGCGTGCAGTCGGCTCACTCCCTCGTCGTCGAGGCGCACCTCGGCGTCTCGGCTGCGGCCGAAGCGCGTGGGGCTGGGCGCGAGCAGCACGGTTTGCCCAGCGGCGGAGGCGTCGAGGCGAACCAGGGTTGCGCGCGTAGGTTGCACCACCGCCGCAGGGAAGAGCGAGTCGCGCCCCCACTCACGCATCGCCGTCGGGACGTCATGTTCGTCGTCGTCGTCGTCGACCGCGGGCTCGACCTGGGGCCTCTCGTCGGGCTCTTCGCGAGGCACGATCGGTGGCAGAGGCTTGCGGACGGTGGGAGGGAGTTGCCCTTCGGCGACGGGCCGAACGGCCAGCAGCTCGGTTTTCGTGGGCTTCTCCGGGGGCGCGCGGTGCGCGCGAGCCGGTGCCGTCGGGGTGGAGGAGACGCGCATCCACCTGGACGAACGTCACAGCCGAACGGGACTTAACCCCTGCCGTCGAACGCTCAGCCGGGAAGGCGGCTCTCGAGCCAGCGCACCAGGTCGGTCGTCACCTCGTGACGGTTGGTCTCGTTCAACACCTCGTGCCGCGCTCCGGCATAGAACTTGTGGGTGACGTCGCCGAGTCCGGCAGCACGGTAGGCGGCCACGAGCTGCGACAGCCCCTTGGTGCGTTCGCTCACGGGATCCTCGGCGCCGGCGAAGATGTACACCGGCAAGCTCTTGCGGATGCGGCGCTGGTGCGCCGGCTCGTTGATGCGCGCCAGCGCGTCGAGCAGCTCCACCCATGTCGTGGTGCTGCAGTCGAAGCCACACAGCGGGTCGGCCACGTAAGCATCCACCTCGAGCGGATCGCGCGAGAGCCAGTCGAACGCCGTGCGGGTGGGCTTGAACGCCTTGTTGAACGCCTCGAACGAGAGCACATTCAAGAGCTTGCTCGCGCCCTTCGGGCCCACGCGCAGTCGCTCGGCTCGAGCGATCACGCGCCCGGCAGCGGCCAAGGGAGGAGGTTTGCCGTTCGAGCCGGACATCACCACCGCCGCCAGCTGGTCCGACACGTCGGCCATCACGTCCTGAGCGGCGTACGAGCCCATGCTGTGGCCGAACAGCACCAGCGGCACCCCCGGGTGGCGCGCGCGCTCCGCCTCGAGCAACTCTCGAAGGTCGGAGGTCAGCCGCGCCCAGCGCAGGTGCCCAAGCTCTGCCTTGGGCGCGGTGAGGCCGTGACCGCGCTGGTCGTGGGCGTAGACCAACATGCGCGCGTCGGTGAGCGCTTGAGCGAGCCGCGCGTAGCGGCCAGCGTGCTCCGCCATCCCGTGGGCGATGTGCACCACCGCCCTGAGTGGCGCGGCGACGTCGGCGGGCTTCCAGCAGTAGACGTGGAGCGGAGCGCCGTCGGCAGCGAGGTGTTTCTCGGTCGAGGTCAGCATCGGCGCCGATGGTAAGCGTTGTCGCGCCGGTCGGCCGGTCGATTCCGCCGGCTCGGCTGCGGAATCAGAGCGGCACGAGGCTCCCGATCGTGGATCTTCACTCGGAGGCGTCGCGTGCGCGTCGGCTTGCGCGCAGCGCTTCGTTCGCCTCGAGCTCGGCCTCGTGCTCGCGGGCGGCCTCGTTCGTGCAATCGGGTTGCTGTGCCAAACGCACGCCGGGCAGCTCCGCCACGCGAGCGGTCGAGGCGCGAAGCGCCTCGGCGAGCTCCTCGGCGACGGCCTGCATCGCGCGCTCACGTCGCTGGACCCAGAAGCGGAACGCGCTGCGCGCGACCAGGATCGACAGCGCGAACAGCGGCGCCATGATCGCCAGGCTCGGCGCGTGCCCGAGCGAGGCGGCGCTGGCCAGCCCGAAGGGCAACAAGAGCGACCAAAACAGCCCGTACGTGGCCACGCCGAAGCGGGCCACGCGTTCGCGGATGACGAGGTCGATGGCCCCGGCACGCTCCGTCAGCGACACGTCCACGTTGTGTGTTTGCTCGAACGTCCTCGGCAGCGACCAGGTCAAGCGCGTGCCGATGCGCGCTACCTCGCCGCTGGTGTCGAAGCGTCGCGACAAGCGCTCGAGCACCTCACTGATCGTGTCATCGTCGAGCTTGCCTGGCAGTCTCTTCACCACGTCGACCTGACTGGTGCCCCCCAGCGCCACGCGCACGAGCGAGCGGCTCTTTGGTCGATCCTCCCCGCGCAAGCGACGGATGGTGGCCTGCGCCTCGGACAGCTCGGCCTCGAGCTCCTGGTTGCGCACGAGCAAGATTTCGTCGGCGTTGCGGTAGGCCATGGCGCCTCGAGCCTACCAGCTCAGTGCCGGAAGTGCCGGGCGCCGGTGAAGATCATGGCCGCGCCCGCAGCGTCCACCGCCGCGATGACGTCCGGGTCCTTCACGCTGCCACCGGGCTGCACGATCGCGGTCACACCGTGCGAGAGCGCCAGCTCGACGCCGTCCGGGAAGGGAAAGAAGGCGTCCGATGCGAGCACGGCGCCCCTGGTCTGATCGCCCGCCTTGCTGCAGGCGATGCGCACCGACTCGACACGGCTCATCTGGCCGGCGCCGACGCCGACCGTGCGGCCTGGTTGCCCGAGCACGATGGCGTTCGACTTGACGTGTTTGCACACCAGCCACGCAAAGTGCAGCGCCTCGAGCTCCGCCGCCGTGGGCGCCCGCTTGCTCACCACCTTGGCGTTCTTCACCTCGACCCCTCCGGTGTTGTCGCGACCCTGCACCACGAGGCCTCCGCCGATGCGCTTGAGCGTGAGCTCCTCGTGGTCGGCGGCGAGCCACGCGCCGGTGGCGAGCAGGCGCAGGTTCTTCTTGGCGCGCAGCGTGTCCAGCGCCGCGGGCTCGAACGCCGGCGCCACCACACACTCGAGGAACGTCTCGGCCAGCGCCGCGGCGGTGGCGGCGTCGACCGTCCGGTTCAGCGCCACGATGCCGCCGAAGGCGCTCACCTCGTCGGCCGCGCGCGCGCTTCGATAAGCTGCCACGAGCGAGTCGCCCGAGGCCACGCCGCACGGGTTGGTGTGTTTCACGATCACAGCGGTGGGAGTCTGGTGCTCGCGCACGGCCTCGAGCGCCGCGTCGACATCGACCAGATTGTTGAAGCTCAGCTCTTTGCCGCCAGCGCCCAACGATTCAGCCAGCGCGAGTGAGCCGGCGAGCGCCGACCGGTCTCGGTAGAATGCACCCGACTGGTGGGGGTTCTCGCCATAGCGAAGGCCGTAGACCTTCTCCAGCGGCAGTACCAGGTGCGCGGGGTAGGGGTCGCGCGCGGGCGTCGAGTGGGGCTCGGCATCGCTCGGAATCGAGCTCAGGTAGGCGCCGATCGCGCCGTCGTAGGCGGCGGTCCTGGCGAACACCTTGGCCGCCAGTCGGCGGCGTGTGGCCGCGCTCGTGTCACCCGAGCTCTGGATCTCGTCGAGCACCGCTGCGTAGTCGGAGGGGTCGCATACCACCGTGACGCGCTCGTGGTTCTTGGCGGCGCTGCGCAACATCGAAGGGCCGCCGATGTCGATGTTTTCGATGAGCTCCTCGAGCTTTGCGCCCGTTTTTTGAAGCGTTTGCTCGAACGGGTACAGGTTCACCACCACGAGATCGATGACCTTGCCGCCGATGCGGGCCAGATCGGCCTGATCGACCTCGCCACGCTGCAGAATCCCGCCGTGAACGCGGGGGTGGAGCGTCTTCACGCGGCCCCCCATCACCTCTGGAGAAGAGGTGTAATCTTCAACGGCAACTGCTGGGATACCCTCGTCTTTTAGGGCCTTGAGCGTGCCTCCTGTGGAGAGTAGCTCCACGCCTCGCTGGCTGAGGGCGCGGGCGAAGGAGAGCAGGCCTGTCTTGTCGGACACGGAGAGCAGGGCGCGGGAGATCATGGGGATGCGCCGGATTAGCGCGGTTGTCGCGCCGGGAGAAGCCGGAGTTGGGGTCAAAACTTGGCCCGGCTCGGTGCTTCGTGGTCAGAACGAGCACCCACCCAAACGAGGGTGGCCGGCGCCCCGGTGGCGCAGGCGATGGCGGGAGGCCGACGTGAGCATTCGCGAGACTTGCACCAGCTGTAGTGCCACCTTCGACGTGCAGTTCCGCTACCAGATGGAGGAGCGGGACGGCGGCTTCGCCTTTTTCTGCTCGCAGAAGTGCCTCGAGCAGAGCCAGACCGCGAGCGACACCGGCGCTGTGTGCGATGCGTGCTCCAAGCGCTTCACCGTGACGATGGCGGCGCAGCTGTTCTACGCCAAGGGCAAGCGCGCGTACGCGTGCTCCAACGAGTGCCGGACCCAGCTCTTGCGCGAAGCGCAGGGGGCGCGGCTGGGCGAGCTCGCCACCACGCGGTCCGCCGCAGGTCACAGCGCTCCGCTGCCCGCGGTGGTGGTGCCAGTGATGCCTGGCAAAGGGCCCAAGCCCGAGGCGGCGCCGCCGCGAGCGGTCGGCCCCCGCGTGATCGCCGTGTTCAACCACAAGGGGGGCACGGGCAAGACCACCACCGCGGTGAGCCTCGCGGCCGGCTTGGCGATGCGCGGCAAACGCGTGCTCCTGGTCGACACCGACGCGCAAGGCAACGTCGGAGTGTCTTTGGGCGCCGAGAGCGAGCGCTCGCTCTACCACGTCCTGGTGATGGGGCTGCGGGTCGAGGACGCCGTCAAAGCCGTGCGCCCGAACCTGGACCTGATCTCGTCGAACGAGACCTTGGCCGCTGCCGAGCTCTACCTGGCCGGCCGTCAGAACCGCGATCGGGTGCTGCGTGATCGACTCGCCGCAGGCAGCCAAGCGTACGACTACGTGGTGATCGATTGCTCGCCGAGCCTGTCGCTGATGAACCAGAACGCCCTGGTCTTCGCGGACAGCGTGCTCGTCCCGGTCGCCTGCGACTACCTGTCGTTGGTGGGCGTTCGGCAGGTGATCAAGACGGTGAAGAACGTGAACTCGCTGCTGCATCATCCGGTGCAAATCTGGGGCGTGTTGCCGACGTTCTTCGATTCGCGCGCGAAGATCTGTCACGAGGCGCTGAGCACGCTGCGTGACCACTTCGGCGACCGCTGCCTGTCGCCCGTGCGCGCTGCCATCAAGGTGAAGGAGGCGCCCGCGCAGGCGCAGACCATCTTCGAGTACGCCGCGGGCGCCAGTGCTGCGGAGGACTACGCGGCGGTCGTCGACCGCGTCATCGCGAGTCGAGACCAAGCCTCTCTGCCACCCACGCGGGCAAGCGAAGAGCGGGCGGCCGCCGCGGCCATTTGACAGAGCTTCGAGTAGGGAGAGCGGAGGAACAGCATGGCAAGCGACGTGGATTCTCGAGCGGCTGGGTTTGGCGTCCTCGATCGAGACGAGGTCGAGGGCGTGCTGTCGGGCAGCTTCTACAACAAGACGCCCGCGAGCACGCGCGGGCGCGAGGCACCCAAGCCCACCCACTACAAGGTGATCTGCATCTCGATGTACACCGACGATCTGCGCCAGCTCGACACCATGGTCGACGCGCTCAAGGCGCGCGGGCTCACCAAGGCCAGCCGCAGCGCGCTGATTCGCCACGCGCTCGCCAACGTGGATCTGGAGAAGGTCCCGCGCGGGATCTGAGCGTTCGCCAAGGTCGCATGGGGTTGGAATCCCGCCCCTCGCCCGACGCTCGCAAGGGAACGGCCGGCTTCCACCTCCGTCTTCGGCAAGCCGTCTTACGCGAAGAAACTTCGCGAACGATGTGCTGGCGCTCAGAGCGGGACGTAGCGGTACAACAAGAAGCCGATTCCTACGCCCGCGCCGAGCGATAGCAGGATCATCAAGAAGCCGAACCCGCCCCAGCCACGGCGCGGTTCGGCCTCTTGCGCGTGCTCCTGGGACATCGTGTTCCACGACGGCGTCTGGGGCGAAGGCCCAATCGGGCTCGCGTGCGTGATCGGTTGTGACTCGGCGGGCATCAGGCCCGCGGAGCCGGCGGGGAGCGGTGGCACGTCTTGGAACGCTCCGGGATCGATCGCCGTGTCCAGAGGGGGGCGCGGCGCGTTGGCGGGCGGGCCGAGCGGCTGAGCCGTCCCCTGCGCGATGGCCTGCGCGCGCAGGTAGTCGGCGACGCTCGTCGCTTGAGCGTTCAGCGGCATGGTGCGGTGCAGGTCGCGCAGCGTCTGGGGCATGACGGCTGGAGCAGGGCCGCTCTTCTGGATCAGCCATTGGCTCAGCTCGCTGTGCAGATCGGCGGCCGACTGCGGGCGTTCGGCGGGGGTTTTGGCCAGGCAACGCAGGATGATGCCCTCGAGCGCCGCGTCGAGCGTGGGAAGGTGCACGGTCGGCGGTGCCGGCTGCTCGAACGCCTGCTTGCCCGCCACCTCGACCGGGCTGTCGGAGTTGAACGGCAACACGCCGGTCGTCAGCTGGTAGAGCAGGATGCCGCAGGTGTAGAGGTCGCTGCGTCCGTCGATGGGTTGCCCTCGACACTGCTCTGGTGACATGTACTGCGGCGTGCCGATCACGACGCCCATCTGCGTGAGCGCGGCGGGTGGCTCACTGTCCGAGCCGGTCGCGCGGATTTTGGGCTGCGCGTCGACCAGCTTGGCGATGCCGAAGTCGAGCACCTTGACCTGATCGGTGCCCGAGCGCGGATCGAACAGCACCATCACGTTCTCGGGCTTGAGATCGCGGTGCACCACGCCGAGCTGGTGCGCGGCCCCGAGCGCCTGGCAGATGCTCATCACGATGCGCACGGCGCGCACGTCGGGCAGCCGCCGCTCGAGCTTGAGCGTGTCGCGCAGGTCCTTGCCTGCGCACAGCTCCATGATGATGTAGTGGATGCCTTGCTCTTCACCCACGTCCAGGATGGCGACGCTGTTGGCGTGCTTGACCATCGACGCGGCCTGCGCTTCGCGCTTGAAGCGGGCGGTGAACGTGCGATCCGCCGCGAGGTGGGGGTGCATCACCTTGACCGCCACTTCGCCGCCGTCGGGACGGGACACGTCGACGCCGCGGAACACGCTGGCCATGGCGCCTTCGCCGATGTGACCGGTGATCTTGAACCGCCCCCCGAGCGTTCGGGAGATGAGCGGCTGGTCCAAACCCATCGCCCAGGTACGTTAGCGGAAACGAAGCCGGGGCGCCCATTTCCGGCCGCCCGCTTGTGGAAGCGCTTCTGGAAGCAGCTCAGCGCGGAGCGAGCACCGCGTCGAGAATGGCTCGATCACCGTGCAGCGCGACGCGCTGGCTGTAGAACGACAGCCCGCGCAGGCCGCCCAGCTCCTCGCCGCCGCCAGCGCGACCAGGGCCACCGTGCAGCGACTGTGGCAGCACGGTGCCCGGGCCGGGCGCTTGGTCGGCGACCTTGCTGCTGGTGACGCACACCCGACCGAAGCTCGAGGCGATGCCCAACGCGACCTCTGCGATCAGTTTGCGGTCGTCTGCATACAGGCTCGATACCAGGCCACCACCGCCCTTGCGCACCGCCGTCACGACCTCCGCGTTGTCGCGATACGGCATGATCGTGGCCGAGGGGCCGAACACCTCGTGCTCGTGGACCAACCTGGCGCCGAGCGGATCGCGCTGCACGAACAAGTGCGGCGCCACGTAGAAGCCCTTGCCGGGAGGCGCGCCCACCGCGGTCAGCGGATCGGCGCCAAGCACGCGCTCGGACTCTCGCCCCAGGAGCTCGAGACCCGCGAGCACGTCCTGCTGCTGGGTCTTCGTGGCGACGGGGCCCATGGTGACACCATCGGAAGTGGGGTTGCCCACGACCGTCTCCTTGAGCCGCTCGCGGAGCTCCTCCGTGATCTGCTCGAGATGCCGCTCCGGGACGAACACCCGGCGGATGGCGGTGCACTTTTGCCCCGTCTTCTGCGTGATGTCGCGGGCCACGTCGCGCAGGAAGGCGATCCAGGTGTCCCCACCAGGCTCCGCGTCAGCGCCCAGGACCGCGGCGTTCAGGCTGTCGGCTTCGACGTTGATGCGCACCGACTCGCGCACGACGGCGGGGAGCGCGCGCAAAGTAGCCGCCGTCTGGCCGCCACCCGTGAACGACAGCACGTCCTCGCCGCGCAGATGGTGGGTGATGTCGTGCGCTGCACCGGCCACCAGGGACAGCACCCCCGCCGGCAGAATGTTCGCTTCCACGATCAGCTCCACGATGCGGTACGTCAGGAGCGCTGTGCTCGTGGCCGGCTTGACCACGACCGGCATGCCCGCGAGCAGGGCGCACGCCGCCTTCTCCCCCAAGCCCCAAGCCGGGAAGTTGAAGGCGTTCACGAACAACGCCACGCCGCGCCGGGGCATCATCACGTGTTGCCCCACCAGCCTGGGCCCGCGTGAGAGCTGCACCGCGTCGCCATCGAGCAGCACACGGCCGGGGCCGAGCTCCTTGCCCAGGTCGGCGTAGAACGCGAGTGTGCCAGACGCGCCGTCGACGTCGAACTTGGCGTCCGAGCGGGTGCAGCCGCCGTTCAGCATGGCCAGATCCAGGAGTGAGTCACGGTGCTGGTGGATCACCCGGCTCATGGCGCGCAAGAGCTCGGCGCGTTCCCCGAACGTCAACGCGCGCAGCGCTGCTCCGCCGCGATCGCGCGCGAACGCGAGCGCGGACTCGGCGTTCAGGCCCTCCGTGCTGGTCTGGGCCAGCACCTCTTCCGTGGCGGGGTTCAGCAGCGCTGTACCGTTGCCGGAGCCACGAAACCAGCCGCCCTCGACGAAGCTCTGGAGCTCGATCATGGCGCGGGACTCTACACCATTCGGCGGGCTTGCCGGTTGCCCCGGATGGAACGGACTCCACGAAGTGGGCGGGACGCAAGGGGGCCAGGAGCGGAGCGCACCGAATCAGAAGACAAGAAGCTCCGCTGCCATCTCGGCCATCAGCGCCGAAGGCCCGCTACCTGCCCAACGGGAGGGAGAATCACTCTTTGCAGTTCGAGGCGGCGAGCATGGCGGCGATGCGAGCGCGCACCAGCTCGAGCTCGCGTACCGCCAGGGTGAGCTCGGCCTCTCGCAAGCGTCGGGCGGCGTCGACGAGATCGAAGCTGGTGACGTCGCCGCCGTCCGCGTACGCCTGCTGCACCAGCCGGTCGGTCTCCTTCGCCAAGTCGCGGGTGTCGGTGGCGATGCTCAGGTTCTTCTGGGCCACCATCACTCCGCGGTCGGCCTGCGAGATCTCGGTCTTGGCGCCTCGCAACGCCGAGTCGATGCGCTCGTCTTGCTGCTTGACGGAGGCGACGGCGCTTCGCCGCGCGCCGTACTTGTAGCCGCCGTCCCAGATCGGCACGGAGAGCACGCCTTGGATGTTCCAGCTGGCATGGCCGTC
>CAZXMG010000153.1:0-10692 GCA_964641275.1 uncultured Polyangiaceae bacterium
CCTCGATGTCGGGGTAGTACACCTGGCGGTCATCTCCCGAGTACATCCAATGCGGATGGTGCCAGGGGACGAACGGAGGAGCGCCCTCGTACCCGAGCGCGCGCAAACGACGCTCGAACAGCGCGCCTTGTCGGCGCACTTCGCGGTGGTACGGCGTGTTGGGGCGGAACAGCGCGCGACTCGCCCGGACCGGTGCTGGCCGGTAGACGCTGCTGGCCAACTCGTCCACCAGCGAGAGCAACATGCGCAGTTGAGGTGAGCCAGCATCCACGCCGGCCAGCGTTCGATGCATCTCTTCCCGCAACTGCTCGAGCTTCTCGGCGCAGCGCAGAACCACGCCCGACCGGTAGAACAGATCTCGCGCGCTGGGCATCGAAGAAGGGAGGTCGGCCGTGATCGCGTCGAGCTCGGCGAGCTCCGCCGCGCTGCCGACCTGACGCAGCAGGGCGATCGGATAGGTGACCTTGCTCGTGAGCAGATCGGGGCTCTCGGCCTTGCCGTAGATGTCGCAGAGATCGTCGCGCACCTGAACGAACTGGGCGAGCCGCTCACCGAACGATCGCAGCTGCGATTGCGTGTGTGCGTCGTAGCCAGCGAGCAGGCCGCCAAGCTCGACCATCAGGGTGACGCTGGAGGTCTTGGCCTCCTGCATGGCGAGCACCTCATCGGGTGACTCGGCGCCGCGCGCGCCCATCAGATCCCGCTCTTGACCCGAAACGGCGGCGAGGCTCACCCGGTTGTAGAGCCGGAGCATCCGTAAAGCCTGAGCCGGCGGGGCCAGCTCGCTCGCGCGACGGAGCTCGTCGAGGGCCAGGAACGTGAGCGCGAGCGCGCCGTTGATTGCCAGCGGGGCTCCGACTGTGGAGTAGGGCTTGCCGGCCAGGTCGTCGTCCTGAACGTCGTCGAACAGATCCAGCGAGAGCACGTGCAGCACCGAGAACGCGCCAGCGTGAATCTCCTTCGGCCCGATCTCGGCGCCGGCCGCGCGCGCCAGGAGATACAGCAGGGCGAACGGAGACGCTGTCGCGTGTGATCGCAGGGCGGCGCGCGGCCAGGATACCGCCGCATGCAAGCGCGCTCGCTGCTCCTGGCAGAACGGAGCTTCGGAGATCGCGAGATCGACGCGCGCGTCCACGGCGTCGAGAAATGCACTGAGTCCCCGTGCAGCGGTCACTGGCGCTCGTTATCCCGCCCACATGAGTCGGGCCAAGATCTCCGCACTCTCCGGTGGTACCCTTCCCTCCCCGCAGTCGTCACAGGAAGGAGTGAATCCAGTTTGCGAGCTTGGGCAGCATGGCGGAATTCCTACGCCCCCGAGGTGGCGAGCGCCGGTTCGAGCCCTGCCGGCATCGTCGGCGTGTGCGCCGCCATGCTCTCGCTGTTCGGGCTGATCGGGTACCTGCCAGCAGTCGCAGTCCACTCGCAGTTTCAGCATCCCTGGGTGTCGATGCTCCTGGTCGTCGCCGGCAACGTCTGCACGTTCCTCGCGCACAGGCATGGCTGTCGTGGTCGCGTGGGAGAGACCGCCACATTGCTCGACAACGTCTTCTATTCGAGCGCCGTCGCGTACGCCGCGGTCAGCACCGCGCCTTCGTTCGGGTTGGGCTTTGGCATCGTGTACGGGCTGATGCTCGTCGCCATGCCGGCGCAGGTCTACGCGCTGTCCCTGGTGTTCGCGCTGGCGTTGAGCTTGCCCCTGGTGGCGTTGTTCCTGGTCAGCCGCCCTACGATGGCGGTGGGGGTGGTGCTGTTCGGGTCGCTGGCCACGACGCTCGTGGTGAGCCAGTTCACCGGCCTTCGCCGGGTCGCGCAGTCCGAGAAGAACAAGCTGCGGGAAGCGTTGGGCGCCGCGGACCGGGTGGCCGACGAGAGTATGCAGGCGGCTCTTGCCACCACCTTGCTCAGTCTGGGGAATTTCCTGCACGAGATGAAGAACACGCAGCTGGTGATCCACGCGAACTTGGAGAACTTGGTGGAGCGCACCGACTTGAGCGAGCGCACACGCGAGGTGCTGGTCGAGACCGTCGAGGCCCACCGGCGAGAGGAGCAACTCGTGCGACGCGTCGTCGAGTCGCTCGAGAAGCGAGCGAAGCCGCTCAACACCGTCTTGCTCCTGAAGGAGATCGTGGAGCACGTCGCGAGCGAGACCAAGGGTGTCGCCGTCACCGTGCGGACTGGCTCAGAGCGTTTCGTGGTCGACGGTCCTCCGGAGTATTTGCGCGTCGTGCTCGTGAACCTGCTGCGCAACGCCGAGCGGGCGGGCGCGCGCAACGTCGAGATCGAGCTGCGCGCGGACCCAGGCGGTCACGAGGTCAAGCTGCTGGTGAAAGACGACGGTCCGGGCGTCCCCGCCGAGCTGCGCTCGCAGCTGTTCCGAGCCTTCACCACTGGCAGCTCGCCAGGAGGAACGGGTCTCGGCCTGTATCTGTGCCGGCGCTACGCCGAGCTGCTCGGTGGTCAGATTTCGCTCGAGGAGAGCTCGCGCGGTGGCGCGACCTTCCTGCTCCGGCTGCCGTTTCGCCACGTAAACGGCGGCGTTGAGCCCACCGCCGACACCACGCGCCGCACCGGCTGAGCGGCGCTCGCAGGGAGTTGGCCCGCTCGCCGACGGCCGAGCAGAGTGCTCTCGCCGCGCTCATGCGGCGAAAGCGAGACGAGATGAAGAGGAAAGAGAAGCGTGTGGAGCTGTTGGCGCAGGCCGAGCTCGAGCGCCGGCTGGCAGTCCCGCAAAGGCAAGAGCTGCGTAGCGACAGTGCCCAAGCAGAGCTCGCGGTAGGCTCCGGGTTTGCGGTGCTGTCGAGCTCCGGGTTTGCGGTGCTGTCGAGCTCCGGGTTCGCGGTGCTGTCGAGCTCCGGGTTCGCGGTGCTGTGACAGTGCGTCGGGACCGCGCGCTCGGCTCGGCCGGGCTCGCGGTCCCGCAGCGGATCAGAGATCGATGACGAGCCCCGTGCTCGTGGGTCGTACGGGCAGCGCGCTGCCAACGCGTCGCGCGGGCCCGACCGCCCCGATGCCGGGGATTCGGCCGTCGACGGCGAGCCAGATGACCCCCGCGATCAGCGCGGCGCCCCCGATGCCACCCGTGATCGAGGCGGCGATCGTGAAGCGCTCCTGCCGCAGCTCCTGCTTGGCGAACCCGTAGCCGACGATGAAGCCCAAGTCGCCTGCGGAGGCACCCTGGTCACGGACCCACTGCGCGAGCGTGTCGCGCGTGCGTGAGGCGCCGTCGGCTTCGGCCGCGAGCGGGACGGCCGCGACCAACACTGCCACGGCGCCTGCCACGAGCACGCACGCGCCGCAGAACTCTTCGTCGGCGCTGGCTGGGGGCCCTGCCTTGGGCGGCGGTGTGCGCACGCCGTTCGACTCGTCGAGCGTCTCCTCGCGCGGCCCGTCGAGCGGGGGGACGGGCTCTTCCGCAGGTGGCGCGGCTGGCGGCGCCTCGGAGGGCGGGGGGGCGGGATCCGGCGGCGGCGGCTCGGGCACGGGCTGCGCGAGCGCGACGCTGGTCCAGGCGGTGATCGAGACCAGAGCGAGCGACAACCCACGCACGGCGCTCACGAGCGCGCGCCGACCATGAACGCGCGAAAGGCCTCGACGTCCGTCGAGGAGCCAAGCACCAGCGCCGTCCTCTGGTGCAAGCTGGTGGGCGCAATGTCCAGGATGCGATCTTGCCCGTTGGTGGCCATGCCGCCTGCCGCCTCGAACAAGAACGCGAACGGGTTGGCCTCGTACAAGAGGCGCAGCTTGCCGCCGGGGCTCTTCACGTCCGCGGGGTAGGCGAAGATGCCGCCTTTGAGCAGCGTGCGGTGGGCGTCGGCCACCAAGGTGCCGACGTAGCGCGCGCCGTACGGCCGCCCCTCGTCCTTGTGCTCGGCCTTGATCCACGCGTTCCAACGCTTCACCGGCTCGCTCCAGCGCGCGTGGTTGCCCTCGTTGATCGAGTACGTCGAGCCTTTTTGCGGGATGCGGATGTTCTCGTGGCTGAGGAAGAACTCGCCGATGGTGGGGTCGTAGGTGAAGCCGTGCACGCCCTTCTCGCGCCCTGTCGAGAGCACGAGCATGGTGGAGGAGCCGTAGATGACGTACCCGGCGGCCGCGAGCTCGCGACCAGGCTTGAGGAACGCCTGCTCGGTCACCACGTCGTCGCCGTCACGCCGCATCACACCGAAGATGGTGCCGATCGAGATGTTGACGTCGATGTTGGAGGAGCCGTCCAACGGGTCGAACATGACCACGTAGCGGGCGCGTTTGTCGCTCGAGAGCAGCTGGATGTGGTCGAGCTCTTCGCTTGCCACCGCGGCGCAGTGGCCGCGGCGACCGAGCGTGGTGATCAGCGTCTCGTTGGCCAGCTCGTCGAGCTTCATCACCTGCTCGCCCTGGACGTTGGTCTCCCCCGTGTACCCCAGCACGTTGGCGAGCCCCGCGCGCCGAACCTGGCTGGTGACCAGCTTCGCTGCAAAGCTGATTTGGTTGAGCAGCGAGGTGAACGCGCCGGTGGCGGCAGGCGAGCCCAGCATGCCCTCCATGATGAAGGTCTCCAGGGTCATGCCCTTGCGCAGGCTGTCGCTCGCGTCGCTCATGAGAGGGGCGTTACCACGGCGGGCGAGCCGCCGGGAGCGACCCCAGGAACGGGCTGACCATCATCGGAGCACAAAGTTCGTGGCCGATGTACTAGGCTCCCGGCCCCGAACGCCGAAACAGGGGAGATCGAGCCATGCCCGCCACCGACCGCGTCAAGCAAATCCTCTCGTGGTACCCGTCCGACAACCCGGGGACTCTGACCAACCTGTACCGCCTGCTCTCGACGGGCACGCTCGCCGGCACTGGCAAGATGGTGATTTTGCCGGTGGACCAGGGCTTCGAGCACGGTCCGGTGCGCTCGTTCGGCCCCAACGTGCTGGGCAACGATCCCGAGTACCACATCGAGCTCGCGATCGACTCGGGCTGCAACGCGTACGCTGCGCCGCTCGGCCAGCTCGAGGCTGTGGCCGGCAAATACGCCGGCCAGATGCCACTGATCCTCAAGCTCAACAACAGCGACACGCTGGCCAAGGTGGATCAACCCTGCAGCGCGCTCACCGGCACCGTCGAGGACGCGTTGCGGCTCGGTTGCGTCGGCATCGGCTACACCATCTACCCGGGCAGCGGTCAGCGCAACACCATGTACCAGGACCTGAAGGAGCTCACGCTCGAGTCCAAGCGCAAGGGACTGGCGGTCATCGTGTGGAGCTACCCGCGCGGCGCCGGCCTGTCCAAGGCGGGTGAGACCGCCGTCGACGTGGCGTGCTACGCGTCTCACATCGCGGCCCAGCTCGGTGCGCACGTGGTGAAGGTCAAGCCGCCGACGGCGCACGTGGAGCTCGAGGAGTCCAAGAAGGTGTACGAGAAATATCCGGTCAAGCTCGAGACCTTGGCCGACCGCACACGTCACGTCATCCAGAGCACGTTCGGGGGCAAACGCGTCGTGATCTTCTCTGGCGGCGAAGCGAAAGGCACCGACGCCGTGCTCGATGAGGTGAAGCAAATGGCGCAGGGCGGCTCGTTCGGGTCGATCATGGGCCGCAACGCCTTCCAGCGCCCGCGCGCCGACGCTCTCAAGCTGCTCGCCGACGTGATGGCTGCATTCAAGGCGGCAGGCTGATCGCGCAGGTTGGTGCGGGGGCCACGTTTCTCAAGAGAACCCGTTAGGAGCTCGATTCATGACGCTGAAACTCTCATTGTCGACGTCCGACCCCCTCAGCGCCGCGGCGGATGTCGCGGTCATCGGGGTGGCGGAAGGTGCGTCTCACAAGGTCGGCTCGCTCGCCGCGCTCGCCAAGGCGCTCGGGCCAGTCGTGCAACGCACCCTGAAGCGCGAGGAGTTCAGCGGCAAACGCGACCAAGTGGTGGAGTTTGCCACCAACGGCCAGCTCAAGCCGGCCAAGGTGTTGCTCATGGGTCTGGGCTCCGGGGAGCTCACCGAGGCGCAGGTCCGCACCATGGCGGCCAAGGCCGCGCGCGCAGCGCAGAGCATGCGCGCGAGCTCACTCGTGCTCGAGGTCCCGAGCGGCCTCGCGCTGGCTGAGCGGGCCGCGGCAGAGGGCGTGGTCCTGGGGGCGTATCGCTTCAGCAAGTATCTCACGGGTGATCGTCTGCCCAAGTCCGGTCTCGAGCGCGTCACGCTGGCGACCTCGGGGCGCGTCACCAAGGATCTTCGTGCGTGGGTCGAGATTGGGCAGCGGGTCGGCGAGGCCATTTGTCTGGCGCGCGACTTGATCAACGAGCCGCCCAACGAGCTGTACCCCGAGACGTTTGCCCGCTTCTGCCAAGAGGTGGCGAAGGAGCGCGGCCTCAAGTGCACGGTGCTGGACAAGGCCGCGCTGACCAAGAAGGGCATGAAGCTGATGCTCGCCGTGGCTCAGGGCAGCGCGCGCGATCCACGCTTGATCCACATGGTCTACACGCCGGACGAGAAGCCCAAGAAGCGGCTCGTGTTCGTGGGCAAAGGGCTCACGTTCGACACGGGAGGCATCTGCATCAAGCCCGCCCAGGGCATGGAGGACATGAAGGGCGACATGGGCGGCGGAGCCAATGTGCTCGCGCTCATGGCAGCGCTCGCGGCCACCCGCCCTCCCGTGGAGGTGCACGGCTTGATCGGCGCCGTGGAGAACATGCCGGACGGCAACGCCTACCGGCCCGGCGACGTGTTTGGCTCGCTCGACGGGAAGTTCGTCGAGATCATCAACACCGACGCAGAAGGTCGGCTGGTGCTGGCCGACGTTCTCGCATACGGGCGAGAGCTCAAGCCAGACGTGATGCTGGACAACGCCACGCTGACCGGCGCCTGCGTGGTCGCCCTTGGGACGCTCACGAGCGGGTACTACGCGTCGAACGACGCGCTCGCAGACGCGATGAAGCAGGCCGCGAAGGACGCGGGAGAGTCGATGTGGCACATGCCGCTGATCGAGGAGCTGCGCGAAGGACTGAAGAGCGATTGGGCGGATCTGAAGCACACCGCCGACCGTTGGGGCGGGTCGATCACGGCCGCGCTGTTCCTGCGCGAGTTCGTCGGCGAAACTCCTTGGATCCACGTCGACATCGCGGGCCCCTCCATGTCGCACCGCGCCTACGGGATCCACCCCAAGGGTGGCACCGGGCACGGCGTGCTCACCTACCTCAAGCTGATCGACGCCCTCGCCAACAGCTGACCCCGTGAGCGCCGCACCCGACGAGACGGCCAAGCCCCCTGCGGACTCGTGGGCCTTGCTCGTCCGGGAGCCCGGCGTGCTCCAGCGCCTCATCTGCGTCGCGTTCGCCTGGGCCGCCACGGTGGCCCCGGCCGCCGTCTCGCGAGCAGCCAACTGGCCCGCCCGGGTGCTGGCGATGGTGGCGCTCGTCGCCGGGGTGTGCGGTCCGGTGATTGCCGCGCGACACAAGCGCCTGGGGCGTCACGTCGGCATCACGGCGTTTCTGGCGCTCACCTGCGCGACCTGGCTGCTCACGCCGCGCGCCATCGCGATCGAGAACGTGGACACCGTGGTCGCCACCATGGGTGGCGTGGCGTGGGGGGTGTTCGCGTTGTCTTGGGGAGAGCCGTGGCGGTTGCGCGAGGAGACGAGCAGCGACGACCCAGGGACCATCCTGCGTGCGCGGGCAGAGCTGCCGCCGTTCGCCGTGCCGATCGCCGCTCTTGGCGTGGCGTGCGCTCTGGTGGTCGTGGTGCTCTCGTTTCGCGTGAGAAACCCCGATCGCGCTCTGCTGGCACAGGCCGTGGGGGTGGGCCTGGGCGTGTGGTTGGTCACGGCCGCCGCCAACATTGCCATCCAACGGGGCAAGGCCCGGCCACCCGCGCCTGGACTGCCCGCCGCGGGGGCACGCGCGCTGATCGCGCTGGTGGCCATCGCCCTGCTCGGGGGCGCCATCTTGATCCTGCGCGCCCAGCGCTAGCGCTGAGCCGCGATTCTCCTGACGTGCGCGGGAGATTTGCTATCGTGGCATCACCTTGGGCCGCGCCATCGACGTCCTCGCGTTGTTCCTTTTCCTGATCGCCTCGGGGGCGTTCGCCTTCGGGCTGATCGCGCTCGGGCAGTCGGAGGATTTTCGGGCCATCTATCTGCTCGCCGTGGGGGGCTTGTCACTGCGCGCGAGCACCGAGCTGCTCAGGCCTCGCGGGGGAGCTGCGTGAATCGGGCCTGCCGCGCGCTCGTGCTGCTGGTGCTCGCCGCGTGTGGCAGCAAGGAGCCGCCGCCGGTGACGAGCACCACCCTCGACCGAGGCGTCGTGGCGCGCGTCGACGGGGAAGGCATTGCGGTCGAGACGGTTGCGGCCATCGCAGGCGCGCAAGGCGTGGATCGAAAGCAAGCCCTCGAGCTCGCGCTCTTCGATGCGCTGCTGGCGCGCGAAGCGACGGAGCGGGGGCTCGCCGCCCGGGCTGGTTTTCAAGCACGCACCGCCCTGATTCGACCGCTGCTCGCCGACCTCGCGCGCGAGGCCCGCGCACAGGGCCGCCCCACGGACGCCGAGGTCGAAGAGCAGAGCGACTACAGCTGGCTCGACGTCAAGCGGCCCGAGGCGGTGTGCGTCGTCCACGCCGTGGTCATGCTGCCTCCAGTGGGTGAGGCGACCGAAGAGCAAGAGGCAGCCGCCCTCTCTCTGGCGCGCGCCATCCACAAAGCCGTGCAGCCTGCTCGAGACGCGGTGAGCAGGTCGAAGGCGCCTGATCTCATGGTGAAACCGGGCGCTGCCTACACGCACGATCCCATCCACGCGCGTTTCGAGCAGCTCGCGATGAGCGTAGAGCGCGGCGCGCTGAAGGTGGTCGCCCAGCCGTTGCTCCCGATCGGGGCCGATGGCTACGGCTTCGAGTTGGAGGGTCGCGTGGGGTACGACGAAGCCTTCGTGAAGGCGGCGTTCATGCTGCAAAAGCGCGGCGACATGAGCGAGCCGGTGCGCGGGGTGAGCGGGTACCACGTCATCTTGCTGCTCGATCGCTTGCCATCGCAGGTGTTGCCGTTGGCCCAGCGCCGGGACATGTTCGAGCAGAGGATCTACGCGGAACGCGCGCAAAAGCGCCTGCAAGCGCTGCTCGCCGAGGCGCGCGCCAGCACCCGGCCCGAGGTCGAGCGGTCTGCGGACGAGCTCTTGTCGTGGGTCAAGGTTGGGCGATGAGCGCGCGTCGCCGACGGCCCCCGCGGGACCAGGCGGAGAGCCCGTTCAACGTGATCTTGGAGGACTTCCTCACCCACGTGCGCTTCGCACGCGGCGCCGCCATCGTCGACAGTGAGGGTGAGACGGTCGACTACGCGGGCGACATCGATCCGTTCGAGCTGCGCGTCGCGGCGGCCACGTTCGGGCTCGTGATGAACGAGATCAAGAGCTGTCAGCAGCTCTCGGCGAGCGATCGCTTCTCTGTGCGCATGGGCAAGTCCGGCTACCAAGTGGTGGAGCTCGACCCGCACTACAGCCTGCTCGTGCTCCTGCGTACGTTGGGAACGTTCTGCGTCAGCCAGCGCCTCATCGAGGAGATCAAACATCGCATCCTGATCGAGGCGGGGCTCCCACGGCGCGGGCGCTTGGTGTGGCGTCGCGTCGAGGTTTGGCCGCCGGGAAAGGGCTCGCGCCCACAACGTCTGCGCGAGGCCCGAAGCTTGGTCGACGTGCCGTTTGCGCCGGACGAGGGGTGGGCGATGTTGGAGGTGCTCGGCACCCTCGTCGCCACGGCTGCCAAGGAGCGTGGCTACCGCGTCCGCATGGGCACTGGCGCAGAGCTGACGCTGCTTCGTGAGGCCTCCGGCTTGTGGTTCATCGACGAGTCCGTCGAGGCCGCTGTCCGCGGCGACGCCGCAGGGCGAAAAGAGCTGTTCGCGCCCACAGTCACCGGGGCCGCTCCGTCAGGAACCGCCGCCGCCCCGCGTCCCCGTTGACAGCCGGGGCTGACCTCTCCTAGGGTGCGCTCCCCCAAACGGCGCCAGCACGTCCGTGACGTGCGGGTTGCCGGGCTCGCTCCTTGAAAACTGGATTGTACGTGCTGCGAGCAAAGCTACTCCGCCTCTGGCAGAGATGAGCTTTGGTCGCACGCCGGGCCAACGGAGCTTCGACCATCAACCCGATGGCGGAGCTCGACGGTCGCTGCCAGAAAGCGTCTTCTCACGCTCCGTTGATTGGCTCAGCAAGCGATTGCTGAGCGGACCAGCGTCTGGGAGAGCGACCGAACCAATGAGCAGTGTTTCTGGTTCGACTGGCAAGCCAGTCGAACGAGAGCCACCTCAACCTTTCCAGCCAAATTTAACTGGAGAGTTTGATCCTGGCTCAGAACGAACGTTAGCGGCGCGCCTAACACATGCAAGTCGAGCGAGAAAGGGAGCAATCCCCGGTACAGCGGCGCACGGGTGAGTAACACGTAGGTAATCTGCCTCTGAGTGGGGGATAACCTTCCGAAAGGAGGGCTAATACCGCATGAGACCACGGCTTCGAGAGGAGCAGGGGTCAAAGCCGGCCACTATACATAAGCTGGCGCTTGGAGATGAGCCTGCGGCCCATCAGCTAGTTGGTAGGGTAATGGCCTACCAAGGCAAAGACGGGTAGCTGGTCTGAGAGGATGATCAGCCACACTGGAACTGAGACACGGTCCAGACTCCTACGGGAGGCAGCAGTGGGGAATCTTGCGCAATGGGCGAAAGCCTGACGCAGCGACGCCGCGTGGGTGATGAAGGCCTT
>CAZXMG010000154.1:0-10550 GCA_964641275.1 uncultured Polyangiaceae bacterium
CGAGCTACTTCCTCTCGGCGGCGGGCTTCTTGGCGGCGGGCTTCTTGGCGTCGGTCTACTTGGCGGCGGGCTTCTTGGCGTCGGGCTTCTTGGCGGGCTTGCCCGGCTCGTAGACCCCGAGCGCGGATCCCTGCGGATCGATGAACACGCCGATGGCCCCCATGTCGCCGAGTGATTGGTAGGGGAGGACGACCGTGGCCCCCGCCTTCTGGGCCTTCTCGATCGCCTTCTTCACGCTGGCCACGCCGACGTAAGCGACCCAGCCCGTGGGCTGATCCGGCATCATCTTGTCGCCGATGCCGCCGCCGCAACCTTGTACCCCGGGCGGGAGCTTGCCGATGTCGATGCCGGTCCAGTTCATGGCCGGCATGTCGTTGAACTTCCAGTCGAAGACCGCCTTGTAGAATTTCTTGGAAGCAGCGCGGTCCGCAGACGTGAGATCGAGGTGGACGAAAGGGTTTCCCATGGCCGCGGATGGTAAAGACCTGGACGGCCTCGTCAACGCTGGACCGTCGATCCTGTGGCTCGCGCGAGCACGATCCAAGCAGGCACTTTGTGGCCATACTCCAAGCGCATCGCGTCGGCTTCGCGCACCCGCTCGAGCGCGAAACCCGCGGCCTCGAGCGCGCCCTCGAAGTAGCTCCGCCGATGGCTGTAGCGGCCGTGGCTACCGAGCTTGAAGTCCGGCTCGTCGTCGTGGCGCTCGATGCTCACGACCAGCTTGCCCTCGGGCGAGAGCACGCGCCGAAAGCCTGCGAACAAGGGGGCAAGATCGCCGAAGTAGCCCAGCACGTCCGAGGCAGCGACTGCGTCGTAGCGCGCCTCATGCGCCGCCAGGAACGACAGCAGCTCGCCCTCGAACAGCTCGTCGTAGATGTCGCGCGCGCGTGCCCGTTCCAGCATCTTGGAGGAGAGATCCACGCCGACCAGACGGGCGACGTGAGGGCGGGCCAGTCGGCCGAACAGGCCAGTCCCGCAGCCCGCGTCGAGCAGCGCGTCCAGCGGCGCGCCCGGCAGGTCCAACAGCTCGAAGCAGAGCTCCGCGCCCTGGGCTCGAATGTGCTCAAACACGCGCTCGTAGCTCTCCGCGAACTGATCGAAGGTGGCGCGCACGTAGCCGTCGCTCGCGCGCGCTGGCGGATCCGTGCCGGCGTAGGCGGCGCGCGTGTGGCGTGCGACTTCGTTCCCAGGATCGATGGCCAGCCACTCGTCCAAGTAGGGCACGGCGCGCGTCGCATCGCCGACTCCGCGATCGATCGCGTCGATCAGTTGAGCGTAGACCAGGCCGAGCTTGCGCTTGAGCGCGGGCTCGGCTGGCGCGATCTCGCGCGCGGCGCGCAGCGTGACCCGCGCGGCCTCGAAGTCGCCCGACTTCGCCTGGGCTTCGGCCAGCTTGTCGAGCACGGTCGGGTCTCCCGGCGCCGCTTCGCGCACGCGCACGAGGAGGGGGATCGCGTCCTTGAAGCGCCCGAGCGCGACACGCGCGACCGCCAGGTTGAAGGCGATCGGCACGTGCGCCGGGGCGAGCGCGAGAGCCTGCTCGAACGCAGCCAGCGCCTGCTCCCAGTCGCCCGCCGCCGCCGCCACGTTGCCGAGGTTGTTCCACGCGTCGACGTGGTGTGGTGCGGTCTTGGTCGCGCTCTTCAGCGCCTGCAAGGCGGCCGGGGTGTCGCCCAGCTCCGAGAGCGCCAGGCCGAGGAAGTGCAGCGCGTCGGCGTGGCGCGGTGAACGCGCGAGGACTTGCTGGCACAGCGTCTTGGCGCCGGCGGCATCGCCAGAAGAGAGCCGCTCGAACGCGCGCCCGAGCAGCTGCTCCGGAGCTTGGTGCCGTGCGGCCATGGCAGCAACCGTACCACCCGCGTGATGCACCGTCACGGAGGTGGGGTCACGCCAGCAACGCGCACGCGACGGCACCCGCGAGGCCCAGCACCGCCAACGCGAGCGCCCGACCTTCGCGCATCAGCGAGACCGCCTCGAGTTGGCGCAGCGTGCCGCGGCTGAGCTCGAGGGCGCGGCGGGCCGCACCCTCGCGATAGCCCAAGCGCTGAGCTTGGCCAAAGGCGAGCGCAGGCCCGTCCGCTCGCCCCGGTGCGGGCACGGGACAGCGGTCGGCATCGTCAGGAAAGAACCGGCCCGCCCGAATGACCCCGGAGCTCGCGTTGGCGAGCCTGGCGCGCCACCAGCGTTCGCGCCCAGCCAGCGGCAGCAGCAGCCAGGACAGCCCCGAAAGCCACAACGCGCTCGACGCTGGCGCGCTCACCAGCGCGAAGTGTTTGGCGCCGAGCTCGATCAGCTGCGCGCCTCGCCTGTCCACGGCCCGCAGCGCTTGCCCGCCCTGACTCACCACGAACGTGCCCGTGGCGGCGTCGCGGTGCACCTCTACGGACGCGTCCGGGCGCGCCCATAGCGTGGTGTGCGCACCAGTCCGCGCGGAGACCTCGATCTCGTCCAAACCAGCTCCGCAACGGCGCGAGAGCGAGAGCGCGCTCGAGGAGACGACCTCGGCGCTGCACACCTGATGGCCCCCTGGTGTGGTCTCGCGCCGTGGGCAGCTGGACGCGCAGGGCTCGATCGAGGCCTCGATCGGCAAATGTTGCCACGAGCTCGGTTGCGTCGCGCGCGGTTCGCGGGTCTGCCAAGCGGTCGTGAACGCCCACACGACACCCGCGCCGATCAGGCCGCCCCACCCCATCCACGTCGCGGCCTCGGGGTGACGCTGCCACGCACGCTCGGCCACGAGCGCCACGAACGCCACCGCAGCCAGGGGCCACACGAGCTCCGACGGTCCCGCCAGCGTCGGCAACAGCCAGACCCCCAGCGCAGCTCCGAGCACGGTCCCGACCTTCGTCGCGGTGGCTCGCCCCCAAGCCAAGAGCCCTACGCAAACGCTCAGGCCGAGCGCTCCAGCCCAGGGGCCTGCGACCTTGGCCGCGGCCCAGCCCGCCAACGTGGCAGCCACCGCGCCGAGGGGTGCCCACGGGGAGACTCGAGGCACGGCAACCATCGTCCCTTGGACGTTCTGTCTCCTCAAAACGTTCCCTGCGGGGCTCTGTCTGTCCCGTACCATCCGGGGGACACGAGCAGGCGCCCGCCAGGTGAAGAAAAAAGACGCCGAGCAAGATCCGGCCGCCGAGGAGCAAGCGCGGCGGCGCAACGAGCTGGGTCTCAGCGCCATTGCGCTCCTGGCGGCGGTGGGCGCTGCGTACATCGCTCATCCGGTGTGGATGGGCATCGTGCTCGGCACCGCGATGGCGTTCACCAGCGAGCCCATGTATCGCTGGCTCGCCCCGCGCATGGGCTACAAGCGGCCGCTCGCTGCGTTGCTCACCACGCTCACGGGGGGCCTAGCCAGCCTGCTGGTGCTGTTCACCGTCACGTGGATCGCGGTCACCGAGGTGGTCGAGATGGTGTCGGAGCTCAAGATCCCGAGCGGCTCGCAGCTCATCGGTGCCCGCGGCGAGCGGATGCTCGAGCGCATGCACGTGTCTCCGGACGTGTTCGTGGCGCAGCTCAACAGCGCGCTGGTGTCCGTCTCGGAGCGCGCGGCAGGTGGCGTCGCCGACGCGCTCTCGGCCACCACCACGTTGATGCTGATCGCCGTGATCGCCTTCTTCACCATGTACTACGTGCTGCTCGAGTGGGCCGCGCTCGTGCGCCGGCTCGAGCACTTGCTCCCGCTCCACCCCAAGCACACCCGCGCGTTGGTCGCCGAGTTTCGCAGCGTGGGCCGCAGCGCGCTGATCGGGACCATGGGCACCTCGCTGGTGCAGGGCGTGCTCGCGGGCGTGGGCTACGCCGCGGCGGGCGTTTCCCAGCCGATGTTGTGGGCCACCATCACGATGATGGCGTCGTTCCTGCCGGTGGTCGGCACGGCGGTGGTGTGGTTCCCCATCGCGCTCGCCACCGCGCTGGCGGGCCGCACCGGCGCGGGCGTCTTCGTCGGCGTGTGGGGCTTCTTCGTGGTGGTCGGCGTGTGCGACTACATCGTGCGGCCCAAGCTCGTCGGCTCCAAGGGGCACATGCACCCGCTCCCGCTCTTGGTGTCGCTGCTCGGCGGGGTCGAGCTGTTCGGGCTGATGGGCGTGATCGTGGGCCCCATCCTGATGGCGCTGTGCCTGAGCGTGATCGGCATCTACGAGCAGGAGCACCAGAGCGGCGCGAGCTGAAGCGCCACAAACTGGGCGATTGCGGCTGTTTGCAGGTCTCCTTCTGACATCTCGGGTTTTCGCGCAAGGCGACCCGATGTAGGAGCCTGACCCCGATGAGCCAGCCCGAGTCCAAAAAAGGGTCCGACGAGTCCACGCTCGAAGACGTCAAGCAGCTCGGTCTGATCGCTGCGATCGGCAGTCTCGGCTACGTGTTCTGGATCGTCGGCGCCATGGAGATGGTCGAGCGCCTCGCCTATTACGGCGTGAAGGCGGTCGCCACGCTGTACGCCAAGGACCCGGTCTCGGCCGGCGGCCTGGGCGTCGGCATGGACAAGTTCGGCATCATCTTGAGCGTATGGGCCGCGATCCAGTCGTGGGTCCCCGTCGTCACGGGCGGGCTGTCGGATCGCTTCGGTTACAAGGAGACGATCTTCGCCTCCACCGTCGTCAAGATCCTCGGCTACGTCACGATGGGGCTGTTCACGACCTACGGAGGCTTCTTCGTCGGCGCGTGTTTGCTCGCGCTCGGTACGGCCATCTTCAAGCCCGGCATCCAAGGCACGCTGGTCAAGGCGACCAACCGCCAGAACAGCTCGGTCGCGTGGGCCATCTTCTACCAGACGGTGAACATCGGCGGCTTCATCGGCCCGCTGGTCGCCGGGTTGATGCGCAAGATGGAGTGGCGCTACGTGTTCTTCACCTGCGCCGGCATCATCTGCCTGAACTTCTTGCTGCTGCTCACCTACAAAGAAGTCGGCAAAGAAGAGCGCTTGGAGCGTGCGAAGAGCGCCGAGAAGCGCACGTTCGCGGAGGGCGTGGTGCACTTCGTCGGCATCCAGCTCAAGGAGTTCTTCAAGCCGCACGTGTTCGTGTACGTGCTCATCTTCTCGGGCTTCTGGTTCATGTTCAACGCGCTGTTCGACGTGCTCCCCGCGCACATCGAGGACTGGGTCGACACGCGCGAGGTGGTCTCCGGCCTGTTCGGCGAAGGCGGCAGCCAGAACAAGGTGGTGAACTTCTTCGTGGTCATGAGCAAAGACGGCACGGAGATCTTGCCGGAGGGTCTGCTCAACCTGAACGCGGGCTTGATCATGCTCACGTGCTTCTTGTTCGGCGCCTTGAGCGGCATGATGCGAGCCACGACGAGCATGGTGGTGGGCACGCTGATGGCGACGGCCTCCATGTTCATGACGGGTTACTCCACCCACGGCTGGCTGACGGTCGGCGCGATCGGCCTGTTCAGCATCGGCGAGATGCTCTCCAGCCCCAAGTTCAACGAGTTCATCGGCAACATTGCCCCCTCCGACAAGAAGGCGATGTACCTGGGCTTCTCCCAGGCCTCGCTCGGCATCGGGTGGACGATCGAAGGCTACGTGGCTCCGGCCATGTACGAGAAGATGGCCTCCAAAGAGGTGTTCGCCCGGCAGAAGCTCGCCGAGCTGGGCTGGACCGCAGAGCAGCTCAAAGAGGTCCCCACCGGTGAGGGCTTCCCCAAGCTGGTCGAGGTGCTCGGCTCCGACAAGTGGACCGTCACCCACGATCTCTATGCGCAACACCACGCCTCGATCGGCCAGCTATGGCTGATCATGGGCGGCATCGGCATCGTGTCGGCGATCGGCATCGCCCTCTACGGCGTCTGGGTGAAGAAGCTCGCCAAGGGCTGAGCTCGGCTACTCGCGCTTGAGCTTGGCCTTCATCGCGGCCAGCTCGTCATCGATTGCCTGGGCCTCGACGGCGCGCGCCTCTTCGAGCGCGCGTGCCTCTCTCGCGCGCTTCTCCGCCTGCTCTCGCCGCAGCGCCTCGGTGTCGATGCGGGTGGGCTCCGGAGCAGGTTCGGCCTTCTTCTCGATCTTGTTGGCGACCGGCGCCGCCTTCTCTTCCTGCTCCGGCTCCTCGCCACTTGCACGCAGTCGTTTGCGCAGCCGCCAGTAGCCGTAGAGGCCGGCGACGCCCAGCAGGCCCGCCAACAAGAAGTACTGCCAGTAGCTCAGCACCAGGCCCACGAGCCCCAGCACCAGCAAGAGGGCCACGACCGCGTACGCGATGTACTTGGTGCGCTTCTTCTTGGAGGCCTCCGAGCGTTCCGCCTCCTTCTTGGTCTTGTCCTCGTCGCTCTCGAAGAGGTCGGCCACCGCACGTTTGGCAGCGTCTTTGCCCGCCGCGAGCGCCGCCTTGGCTGCGAGCTCGTCCGTGACCTTCTTCAAGTCCGACATCAGGCGCTCAGTCTATGTCAGAAGTCAGCTCTCCGTAGCTGCCGGCGTCGAGTCATCGCAAGGAGCTTGTCATGACCCGAGCTGGCGACACACGAGCGCAGATCGAGCGGACCGACGTCCGCACCTTGCCCGTCACCCGGGAGCGGCCTGCAGCGGCGCTGCTGATCGACGCGCCAGGGGGCGAGGCGCTGGTGCTCCGCCCCACCCGTATGACCGACGTCGACGCCATCCTCGACGCGTTCGAGGCGAGTCAGAGGGAGCTGCGCCGCTTCATGCCTTGGTCGCACATGAAGCAGACCACGCTCGGGCAGCTGGATCGGCTGCGGCAGTGCGAGGCAGACTACGCGGCCGGCCGCGAGCTGGTGATGGCGCTGTTCCGCAGAGAGGGTGACAAGGAGACCATGCTGAGCATGATCGGCCTGCACCCGCGGGTGCCGCTGAACCCCACCGGCTTGGAGGTGGGCTACTGGGCCCCGACCGAGCACGCAGGCCAGGGCTACACCACGCTGGGGGTGAGGGTGATCACGCTGTACGCGTTCGACAAGCTGGGCGCGGAGCGCGTGCAGGTCATGTGCGACGAGATCAACGTCGCCAGCCGCCGCGTGATCGAGAAGGCTGGGTTCGTGTTGGAGGGCATCGGCTCGAATTTGGTGCAGGCACCCAAGCGCGAGTGGATCGACGGGGGCTATGAGCAGTCGGGGCGCTTCCCGATGTATGCGCTCACGCCCGAGAGCTTCGCTGGGCTGCCGTGGCTGCCCGAGCTGCGCGCGCGCGTGCGCTACGTCAACGCGCTCGGTCACGAGCTAAGCTGAGCGCTCGTTGCTGTTCTCGATCATCACACCTTCGTTCCGGCAGCTCGACTGGCTGCGGCTGTGCATGGCCTCGGTTCGCGACCAGATCGAGCAGGCGCCGGACTGGCTCTCGGTGGAGCACTTGGTCGAGGACGCGGGCAGCGAGGGCATCGACCAACTCGCGCGGGACGAACGCACCGCGGAGCCTGGGCGATATCGGCTCGGGGTGTCGTCCGCGCCCGACCGAGGCATGTACGACGCGATCAACCGCGGCCTGTCGCGGTCGCGTGGTGAGCTCTTGGCGTACCTCAACTGCGACGAGCAGTACCTGCCCGGGGTGCTCGGCCGCGTGGCCACTTGGTTCCGCGACCACCCGCACGTGGAGGTGCTGTTCTGCGACGCGATCGTGGTCGGCGCGGATGGCACGTACCTGTGCGATCGACGGGTGACGGTCCCGACGGTGCTGCACACGCGACTCTCTGGCAACCTATCGATCTTCACGTCCTCCACGTTCTTTCGGAGATCCGTGATCGAGCGGCGCGGCATGCTGTTCGATCCGTCGTGGCGGGCGGCAGGCGACGCCGACTGGGTGATCCGCATGCTGGAAGCTGGCGTCCCGATGGCCACCTTGCCGCTCTGGGCCAGCGTGCACACGGACACGGGCGCGAACCTCGCGCTGTCGCCGACGGCGCACGCGGAGATCGAGAGGTTGGCAGCCGCGGCGCCGTGGTGGGCGCGGCGTGCTCGTGCGCTGATCAGCGCCCAGCACAGGGTTCGCCGCCTGCGCGCTGGCGCCTACGCGCTCGCGCCGCACCGCTACGCGATCTACACCCGGGCCTCGCCCGAAGCGCGCGTGGAGCACGTGGTGTCGCAGCCCACGTTTCGCTGGCGGCGCTGAGCGCGTTGCCGCTCTAGGCAGCGGCCTTCTTGGGCAACATCTTCTTCACTGCGGTGAACAGTGCCACCGCCACGCCACCCGTGACGATGCCGACGATCGCGCTGCTCAAGGTGCCGATGATGGTGCTCGAGCCGGGGAACTTCACCTTCTCCTCGACGCCGTGGAGGGCGCCTTCGAGCCCAGGGATGCCGTGCGCCATGATCCCGCCGCCCACCAAGAACATCGCCGCAGTCCCCGCGATCGAGAGGCCCTTCATCAGCCAGGGTACGAAGCGGAGAATCAGGTTGCCCACGGTCTCCGAGGCGCCACCGCGCTTGCGCAGCACCAACGCCCAGTCGTCGAGACGCACGATCCCTGCGACCAGACCGTACACCCCCACGGTCATGATGACCGAGATGCCCACGAGCACCGCGAGGCGCATGCCGATCGTGGCCGTCGCCACGGTGCCGAGCGAGATCACCACGATCTCGGCCGAGAGCACGAAGTCGGTGCGAATTGCGCCCTTGATCTTGTCCTTCTCGACCGCGACCAAGTCGACCGCCGGGTCCGAGACCGCTTTGACCAGGTTGGCATGCTCAGCGTCGCGCTCCTGCTTCGAGTGAAGCAGCTTGTGCGCCACCTTCTCGAAGCCCTCGAAGCACAGGAAAGCGCCGCCGATCATCAGCAAGATGGTGACGAGCGTGGCCGACACGGCGCTGATCAAAAGCGCGGCGGGCACCAGGATCACCTTGTTGATGGCGCTGCCCTTGGCCACGGCCCACACGACCGGCAGCTCGCGATCGACCCTGACACCGGTCACCTGTTCTGCGTTGAGAGCAAGGTCGTCCCCGAGCACGCCCGCGGTCTTCTTGGTCGCCACTTTGGTGAGCGTGGCGACGTCGTCGAGGATGCTGGCGATGTCGTCGAGCAGAGCTAGGAGGCTCGAGGCCATGGTGTCTGGTTCCGGTCGAAGGGTGGGGGGAAGCCGCAGACAGAGGCCGCGGTGGCCTAGAGAAACACTACTTCGCGAGCCCGAGCAACCGCGATCCGCCTCACTCGCGGTCGAGCGTGCCCTCGACCAACAACGTGGCGAAGCGCCCATCAATGCTCCAGTTGGGCACGATGCGCAGCGCGAGCTCGAACCGCCACGGCGTCGCCTCGGGCCGCCAGTCTCGCAGCATGCTCCGAAGCGACTCGAGCAGCTCTTGCCAGGTGCCCACCTCGAGCAGGTGACGCACCATGTCCTCGTCGAGGCCGGGCTCCATCGCCAGCTGCACCTGCAGCTCGCCAATGCCCGATCGCGAAAGCCGCGAGAGGATCTCGGGCGGGAGGCCGGCGCGGAGCAGCTTGCCGAACTGCCACCACTCGAGCGCCCGCCCCTAGCGCTCGAGCTCCTCGCAGCCGTGCTGCGGCAACACGGCCAGGGCGTCGAACGTCTCGGGCTGCGGATCTGCCTCGGTCATGCTGGCCCCCGTGCGCCTCCAAGCGTCACGAGCAGAGAGGGGCTCGGCGACGGGCTCGGGCCGTGACGTGCCCGAGCCCCGCCAGCGCGACTACTTGGCGAGCTCGAGCAACCCGGCTGCGCCCATGCCGCCGCCGATGCACATGCTGACGATCGCGTACTTGCCGCCGCGACGCTTCAGCTCGTGCAGCGCCGTCGCCACCAGCTTGGCGCCGGTGCAGCCGAGCGGGTGCCCCAGCGCGATGGCGCCGCCGTTCACGTTCAGCTTCTCTTCCGGCAGGCCGAGCGTGCGCTGCACGTACACGGACTGGCTGGCGAAGGCCTCGTTGATCTCGAACAGGTCGATGTCTTTCACCGACAGGCCGGTCTTCTGGAACAGGCGCTGGATCGCGGGCACCGGGCCGATGCCCATGATCGCCGGGTCCACGCCCACGGTGACGTACGAGCGCAGGTAGCCGAGCTTCTTCAGCCCCAGGTCCGCCACCTTCTTGGGCGACGCGACCAACATCGCCGCGGCGCCGTCCGACAGCGGCGAGGCGTTGCCAGGCGTGACGGAGCCACCCTGCGCGAACGAGGGCTTCAGCGCCGAGAGGCCCTCGAGCGTGGTGTCGCCGCGCACGAGCTCGTCGAGCGTGAACGGGGTGAGCACCCGCTCGTTGCCTTGGAACCGCACGGCGTTGACCGGCACGATCTCGTCGTTGAACTTGCCCGCTTTGATCGCGGCGGCGGCCTTCTGCTGGCTCTTCAGCGCGAACGCGTCTTGATCCTGGCGGCTGATCTCGAAGCGCTTGGCCACGTTCTCGGCGGTGATGCCCATCGGTGTGTAGGCCGCCGGCACGCGCTCCATCGCCTCGGGCGAGGCCGACAGCTTGTTGCCGGTCATCGGCACCATGCTCATCGACTCCACGCCGCCGGCCACGACCAGGTCGTTCGAGCCGATCGCGATCGCGCCCGCAGCCAGCGCCAGCGCTTGCAACCCGCTCGAACAGAAGCGGTTGATGGTCATGGCGCTGGTCTCTTGCGGCAGGCCGCCGAGCAGCGCCGCGATGCGCGCCACAT
>CAZXMG010000155.1:0-10357 GCA_964641275.1 uncultured Polyangiaceae bacterium
GCTGGTTGACCTCAACTGGTCACCCAACCGGACAACTCCTCTGACACAGGGGGGGGGGACCATGCGCCATGGTGGCGCGACCCCGAGCATCGTGGCGCGACCCCGAGCATCGTGGCGCGACCCCGAGCATGCGCGAGAGCAGGGCAACTATGCCTTGAAGCGAATGGGTGGCACTGGCTTGGGCTCGAGCTCCTTGCACAACGCGGCGTTCTTCTCGACGTCTTGGGTCGCGATCTCCACCGCCTGCACGCGCTCTGGCGCGATCGTCACGCGCACGCGCAGGCCGAGGTGACCGCGGTAATCGCGGCACTTGCTGCTCTTGAACCACACCTCGCGACCGTCGCTCAGGCGCGCCCGCACCGCTTCGCCGTCGACGTCCTCGATCACGGCGTCGAAGGTGGCCGGCGGCGGGGCGATCAGGGCATCCTGGAGCGCCAGCAGACGCTGGTGCTCGGACGCGCGGGCGGCATCCACTTCGACCTCGCCCGCCCACCACTGCTCTCCCCTCTGCTTCACGTCGCAGAGCACGACCGGAGAGCCTTTGGCCACACGCCGCGAGAGCACCGCGAGCTTGCGAAAGTACACCTCGCGCCCGTCCACCGCGCGCGCCACCATCTTCCCTGGCAGCGTCGCAATGACCTCCGCCATGAGCCGCTCGCTTGGACGCTGGATCACTTCGCGATCTCGGCCTTGACCTCGACGTCGACCTCGCCCTCGAGCTTGTCCTTACCGGTGGTGATGCTGAGCTTGATGCGCCCCACGCCGTCCTTGCCGGCGACCTTCAACACCTCGATCGTGCCGGTGGGCTTCAGCTCCTTGCCCGCGTCCTTGCGCTCGACCTTCTTGTCGTTGACGCGCTCCATCAGAAACAAAGGCGACGGCTCCTTGCCGGACGGCTTGAGGGAGGCCACGTCGAGCTTGTGGCCAGCCGTCCACTCCAGATCCAGGCCGAGCTTGAGCGCGCCCTTGTCGGCGGGCAGCGATCCGCAGCGCTCCTTGGCGTCTCCCTTGGCGTCATAGATCTCGATGTACACGCGGCCCGGCTTGGTCGAGCCAGCCACACACGCGCTCGAGGCCTGGAAGTCTCTTCCGGCCAGCTTGCCCTTCAGCGTGGGCGCCACTCGCTCCACGCCGGGCGCGGCCGAGACCGGCGCGGCCGTGGCGGTGACCGTCGCGGTGATCTCCGGCGCGGCGGCAGGCGGCTCGGAGATGGGCGCAGCGTTCGACTCCGCGGTGGCGCTCGGCTCGGGGCTCTCGCCGCTGGGCCCTGAAGCTGCGCAGGCACAGACCAGCAGCGCGGCGAGGGGTGATGCCAGGAGGATGGTCTTCATCAGGGCGCGTGTGCCGTGCCTTCAGGCTGCCGTCAAGCGCGCGCCCAACGCTCAACCAAAGCGCGCGAGCGACGGGTAACGAGTCATGATCTCGTCCTCGTCGAATGGCGTACCGACGACGCTTCGTTTGATGCTCTGGACGTAGACATCGTAGAAGTCACTCACGTCGGCGGAGCCGGTCAGCTCGGCGTACGCGGCAGCGCCAATACCGAGCACGTCCTCATTGCTGAACGGCTCCTGATCGGGGCCGTAGCCGGCGGCCGCGAGCTCCGGAAACTGCAGCGCCGCGGTAAAGCGCTCCCGGCCCTGCCCCACGAGCCAACCCAGAAAGTAGTCGAAGCCATCGTCGGAGCAGCCGCCGTTCATCACGTAGGCCACCCCCCACAAGTCCCAGCGATACGCTTCCGCCATTCGCTCGCGCACGAAATGGTCGAACCTGGTGATCGTGGCGATGTCAGTCTTGGCCAGCACCTCGACCAACCGCGCGGCGACCAGTGAGTCCAGATCGTCGTTGCGCTTCTTGCGCGCGCGCGCCTCGACCCTCGCCTCTGAGATCAGGCGCCAGCAACGCTCGTCGTCCAGCACGGAGTGAGCCGCTGGGTCTGCGGGCTCGACCTCGATCGTGCCGCCGTCGTAGGCCAGCAACGGCTCGCCATCTGCGTTGGTGTACTCCACGCCATACGCGCGGATCACGCCACCATCGAGCGCCTCGAGCGCGGCCGGCTCGCGCGCGCGCAGCGAGCCGCCGTGCACCTCGACCTCGGCGCCGTCCTGCGCGACGAGGGCCGCACCGCGCCCGTCTTCGACGACCACGTCGCGTAGCTTGGCGCGACTGGCGAGCACACGCAGCGCAATGTCGTTGCCACGCAGCCTGACCGACTCCACTTCCAGCGTGGTTCCTTCGTGCGCATCGATGCCGTCATCTCGGCCGTCGACGATGGTGCCGCCCACCACGCGCACGAACGACGCGCGAGCTTCGATCTGAGAGAACAGCGAGCGCGCGAGCGCACATGTCCGCAGCACCACGTGGCTCTGGTCGCACGCATACACTCCGGACTCGCCACCGCGCAGCTGGCAGCGCTCCGCGACCACCCGCGCCCCATGTACGCGCAGGGCTGGGCTTCTCTCTCCCGTGATACGCAGCTTGCGGAGCTGCGCTCGTGCTCCCGCGTGGACGAAGGCTCCCGTGGGGCCCCGCAGCGAGCCTCTCTCGACCGAGAGCTCGCTCTTCGGTTCGACCACCTCGACGACGGCCACGTCGACGTCAGCGCCAGGAACGCTCACGAGCTTGCAGTCGCGCAGCGACGCCGACCCACCGCCGTGCACGAACACGGCCGAGCCTCGGGCGGTGACGTGCACGCGCGCGAGCGACAAGGCGCCACCGGCCACCTCGAACGCCAACTCGTCGGCTTCGATGGCGACGTCCTGGAGCGTCAGCTTGGTCGTGGTGGCGACGCGCTGCGGGAGTAGGATGTGCACCTGCTCCGCGGACTCTCCAACGATCGACAGTGGGACCGCCGGGCAGACGGTCAGCCGGTGCGAGCCGGCGGGAACGAGAATTTCGTCCTTGGCGTTTGCCTTTCGCAGGGCTTGGTCCAGCGAGAGCGAGCGGCCGACCTCGAGCTTCATGGTGGTCATGGTTCCTCAAATGCCGGCGACGCGCAGCTCTCGGCTGGGCCCGGGTGTCCAGCCAGTCAGAACGCAAGATTCTCCGGTGCGTTCTGCACCAGCAGCGCCAAAGGCACGCAACATGCCGACGGGCGCGGAAGGATTCATTTCCGCGTGCGCTGCTGCGGTGCTGCTGCCGTGGGTGGGGGCCTGCGCGGGGGACATGCCTCCGCTCCCCATCGCGGCGCCAGATGCTCGATCGGCGCCTGTCGCGGCGGAGTTTCCGCCACGAAACGTGGGCCCGATGCTGGCCGCGCTGGCAACCCCTGAGGACGGCCGTTGGACGGCCATGCGCGATCCGCGATGGCCGAGCGAGGCGCCCGCGATGGCGAGGACCGAGCTGCATCCGGACGCTCGACGCCCCTTCGCCCGGGTCACCGTCGTCGCGTTCGATCTGCGGCGCGTCCACATGGCTCGTGTCGAGCAGGGTAGCCTCCTCCCGACGGCGGACCTCCCTCGCGTCTTGGCTGCGTTCTCGGCGGGCCCGCCGAGCGTGTTGCACGGATCAACGGCAGCGGACGCGGTGACGCAGCGTGTGGCATGGGGGAAGAGCCCGACAGGCTCGACGCTGCTGGTGGCGCTCGGCGAGGCGACGACCAGCGCTTCCATCGCGGCCGCTTTGCACCACGCAGGCGCCACGCAGCTGACAGAGGCGGGGTTGTCCGACATGCCGCCCAAGTTCGTGACGGTCTCTCCGAACGGCAGCATGGTCTCGTTGGGCAGGGAGGCCGCCGAGGAGGATGCACAGCTGCTCTCTCGCGCGGCGCCGCACGATTTCTTCCACCTGTCCTGGAAGTAGCGGGGCATCCTCGTTCGTTTCACCCACGTGACCGCACTTCGACTCTTGGGGCTCTGCTTGGCGTTGAGCGCCTGCCAGCCCGCGCGAGATGCCGCTGGCGTCGAGCCCGAGCAGAGCCAAACGACGAGCGCCCGCGGAGGGCCGGCCCCCAACTACGGCCTGCTGTTGTTCCCACCGGGGCGCGAGAAGGTGCTCGCGAGCGAGAGCGCGCTCGTGGAGCCCGAGGCCGAGCCAGCTTCGGCGTGGCCGCCACCCGAGCCGGGCGCGTTCGCTCAACAAGACTTCTTCGTCGAGGACCGGAAGGAGCCGTTGACCAAGGAGTGGCCGCTCGAATGCAAGCCGCCCTGGCGCTGCTCTCGCGAGGCGCTCGGCGCGCCGTTTCGAGCCAGCGGAACGTTCCAGAGCTTGCGCGCCATCCGGATGGTGGGCGAGGACAGCCAGGGCACAGCGGTGGTGATTCAGACCACCAGCGGCTTTGGGTTTCTGCCTGCCACGCTCCGAGCACAGGATCCTGATGATCCTGGCTGCCCGTCCCTGGTTCGGCACATCGCGATCGAACAAGCGCGGGTCGAGCAGGAGCTCCTGGTCGTGGTCCTGCTGGGCGAGACCATGTCCGGCGACGAGCTTCAGCTGGTGCGCGAGGTAGTGCTCGCCAAAGTCGACGGCGCTTCATTGCGAACGAGGAGGTTCCAGCGCTTCGGAGGCCCCGAGCTGGGCTTCAAGAGCACGACACGCCGGCGCGGCGTCGACTGGGGACGGCTGCCCTGGCAAGGGTTCGAGCAGTTTCGTGTCGACCCGCAGGGGAAGTTGACGGTGCTGCCATGAGCTCACGTCCCGTCGCTGGAGGATCCTGCTTCGAGCCCACGTAGACCGCCGTAGACGGCGACAGGCCCCTTGCGCCAGAAGCACTCGGGCCGCGCGAAGCCGGCCGTCGCGAGAGCGCTGAGCTCGTCGGCGAGTGGGATGTACCGCTCGTCGCGGGACCAATGGGCGAAGTGTTGGCGCGCCGTCGACGGATCGATGCCTTCGGCCACCATCCACTCCGCCCAGCGATCGAGCGTCGCCGCAGACAGACGGGGCTCCTCACTGACCGTCGCGTCGAGCACGAGGAACAGCCCGCCCTCCGGCAGCGCGTCGTGCACCGCCCGATACACGCGAGTCTTCTGGGCGAGATCGGCGACATGGTGCAGCGAAAGACTCGCGACGATCGCATCGCTCGCCGGCAACGGGTCGAGGAAGCTGCCGTGCATGAAATGCAGCCGCTGCGCGTCGACCGACGTCGCAGCAAAGCGGCTCCGTGCCCGCTCGAGGATCTTCGGGTCCACGTCGAGCAACGTCAGCCTGGCTTGCGGGAGAGCAGCGAGGATCGCGGCCGACATGCGCCCGGTGCCACAGCCGAGATCCAAGATGTGGGCGTCCGGGGCGACGAGCCGCGTGAGGAGCGACGTGCCCTCCGAGACGAGCTCATCGTAGTGGGGCACGAGGCGGCGAATCTCGCGATCGTAGTCCTCGATCTTCAGCCCCAGGTGTCGTTCGACCGAGTGTTGTCCCATGCTCGCCTCATCATGCTTCATGTTGCTCAAGGGCACACCAGCGCCTCGACCTTGCCCTCGAGCTTGACGGCATAGCCGTCGAGGCGATCGTCGCCTGCGAGCTCGAGCTCCACGATCGCCCCCTCTTGGCGCTTCTCGGCGAGCTCCGGCCCACGCTTCACGCGCAGACCGCTCGCGGGGCCGGTCTTGGCCGCGCCGACGCGCTCTCCGTCCAAGGTCCAGCTGCCGCTGGCCTGCGCCAGCCGCGCACCGAGGAACCACGCCGCGCTGCAGTCGCGCGGAAAGTCGGTCAGCTCCACGCCGTCGCGACGAGCGAGCGCCCCGCGAATCGGGATCTTGTGGCCCGCGATGGTCATGGACGCGCTGCTCTTGAGCGGCGGATCGATCACACCGGGACCCTTGTCGCGCAGCTCGTCGCCGCAACTCTTGGCGATCACGGTGCCGCGGAGCTCCACCTTGGCCTCCTTCGAGGCGACCGCAAGCGCGATCTCGACGTCGCTGCCCTTGGCCCCGAAGCTGCCGTGCATCTTCGCGCTCGCCCCCTCGTCGGGGGCGTTGGGACCGCTCTTGTGCACGTCCCCCACCACCAAAGACTCGGCGCCGTCGCTGCCGAGTCGCGTGGGCAGGTCGACGAGCACATGCGGGTGGCTGCCGCTGAACAGGTTGTCCATCAGCGCCTCGCAGCTCCCCCCACCCACGCCCAGGTAGAGCTGCAGCTTGCGATCCGGCCGACGCTTGACCAGCGCGTGATCGATCTTGAGTGGAGCGCCGTCGACCGTCACGTCCAGCCGAGGCTTCGCACTAGACGCGGCGGAAGCCGCGCTCGACACGCGTGCCGAAGCCGAGGTGGCGCGCTCAGGCTCCTCGGCCGTGGGGCGCTTGGATGCTTTGGGCTTGGCGTCCTCCTCGCAGGCGAGCGCGCCACAGGGCAACCACAGCGCGCAGAGGCACCACCGCGTCCATGGCGTGGGCGAAGCGATCACGACGGCTGCCTCTCGGCACAGCCGAGCAGCGACTCCGACACGGGGCGCAGCAGCGAGCGCACCGCTTGCCGCGACATTGCGTCGATCTCGCCGGGCTCGAGCCTGCCATAACGAGCCGCGCGTGAAGGCGAGGAGGAGGTCGCTGCTGGAGCCGCCGCCTCGATCGCGCGCAAGCTCTGCTCGAACGTGTGGCGCGCAAGGGGCAATAGCGCGGGCTCCTGCCGCAGCGCCCAACCGACGAACGCCCAACCGAGCTCGGCGTGACGCGCCTCGTCGCGCGCGATCACCGTGAGCACGTCTCGCGCCGGAGCAGACTCGGCGCGCTCGAGCTGCCGCTGCGCCGCGATCGCTGCCAGCGTCTCCCCCACGCAGCCTTCGCGAATGGCAGCGACGACGATCTCCGAGAGCGGCCGCGCGGGGAGCCCCGCGGCTTGGGGTAGCGGTCCTGCTCGGTGAGCTCCGGCGCCGAGGGTCTCGGCCAGCACGAGGCACAGCTCGGCGTGCCGCACCTCTTCGAGCGTCGCCTCGCTGGCGCGCCGCACCAGATCCATTGGCGCGCCCAGCGACAGCAGCTCCAGCGTGAAGCGCGCGAACGAGGCGATCGACGCGTGCTCGAGCTGCGCGTCGGCCAACCACGCCTGTGCGGCCTCGAGCGCGGCCGCATCCACCGACGTCGCAGCGCCCTGGGCGCCAGCCACCGACCCGAGCGGTGCCACCCGCGCCAAGCCATCGACCACGAACGCGCGCCCGCAGCAGGATCCCGGGCAAGTCTCGTAGCAACATTTGCCGGAAGCGAAGCGCGGTCCCGCCTTGGCAGGGCTGCAGCAGCCGTCGGACACCTCGGTCAGCGGCAAGCAGCCTCGCGTGTCGAACGCGTTTGGCGGTGGGACGGGCGCTGGCTCACCCGTGCCCTTCGAGCGCATGCCCGCGAACGGCGTGAAGCACACCTCTTGCGAGGGCCCCATCGCGCACGCCACCGGGCGCCGGGGAGGCGCAGGAGGGAACGACTGAGCCGACGCGGACGGCGGCGGCTCGACAGCGTGCGACGTCGGCTCGACAGGTGAGGTGGCCGGCGTCGCCAACGACGCATTGGAGCTCGAGGAAGTCTCGGTGGCCGAGAGCGCGACGCCAGACGCGCTGGCCCTCGGACCGTGCGACGACGGCTCAGGCAGCTCGCTGCTCGAGCAGCCGGTCACGCCCACCCCCATGGCCGCCAACCACATCCGCTGCCGCAAGCTCTCGAGCGTTTGCATGCGGGCAAGGTACCAGCTCGGGATCCGCGACAGCCGAGACGATTTCGATGAATGAACGGGACCCCGCGGGTACCTAGGTACGCACACAACGGGGCTACGGCACTCACCACCCGCAAGAGCTGCGGGCAGAGGCAATGATGGGGCGATGGAACAGTCTCCTCGCTGCTTGTTCGTTGGTTGTCGTCGCTTGCGCGAGCGCAGACGACGACAGCTGGAACGGCGCGGCGGGGGAAGAGCTTCAAGGGAGCGAGGGCGGCGGCGGCAGCCAGGATCCGATCGGCGGCGCGCCCTCGGACGGGGGGAACCACTCCTCGAATGGTGGCGCCCCCTCCGGCGCGGGCTCCGGCACCACCACGGTGACCAGCGGGTCGACGTCCACGACGGGTGGTGGCAGCTGTGACCTCGGATCGTGCGACAGCTGCCAGAGCTGCGCCATGGAGGGGCTCTGCGCGGCAAGCGTCGATGCGTGCTTCAACGACACGGAGTGTTACTCGCTGCTCGAGTGCTTGAGCGCATGCGCCGACGACACATGCTTCCAGAGCTGCGCCAACAGCTACCCGAGCGCGATGCCGCTCTACAACGCGGTCGGCGAGTGCATCTATTGCGACGCGTGCCTCTCCAGCTGCGGGGGCTGCTGAGGCAACCCCTCACTTCGTTTCGGTCACCGCCTCGGGCGCCGGGGCGGCGCTGGCCGAGGTCGTCGGCTCGGGGGGCGCCATGTCCGTCGCGGGCACGCCATACTTGGTGGCCACCGGCACCTCGCCGCAGCCTGCGATGCCCACCAGCCCGAGCGCAATGGCGGTCGCCGTGCGCGTCACCCGCCGGTCGGTGCTGGGCAGCGTGGCGTGGCAATGAGGGCACGCCGCCTCCAGCGGACGAACAGCACACGCACAACGTGGACAGGAGATGAACGGGGGCATGAGCGGAATGTTCCGCCGCCCGACGCACACGCGTCAAGGTCCTCCGCTCGCCGGGTGGTCCTTCAGCCATTTGTCGCAGCGTGCAGCTGCGTCGCTCTTCACGCCGTACTTGGCCGCGAGCTGGCTGCACGTCTTGAACGCGGCGCGGGCGGCCTCGCGCTCCGGCGCGATCGCGCCCTCGAGCGCCTTGAGGTAGGCCGCGCGGACCTCCTCCTTGGTGAGATCGCTCGGCGGCCCGCCCTTCATCTCCTTCGAAGGCGGCAGCGGCCCCGAGCCTTTCCATTCGTTCGGCATGGGCGCGGCCGAGAACTGCTCGAGGAAGCTCTGCTTCATGGTGCCCACGCGCTCGGCCGACGCGATCACCCACTGGGGCGGCGGCACAGGCTTGAGGTCGAGCACCGCGAGGTACGCCTTCTCTGCCTGTTGCATCGCCTCGCGGCGCTTCTGCACCCAATCGCGGAACTTGGTGTTGACGAATTTCTGCACGCCGTCACGGGAGCCGTCACCGCTATATTTGGGAGGCTTGATCGCGTCGGCCTTCTTGCGAGCCAGCTCCGCGAAGAAGAACTCCGCTTCGCCCACCGCGGTCAGCGCGATGCCCATGCGCTGGGCCTTCTCCTCGTCCTTGCCGCCGAGCTCCTCCACACGGCGCGGCCCATTCTTGCCCCAGATCGCACGCACCTGAGCGAGCTCGGTCTCGGCCAACTTCGCGTCGCCGAGCCCCTGCGCGGTGCGGCCGAGCAGCGTGTGCAACACCAACACCTCGACGATGTGGTCGCGCTTGTCCACCACCTTGGCGGCGCTCACGAGCGCCGACTTCGCCTTCGACCAAGCTTGAGCCCGCACGTGCATCGCGCCGGCCTCGATCTCCGCGGCCAGCGGCGGCTCGGCGATGTCGAACAGGCGCGGGGGCGCAGCGGGTGGAGCCGCGCTGGCGCTCGGCTCTGCGCTCACGACCAGGCTCGCGCTCGCGCTCGCGAGCGGCTCCGGGACCGGCGGAGCCGTCTCCGAGGCCGCGGTCGTGGGCGGTGGCTCGCGTTGCGGGTCGGCTCCGGCGCACGCGGCGAGCCATGTGCACATGGAAGCGATCAGCACCCGACGCACCGCGGTCATGGGAGAGCGCGAATGAAGGCGACACTCGTTGGCGAGCCTCATCGATACGCCTCCCTCGATGCGTCCCCTGCGCCGCTGCGAGCACGCTCGATGGCCTGTATCCAGCCCGAGAGGTCGCGCACTCGCCAGGCCATCGCATCGTCCTTTCCTGCGTCATCGCGGTACTTCACGCACAAGAGCTCCACGAACTGGGACTTTCCCAGGAATGATCGCGGCTTCTCGATCGCCACGATCCACCCGAGCGGAACGCGAAACTCGCGATCCACGACCCACTGCTTGAACACCATCTCGGCGTCCGTGAGCACGAGCGTGCCGTTGCCTCGCAGCTGCGCCGCTCCGCGGGACTCTTGGCCAAAGAACAGGGCGCCGGAGTCGACGAGCGCCGCATTCGGAAACTCGCGCCGCGCGGCCGCCTCGTGCTCCTTCGCGGCGCGCGCCACCGCCCTGAGCGCGATCGCGAAGATCGCGACGAAGAGCACCACCGCACCCACCACGATCGCGATCACCACGGCTGTCGACATCTCGGGCACATCCTAGACGCGTCGCCCGTGTTCGCGCCATAGAACCGCCGGAGTGTCGTTCGTGGCGGTCAATGAAAGTCCCGCGACCGCGCGGGCAGCTCGCTGCCAGCGCCCAGCTCGATGGGCTCAGCGGTGCGCACCAACAGGTGGATGACCTCGCCCTCGCGCTCGAGCTGGCCGGTGACCACGATCAGCTTGGCGTACAGCAGCGTGTGC
>CAZXMG010000156.1:0-10354 GCA_964641275.1 uncultured Polyangiaceae bacterium
CTGGTTGACCTCAACTGGTCACCCAACCGGACAACTCCTCTGACACAGGGGGCCCGCGCTCGGAGCATGGCCCCCGCGCTCGGAGCATGGCCCCCGCGCTCGGAGCATGGCCCCCCCCACACCACCTCACGGAGCCTCAGTCGAAGTATCCTCCCCGCGCGCCATGACCCTCCCTACCTTCCCCGAGGACCTCAACCTCGCTTCGTACTACCTGTTCGACCGCTTGCGAGAGGGCTTCGCGGATACGCCCGCGGTGCGCTTCGGCGACCGGGTGGAGACCTACTCCCAGGTCGCGGGCCGGGCGCGGGCGCTGCAGCGCTTCCTGTCGAGCGCGGGCGTGCGCCGAGAGGAGCGAGTGCTCATCATCCTGCACGACACGCCCGCGTTCGTATGGTGGTTCTTCGCCACGTTGCACCACGGCGCGGTGGTGGCCATGGGCAACCCCGAGGCGCCGCCAGCCGATCTCGCGTACTTGGTCGAGTACACGCGCGCCTCGGTGGTGATCACCATCCCGCGCGTGGCGCAGTCGATCGCGACGGAGCTGAGCCAGGCCGACGTGCGCCGCGTCGTCCTGTGCAAAGAGGTCGCGACCGGTGAGGACGTGCTGTCGACGGTCGACGCTTCGACGTTTGGCGCGAACGCGGTGTCGCTGGCCGACGCCCTGGCCACAGGGGATCGGCTGCTCGCGGACAAGACGCATGATCCCAGGCCGACCAAGATCGACGACGTAGCGATCTGGCTTTTTACCTCCGGCTCGACCGGCAAGAGCAAGGCCAACCTGCACGCACACCGCGACTTCGCCTTCAACACCGAGGTGTATGCCAAGCGCACCGTCGGCTATCGAAAGGGGGACGTCACGGTCAGCGTCCCACGCTTGTTCTTCGGGTATGCCACCGGAACCAACCTGATGTTCCCATTCGCGGTCGGCGCCACGACCGGCCTGTTCGCGGAGCGTCCCACGCCCGAGAACCTCGCCGCCGCGATCGAGCGCTATCGCCCCACGGTGGTCACCAACGTGCCCACGATGATGGGCAAGCTGCTCGACCACGACGAGCAACGCACGCAGCGAGGAGAGCCGCCGCTCGACTTCTCGAGCGTGCGCTTCCACCTCTCGGCGGGCGAGGCGTTGCCCGAGCCTTTGCTGCGTCGCTTCACCTCGCGCTTCGGCGCCGAGGTGTACGACGGCATCGGCTCGGCCGAGATGTTCCACATCTATTGCAGCAATCGGCCCGGCGACATTCGCCCCGGCACGCTCGGGCGCGTGGTCGAAGGTTACGAGATCAAGATCCTCCCGTCGGAGGTCAGCGAGCCCGGCGGCCCCGCCCTCCCGACGGGCGAGACCGGCGTGATGTGGGTGAAGGGGCCCTCGGCGTCGATGGGCTACTTCCAAGATCGCGAGAAGAGCTTTCGAACCTTCTTGGGCCCGTGGTGCCGCACCGGCGACCTCTTCAGCCTGGACGCACAGGGCTACCTGACGTTCAGCGGCCGCGCCGACGATTTGCTCAAGGTGAGCGGCGTTTGGGTCGCCCCCCTCGAGGTGGAGGAGTGCTTGATGGAGCATCCGGCCGTATCGCTCGCGGCGGTGATCGGCTGCGACGAGGACGGTCTGATCAAGGTGAAGGCCTTCGTGATCTTGCGCGAAGAGGCGCGTAGCAGGGCAGAGGGCGAGCTCGACGCGCTGGCGCAAGAGCTCAAGGCTCACGTCAAGGACAAGCTCTCGAAGCACAAGTACCCGCGCTTCGTGGTGTTCACCGACGACGTTCCCAAGAACGATCGCGGCAAGGTGGACAAGAAGGTGCTCAAGGAGCGAGAGGCCGCCGGCCAGAACCCGAAGGGGCTGTGAACGTGAGCCGCTTCGTGGCCGAGCTCACCAGCGGCGAGGTGGAGGAGCTCTTGCGCGCAGCGCCGCTGGTGGTGCTCTTGCCAGTCGGCTCGGTGGAGCCGCACGGTCCGCACCTGCCCCTGGAGACGGACACGTTGATCAGCACTGCCACCTGTCGGCGCGCGGTGGAGCTGCTCTCGGCGAGAGGTGTGAGCGCGGTGATCGCGCCCGCCATTCCCTACGGAGTGACCGACTTCGCGGCGGGCTTCGCCGGCGCGGTGTCGATCTCTGGAGCTGTGCTGACTAGCTTCGTGGGCGCGGTGGTCGACGCCTGGCTCGCGGCCGGTGCCAGACACGTCTCGCTGGTGAACAACCACCTCGAGCCAGCGCAGGCTCGAGCCATCCGGGCGGTGCTCGACGGCCGCACCCCCGGAAGCGTGAGCGTCGCCTGCCCGCTCACGCGCAAGTGGGCGCGCACGCTCAGCGCGGAGTTCAAGAGCGGCGCCTGTCACGCCGGCCGCTACGAGACGTCGCTGGTGCTGGCAGAAAGAGCAGCCGCTGTGCGCATCGAGCTGATGAGCGGCCTGCCCGCGGTACCCACCTCGCTGTCCGAAGGAATTCTGGCGGGCAAGACCTCGTTCAAGGCCATGGGGCTCGACCGCGCCTACGCAGGGGCGCCCGCGGAGGCCAGCGCTGGCGAGGGCGAGCAGCAGCTCGCGCTCTTGGCCGAAATGGTCGTGGGCGAGGTGCAGGGCGGTCTCGCGCTGCTCAGCGCCGCACCGGACGCCGCTCGGTGAGCACCACGGTGATGGCTGCGCCGTAGAAGAATGCGTGCGCGGCGTAGTGCACCCACAGGAGCAGGAGCACCAGGCTGGTCGCGGCGCCAAAGGTGCTCTCGCCTGCCTTGTGGCCGACGTAGGTGCCCACCAATACCGCGCCGAGCGTGAACAGCGTGGCCGTCACCACTCCGCCAGTGGCGGCGGTCTTCACCGGGATGCGCTTGTTCGGCAGCACCAGGAACAGCACCGAGAAGAGCGCCACGGTGAGCACGAAGCTCAGCGCGTACTCCAGCGCCGGCCCCATCGGAGAGAGCCCTGCCGGGCTGAAGTCGCGCACGGCTGACAGCATGGTGTGGCCGAACACCAACGCTACGAGCAGCAGCCCCACCGACAGCACCAGCCCGAACGCGAACAAGCGCTTGGTCAGAAAGCGCTCCGCGCGCTCCTTCCAGGTCGAGGTGGCCATCGGATCGATCCCCCACAGGATGTCGAACGCGCGCGTCAAGGTCGCGAACAAGCGCGTCGAGGCATAGGCCAGCACCGCAGCGCCCACGATCCCCACACCACCGCCGCTGCGCTGCGCCGCCGAGACCCAGTCGCTCACCTCGGCGGCGAGCGACGGCCCCACCCAGCGCCCCATGTTCTCGATCAGCGCCGCGCGTGCCACGTCGCTGTCGATCAGGAGGGACGCCACGCGCAACGCGATCAGCAGCAGCGGCACGACCGACAACAGGGTGCTGAACGCCAGAGCGCCGGCGAGGATCCGCCCCGACCGCGCGGCGAACACCAACCCGGCCGAGCGCGCGATCCCGACGGCGTCTTTGAGGAATCCCAACTCAGGGATGGGTATAGACCAAGGTGCCGCGTTTGATCGAGAGCGCGGCGTGCCAGGCCTCAGGCACCTCGGGTGTGGTCCAGCCGAACAGCCAGGCGGCGTCGTGGGGGGCCAGGTTCACGCAGCCATGGCTGCGCGGAGTGCCGAAGTCGTCGTGCCAGTAGGCGGCGTGCAGCGCGTAGCCTTCGTTGAAGTACTGCACGAAGGGCACGTCGCGCAGGTCGAACTCGTCTCCTGTCTCGTCGCCGTCCATCGTCACCGACACGTGTTTGGTGTGGATCAAGAACACGCCTTGCACCGTCGAGTGCGTCTTCTTGGGGTCGCCGAGACCGTCTGCACCGGTGGAGACGAGCGTCACATAACGCGGCGAGAGCCCCTCGTACGCGACCAGCGACTGCTGCAGGATCGAGACGTCGATCCACTTCTTGCCATCTTTGGCCCAGGTCGGGGGACGCGACATCGGCTCGATCGTCCGCACGTCCTCCTGCTTCACCCAGCTGCCGTCCTTGGCCTCCAGGTAGGAGCCCTGCTTCTGGCCCGTCAGCGGGACCACAGCACGATGGTCCAGTGCGTCGGTGGCGCGGAAGCGTCCGCCTTCTTCGCGACTGTGGCGCGTGGCGCGCTTCTTCATCACGAACGCCACCGGCAGCGTCAGCTCGCTCGAGAGCTCGAGGCCTCGGAACGCGGAGGGCTTGACCCAGCGGGTGCGGTCGAGCGGGATGGTGTGCAGATCCGTCGTGACGCCGAAGCGCCGGCCATCGTGGTCGAACTGGGAGAGCAAGGCGAAGCCGGAGCGAACGCCCGCGTTGCCCGCGACGAGCTGCGTCTCGCTGCGCGGCGGCGCGTCCGCGAGCGCGGGCAGCGCTTGGCCGTAGAGCAGCGCGCTGGGCATCGCCTCGGCCTCCGGCAGCGGCACGAACGCGGGGTCCTTCTCGATCGCCTTGAGCTTCTTGTGGAAGTAGCCGAGGTCGGGCTCGGCGCGAGCCTGCTCGCTCTCGCTCGGCAGGCGCGTGTAAAACGGCGGGCCCGGAGTCCGCGACATCACGTACTCGTAGGGCAGCCCGTCGCGCCGCGCACGGCGCTTGGCGGCGTCCACCACCGGGTGGAATGGGTCCAGGCTCGCGCTGCGACCCAGACACACGAAGCCCTCTGGGGCGATCTCGTACCAGCCGCCCTTGCAGCCCTTGGTCGAGACGGCTTGCGGCTTGCGCTCGACCACCGCGCCGGCGCGCAGGTAGCCCAGCCGACGGGCCTTCTTGCGGTCCGGCTGCGAGTAGATCCAGGTCTCTCGCGCGATCGCGGCGAGCCTCGGCAGCTCGTCCGCTTGCGCGTCCCTCTCCCGTGTCACGCGCAGGAGCGCGCCCGGGTCGGCGTCGTCATCGAGCGCGGCCTTTGCGCCTGCGTCGTCATCGAGCTCCCCCCAATCGGGGCCGTCCTCGTGGGCGGGAGGCGCCGCCAGCGGCGCGTTGGTGGGGCCGGCCTCGAGCTCGAGGGCCAGGGCAGCGAGCGCGCGCTGCTCGTCGGCCAGCACACGATCGCAGAGTCTGGCGGCCTGCTCGCTGGCGGTGGGCAGCGTGGCGGCTCCGGCGATCGCTGCTCCGTGGCCCGCGCGTTCGGCCAACGCGCCGACGAGCGACGTGCCTGCCGAGCAGCTCACCAGCGAGAGAGCGGACGCCGAGAGCGCAGTCGAGAACCACGCGCGCATGCCTCCGCCCTACCAATGGGGCGAGGCACGGGCCAAGTTTCGCCGCTCAGTCGAGCGCGGCGCAGTCCGCTGCGCAGCCGTCGTTGGAGACGTTGTTGCCGTCGTCACACACCTCGCCCGCGTCGAACAGCCCATCTCCGCAGCTCGGGACGGTGCAGCTCGTGCGGCATGCGCTCGGGTTGGTCTGCGCCAGGAAGGTGACGAAGGTCTCGCCCGTGATCGAGGTGAACGTCGAGCCTTGGTCGATCAGCTCGAAGTTGGTGATGCCCTGCGCGAAGGTGGCCTCGAGCAAGACCTCCCAATCACCGGGGAACGGGAAGCCGGCGATCACGCCCCCGTCGCTGTTGTTCTGGAACTGCCAGTGCCCCTCGACCGATCCGCCGCCGGTCGGGAACAGCTCGGACAGATCGTCATCCGTGGCGGCGATGAAGGTGCCGCCCGGGATGCCGCTGAAGAACCAGTCCACCTGCGCCAGAGGTTGCACCAGTCCGGTCGTGGTTTGGTCGACTCCGTGGTGGAAGATGAGGCTGAGGATGGAGTTGGTGCTGTTGCGGTAGAAGTAGATGCGGCTCGTGTTCAGTCCCTCGAAGCCGGTGTGGGAGCTGGCCGAGAAGTAGTTGAAGAACGACACCGCGGATTGCGGGTTGTCGAACGGGCGCAGCATGGTGTTGCCCGTCGCCGGCAAGCCCAGGCCGTACGCCAGCGCCCAGCGGTCCTCGTTGGCGGCGCCCAGATCGCACTGTTCGCCAGGCTCGAGCACGCCGTTGCCGCAGGCCTCCACCTGGCACGTGGAGGAGCAACCATCCCCCGATTGGGTGTTGGCGTCGTCGCACGTCTCGCCCGGCTCCACGTTGCCGTTGCCGCACACGGCGCAGTCGCCCGTGTCGAACAGGCACTGCGCGCACAGCAGCGTGCCGCCGTCGAAGCCGAGGCTCTGGCAGGTCTGCCCCGCGAGGTTCCCGCCGTCGCACTGCTCGTTCGCGTCGACCTGCCCGTTGCCACACGTGGTCTCCTCGCAGAAGAACACGTTGAGCAAGCAGCTGTCGGTGCACAAGAGCTCGCCCTGGCCCAAGCCGAGCGACTCGCAGGTCTGCCCGCCGAGGTCGGCGCCATCGCACTGCTCGCTGCCGTCGATGATGCCGTTGCCGCAGCTGGAGCAGCCGCTCGTGTCGAACACACAGGTGGCCAGGCAGCCGAGCTCTCCGGGACCGAAGCCCTGGCTCTCGCAGGTGGCGCCGTCGGTCCCACCGTCGCACTGCTCGCCGTCGTCGACTTGGCCGTTGCCGCACGTGAACAGGGCACAGTCGTTGGTGCAGCCGTCGTCATCGATGGTGTTGCCGTCGTCGCAGCTCTCGTCGCGATCGACCACGCCATCGCCGCAGAAGCCTGGGGGGGCGCCGCCCGAGCCGCCGCCTCCTTGCTCGAGCTCGGGCGCCCCGAGATGCGAGCGCCCACACGCCGCCAACAAACAAAAGCAAGAGACCCAGGAAGCCGTCCTCAACATCTTGGCCCTAGCGTACTTGAGGTCCGCCCCTGGCTGCGAGCATGCTTCATTCGAGCGGCCGGGCAGAGTAAGGAGCGCACATGCCCGAGCCGCTCTCGTTGGATGCTCTCATCGCCATCGACCACCTGCTCAGCGAAGAGGAGAAGATGGTGCGCAGCACCGTGCGCCGCTTCGTCGCGGAGCGCTACCTCCCGCGCGCGGCGGAGCTGTTCGAGGAAGAGAAGTTCCCCAGCGACTTGATCCCGGAGCTCGGTGAGCTGGGCCTGCTGGGCGCGTCACTCAGCGGCTATGGCTGCGCCGGCATGTCGCCGACCATGTACGGGCTCGCACTGGCCGAGCTCGAGTACGGCGACTCGGGGCTGCGCAGCTTCGCCAGCGTGCAAGGCAGCCTGGCCATGTTCCCGATCTGGAAGTTCGGCTCGGAGGAGCAAAAGCAGCGCTGGCTCCCGGGGATGGCGAAGGGCCAGCTGGTCGGCTGCTTCGGCCTGACCGAGCCGGACGCTGGCAGTGACCCGGGCGCGATGAAGACGCGCGCCCGCAAGGACGGCAAGGACTGGGTGCTGAACGGCAGCAAGATGTGGATCACCAGCTCGCCGATCTGCAACCTGGCGGTGGTGTGGGCCAAGACAGAGGGCGACGATCCGCGCAGCATCCGTGGCTTCGTGGTCGAGCGCGGCATGAAAGGCTTCGAGACCCCGCTGATGAAGGGCAAGATGAGCCTGCGCGCCAGCCCCACCGGGGAGATCGTGCTGAGCGACGTGCGCGTGCCCGAGGCCAACATGTTGCCCGAGGTGGTGGGCCTGAGGGGACCGCTCTCGTGCCTGACCCAGGCCCGCTTCGGCATCGCGTTCGGCGCGCTGGGCGCGGCGCGGGCGTGTTTCGACTCGGTGCTGAGCTACGCCCGCGAGCGGATCGTGTTCGACAGGCCGATCGCTTCGAAGCAACTGATTCAGCAGAAGCTCGCGTGGATGGCGGTGGAGCTGGCCAAGGCCCAGATCATGGTGTTGCACTTCTCGCGCATCAAGGAGCAGGGCGACCTCTTGCCGGCGCAGGTGTCGCTCTGCAAGAAAAACAACGTGGGCATCTCGCTGGAGATCGCGCGCGTCGCGCGCAGCATCCTGGCGGGCAACGGCATCTTGCTGGAGTACCCGGTGATCCGGCACATGCTCAACCTGGAGAGTGTGTTCACGTACGAGGGCACCGACGAGGTGCACACGCTGGTGCTCGGCCAGGCGCTGACTGGCTTCAACGCGTTCTGAGCTCCGGCCTGCGCTACTCGTCGGGCCAGTCCGTGCGGCGAGGCACCAGCTGGCAGGTATCGATCACCACGCCCTGGGTGGCGAACGCGATCAAGGTCACCTGTTTGCCGGGGCGCGCGCCTGCGCTGTCCGGCAGATCCGCTGCGATCTCGAGCGGCGTGTCGCTTGGTGGAATGGGCAGGTTGGCCGAGCGCAGTTTGTCGAGCTCGGGGCGGAGCTTCGGCACGTAGGCCTTGGTCTCGGAGGAGAGCGGCACGTCGCCGCGTGCGCCCAGCCAGAGCTCGCCACCGGTCTGCGCGTTGGCGCGGCAGACCACCCGGACCTTCGCGCCGGGCGCGGGGCTCGCGCCTTTGGTGAGCTCGGGCACGACGAAGTCGACGCTGACCCCGCTCTTGGCGAAGCGCCGCAAGCGGGACAGCTCGGCGTCGCGGGCGGGCCCACCGACGTGCGCGACCAGGTCCGCCTTGCTCACCGCGCGCACTGCGCCCGGGTGCGGGTCGGGCAACCCGAGCAGCGACACCAGCGGCTCGCGGAGCTCGGGGCCGGCGCCGAGCTCGAGCAGCGCGGCGAGCAGCGCTTCTCGAGTGACCAGGTAGCGCTCGCGATAGAGCAGCTCGGCGAGCTTGGGTCGCGCGGCGTCCTCACCGATGCGCGCGAGAGCGCGCGCTGCGGCGCCGCGCAGCGCTGGCACCTCGATCACGGTCAACAGTGGGGAGACCGCGTCCTCGGAGCGCAACCCCGCGAGCGCGGCGATCACGTCCTTGGCGCGCGGCACGGTCATCGCGTCCTCCTCGCTCGGCGTCTTGCCCTTGCGCGGGAAAGCCGCGGTGAGCCAAGCATTGAGCAGGTCCTCGCCGCGATCGTCGCCGTTCTCTGCGAGCGCGAGCGCCGCTAGCCGCTTCAGGGTCAGATCCGTGCCGGCGAACAGCTCGAACACCAGCGGCGCGCCGTCGCCCAAGCGCACCAGACCGAGCGCGAGCATCGACTTGGTCTCGGCGTCGGTCTCGCGGAGCAGCGCGCTGCGCATGGCGTCGCGCACGTCGCTGCGCCGAAGCTCGAACAGCTCGCGCGCCGCTCGCCGTCGCAACGCAGGGTCCTTGTCCTCGAGCAGCGGGGCGATGGCCCGCGCGGAGTCGCCAGCGAACGCTCGCGCGCGCAGCACCGGCAAGAGGCGCGGATCCTTGGCGAGCAGAGGCAGCGCCTCGACGCCGAACAGTCGCTCTTCCAGCTGCTCGAGCGTGTGCTGCATGGCCGTGAGCTGCGCCGGCAAGCGCGCGGCAGCGTCCCTGCGCTGGCGCGGATCGGTGCGCAGATCGTAGAGCGAGCACACCCCCGAGCGGCGCAGGCAGATCAGCCGATCCTGTCCCTCGCCCAACATGACCATCTCGTCCGTCTCGGCGTAGGCCGGAGCGGGGGGTGGGCGCGACGCGCCGTTGCTGCGCAGGGTGCGGGAGAGGTCCCGACCATCCCCCAGGGGGAGTGCTTCGATCGCCAGCAGGCCGAGCAGCGTGGGAGCCACGTCCACGTGGTTGACCGGCTCGCTCACGCTCAGCGGCGCGAGCGCGGCCGGCGCCCAAAGCAGCAGCGGCACCCGGACTTGCTCCTCGTACACGGCGCCGCCGTGGTGATGCTCGTCGTGCTCACCGAAGGCCTCCCCGTGGGCCGCTGTGAACACCACCAGCGTGCTCGGGCTGCGCGCGCGCACCGCGGTGATGAGCGCTCCCACGTCGCGATCGAGCTCGTTGATCTGGGCGTCGTAGCGATCGATGGCCCGCGCGCCCAGCGTGTGTGTACCCCGTGGGCGGTAGGGTTCGCGCGGGGTGTCGAGGTGGACCCAGGCGAACACGCGCTCGCCGACGCCGAAGGCCAACGGCACCTCGGCGAGGAGGTCTTGGTGGCTCGCGCGCTCGCGCTGCCGCTTGAACCCGAGGCGCCGATCGTCGAGCGCGGAGAGCTTGCGGTCGGGAGCGTCGAACAGCTGCTCGTCGCTGAACGCGATCGTGGCGTAGCCAGCGCTCGAGAGCTCGTCGGCCAGCGTGCGCACGTCGAGTGAAAGATCCATGGCCCACAGCGGGCGAAGGCGCTTGCCCGCGAAAAGCGAGCCCAGAGACAGAAGCGTGTCGGGGGTCGAGGCGTAGCAGGCCTCGAAGCGCACCCCCTCCCCGGCCAGACGATCCAGGTTGGGCGAGATGGCTCGGTCGTGACCGAACACCCCGAGGTGATCTGCGCGCAAGCCCGCGGCGGTGATGAACAGCACGTCGAAGCCGGCGAGCGCCGGCGACAGCGCTGGCTCTGCGGCGACCACCGGCGCCGGGGGCGCCGCTGTGCTCGGCGCCGCGTAGGCCAAGAGGTCGATCCCCCAGCCGGCGATGGGGCCTGATCGGGTGAGATCGGCTCGACGCGCCGTCTGTTCGAGCCCCACCGCAGCTGCCGCGAAGGTCGACAGCCCC
>CAZXMG010000157.1:0-10028 GCA_964641275.1 uncultured Polyangiaceae bacterium
CACCACCCTCGTGCCCGGCTCGCAGAGCGCCGGCGGCATCGGCGCCAACAACGGCGTCAGCGGCATGAACGGCGCGAGCGGCACGCCCGGCCCCGGCTGCAGCGAGCTCGTGTTCGACGGCAGCCTCGACGGCGTGTGCACGCCGTAGGCTTACCGCGCTGAGGCCTGGCCCACCGCCGCCTCCGCCTCCTGCCGCGAGAACGGCTTGTGCAGCACCATACACTCCCCTGAGTCGACGAACGCCTGCGCGGCCGGAGAGCAACCGCCCCCCGTCATGATCACCACTTTGCCCTGCTGGCCCTCGGACTTGAGCTGCTCATAGACCTCGCGCCCATCCAGGCCCGGCATCATCAGGTCACAGAGCACGGCGTCGAAGCCGCCCTGCTGCGCCAGGCTCAAGCCTTCTCGGGGCGAATCGGTGACGAGCACCTCGTGCCGGCGCAGAAGCCGCGCCACGCTCTGGCCCACCGAGCGGTCGTCGTCGATGATCAGCACCTTGAAGCGACGCGGCGTGTCCGACACCGCCGATTCGCGGGCCTCGCTCTCGGGCTCTGGGGCCTCCTCCGGCGCCGACCACAGCGGCAGGGAGATCGAGACGGTCGTGCCGTGGCCCAGCTCGCTGGTCAGCGCCAGCGTGCCGCCCATCGCCAGCAGCATGTTGTGGCAAAAGTACAGGCCCAAGCCGGTGCCCTGCCCCACCGGCTTGGTCGTGAAGAAGGGCTCGCACGCTTTGGCCAGCACCTCGGCAGACATGCCCGCGCCATTGTCAGTCACCGTGAGCAGCGCGCGCTCTCCGGCTCGATTCACCGAGACGGTGAGCTCGCCCTCCGACGTACGGGCCAATGCATCGCCCGCATTGACGAGCAGATTGATCAGCACCTGCCCCAGCTGGTGCCTGTCCGCGAGCACCTTGGGCGCGGTGCCCATATGGCGTCGCAGCTTGGGGACGTGGCGAAGCTTGGGCTCCACCATACGCAAGCTGTCGTCCACCACCTCGACCAGGCTGACGGGCGCGAGCACCGCTTCGGGCGGTCGGACGAACCCCTTGAGCCCCGCGACGATGGCGCGAATGCGCTGCGCGCCGCCGAGGGCGTCCTCGACCATCGACCGATCCTCAGGCCGTAGCGGCGCATGTGTCAGCTCGTCCAAGTTGGCGAGCAGGTAGGTGAGCGGGTTGTTGATCTCGTGCGCCGCGCTGGCAGCCAAGCGGCCCACGGTGAGCAGCCGATCCGTGCGCGCCAGGTGGTCCTGCGCCTCTTTGTGGTGCGCTGTCCGGTCGCGCACCGCGTACAGCGTCGCGGGCCCCTCCAGCCACTCCACCTGCGTCGAGCTGACCTCGAGCACCAGGGTCGCGCCATCTTGCCGGCTCACGAAACGCTCGCGCGGCCTCGCGTCTCCCTCACCGCTCTCGGCCAGCGCTCCCAGCGTCGCCTCCACGTCGCGCCCCACGAGCTGTTCTCGCTCGCCGAAGCGCAGCATCAGCGCCAGCGCCCCATTGGCGAACACGATCTTCCCATCTCGCGCGATACACATGCCGTCCGGGTGCTGCTCCACCAGATCCGCGAACGCGCTCTGCACCCGCGTGAGCGCCGCCAAGCCCTCCTCTGCCGCGCGCTGCTTGGCGAGCGCCCGTTGCCCCAGCGCGTCGAGCTGATCGAGCGAGCGCATCCGTGCGTAGTGCACCACCATCGCGATCGCCGCCGCTGTCAGCAAGGCCACACCGTCCCGCGCGGCGTTGTCGTGCGGCAGCACCGTCAACGTCACGGCCAGCCAAGCCCCATAGGCCAGCGCCAAACACGCGACGAGCCAGGCCCGACCCACCAAGATCCCGCCGGCGCCCAGCATGTAGAACACGAACATCGCCGCGACGCTCGGATCCTTCGCCGCCACGTAATGGCCAGCGACGTTGCCGAGCACCAGCAGCGCGAACAGCGATTGGATCGCGTTGGCGGTCGACGCCGTCGGCGGTCGCTTGCCCGTGTACCGCAGCGCGCCCAACAGCACGCCGATCGTGACCAGGCTCGAGATCAGCCCCACCGTCGCCCCTGGGCGCGCGAGGTCGACCGCGTGGATGAGCACCATCAGCGCGTAGGTGCCCACCAGGCCCCAACCTGCAGCACGGAGCACCCGCGGAGAGGGCGAGCGGCGCGACGGCGGCACGCGAGCATTCTACGGCAGGCGCATGCGGTATGCTCGCGCCGTGACCGACCCCACCGAGATCGTCGCCATCGCGCACGTCGCCGCAGAGATCGATCTGCACGGGCGCGCCGACGAGGTCCTCGCGCGGCACGCGCTCAACCCGGAGCGCTGGGCCGAGCGCAAGACCAAGCTGCTCGAGCAGCTCAGCGACCAGCTCGACCGCGGCGACCCCAGCGACGCGGCGAGTTTTCGCAGCAGCTACGAGCAGCGGCGCGCCGAGCTCTTGGGCGATCTTCAAGCGGAGGCCGCACCGGCACGCGCGTCGACCGAGCTGCAACCGCCCCCGGCAGGTTCCGTAGAGGCAGGTTCCGCTCCGGAACGTCGCCCCGACGCGAACGTCGACCCCGATGCCACCGGATCGGTCGACAACCGCAAAGTCGTCGAGGCCCTGCGCCAGCGGGGCATCCCGTTCCAAGCCGGCAGCCCTGGCCAGGCTCCCGCCGCACACCCGCTCGCAGAGCAGAGCGGCGAGACCTTGCTCACCGACGGACGCGCCGTTCACGCCGCCCTCGCCGCCCGCGGCATCGCCGTCGGTGGCCGAGAGCCTCACACCGCCGCGCCCGTCCTCGAGGCGCCCAGCACCGCGCCGGCCTCCACGCCAGGGGTGCCGGATCCTCACGAGACGGGGATGATCGATGTGTCGAAGCTGCAAGCCTCTCTCGCCTCAGGCGGTGTGCCTTTCGATCCCCACCGCCAACCAGCCCCTGCGCCCCAACCCCAGGTGCAAGGCAGCGACGAGACCGTGATGGCGCCCGTGCCGCAAGCCACAGCCATCCCGCTGCCCCACAACGAGGCGGGCGCCACCGAGGGTCTGGAGCTCACCAACTTCCAGGAGCAGATGCAGCACTTCATGGCCATGCAAGCCCGCGGGGAGCTGCCCATGTCCGTCGAGCGCTACGCCGAGGTGCAGGCCGCGCTGGCCAAGGATCCAGATCGCAACGCGGTGCTCGCCCGCTTCGGCTACGCCTCCCACGTCTGGCACGCCGTCGCTGCCATGATGGGCAGCGCCCTCAATCGATCGGCGCCCCTCCGGCTCCAATACGATCAGCTCTATCGCCAGGCGCTCGGCCAGAGGTGAGTCGCGCCCGAGGCGTTCCCCGGACCCCGAGCATGGCGCCAGGGAAACGTCGGGGTCGTCGCGAGGCGCTCAAGCAGACCCTGCTCGACCTCATCCACGGCACGGCGAAGGGGCCGTTTCGCGCAACACTCAGACGGCTCGCGGAGGACTACGCCATGCGCGCACTCGACATCATCCACGAAAACTACAAGGCCGAGGGCAGGAAGGAAGGTTGGAGAAAGGGCCGAAAGGAGGGCAAAGCCGAGGGGAAAGCCGAGGGGAAAGCCGAGGGGAAAGCCGAGGGGAAAGCCGAAGGCAAGGCCGAGGCCGTGCTCGCCGTCCTCGCCGCTCGTGGACTGCGCGTGGGCCGGGCACAGCGGCAGCGCATCCTCGACTGCACCACCCTCCCCGATCTCGATCGCTGGCTCCTTCGCGCAGCCACTGCCACCGCAGTGGACCAAGTCTTCGACGAGCCGCGGTCCGCCAGAGCGCCCCGCCGAGCCTGACGACCGGGCGCAACCTCCGAGGTCGCCAAGCTCAGCATCCACGGATCCACACCTGCGCCGAGAGCAGCTGGCGTGCCCCGACGCTGGTCCTCGTGGTCGCCGTCCGTAGCGATTGGTCGGCCGCGGAGACCTTCCGCGCGCGACGATGTGTCGGGGCCCAATGAAACGGCCGCGGGCAGGGACAGGCCCCACCTGAGCCCCGACTGCGCCTGCCGGGGGGGACCATGCGCCTACCGGGGGGGACCATGCGCCATCGCCACGCTCGACGCCCGAGACCATTGCGATGCAGCGCCGACCGCAGGGGTCACCACACGCCAGGGGAGGGCACCATGCTCCGAGCCGCGGGACCATCGCGCATGGCATGAGCCCTCCGAGCATGGCCCCGGGCCCCGAAGCGCGCCCACAAAGTCGGACCCCACCACCTGCGTAGCAGCTACCCTCCGGGCCACGCTCCATGGCCGACGCATCCACCCCCGACTTTCTCTTCCACTGGGACGGCGGCAGCGCCGAGTGGGACCACCTGCGTGTCGTGTCGTGGGAGCTCGAGGACGCGCTCAGCGCCTGCTACCAGCTGAAGCTCGTGCTGCGCGCCAAGACCGTGGACGACGAGATCGATCCCGAGGCGCTGATCGGCAAGCTCGGCACGTTGCGCATCCACACGCTGAGCGATCCAGCGGTGCGCGTGCTGCACGGTCTGGTGATCGAGGCGGCCGAGATCGGCTCCTCCCAAAGCGGCATGTTGTACGAGCTCGTGCTCGCGCCGCCGCTGGTGCGCGCCGCCCACCGCGTGACCTCGCGCATCTTCCTGGAGAAGACCACCAAACAGATCCTGGAGGCCGTGCTCACCGGCGACCCCCAGATGAAGGCCGACGATCCAAAGCCGGAGCAGCCCGACTCCATGACGGACGCGTTCGCCGCGCCGGCCGAGGCGTTCGCCTTCCGCGTGCAGGACCCGGCGCGTATCGACGACGCGAAGACGCGCCCGTTCTGCGTCCAGTACAACGAGAGCAACCTCGACTTCATCGCGCGCTTGCTCGCGGAGGAGGGCCTCAGCTTCCACTTCGAGCACCACAAGGCCGCCATCGTGCTCGTCATCTCCGACGGCGACGCAGGTCGCACCAAGCTCGATCCGTTCGATCCCATCGGCCCCGGCGTGCTCGGCCGGCAGGTCGATCAGGTGCGGCTCGGCGGTCGGCTGCGCGCCACCCGCTTTCGCCTCAATGACTTCAATCCGGTCAAGCCCAAGCTCGACATGAAGGTCGAGGCCAAGGCCGACGGCGACGGGTCGCTCGCCATCGATCACTTCCCCGGCCTGTACCCGGACGAGCCCAAGCAGGGCGAGCTCTTGGCCAAGGCACGCCTCGAGCGGCTGCAGACCGAGGCGCGCTTCGCCCAGGTCGACACGCCCTGCCGCCTGCTCGGCGCCGGACACGTCTTCGCGCTCAGCCACCCCACCCCGCGTTATGAGGGCGAGTACCTCGTCACCCGCGCGCGCCTGCGCGGCCACGTCCCCGGCGAGCTCGGTCCCGGCGAGCGCCTGCCCGCGCGCTTCGCCACCGACGACGCGCGCCCCTTCAGCGCCACGCTCGAGTGCGCCCGCCGCGGCACCCACGACGCGCCCGACGAGTCCAAGTTCCGCCCCGCGCTGTGCCCCAAGCCCCGCATCATCGGCGCGCAGACCGCGCTGGTCACCGCCGAGCCCTCCAACAAGGACGCCGAGATCCACGTCGGCGGCCCCGAGGGCAACGAGAACGGCTGCGTGCGCCTCAAGTTCCACTGGGATCTCGAGACCGAGCGGCACGACAAGGAGCCCACCTCCTGCTGGGTTCGCGTCTCGCAAGCCTTCGCCGGCGCTGGCGGCGGCGCGCTCTGCCACCCGCGCGTGGGCACCGAGGTGATCGTGGACTTCCAGGACGGCGATCCGGATCGGCCCATCGTCGTCGGCCGCGTGTACAACGGCGAGCAGCCCGCCCCCGCGCTCGGCAAAGGCGCCGCCACCGTCACCACCTTGAAGAGCCTCGCCTCCCCGGGCGGCAAGGTCTTCAACGAGCTCGCCTTCGACGACACCGCGGGCGAGGAGAAGGTCAACCTCACCGCGGGCAAAGACTGGAACACCCAGGTCGGCAACAACCGCGACGAGAAGGTCAAGAACGACTCCAGCTCCACCGTCGACGTGAACCGCAAGGAGGACACCGGCTCGAACCGCACCACCCACGTCGGCGGCAGCAACGAGGAGTCGGTCGACGGCAGCGAGAAGGTCACCGTCAGCGGCGATCAAGAGGTCAGCGTCGGCGGCTCGCAGAAGGTCGGCATCGGCGCCGATCGCAGCCTCACCGTCGGCGCCTCGCAGACCACCTCCGTCGGCGCCTCCAACAGCGTCTCGGTCGGCGCCTCCGAGTCCTACTCCGTCGCCGCCTCACGCACCGACGCGATCGGCGCCGCGCTCACCCAGACCGTCGGCGCCAACGCCACCGTCACCGTCGCCGCCGCCGCCACGCTCAACGCCGGCGCGTCCCACACCGTCAACACCCCCGTCTCCACGCTCAACGCAGGCGCCACCGCCAGCGTCAACACCGCCGCCTTCGCCGTCAACGCCTCCGGCTCCGCCACCATCAGCACCACCGACCTCAAGGCGCTCGCGGCTGGCCCCTTCACCATCAACGGCGCCACCATCACCATCAAGTCCGGTGGCGAGGTCATGATCGAGGGCGCCAGCGTGCACATCAAAGGCGGCACCCTCGCCCTCGAGGGCGGCGCCGTCACCATCGCCGGCGGCACCGTCGACATCACCGGCGGCGCCGTGAACGTGAACTAGGCCCCGACCCGATGGACCCGCTCTCGCTCGCCGTGCAGCACTTCCACCAGGCGTTGCGGCCGCTGCTCGCGCCGCCCGCGCCCGGCTTCGAGCCTCCCGCCGCCGCGCATCGGCTCGTGGTCGAAGGCACCTCGCCTGGCGAGCTGTTCAAGGCGCTGCGCCTGTTCGAGTACCAGGACGACAACCGCCACCCATTCGTGATCTTCACCGACCCGGTGACCGACGAGGCGAGCTTCCTCCGCGCCGCGCTCGCGCAGCTCACCGGCGACGAGCGCAGCATCCGCGAGGGCCTCGCCGAGGCCGGCGCACCCATCCCCCAAGTCGCCATCGACCCTCTTGCCCGCACCGCGTCTGCGCTCGCCAGCGAGCTCGATCGGCTCGCCAGCGCCGTCGCCCAGGTGCTCGACGGCATCGTCGTCGCGCTCATTCCCACCCGCGTCCACGATCAGGCCGCCTACCGCCGCATCGTCCAAGCCCTCAGCGAACGCGCGCGCTTCCCCGATCTGGTGCTGCTCGCCAGACACAGCCCCCATCACGATCTCGGCCAGCTCTTGCCCAGTGAGGTCGCGCTCCGGGTCGATCGCAAAGCGCTCGCAGACTTCGTCAAGAACCTGAAGAGCCCCCACGACGTCGGCCCCCCGCGCGAGGGTGCCCCCCAGCTCACCCCCAAGCAGCACAAGGAGCTCGAGCAACGGCTCGGCCGCCGCCTCGCCACCAAGAGCACCGGCCAGGAGCTCAAGAACCTCCTGTTCGAGGCCGCCACCTTCCAGAGCGAGGGCAAATTCGAGCTCGCCGCCAAGCGCTTCCGCATGGCGAGGACGCTGTGCTTCGTCAGCGGCCTGAAACAAGAGCAAGCCATCTGCGCCCTCGCCGTCGGCACCGCGCACTTCTCGTGCGGCCGCCACGACCGCGCGCTCGAGGCCTACCGCGAGGGCCTCACGCTCGCCCGCGAGCTCCGCGCCCCGCGCCTCTGCATGCAGGCCGAGCTCGGCATCGCCCTCACCCACTACACCCGCAAGGAGCACCCCCTCGCCCGCGAAGCCTACGCCCGCGTCCACGCCCTCGCCGGAGAGCTCGCCCCCATGCGCCTCGAGGCCTTGCGCATGACCGGCGAGTGTTTCCTCGAAGAGCGCCGCCCCGCCGACGCCGTCGCCACCTTCACCCAAGCCCTCGACGAGGCCGAGGCGCTCGATCCCCCCGTCCGCGCCAGCACCGCCTTTCGCCAGGTCGGCGCCCGCCTGCGCGACACCCTGCAATGGATCGGCAGGCCCCAAGACCTCCCTGCATTGATGGATCGACTCGCACGCCTCGAGTCAGACCCCAACGCCCCCAGACCTGCACCGCCGGTGCCGTCATGACCGCCGCCAAGTGGGGGGACCCGGTCCTCGGCATCGACGTCCACCTCGTCATCATCCCGTCGCCCCCCGGCACCGCGCCGCTCCCTCACCCGTTCGTCGGCGCCGTGTTCGATCCCATTGGCGCCGCCGTCGGCGCCGCGGTCAAGGCCGTCCTCGGCGGCGGCGGGCCTGTGTTCGTCAACGGCATGCCCACCGGCAACACCGGCACCGAGGCGATGAACATCCCCCACTTCCCCACGCCTGTCGGCACCGCGCCCGCGCCTGGAGACGCGCCGCCCGACAACGAGGGCACCCTCCTCACCGGCTCCAAGACCGTCAAGTTCGCTGGGGCCAGCCAGAGTCGCGAGCTCTCCGCGGCCATCTCGTGCAGCTTCCCCGTCGACCTGCCCACCTCCGTCGTCACCCCCGCCGGCGGCCCGCCCGTCAACATCGGCGGCCCCGAGGCCATCGACTTCATGGTCGCAGCCGCCGCAGCCGCCAAGGTGGGCCTCAAGTACGCCAAGGGCAAATGGGGCAAGCAGGTCAGCGACGCCGTCCACAAACGCTTCAAGCTCGCCGCCGGCAGCAAGCGCTCCAAGGTCGTCTGCTTCCTCACCGGCCACCCCGTCGACGTCGTCTCCGGCGAGCTCGTCGCCGAAGCCATCGACTTCGAGCTCGGCGGCGCCATCATGCCCATCACCTGGGAGCGCAACTACCGCAGCCGCGAGGGCCGCCACCCCACCCTCCCCGTCCTCTCCAGCACCCTCGTCGCCCGCACGCCAGCCCTCGGACCCGCGTGGTTCCACCCCTTCGAGTCCTGGATCGAAGAGGAGCAAGCCGGCGCCACCGTCCACCTCCGCGCCGCAGACGGACGCCCCAAGACCTTCCACAACCTGCTCCACCCCGGCGACGCGCAATGGGATCCCGAGGACCGCGAGACCCTCCACAAGACCCCGCGCGGCTACGACCTCGTCGAGCGAGATGGCCGCCGCTGGGTCTTCACCGCGCAGGATCCTCAGCCCCGCACCCTGCCCCCCCGCCGCGTCCTCGTCCCCACCGCCATCGTCGACCTCCACAAGAACCGCATCGAGCTCCATTACGAGCGCGGCTACCTCCGCCACCTCGTCGACGCCGCCGGCCGCGTCCTCGAGCTCCGCTGGAGCCAAGACCAGCGCCTCGACAGCGTCTGGCTCATCGGCACCGTCCCCCCCCGCGTCGCCGATCCCAGCCACGACAACCAACCCCTCCGCGACCTCACCCCCCTCGACCCGCCCCAAGAGCTCGTCAGCTACCGCTACCGAAATGGCCAGCTCAGCCAGGCCCTCGATCCCCACAAGAAGGCCATCAGCTACCAGTGGTCCGGCGGCGTCCTCACCCAGGAGCGCCACAAGAACGGCCTCACCTTCCACTTCGCGTGGGACCTCCAGCACCCCGACGGCAACGTCATCCGAACCTGGGGAGAGAACCCCGACTTCGACCCCAGCCCCGCCGCCAAGAACCCCCTCCCCAAGATCCTCTACGACCGCCGCATCCGCTACCAAAAGGAGCGCAGGCTCACCACCGTGGAAGACGGAAGAGGCGGCATCACCCGGTACCACGGAAACCACCTCGGCCTCGTCGACAAGGAAGTCGACCCCACCAACGTCGCCACCACCTACAAGTGGTCCAAAGAGACCTGGAAAACAGCCACCACAGACGGCGCAGGAAACACCACCACCTGGCGGCACGACGACAAAGGCAACGTCCTCCAAGAGACCAACCCCCTCGGCCAAGCCACCCATTACACCTACGACCAGGCCAACAACCTCACCGAGATCAAGGCCCCCACCGGCGCCCTCACAAGCATCACCTACGACCGCGCACGCCTCCCAGTCACCGTCACCAACCCAGCAGGGGACGTCACCAGGTACACCCACGACGAGCGCGGACGCCTCACCAGCGTCACCGACCCCATGGGTCGAAGCCTCCAAGCCACCTGGACCCCACGCCACGACTTGGCCCAGGTCACCCAGGCCGACCGCGTCACCACCTTCCAGCACGACCTCCGAGGCCGCCGCACCGCCACCACCGACCCCCTCGGCCGCCAAGAGCGACGTGAGCTCGACGCCGCCGGC
>CAZXMG010000158.1:0-10010 GCA_964641275.1 uncultured Polyangiaceae bacterium
CGCAGAACTGCGCAGCCATCGCCGAGAGCCAGCTGGAGTCCGAGCTGTTCGGGCACAAGAAGGGCTCCTTCACCGGAGCCACCGACGACAAGAAGGGTCTGTTCGAGATCGCCGACGGCGGCACGCTGTTCTTGGACGAGATCAACTCCACCAGCCTGTCGCTTCAGTCCAAGCTGTTGCGCGCGCTGCAAGAGGGTGAGGTGCGGCCCGTGGGCGCCACTGCCGCCAAACACGTCGACGTGCGCATCGTGGCGGCCACCAACAAGAACCTGGAGGAGCTGGTGCAAAACGGCACCTTCCGGGAGGATCTGTACTACCGCCTGAAGGTGTTTCCGCTGCGCATCCCGCCGTTGCGCGAGCGCCGCGACGACATTCCGGTGCTGGGCACACACTTCCTCGCGCGCTACGCCGAGGAGCTGGGCAAGGCCGTGGGCGGCTTCAGCCAACAAGCGCTCGAGCTGATGATGAGCTACGAGTGGCCAGGCAACGTGCGCGAGCTGCAGAACGAGGTGCAGCGCCTCGTGATCCAGCTGGACACGGGCAGCTTCGTCACGCCGGAGCTCTTGTCACCCCACATCAAGAAGGCGCTCGGCGTGGTGAACAAGGCCAACGTGCCCAAGGGCACGCTGCGCGAGATGATGGACGCGGTGGAGAAGTACCTCCTGCTCGAGACCTTGCGCGAGCACGGGCAGAACAAGACCTCGGCAGCGCGCGGGCTCGGCATCACCCGCGAGGGCTTGCACAAGAAGCTGCGCCAGCACGGCATCTGAGCGAGCCGTCACCCGCGGCTGACGAGCAACAGCGCCCTGCCCTGCCGGTGCTCGGGCTTCACGCTCACGAAGCCCTTCTGCGCCGCGAAGCCGGCGAGGTCTGCTTCATGCTCGTCCATGTAGCGCGAGAACTCCGTCCACAAGGCGCGAGCGTCGGCCTCGGGTAGCTCCTTGCCATCGACCAGCACTCCCAGTCGGCTCTGCTGCGGCGGCTTGGCCGCTGGCTTGGGCGCGGACGAGCTCGCTGCGGTCTTGCGGGCCGAGGCCTTGTTCGAGCCGACGCGCTTCTTATTGGATGCCATAGTCCTTGAGCCTGCGGTAGAACGTGCGGCGCGGCATGCCGATCAGCTCGGCGGCGCGCACGCGGTTCCAGTTGGAGGCGGAGAGCGCTTGCAAGATGCGCTCACGCTCCCCCTTCTTGTGCGCATCGAGCGAGGTCGGCATCGGCTCGGAGGAGCTCGCCGGCCCGGCCGCGACCGAGCCCATGCGGAAGGCCGAGCTGCCAGCGTCCGACAGCTCGAAGTCCTCGGGCTCGAGCTCGGGGCCCTCCGACAAAACCCAAGCGTTGAGCAGCGCGTTCTCCAGCTGTCGTACGTTGCCGGGCCAGCGGTGCGCCATGAGCAGCTTGAGCGCGGCGCGTGAGACGCTGCGCCGCTCGCGGTTGTAGCGAGCTGCGAAGATGCCCAGGAAGTAGTCGATCAGCACGGGGATGTCGTCGATGCGCTCGCGTAGCGCCGGCACCCGAAGCTGGATCACGTTCAAGCGGTAGAACAGGTCCTCGCGGAACGTGCCCCGCTCCACCATGGCACCGAGATCGCGGTGGGTCGCGGCGATCACGCGCGTGTTGACGCTGTCCTCGCGCGAGCCACCCACGGGCCGCACCACCTTCTCCTGCAGCACCCGCAACAGGCCTGCCTGCATCTTCTGCGGCATCTCGCCGATCTCGTCGAGCAGCAGGGTGCCCTCGCTGGCCTCCATGAACAGTCCGCGACGATCTCGGTCCGCGCCGGTGAAGGCGCCGCGCACGTGGCCGAACAGCTCGCTCTCGAGCAGGTGCTCGGGAATCGCGCCGCAGTTGAGCCCCAAGAAGGGCTTCTTGGCCCGGGGCGAGGCGTTGTGGATCGCGCGCGCGACCACCTCCTTGCCGGTGCCGCTCTCACCGACGATGAGCACGGGCACATCCGTCTCTTTGATGCGGTCGACCAGCGCGTACACCTTGCGCATGGCCTCGCTGGTGCCCACGAGCCCTTCGTAGCCGAAGTGGCTCTTGAGCACGGCGCGAGCGCTCTTCAGGTCGCGGCGTGTCGCCTGCAGCTGGGCGGTGCGGTGCCCGAGCAGCTCCTCGAGCTTGGCCTGCGCCTCTTTCAGCTCTTGGTTGGCGCGCGACAGCTCGAGCGCGCGCTTCTCGTTCTCGGACATGAGCGTGGCGGTCTCGATGGCGATGGCCACCTGATCGGCGAGCGCCACGAGCAGCGGCAGCTCCTCCGAGAAGCTGGCCAGCGAGCGGTGCCTGGTCTCCAGGTAGAGCGCCCCAATCACGCCCTTGGTGCGCGAGCGAATCGGCACACACGCGACGGACTGCAGCATCAACTGATGCACCGACACGTAGTCGGCCATACGCGCGTCGTCGCGCGCGCTCGAGGTCACGATCGGCTCGCCACCCTTGATCACGCGGTCGGCGATCGACTGCGAGAAGCGTGCGTGCGGATCGTCGCCAGCTTGATCGCGCGAGGCGTGGATCGACAGGTCGCTTGGCAGCGCTCCGACGCGAGCGCTCTTCAAGATCACGAAGCCCCGCTCCCCCCCGAGCAAGGCGATGGCGTGGTCAGTCACGCGCTCGAGCAAGCGAGCCAGATCGTAGGTGCCGGCGATCTCGCGGTTGATCTCCAGGACGCGGGCCAGGCGGTCCTCCCGCGCGGCGGCGACGCTGCCCGTGGGTGGTGCAGGCGCAACGTGTTGGCTGACCTCGACCTCGCGCAGCGAACGCCGGGTGGGATCGTCCCAGAACACCTCCCTCAAGTCGCGCGGCAACCTGCCTGCGATCTCCTCGAGCACCGTCAGCGCGGCTTCACGATCGCGCCTCGCGAGCAGGCGTTGGCCCTCCTCCACGTGCAGCGCCGCGCGCGCGCTGTACGCCCGCGCCAACCACTCACGTTTACCGCTGGCCTCGGCCTTGGCGATGGCCTGGTCGAGCAACTGCGACGCTCCCTCGGTGTGCCCGGCGAAGAACGCAAGCCGCCCACGTGCCAGCAGGATGGCGGCGCGATGTGCGTCCGAGCCTGCAAGCAAGCGCTCCGCCTCATCGAGCGCGCGCCGGGCGCGCGAGCTGGCCTCTTGGTCGGCCTTGGCCAACGCCAAGGCCGAGAAGGCGCCCTCGACCAGCGCCTCCGCGGCGTCGACCGGGCGCCCGAGCGCCAGATACGCGTCCTTGCAGCTCTGGCACAGCGCCTCCGCGCGCAGGAAGTTCTCCGACTTCGCCGCGTGCTCGGCCTCGAGCGCGAACAGCTGCGCAGCCATGGGCGGCGGCAGCTCGCCTCGCTCGGCCGACAGCTGGTCGATCGACACGTGTGCGCGCGACAGCCGCCCCAAGTACAGGTCCAAGTTGGCGAGGTTGAGCAGCGCTTGCCGCACGGTGGCGCGCCGCCCAGAGCGCTTGCCCATGTCGACCGAGGCTTCGAGGTGCACGAGGGCCCGCGCGAGATCGCCGCGCGCCTTCGCCACCGTGGCCAAATTCAGGCGCGTCGTAGCTACCGTACCCGCGTCGCCCGCGGCTTCGGCCTGCGGCAGCGCCTCCTCGTAGGCGGCCTGCGCCTCGTCCAGGCGACTGGCTCGCTGCAGCGCGAACGCGAACGACGCGAGCGCAATCGAGAGGGTGCGCGGCTCACCCAAGCTGCGGGCCAAGAGCACCGAGCGCTCCAACCACTCCTGCGCGCGATCATGCTGACCGAGGAAGCTCTTGGCCAGTCCGCCGATGGCCCACAGCTCGGTCACGGCGACCACGACGCGCCGCGTGGCCTCGGCCGGCAGCCGGCCGAATTTGTCGAGGCCTGCCTCTGCGGCGCGGTCCGAGGCGGCGTTGTCGCCTGCGCGCAGGTGCGCGCGCGCCAGCTCGAGCGCAAACTCGGCCGCGATCGCGGTCTCGGCGTCGGAGACGAGCGGCTCCACCTCGGCCAGCCGCGACAGGGCGTCGCGCCACTCGCCGCGGTTCGAGAGCAGCCGTGACCAAAGCACGGCCAGCTCGAGGCTGCGCTCGCCCTCGCGTGTGGTGAGCAGCTCCGACGCCTCCTCGAAGTGGCCGTTGTCGAGCGCGGCTCGGATCGCGTCGATCGTCGCTCGCTCGAGGTTGCCACGGCTCGAGACCGTGGGCGGCGGGCCCGCGTCCGGCACCAGTCGATCCACGTCGCTCGGCCCCACCACCGGCACTCCGCGCATCAGCTCCAGCATGGCGCGCAGGCGCCCTGGCCAGCGCTGAGCCCGCTCCAAGACGTGCTCCAGCCCGGCGGCGCTGAGCGACGGCGCCGCGCGTAGCACCAGCTCTCGCGCCAACGTCTGATCGAGGCGAGCCATGGAGAACACCTCGAGCGTGGTGCCTACGAGCTGTGCGTCCCCGCTCGCGACGATCACCAGCTTGGCGCCGCGCTGACGCAAGTCGCCGATGCGTGCGCTGGCCGCCCCCCCGAGCAGGTGCGCGTCGTCGATCAGCACGATCATCCCCGCGGGGTCGAGCCCCTCGCCGCACTCGAGCTCGATGCCGGCGAGCTGGTCCTTGAGCCCCTCAGCCTCGATCCACGCGACGGTGCGCCCGGCGATGCCCAGCGTCCAGGCCAGGCGCCGGAGCAGCGTGGTGCGCCCGCTGCCCACTGGGCCAGTGACGACGACGCCTCCTCCGCGCGGCATGTCGTCCACGTGCTCGGCCAACAGGCGCGCCGGCTCGTCGAGGCCGACGATGGGCCACGCCGGCGGCAGCTCCTTCGGGGGCGGCAGGTGCGCTGCGTGACGGACGGCGCTGCCCAGCTCGTCCACGCTCGGGTAGCGCGCCTCGGGGCGCGTGCTCATCGCGCGCTGCACGACCTCGGACAACGCGGTCACCGCGCTCTGGTCGAGCTGGCTCGCGACCGCCTCGAGCGCCTCCTTCAAGGTGGCGCCGAGCGCGAACACCTCCGCGCGCACCGTCAGACGTCCACCGGTCAAGAGCTCTGGCGCGGCGTAGCGCAAGGTGAGCCCGTGGGGGCTGGTGCCACTCTCGCGAAACGACGACACGAGTCCGAGATCGACCAGCGTGGCCGCACCCTGCTCGTCGACGATCACATTGGCGGGCTTGACGTCGCCGTGCAGCAACGAGGCGCGGTGCAGCTCCGTCAGCTGGTCCGCGATGCGTGCGACCGCACCGAGCACCGTGCGAGCGGGGGCGCCCGCTTCGAGCAGCTTGGCCAAGCTCTTGCCCGGCACCAGCTCGCGCACCATGAACGCGCGACCCGAGCGTGGCAGCCGCCCGAAGCGCACCACGCGCGGCACCCCCAACCCCTCGAGGCCGCTGAGCGCGATCGCCTCGCGCACGAGCGCGAGCCGCTCCTGCTCATCGGCCTGGTCGCTCAGCGTCTTGAGCGCGAGCAGCGCACCGCTGAGACGGTCACGCACTGCCCACACCTCACCGCCGCCGCCTCTGCCGAGGCACTCGACGGGCTCGTAGCGAGGCAGGAGCTCTTGTCCGGGACTGATCGAGACCGACATGGGTTCGAGATGCTCAGATGGGCAACTTGCCCCCGGCCGCCAAGCCCATGAAGAAACCGGTGATCGAGAAACCCGTGTCCACCCGGACCATGAACTGATCGATGGGGTTCACCTCCACCGCGAGGTGCGGCAGCGCGATGTACGGAAACACGGTGGGCTTGGAGCCGCCATTGGTCCAGCCCTTCTCCACGTACTCGTTGCCGTCGGCGTCGGGGTAGTGATCGTTGTCCACACCGCAGTAGGGGATGCCGTCGGGGGTGACCGCGCCGTCGGGGTCGTTGGGCCCCGTACACTTGGTCCACTTGGTGGGATCTTCGGGGTCGACGTTGTTGGGATCCTGCGGGTACGCCTGCGTGCGGTAGATGTCGCCGAGCACGCCGCTCAGCCCCACGCCACCACCGATCAACATCGCCACGGTGCCCTTCTTGTCGAACGGGATGCGTCCGAGCAAGTCGACCGACACCGTGACCAGCTTGAGCGAGCTCGAGGCGACCTCGTACGCTTGGTTGGGATCGTCCTTCGACTTGAACACGAACTCGTTCATCGAGAAGTCGGCGAAGGGCACCGTCACCGAGAAGATCACCTCGAGCGATCCGGTCTGCAGCATGAACTCGGGCCCGCCGGAGAAGGCGTTCACGACGCCGGGGCCACCGTCAGCGAACAAGCCGAACATGAAGGCCGGGACGATGAAGTCGCGAAAGCGAGCGCCGAGGACGTAGCGGTTGCCGTCTGGCTTCTTCTTGGCTCCGGTGCCGTCGTCCTCGGTACCGAATTTGTCGTCGGGTCCCCCGGGCTTCTTCTCGCCGGGCTTGGTTGTGCCATCTCCGCCAGGCTTCTCATCCACCCAGTCGGCGGGCTTGCCGGCCGGCGGCTCGCCCGTCTTGGCGGCCTCTCCCCCGGCTTTTCCCTCGTCTTTGGGGGCATCCTGGCCGACGGCCACGGCGGGGCTCACGAGCAAGAGGAAGCTAAGTGCGGTGTGCCGCTGTCTCATGATGTGCCAAAGCTACACTACCGGGCCGAGACCGCGGAAGTCTCGTGCGCGTCACCAGCGAGGGCGACCGAGCGTCCGGTTCTGCGCTACGCTGAGGGAGGCGACGCGGGGGGCGCGCCAGCGACGCATGATCCTCAACTCCCTCGCAGTCGAACAAACCGTTGATCGAGACGAGCGCGCCACGTTCCTGAAGGAGCTCGTGGTGGTGCGGGCCAAAGCGGAGACCGCAGCGTCCGAGGTCGACGGAGTGCCGCTGGCGATGATCCGCAAGCGCGCAGTGGACGTGAAGGACACGCTTGCGCCCGTGATCTTGCTGCACGGCTACGGTCAGAACCGCTACGCCTGGCACCTGCCCTCACGCAGCCTGTTCAACTACCTCGCGCGCGCGGGCTTCGACGTCTTCAACCTGGAGCTACGCGGGCACGGCCGGTCGCGGCATCTTGGGGCGCACCCGCCTCGACACGTGGGGGTGTTCATCGAGGAAGATCTCCCCTGCGCCGTGGCGGAAGTGCAGCGGCTCTCCGGCGGGCGACCGGTCTACCTGGTCGGCCACTCCCTGGGAGGGCTGATCGCTTACGCGACCGCAGCCGCCCTCCCAGGCCAGATCGCGGGTGTCGCGACGTTGGGCAGTCCCTACCAGTTCACCCGCGGCTCGCTCACGTTGCGGGTCGCCGCGTCGGTGATGCACGCGGTCGACCGCCGCGTGACGCTCGGCCACGGAGCCCTCCCCCTCAAGCCCCTGTCGGAAGCGATGAGGCTCGCGCGCGGCTTCATCGAGAGCCCCATCTTCCCCCTACCGATTCGCGGCTTCGCGCCCCGCTCGCTCGAGCCCAACATCCTCGGTCAGCACATGGCGCTGGCGATGGACACCGGCAGCATCAGCGTGCTGCGCAACATGTTCCTGTCGGCCGCAGAGGCGCGCCGCGGGGGCCACGCGCTCGGCGCGCTCACCGACTACGCCGACGAGTTCGAGTCGCTCGATCTGCCGCTGCTCGTGATCGCCGGCAGCAAGGACGATCTGGCTCCTCCCGCGTCGGTCGAGCCCGCGTTCTTGCGCAGCCGCTCGAGCGATCGCAGCTACCGCGTGTTCCCGCGGGGGCACATCGACCTGCTGATGGGCAAGGACTGTCCCCAAACGATCTGGCCACTTCTGTTGTCGTGGCTCTCGACCCGCGCGCGGCGCCGCGCGCAGGCCGACGACGTGCCCGGCGCCATGGTAGGTTGAGGCCGTCATGAGCTTGAAAGACAAAGTCGTGGCCGAGGCGCTGAAGCTCTCGCAGAACAGCTCGGTGCAGAAGCTCCTGGCGGACGAACGCTTCATGAAGCTGATGGTCACGGCCATGAGCATGCCGGGCCGCGTGTCGACGTTCACCGGCGACCAGAAGGAGCGCTTCGCCAAGGAGATGGGGCTCGCCACCGCCGACGAAGTGCGCGACCTCAAGCGCCAAGTGGCGGCGCTGGAAGACTCGCTCAGGCGGCTCGAGCGCCGCTGACGGCTCTGCGACGCCGACGAAGCGCAGCGCCCCCCAACGCCAGCAGCGCGAACAGCTGAACGCTGCCGCTGGAGCGGCCCGACAGCGCGCAACCGCTCGCTGGCGCGGTGGCGCCGTCGTCGTCGTCGCCCGCGCCGTCAGGGGGGTTGGAGCAGTCGCTGTAGTTGAAGGTGCAGTCCTCTTTGCACGACAGATCGCCGATGCCGGCGTTCATGTCGAAGCAGCTGATCACCGCGAGCTTCGCGCCCTCGCACTCCTCGCCGCTGTCGAGCACGCCGTTGCCGCAGACAGAGCCGGGTGAGGAGAACTCGCTCCCCGGCGCAGACGTGGTGCCACCGGGATCGGGATCGCCGCGCACCCACGTGCAGTCCGGATCCCCCAGCTCCTCTCCGCTGGTCCACCCGTCGCCGTCCGGATCCGTCGGACACAGCCCGGACCAGTCGACGTGCTTCTGCTGCGGTGGGCCGGAGCCCTCCAGGTGAGCGAGCGCCAGCGACCCGAAATCGTTGAACACGATCGGGTTGGTGGAGTGGCAGTTGTCACAACCCAGGCGGGCGCCGTTGGGGAGATCTTGCACGCGGAAGTCGCGCGCGTCGGCGACCGAAGTCAGAGACCAGCAAGCGAGCCCAAGAGCCAGTGCGGAGACCAAGCGCATGGCTCTAGGGTAGCGCGGGCGGCGCAGCTGGGGAGTGGACTACTTCGCGTCCCCCCTCGCGTAGATGCTGGCCACGTAGTCGAGCACGTCGCGAGCGGAGACCTCGTTGTAACCGAAATACTTCATCATCCTGGTCTTGATGATGTCGATTTTCTCCTGCGTCTCCTTGTCGATCACGTTGGAGACCAGGGTCTGCAGCTTGATGGCGTCCTTCTGATCCTCGAACAGCTTGAGCTCGAGCGCGCGGCGCAGCCGGTCATTGGTGTGCCACTCGAACTTCTTCCCGTCGACCGCGAGGGCGCCGATGTAGTTCATGATCTCGCGCCGGAAGTCCTCTTTGCGGTTCTCCGGGATCTCGATCTTCTCTTCCACCGATCGCATCAGCCGCTCATCGGGCTCCACGTCCTGGCCGGTGAAGCGATCCTTCACCTTCTCCTTGAGCACGTAGGCCTTGATCGCGTCGATGTAGTTCGCGGCAAGCTTCTCGATCGCCTCCTCGTCGGCGCTGATCGCCCGCTGCACCTCGTTCTTGACGATCTCTTCGTACTCACGCTTCACCATGCCGATGCACTCGCCGAAGCGCTTGCGCTCCTCTTCGTTGGTGATGAGCGAGTGGTGGCGGAGCCCCTTCTCGAGCTCGGCCAGCACCATGAACGGGTTGATCGTGCCCTCACCCATCTCGTTCACGAGCGCGTTCGAGATCTTGTCTTGCACGTAGCGCGGGCTGATGCCGCTCATGCCTTCGCGTTGGGTCTCCTTGCGCAGCTCTTTGACGGTGTCTTGGGTGTACCCGGGCAGCACCTTGCCGTCGTACAGCTTGAGCTTCTGCAGCAGGCTCAGGTTGTGCTTCTTCGGGTCCTCGAGCCGCGACAGCACCGCCCACATCGCGGCCACCTCGAGCGTGTGCGGCGCGATGTGTTTGCCGCGGATGCGCTCCTTGTTGAAATCCTTGGTGTAGATGCGGATCTCTTCGGTGATTTTGGTGATGTAGGGGATGTCGATCTTGATCGTGCGGTCGCGCAAGGCCTCCATGAACTCGTTGTTCATGAGGCGCTTGTACTCGGCCTCGTTGGTGTGCCCGATGATCACCTGGTCGATGTCGGTCTGGGCGAACTTCTTGGGCTTGATCTTGTGCTCTTGCGTGGCGCCGAGCAGGTCGTACAAGAAGGCCACGTCGAGCTTCAGGATCTCGATGAACTCGACGATGCCGCGGTTCGCCACGCAGAACTCGCCGTCGAAGTTGAACGCGCGCGGATCCGAGTCCGAACCGTATTCGGCGATCTTCCGGTAGTTGATGTCCCCGGTGAGCTCCGTGGAGTCCTGGTTCTTCTCGTCCTTCGGCTGGAACGTGCCGATGCCGACGCGATCCT
>CAZXMG010000159.1:0-9468 GCA_964641275.1 uncultured Polyangiaceae bacterium
CACCCGCGCGCGGCGGTCCACCGTCTTCGGCCACGTCTTAGGCCGGACGGTTACACTGTGATCGACATGACCCACTCCCATGCTCGAGACGCGCGAGCGCCACGCGGCCCCGCTCACCACGAGCAGCGCCACGACACTCACGGAGAGCGAGTCGCCAACCCACCGCGGGTGAGGACACCCGCACGCAGAAAAAGATCACCCGCAGCTCCCGAGTGCCCGCCCCAGCCTCCGAAACGTCGCCCCCGCCCGGGACCCATCACGACCGAGCCGAGGTGGAGCTCCTCCGAGCTGCGGTGGAGCTCGCCGGAGCGCGGGTGCGACGCCCCGGAGCGCGGGAGGCATCAGCCGGGAGGGTGGGGGCGATGTTCCGGAGCGCGGGGGTGATGGTCGGGGAGGGTGGGGGCGATGCTCGGGAGCGTGGGGGTGATGCTCGGGAGGGTGGGGGCGACCGATTGTGGCCGAAAATGCGGTGCCGGTTTCAGTGGGACTGGACTGGCGCCCGCAGCCTCCTCAACAGCCCGTTTAGCAGGACAATGAGCCATGTGACCGCACCCGCCTGCTGGTCGAATGACGTGACGGGCCGGCTCGCACGGCACAGCACCCACGTGGTCGGCGCCAAGACCCACACATCTGTGGCCAGAGTTGCGCACGCTTCGCGCAGTCCGCGCGCGTCGTCGGCCTTGCGTGGATCCGCCCACAACCAGACGCCGAGTTGCACGGTCGGGTCCGCTCCGCCTTGCTGTGCGTCCAAGATGCCGACGCTCACGCCGCTGGCGTCGCTTAGCTTCAGCTCGATGCTCGGTGAGCGGTGCTCGCGGAAGCGACGCCACACGTGACCCGCGACATCCTCCACGCTCAACCAACGCTCGGATGCAACTGTTGCCACGACCGCCTCCAAGATCCGCGTCGTCTTGCGCACCAAGCGATGGGCGCCTTCGACACCGTGCAGGTCCGCGTCGGTCACAGGCTGGTAGCTGTCGTCCACCATGTTCTTCTCCTCGAGCCACTGACACAGGTCGCGCCAGTAGAGGCACTGGCTCGTTCTTGCGTGCGTCCACAGCTGCTGCCAGCTCAGCTCCGTTACGCTGTCATCGGGCGCGACCTTCTCGGGCTCCTTCGCCAGCGCCACCACACGCCTCCCTGATCGCTTGGCGCGCCAGTTCAGGTAGGTCTTGAACTGATCCCCCGACGGACCTGAGTCGACCTTCACTTCCACGCAGACTTCGCAGCCATCGCCCACGAGCAGCAGGTCGATCTGGCCCCCCTGTACTTCACCGCTTGGGTCGCGCGCCACAGGCACCTGCGTTCGCGGCTCGCACGCCGCGTCGATGGTCACGCCACGATCGCTCAACGCGCGGAGCATGGGCGATGGGTCCTCGCGGATCGCGGCGGCGAGCGCCTCGGTGGTGAAGTTCTCGACCGGCGAGCTGTTGCCGGCCTTGGCGTAGTTGAACAGGCGCGCGAGGTTGGATTCGGCCACCGAGGCTCCTTTGGGCTCAGACAGAGTAGCCGCGTCCGCGAAGTTCAGTAACCGATGGTGGCGTTCGGGACCTCGTTGCCGATCAGCGGAGCGAGAACCGCGCGCCCACTCGTTCCTCCATGGTGAGTAGCGCGTCATGCTGATCGACCCAGCGCGACTCGCCTCTCCCGCCCTGCAACGCGAACCTGCGGAGTTCTCGTCGGCGGTCCTCGAGCGCATGGGTGACGACACAGAGGCGATAGCGCTTCCGATGCGCAGAAGCGTTCATCTGACTGTACTCGTTTGGGGTCAGCTCCACGGTGAGCTCGCCGCCAGACAAGCCTTTCACCTCGAGAAGGAGCTTCTCGCGGCCGCGCGTCGCCTCGAGATCCCAGCCGACGTTGTCTTTCTGTACGTCACGAAGCTTGTACCCGTTCGACTCGTAGTAAGCCCACGTGAGATCGATCGCGGCCTGCTCCACGCGCACCTTGCGCGCCTGGTCATGGACGCCACGGCGGCGCTTCAGCCGATCACTGGGCAAGGAGGGATCCGCCATGACCTTCTTGACCTTGGCGACGAACTTCCGCCCTAGAGCCGAGTCCGCGAACCAGACGTTGGACTGCCCCATGGCGCCCTTGGTGTTCCGCGGAACGACCAAGGTCCGTTGCTCGTCCTCGAGCAGGGTGCACTGTGCGACGGGGGCAGTAGCGAGGTACAGGGCCTGATCCGAGGTGCTCCGCACTGGGCGGACTGCGCCTTTGCCGCAGCGCTGCCATTCGCGAAAGACGCGAGCATGCTTGTACCAGCCGATCACCACGAGGCGGTCGCCCGGACGCCTGGAGACCCAGACGACGTGGACGTCGTCGATGAATGGGTCGTCCTGCCCCGCGCCGAGCCGCTCGATGTGAATTCGACGCCCCCCCGGCGGCTGCACCGAGCCGTACAGGCGCCCGCGATGGGGCGCGAAGTTGTACATCTCGTGGCCCACGCCGTGCTGCTGGGGCCAAGAGCCGCCACCGATGATGGAGTCGCCGTGCGAAAGACCGCGGTACGCGTTCATCCAGCCCACGTTGAAGAACACCATGGTCGTCATGACGCCCCCCCTTGCCTCTCAACCGCCGCCAATCGCTCGCGCAGTCTGAGCAAGATCTCCGCATCCGCTGCGGCGTACCGAACCTGCTCCTCGCTGAGCGGCCGCCTTGCCCAATTCGAAGTTTGCTCGGACTTGTCCAGGTGCACCCCGAGCTCGCGCTCTGCGACAGTCGCGAGGGAATGGCCTCCGATCGCCCCGGCGCCGCGCACCTCGCGGGATTTCTCGAGGGTGTCTTCGACGGCCTCGATCTCGAAGCCGAGCTGAGCGAACGCTCTGCGCTCGAACCGGGCGTTGTGGATCACCTTGGGCATCGGTGATGTGAGGACCCGCTTCAGGGGATGCAAGCTCGGGCAAGCGAGGGCGTCGATGATCCAGGTGCGCACTGGGGTGGCGAGCTGAATGAGGCAGATGGTGAGACCGTCGAGGAGGGTCTCGACGTCGAGGCCGAGGACGGGCGCCGTCATGAGGTCGGCGACCGCGTCCTCGAGGGCTCCCAAGCTCGCGACGAAGTGGATGGGGTTCTGGAGTTGGTATGGCGCGCCCGGCTGCGGCAGCGGCGCGAGGACATACGAAGTTTCTTGCTCGACGCTGACCTCCTGGATGTGGGACCGGCGATCCCTGTGGACGGCGGTGCCGGGTCGGTGCCGGTTGAGGAACCGCAGCATCCCGGGCAAGTCCAGCAGTCGCTCGGCGAGGAGCCGGTCCTCGGCATCTTGTGGCAAACAGGGCTGGAACTTGCTGATGACGCCGCGCGCAGTGGCGTGGGCACGCTCGCGTGTGAGGGTATCCCAGTCGAGGGCGGCAAGCTGGCGCTGGGCTTCGATGGTCTCGCTGAGCGACGCATCCTTGGATTTGACGCTGAGATTCCCGGGCACCCACTTCTTGCCGGTGACGTGCTCGAGCCCCGCGGCGAGGAGCCGCTGGATCGCTCCGCCGACGAACGTGTGCCACTGGACGCCGTCACTCGAATGTTCGAGGGGCGCGGCGCCATCGTCGAACAGCAGGCGGTAAGACGCGCGCAGGCTCGCGAGCTCCATGTTGGCCACCATGCCGAGGTGGACACCAGGGCTGTCGTCGGTGAGGAGCGTGTCCTTCATCGCTTGGCAGAGTGCGTAGGACAGAACGTTCGTGCCGCCGAGCCACGACGGCACCTGCCCGACGCTAGCCCTCTCGACGTAGACGACGGCTTTCCCCCAGTCGATGCGCTTGGCTTGCCACGCTCGTCCGCCGAGTCGGAAGCAGAGCGCCCCGCCCTTGCCATCGTGAGCCTGGACGAAGCTCGCCTGCACGTAGCCGACCTCCTCGCGACCGTGGAGTACGCGGAGCATGGGCGGGCTGGTGAACACCGCGTAGAGCTCGAAGAAGTTCTTGCGCCCGTAGATCTTTTCGCCCCGCGCGCCGAGCGAGAGGACGCCGTCGGACTCGTGCAGGATCGCGCGCTCGACCATGGTGTCAATGATGCGGAAGAGCTCGGCTACGCCGATGCCGTGGAAGGGGTACGCGGACGCGACCCACTCGAGCACGCGGTGGCGCGAGATGCCGGCCTCTTGGATGCTCAGCGCTAGGATCTGGTGAGCGAGCACGTGTGCGGCGTGGGCCGCCGGCCTCACGTCCTCGACCCAACCTTGGTGTGCGAGCCGCCCCACCGCGACGGCCTGGAGGAGCGACTCAGGCGTCGTACAGAAGAAGCTCATGTTCGCGCGCGTGTCGGAGCGTCGACCCGTACGTCCGAGGCGCTGAAGGAAGGACGCGACCGTCCCGGGTGCGTCGACTTGCAGGACGTGATCGAGGTCGCCGACGTCGATGCCGAGCTCCATGGTGGACGTGCAGACGATCGCGGTGTTCTTCCCCTCCGCGAACTGGCGCTCGGCGAGCTCGCGCTCAGCGCGGCTGACGGAGCTGTGGTGGATGAAGACCTCGACCCCGGAGCCGGCGAGGGCGTGCGCGACTTTCTCGGCGCGGGCGCGGCTCTCGACGAAGACGAGGCTCTTCTTGCCGCGTGCGACGGCGGTGATTCCGCTCGCTGCCTCGCCCACATCCTGGACGAAGTCGATACTGATCTGCCGATCGGGTGGCGGCTTCGGCGGGTCGACCAAGCGAAAGGGGCGGCTGCTCGAGCCCTGCAGCCATTGGCCGATGACGTGCGGATTGCCGACGGTGGCAGATAGGCCGATGCGCTGGAGGTCGCGCCCAACGATGTTGGACAGACGCTCGAGAATGGCCGCAAGGTGGGCGCCTCGGTCGTCGGCGGCGAACGCGTGCACTTCGTCGATGATGACGGCCCGCAGCCCCGCGAAGATCGCCTTCACGTCGGTTCGCTCGCTGATCAACATGACCTCGAGCGACTCTGGTGTGGTCAGCAGGATGTGCGCTGGATCGGCTCGAAAGCGCGCCTTCTTCGAGTCGCTGACGTCGCCGTGCCACTTGAACGACCGCAGGCCGACCATGCGCGCGTAGGCCTGGATGCGCTCCTCCTGATTGTTCAGGAGCGCACGGATCGGGCAGACGTAAAGCGCGGCGACGGGCGCCGCCTCCTCGGACAGGATGCGCGACAAGATGGGGAAGATGCTCGCCTCGGTTTTGCCGCCCGCCGTCGGAGCGAGCACCACGGCGTTGGCCCCGTCGAGGACGGCGTCGATGGTCAGATCTTGGACCGGGCGCAGCATGCGCCAGTCCAGGTCGTGGACGATCGCGTGCTGGAGGTTCGGGTGGAGGCGGAAGAAGCCCGAGGTGCCCTCAGTCATGGCGGTCAGCCGTCGAGCCGGCGCGTGGGGTCGGCTGATGTGGTCGCACCCGATCTGGAACGGTAGGCGTCGAGCTCCTCGTCGGTCAGCTGCGCCTCGTCGATGACCAGCTCATGCTGTTTGCCGGGGTCGTAGGTCTCGTGCTGGTCGATCTTGTCGAGAACATCGACCAACTCGCGAAGGAACATGCGCGGCGTGATCGCGACCTTGGCCCCGAAGGCTGTGGTCAGCTTGGCTGCCAGCTGCGCGACAAACCCGTCCGACGCGCGCGACCGGACGCGCTCGGCATTGGTCGCGGGAAAGAGATCCCGTACGCGTCGACCCACCTCGAGCAAACGGGCATCATCGAACGGCATGAGTCGAACCTGCGGGGCGCGGAGGTTGTCGTGGGTGGGGTCGGGCTCGAATTTGGTCGCGATGCGCTGATAGATCGGGGCGAGACCCTTCAGGCCCTTGTGATCCTCGAAGAAGGCCGGCGTGCCCGTAACGACCAGATAGAGCCCGCGCAGCTCGTCATTCGCGAGCATGTCGACCAGCTGACGAAGCGCGTTGAGCGACTTCTCTCGCGTGGGCGGCGGCATGCGCTGGATGGTCTCGACCTCGTCGAGCACCACGACCAACCCTGCGTGCCCCGATTGACGGAGCAGCATGAGCACGCCACGGAGAAAGGTCAGCGCCGCCTGTCCGTCGACGGCGCCCTTGATGCCCGCCCTCGAAGTGATGGACCGATCCGCCATGGGTTGGCCGGCGAGCCACCCCAGAAGCCCCTGCGCCGTCTGAAAGTCACCCGTCTCGAGCGCGCGGTGGTAACCACGAAGCGCCTGGCTGAAAGCAGGATTCAGGGTGCTGAGCTGAGCGAGCTTTTCTTCCAAGCGTTTTTCGACGAGCGTCGCGAACTCGGGATCATCCTCCGCCACTCCTTTGAGCCTTACGACCTCATCCCCGAGCTCGTAGAGCCACCCGTCGACGATCGCACGGAGCGCACCTTCACCATGGGCGGCCGTGGTGAGGCGCTCGAGCATACGCCGGTAGACGGTCTCGAGATGGTGGAGCGGCGTATCGTTGATCGAGATTTGCACTTCGGCCGTCGCGAATCGCTTGGCGCGGGCGCGAGCGCAGAGGAGCCGGGTCGCGAAGGTCTTGCCGCTGCCGTACTCGCCGCGAATCCACTTCGAGCGACCGCGCCCTTCGCCGCTCGAGACCTCGTCGAGCTCACGCTCGATCTCCGGCCACAGGCGCTCGAGCCCCGTCGCGATGTGCTCGAGGCCGCGGCGTGGGACCGCGCCCGCTCGCAGCGCCGCCACGACGTCGCGCGCAACGTCCGGGGTAGGCGCGGTCATGGCTTCCCCTGCGGGAGGTAAACGTACCTGTCGTCACCGTCGTCCATGGGCTGCTTGCGCACACAGGGATAGCCAGCCTCGTGAAGTTTCTGAACCAAGCGCGAAAGCAACCCGCTCACGCGCGGCGGGGGGCGCTTGAGGGTTCGGGCGATGTCGCTTACGCGCGCGCCGTCGTTCTTGAAGATGCAGCCGAGCGCCGCGAGCTCGGACGTGTCGAGCGCGCTCCGCACGCTCGACGGCATGGGGATCCCGTCGGACGCTGTCTTCGCGTAGTCGTCGGGGTTGAAGAGGTCGCCTTGCAAGGGCTTGTTCGGCGGCAAAGCCGAGGTGGGTTGCGCAACCGCAATGTTCGCACCTCCCTCGACTGGCGGGGGCTCGGGCGTACGCACCGCGCTGACCCCTCCGTACCACCAGCCCGGCTCATCCGCAGCGACCCCGCCCTTTACGATCTCGGCCAGAGGGACGACCATTTCCTCGAGAGAACAGCCTCCGTGGAAGCCTACTTGCGGCTGACCTAAGTACGCTCCGAGGCGCCAGGCAAACGCCTTGCGTCCAGGCGGGTGTGCGAGGTCGTTGCCAGCAAGCTCGATGAAACCCTCTGGTACCGAGTCCTTTTCTCCCAGGATCTTGAAGCGAGCGCTGCTTGCGTCGCCGGCTCGGTGCTCCTTGCCCCAGAACGGCGTGTGGCCATGATCGGCCGTGATGACGACCCGTCGCCCAGCCTCGAGTGCTCGCGCGACGCTCGGCACGAACGCGGCGATCTCCTTGGCTCGCACAGCAATCTGGGCGCCGGTGTTGCTCGATCCAATCTGGTCGTCGACCGCATTGAAGACGACGGCCACGATCTCGAGCGCGTTGTCGTCGATGGCAGCGAGCAGCGCCTCACCGTGATCTGCGAGCTGGCCTTTCAAGAACAACTTGCGGGCACGCTGCCCGAGCGCGGTGTTCTGTTTGAAACGGGCCGGGTCTGTCGCGGCCTCCTTCTGGTCGCGCCACACGGTCTCGGAGAGGAACGGATCCTGCGGGATCTCGCCGAGGAAGATGGCGCTTCGCGCGTGACTGGTGATGGTGGGGAGCGGAGCAAGCCCAGGCACGCCGTGAGCGTCGCCCGCAGCGTCTGCCCGCAGACCGTAGGCCTCTGTCTCGCCGGCAAGCTCCCCCAGGAGCCGCAGAAAGACGGAGTAAGAGCAACCATCGAGGACGATGAGGAGGAGGTTGGCCGGTCCCGGTCCCTGTGGCCGGACCAGCGGGCAGCGCCAGATCCGGTGAAGCGGAACGATCCCATCGGTATGAAGCGCCGCCGAGTAGTTGGTGCGAAGCTGCTCTGCGAAGGCGAGGTTCTCTGCGTTGCGCCGCTCGCGATAGCGAGCCAGCACCCCTTCGGCGGCGCGCTTGTAGCTGACGCTCGCAGCGAGCGCGGTCCGCAGCCGAGATGCTGAAAGGTCGGCAAACGCGCCGTGTCGTTGAAAGTGCCTCACTTGGCCCAAAACGGTGAGGTCGTCCGAAACGGAGGCAGCGAGATAGCGCGACAGCCGTGCGATCTCTTCGAGCACATCGATGTCGTGCGACTTCGTCGAAGCGGAGCGATGCCGTCGCATCTCCTGGATGGCGGCGTGGGAGATGGCTTCGCCGCGTTCCGCGGCGCCCGCGACCTCTTCCGCGCGGTTCTTGAGGCCCAGCGGAAGATCGCGGCTCTTCGCGTGAACCGAGGGCGAAAGGATCCTGCGGGCGAGGGTATCGGCCTTGTCGAGAAAGCGGGCGCCGTCGCCTTTGAGGTGGTCCAAGGTCACCAGCACCAGATTGCGCACAGCCGGTCGCAGCGCTTCGCGCGGCATGGACAGCTCAGCGCTCTTGTGCGCGTCGAACAGCTCCCCCCATGCGGTCCTCGGCAGCTCAGGCTCGTCTAGCGCGAGCAGGGCGCCGTGCACCATCAGCATGTCCGGTCGCTTGGGGTCCCTCAGGACCCAGGCGAGCACACGACCCTCGAGACCAAAAAGGCGCGGAAGCTGGCGCTGGAGCACGTCGAGCTCGGCAGGCTTCCAGCTCGGGGGATGCACCAGCCATCGGGCCAGGAGCTTCGGCGCGCTGAGCTTGCGAATCTCCTCTTTCAGGAGCGTGTCTGCGATGAGCTCGTCGAGCAGCGCCTGGTCGACGACCGTGGGGAGCGTCCGTTGACTGAGCAGCGCAGTCAGCTCCTCCACGTGCTCCAGCGCGAGGCGCTGCAGCCCTTCGTCGTCCCCCGCCTGAACCTGGGTCTTGAACGCGAGGGAGAGGACCTCGGCGATCTCGACGGCGTGCACGCGTCCGCCCCGCGCAGCGAGCACGAGGTCGGCGGGCAACCTGCGGGCCAGCGCTTCATCGACGAGCGCGAGGATGGGGGCGCCCTTCGCTCGCCACAGCGTGTGCCTCAGGCCGATCTCGGTCTCCGGATGGACGACCGTGTAGCGCGCGGCGTGCGTCTCGAACGCGGTCGGGACCTCCTTCAAGGTGTCGCTCTTCAGCGCCAGGACGTACCCGTCGTTCGCCGGGCCGCCGGCCAGCTCGATGAGGCGCTTGAGCAGTGCCTGCGAGCTCATCGCTTGCTCTGCGGGACAATCGTGATCTCGAGCTCCACCTCCGTCTCGGCGCTCATTTCGCCCAGGCGCTTCGAGATGCGCTCCCATGTCTTTGCCAGCTCCGCGCTATCGTGCGCCTTGAACCTGGCTCGGACCCGCTCCGCTCCAACTGGTGGCGGTGACACGACTTGAGGCGGCTGCGCCACCTGTTCCAGCAGACGCGTGACCAACTGCTGGGCCTCTGCGCTCCATGCCGACATGGCGTGCGTGTCGAGCG
>CAZXMG010000160.1:0-9391 GCA_964641275.1 uncultured Polyangiaceae bacterium
ACCCCAAGAGCACGCGCTCTTCGATCAGCTGCACACGGCTCGGCGGCTTGGGCGTCAAGAGCGACGCCACCACCGTCAGCGGTCCCACACGCCCCACCACCATCGTCACGATCATCACCACCTTGCCGAGGTCGTTCACCTGCGCCGTCACCCCCACGCTGAGGCCGCAGGTGGCGAACGCGCTGGCGATCTCGAAGATGGCGCGCATCGGCTCGATCCCTTGCTGCAGCAGCAACGCCGACGCGGCCGAGAACCAGATCGCGGCGCCGAGCGCGATCGTGGCCGTGGCCCGCCGCGTCACCGCGCTGGGCAGCTCTCGGTCGAACAAGCGCGCGCTCTCGCCTCGAAGCTCCGAGCGCACCAGCGCATAGACGGCTGCCACGCTGGTCGTGCGCACGCCCCCCGCGGTCGAGACCGGCGAGGCGCCCACGAACATGACCACGCTGGTGAGCAGCATCGCGGCAGGCCCGAAGGCGCCGATGTCGACCGAGTTGAACCCGCCGGTGCGCATCGACACGCTCTGGAACAGCGCCGCGAGCCCCTGCTCCCAGACCGCCAAATGAGCGAGCGCGCCGCGTCGCTCCAACACGAACACCATCACCGCCGGCGCAACGACCAGAACGACCGACGCCGTCAGCACCACACGGGTATGGAGGCTGAGACGGGCCGGACGGATCTTGGCGCGTCGGGCGCGCACCGCGCGGGCGAGCTCCTCGAGCACGGGGAAGCCAATGCCTCCCACGAAGATCAGCGCAGCAACCACGAGCGAAATGGGCCACGACCCCGCGAACGCCATGAGGTTGCCGTGGCTCAGCACGAAGCCACAGTTGCAGAACGCGCTCACCGAGAGGAACAGAGCCCACCAAACGCGATTGCCCGCCCCGGCCGCCAAATGCGGGCTCTCGTGCCCCCACGCCACCTCGGGCATGCCGAGCGTCGCCAGGTAGAGCAGCGCCGCGCCCACGAGCTCCACGCTCAGCGTGACCAGCACGATGTTGCGGATCGACTTGCGCAAGTGACCCACTGACGACGTGTCCACGGTCTGCGCGACCGCCAGGCTTTCGTGGACCTTCAGACGGCGGCCCGCCACCAAGGCCACCGCGCTCGCCAACACCACGTAGCCCAGGCCGCCGATCTGACACAGCAGCAAGATCACTGCTTGGCCAAGAAGGTGTAGGTGGTGGGCACGTCGTAAGGGCAGAAGCCCGTGAGACATACGGCGCTCGTTGCGATGAAGAGCGCGTCGAGGAAGGCCGCGCCCTGCTCACCACGGAGCGAGAGCGGGTGCGCGAGCAGCACACCACCGGCAAGGATCGTCAACGTGAACGAGAGCCCCGCCACCCGTGCAGGTTGCCGCGCGACCGCGTCGAGAAAGCGAGCCAAGCGGTCCCCGCGGCCCACCACCCCGAGCACCGCAAGGACCGCGCCCACGCCCGCGAACGTGCGATAGAACGTCGCGGCGGCCTCCCCGCCGCCAGACAGCCCCTGGTAGAGGTGCAAGCTCTTCTGGGCAAACGCGCCGCACACCGCGAGCATGAGCACCGCACCCATCAGCTTCTCTCGCCCCCGCGGCGCCTTGCGGGTGTGGCCGCTCATCGTGCGCAGCCACGCGACCAGCAGCAGAAGCTCCACGCCGCTGAGCAGCACAGACCAGGAGGCGTGCAGCGCCAACAACCCGTCGGCGACGACCACCAAGAGCCCCAGCAGCAGCGCGCTGCCGCTCCACGACCCGCCGAACCACAGACGCGTCTGCGCTCGCGCGCGTCGTAACCAGCGCACCCAGCCGGGCGAACGCGGAGCCATCAGCGGCTGCTCTTCTCGCACCCGCTGCGCCCCGTCAATGAAGGCGGCGCGCCCGTTATTCTGTGGTGCGGAACAATAGCGTCCTGATCGTACTGATTGTCGTGGGGTAATGGCGACCTACAGTCGAGTCTTGGAGGGCGACATGGATCGACTTGTCATGAGCTTTGCTTTGAGGGCCGCAGCGAAGGTCACGTTGGGCACTTCGCTGCTCGGGTGCGGCGGGGTGGTGGTCATCGGCGAGGGCGAGGAAGAGGAGCTCGACGGCGACGGAGGCAGCTCCTCGGTCGCGCCGATCGTCGAGCCGCCGTTGGGCGGTTACGCCGCCACGGGCGGCGCTGGCGGAGGAGCCGGAGGCGCGCCCGCCGAGGTGTGTGCCCATCCTCCCGAGCCGCCCGCCGGTTGGGAGAACCACCACGACGAGACGTTCGCGTGCTGTGTCGATCGCATCGAGGTGGCGACCGCCGACGGGGTCCCCGAGGCTTGGTGGCAGTTCCCCCCGGGTCTCGAGCAAGAGCAGCTGTGCTGCGAGCAGATCTTGACTGGAAACCACCAGTCCATCTGGAGCGGCGAGCCGCTGGTGTATCCCGCGCCCGACCTGGTGATCCAAGGTTGCTGCGTGCTCACGCACGGCGACGCCGGCTGCACGCCGTGGGGTCCGCCCATGCCGCAGCCGTTCGATCCCGAAGATTTCGTGCCCTGGAGCAGCGACGAGGTGTGGTCGTGATCGCGGTGGACCTCCGCGCCGAAGCGCGGCGCCACATGCCGCCGCTCTCGACGCCGGCTGGGCTGAGGGACGCGGCGATCCGCACTTGGCGAGGACGCATGTCGAACGAGCACCAGTCTGCGGAGGTGTTCGAGCAGCTCGCGGATCAGATGAGCCGCGCGGGGTACGGCACGCAAGCCGTGGCCGAGGTGGCAGGCTTCGCGCGCGAGGAGCGTCGTCACGGTGTGCTGTGTGGCGCCGTCGTCGAGGCGCTCGGCGGAGAGGCGCGCTTCGAGCTTCAGGAACGTGGGCGGCTGCCCGACCACCAAGACGTCTCGCTCGACGAGGCCGTGTTGCGCAACGTGCTTTCCATCGCGTGCCTATCGGAGACGATCGCCGTCTCGCTGATCGGCGCCGAGCGCGCCGAGATGCCGGACGGCCCGCTGCGGTCCCTGCTCACCGACATCTGGGCGGACGAGGTGGGCCACGCCCGCTTCGGGTGGCGGCTCTTGGGAGCCACGCTGCCCGGCGCGAGCCCCGAGCTGCGCACCCGGCTCTCGGCCTACCTCCGGATCGCGCTCCGGCACTTGGAACAGCACGAGCTCGCGCACCTGCCCGATCGGGCCGGCTTCGGCGCCGGTGCCGAACAGTTGGGGCTGTGCAGCGGCCGCGACGCCCGCACGCTGTTCTACGCCACGGTCGAGCGCGTGATCGTGCCACGCCTCAGCGACCTCGGCTTGCGCGCTGCGGCAGCCTGGAGCCAGCGACACGCGACGCGGCGCGTCCCATCCGCAGCCTGAAGGATTTTCCGCACTGGCGCGTCCAAGATCGCGAGTGCCAAATCCAACCGTCAGCCCCACGCTGGTCGAGCCCGAGGCGAGTCCAGCACACGACAGCATCGCGCCAGCGACCGCAGAGATCGTGCTTCGAGTCCTGTCTGCGTCCTGGCATCCGCCGCTGGCCACGCGCGCAGCTTCGCTGCTCTTTCGGGTCGCGTTCGCGAGCACGATCGCACTGGGCCTCGCGGTCGCCACCGCGACGGTGCTCGACCAAGGGCTCCTGCGCCGCTCGCTCGGGCTCGACGCCACCTCCTCCGCGTGGATCGCGGCAGCGCTGCTGTTCCTCGCGAGCGCGTGGCTCACGTGGCTCGTGCTCGGCACCGCCAAGCGCTGGAGGCGCCCGTTCGCATGAGCAACGAGCTCCTCGTCGCAGCGGCTTTCGCGGGCGTGTCGTGCGCGCTCGTGACTTGGTTGATGCGGTACGCCAGACCTTGGCGCTTCCGCGAGCGGCCGGACCTGTTCGTGGCGCTGCGCGCGGCTGTGGCGGCGCGCGCGGTGCTCTCGAACCGCGCTGCGACCGATTCCGACTACCACGCGGCGTCCGAGCTGTACGAGCGCTGGATCAACCTCCCACGCGAGCAGTGCAGCGCCATGGCCGCGGAGCTGCGCCACCTCGGGGGCATCGACATGATCCGACTCGGCGACGCGCTCCACGCGCGCGCCGCCCGCGCAGCGCTGCTTCAACGACGGGTCGCGATCACGCCCACCAGCTGATCGTAGGGCGGGTCGAACCTCGCCTCCAAGAGCTCCACGGAGAGCCCAGCGAAGCGCAGCGTGCGCTCCACCTCGGGCAGCTCGAACGTCAGGTAGAACATCACGAACTCGGGCTTCAGCACGGCATTGCGCACGTGCATCGCGGCGTTGAACGCGCGCCCCAAGAGCGCGCGGCGCGACCAGGGAGCGCGCCTCGCGGTCACGAACACGAAGCGCCCGCCGGGCCGGAGGGCGCGCCGGACCATGGCCACGAAGCGGGCCTCGTCTCGCGGCAAGATGTGACCGAACGCCCCGAAGCAGGTCACCAGGTCGAGCGCCTGTTCCAGCTCGAGCCCGAGCACGTCGCGCTGCCACAGCTCAAGACCTGGGTGTTTCACCCGCGCGCGCGCCTGCTCGAGCATCCCCGCGCTGAAGTCGACGCCGATCAACCGACGTCGCGTGATCGGCGTGAGCGCCTCGAGGCCGGCGCCGGTGCCGCAGCACAGGTCCATGGCATCGTCGACCGGCCCGATGCCGTGGAGCGCCTTTTCGACCACCTCTGGCGGCGTGCGAAACGGCGTGAAGTCGAACTTGGGCGCCAAGAGGTCGTAGCCGCGCTCGGTGGAGGAGAGCGCTTGGCGCGCGAGCTCTCGCAAGGACGGTCCACGTCGATCGAACATGGTCAGCGTGCGATCCCCACGCTGACAGGCTTGGCCGCGAGCACCGCGAGCGCGGGCGCCGGCGCGAGCTCGACCAGGAAGCCTCGCTGACCACCGTTGATGAACATGCGCTCGAGCCCCGAGATGCTGGCCTCGAAGAACACCGGCATGGGCTTCTTGGTGCCGAACGGGCTCGTGCCTCCGACCAGGTAGCCGCTGTGGCGATGCGCCACCTCCGGCTTGCACGGCTCGACCGTGCGGCGTCCAGCCTGTCGCGCCAGCTCTTTGGTCGAGACCACCAGATCACCGTGCATCAGCACCAAGAGAGGCTGTTTCTTGTCGTCCTCCATCACCAGCGTCTTGACCACCACGTGCTCATCCACGCCCAGCTGCTGCGAAGACTCGCGCGTGCCGCCGTGCTCGACGTAGTCGTACAGGTGGCCGACGAACGGCAGCCCATGGCTCCTGAGCCAACGCGTGGCCGCGGTCTCGGGCGTGCGCTGCTTGGTGCTCACGTGTCCGGTCCTGTCAGCTCGGCTCGAACGCGCCGGGATCGGCCAGGTACTCTTTGAACGGCTTCAGCAGCTTGGAGATGTGCCAGCCGTCCGCATAGCGGTGATCAATGGTGGCGCAGATCGGGAGCATGGGCCTGATGACCACCTGCCCGTCGAGCGCGATCGGCTTCTCGGTGACCTCGCCGACCAAGAGCAGGATGGGCACCTTGTACATCCAGGCGATCGGCGCGAACCCCATGGGCAAACCGAACATGCCGACGCTGGTCACGATCGCGCTGCCGAACGGCGAGCGCTTGAGGCCCACTGCGTCCAAGCCGCGGTCCAGGTCGCCTGCGATGAACGCCGACAGCCTGAGCGCCCGCTTCAGCACCCCCTTCGAGAACACTTGCATCGAGCGCTTGGTCTTCGCCAGGTCTGGATCCCTGCCGCTCTTTTGCTGCGTGGCACGCTGTGACAGCTCGCTCGCGATGGCGACCAACGCCTTCTCGTCCGCGCGCTCGATCTTCACGCCCGACAGGTCGCGACCACCGTCCACGGCCGTGATGAAGAACACGTCGATCGAGCGACGCGGCAAGGCGTAGCCCCCGATCAGGCGCACGTTGATCTCCGGCACGCTGGTCATCGCGCGCGCGAGCGCCTTGCCCACCACGTGCGTCACCGTGACCCGCTCACCGCGCTCGCGCAGCGCGGCCAGGTGCTCGCGCAAGCGCGTCGCGTCCACCTCGAGCGCCCCGTACACCTGCGGGTCGTCGGGCGGGCTCCACATCGCGTCGGCGATCCGACGCCAGCCAGAGAGGCGCTTCACCCGGTCGAGGCTACCCGACGAGGCACGCGTCGGCACCGGCTTTCCCGCACCCCACACATGCCGCGCTCCGATGATAGATTGAGCCATGGCTCAGCAGCCGCTCAAGCCGCGAGCAACCTACGCGGACGTGCTCAGCGCGCCGCCGAACATGACCGCCGAGGTCCTGGGTGGGGAGCTATTCCTAGTGCCGCGGCCACGCCGCGCGCATCTCCGCGCTGCCTCGGGCCTTGGTGCGTTCCTGTTCTCGGCATTCCACGTCGGATCGGGAGGTCCTGGCGGCTGGACCATCATCGACGAGCCCGAGCTGCATCTCGGGCCGAAGCCTGAGCCGGACATCGTCGTTCCGGACATCGGAGGTTGGCGAGCCGGGCGGCTGGTTGATCGGGACGACCTCGACGAGCCGTTCATCGAAGTGGTGCCGGACTGGGTTTGCGAGGTCATGTCACCTGGAACTTTGCGCGTCGATCGCATGAAGAAGATGCCGATCTACGCGCGGGAGAAGGTGGGACACGTGTGGCTCGTAGACCCCCGCGAACAGACCATCGAGGTCTTCCGCTACGAAGGCAAGGGCTTCGCGCTCGTGGGCACGTTCGGTGGCGACGACGCGCTGCGCGCCGAGCCGTTCGATGCGGCGGAGATCCCGCCCGCGTTTCTGTGGGGTCGCTGATCGTTCGCGCTCTGGCGCGCCACGACACAGGTTAGTCTTCGCGCCATGCCGCGCATCCTGACCCCACTCTCCAAGCGCCTCGGCCTGCGCTACCCGATCGTGTGCGCCCCCATGTTCATCATCTCCAACAAGGAGATGATCGTCGCCTGCGCCGAGGCCGGCATCCTCGGCACGATGCCGTCGCTCAACCTGCGCTCGCGCGAGGAGTTTCGAGAGGCGCTGAGCTGGATCCGCGCGCGCACCGACCGCCCGTTCGGCATCAACCTCACCATCAAGCTCACCGATCCAGAGCGCTTGGTCTCCGATCTCGAGACCTGCTTGGAGTTCGAGGTGCCAGTCATCATCACCAGCTACGGAAACCCCGCCGCGCTGGCGCAGCGCGCGCACGAGCGCGGGCGCATCGTGTTCCACGACGTCATCCACCTGAAGCACGCACAGAAGGCGGAGTCGTCGGGCGCGGACGCGATCATCGCCGTCGCCGCCGGCGCGGGTGGCCACGCCGGCAGCACCAGCCCGTTCGTGCTGGTGCCCCACCTGCGCGAGCACCTGAAGGTGCCGCTCATCGCCGCGGGCTGCATCGCAGGTGGCCGGCAAATGGCGGCGGCGCTCTCGCTGGGGGCCGAGCTCGTGTACATGGGCACACGCTTCATCGCCTCCACCGAGTGTGGCGCGGCGGACGACTACAAACGCGCGGTGATCAACGGCTCCCCAGAGGACATCGTCTACACCGACGCGGTCAGCGGGGTGCACGCCAACTTCATCCGCGACACCGTGCCCGGCCTCACCCCCGCAGACAAAGACGCCGCCCAGAAGGAGGTGCAGTCCGGCGGCGCCAAGAAGTGGAAGGAGATCTGGAGCGCGGGCCAAGGCATCGCGTTGGCCAAGGACATCAAGCCGATCGGCGAGATCGTGGAGGACGTGATCCGCGAGTACGTCGACGCCGTGAGGGGCCTGCCCGCGCTGGAGACAGAGTGATCAGTTCTCGATCGTCGTGCAGCCGACGATCACCTCGACCTTGGCGCCCGCGTCGTTCTTCATCAGCTCGCAGGCCGAGCCGTACAGCACCACCTGGGTGCTCGAAGGCGTGTAGTCCCAGCCGTCGCTGTGGCTCGTGTCCTTGCTGATCTGGTGGGTCTGGCCTTCACTGGTGACGGTGATGTTGACCGCGTCGTAGTCGGGCAAACCGCCGCCTGGCATGGGCAAGTCGAAGGTGCAGCTGGCCGCCTCGAGCGCGATCGACGTCAGCGCCTCGGCCAGCGCTTGCTCGAAGTTGTCCACGTTGACCAGGTACGCGCAGTCGTTCGTCGCCTCGCAGCCCGCGAACCGCGCGGTGCCGGCGGCCGCTGCCAGCTGGGAGAGGTTGATGGCCAGATCCGTCGCCGGGTCGCTGGAGGCAGCCTCGCCGTCGATGCCGACCACGTAGGTGCGGATTCCGCTGCTCGAGCCAAGCGCCGCCGCGTCGAGCGCGCGCGCCACGTCGTTGGCAGTGGGGTCCGCGGTCGAGTCGCAAGAGGTGGGCAGGCCGTCGGAGAGCAGCACGACGCTGGTCACGCCGGGCAGCGAGAGCGCGGCAGCAGCATCAATGGTGCCGGCGAGCGCGGGGGCGAGCGGGGTACCCCAATAGAACTCCTCGTCGCTGGCCGTCACGGCCGCCATCAGATCGGCCTCGTGGCCGGCGTCGAGCTTGGCGAACGGAACCGCGAGCGCGTCGTACGTCTCTGCCTCGCAGCGGGCCTCGGGCGTCGGGAGCTCGCCAGCGGCGCACTCGCAGTCGATGAAGTTGCCCGGCGTCACGCTGCAGCATGTGACCGGTGCGTCTCCCGACGGGAACATGGCGAGGCCGGCCATGGTGTCGTCCGACACCGAGGTGAGGATGTCTGCCAGGCCTGCGGTCGTCAGCGTCCAGCGCGTCCCGTCCTCGCCGACGCGCAGGTGCATGCTGCCGGAGCGGTCGAGCAAGAAGAGCAGGTTCGAGGGCGCTGCTTCGACCGGGTACACGCCGCTCGCGTCCGGGCACACTTCGGGGCCGGTCGAGCCGCCGCCCGCGCCGCCCGCGTTGTCGCCGCCCGCGCCGCCGTCGTCGTCACCGCCGTCGTCCGCGTCGCCTCCGCCGAGGGTGTAGTCGATCGGATCCGAGTTGGAGCACCCGAGGCTCGCGGTGGCGATCAAGGCGGCGGCAACCCAATGAACCTGACGCATGGCGACGATCTCCTACAGCGACCCACAGATAGGTCGCGCGCCCACAAGCTAAGACTGTGCCAGCCGAAATCCGGCAAGAATGGCCGGAATTTCGGCGGCGATCCCTTTTGCATGGACGCGTCGTTGTCCATCCGGCCGATCCATGACGGCCGCCACCCCGTGCGACCTCGCTGCGACAGCCGCGTCCCAACCCTGGGAGCGCGCTCTCCCCTCTCTGTCGCACTGCCCGCTCGGGCCGTGATCGCTTGGCCTGTCTCGTGATCCCGAGCACCGGTCGATACGATCGATGCTCGATCGCGACGAGGAGATGTCATGGCCCACGACTCGAGCTCAGCCTTCCTTGCCCCCCGCTTCTTGCTCGGCGCCACCTTGCTCGCGCTCGCGGCGTGCTCCGATGACGCCTCGAGCAGCGCGAACGACGGCGGTGGCGGCAGCGGTGCCAACGGCAGCGGTGCCAACGGCAGCGGCGCCAACGGCAGCGGCGCCAACGGCAGCGGCGCCAACGGCA
>CAZXMG010000161.1:0-9335 GCA_964641275.1 uncultured Polyangiaceae bacterium
CCGTGGTCTCCGGATGCCATTGCAAAGGTCAGGCATCAGAGAAGACCAAGAAGACGCTCAGGCCGAAGATCAGCCCAACGTACCGGCGTTCTGCGGCAAGCGCCAGAGGGAGGCCGAAGGCCGACCGTGGCGATTGTCCGCAGCAACGCCCTGTTGGGCTGAAGCCGCAAAGTCGCTCGAAGTCGGCGTCAGCAGAGAGTCTCGGCGGAGCGCTCCAGCCGGACTCGACGTTGAAGACGGCGTGACGGGCCAGGGCTTGAGCGCAGCGGCGTCAGCAGGCAGCAGCGGTGGGGCGGTCGCAGCTGGCGCGAGCCCACGACGTCACCCAGCACTTCTCGATCTCGGAGCGCGGGAAAGCGGATCACTGAGAGACCAGCAGGCTGTCCGGGATCTCTGGAAGCCATTGCAAAGGTCAGGCATCAGCAAAGACCAGAAGACGGTCAGGCCGAAGATCAGCCCAACGACCACGCATTCACTTGCGGGCGGGGGAGGGAGCCGCAAGGCGACCGAGCCCGACCGTCAAGTGCAATGCGCTGTTAGCCAGCTCCTTCTAATGGTGGCCGACTAGCCGGCGTTTTCTGGCTCGATGCGACCCAAGGCCTCGTCGGTGGCGAGCTCGAGCTCGGCGAGCTCATCCGGGGTGAGTGCGCGAACGCGGGCGGTGAGTGCCGCTCGCGGGACCGCTCTCATCTGGAACGCGAGGGCCACCGAGTCCGTTGGGGGATGACCGTCGATGCTTCCGACCATCGCGGTTCCTGCAAGACGCGCGCGGTCGAGGTTCGTTGTCAGTGGCACCACCAGCACGGACTGGAGGACCCTCGACAGGGTGTCGCTCTGCCACACGACGACAGGGCGCCGGCCGGTCTGCTCAAGGGCACGGTGTGCACCGAGGTCCGCCCACCAGATCTCGCCCCGTCTCATCCGTCCTCGCGGTCGAGAGCGTCTCCCCACTCGGCGAGGCCGGCATCAGCGAGAGCAAGATCCTCCTCAGCATGCGCCGCCAGGCGGTCCAGCTGCCAGCGCGTGGGGTCCGGTTCGCGCATGAAGATCAGAGCAACGCTCTCGCCCGATCGCAGCGGCAGTGGTTTGGCTGGGAGGAGAGACCCGTTCTCGTAGCGCGCGCGCACCGGTCGCATGCGGCGATCCTAGCAGGAACGGCGCCGGTCCGCAGGGCGCAGCGGCGAGGTTGAGCAGCCGCAGGCATGTGAGGAGCCGGAGCGGCCGCGTAGGCGAGATCGAAGGCGAAGAGGCACGCCGAGACTGGCGCCGGGCGACAGGCCCGGCGCCGTCGTCGTGGCACCGGGAGTTCAGCCGCGAAAGCGGCGCCCGCCCGCGCCGCTTGCGTCCCTTGAGCTTCGCTCTTGGGACCACGCAGTCTGCCTCACTCTAGACCGGCTCCCGCCGGTATTCATCCCGTACCAGAGCATACTCGATGATGTTCGCAAGAAGGCCCTCTGCGTCTTCCCACCGAGCCGGTCTACTCGCTGGAATCGTCCCGAGTTGAACTTGAGACCCCTGGACGAGATGCGGCGCTCGCTCACGAACGAACTGAACCACATCGTCTCGGCGCGCGGCGCCCTTCTTTCCCCGCGTGAGAGTCCCGTCGTGCCATAGAGTGATCTGGCTGCCACCAAGTGCAACGAAGCGGTCGAGGTCCAGCTGGAGCGAGTTGTGCCGCTTGTCGAAGTCGTCGACCGCAACCACCAGCGTGGTGCAACCGTTCGTGTTGCCGAACTTTGGATGATCCCGGACGAGCATCTTTCCCATTACGGAGAGACTGACGATCTGCGCGTCACCGTGAGCGTCCTCGATCAGGAAGTAGCGGTAGGTTCCGCCCCAGCTTCCACCGGCGGCATTCCCGAACGACGTGGTGCGCAGACCTGAACTGCGGACCGTGAAGCGGTTCGCCCGGCCTCGCAAAGTCGGCGGCGCGCGCTCCAGCAGGAGCAGCCCCGCCAAGTTCGCGAGGTAGGCATGGTTCGCTGGCGGGGACCCCTCCCCGAGCACACCTTCCGCGAACATCCAGCGCCGAGTTTCAGCAGGGAGCCTCAGTCCCTCCGGGCGCGGGGGAGGCTCCCGCGGTGCCAGGTCCGCAGGAAGCACTCCGGTGAGGAGGTCGGTGAGGCGGGGAGCGTGCGTCAGTCGCTGGGCATGCCCCTGCTTCGTCACCCGGTACCATCGCGCCTCCGTGCCATTCGTGGTCCCGATGAGCGCACCCGGGGCTCCCGTGGCTGCATGGTAGCGAAGGACTTGGTCGAGGGCGTCGTCATCGAGCGCGACGTTCGGTGCCTTGCACTCCAGAAGGAGGATGGGCGCGTCGTCGGGGCCAGAGATCACGACGTCGACGCGACCTCGACCCGGGGCATCAGCGTTCAGGTGGGAGAGGTGTACCTCCGTCCGAGCAAGGTGAGTGGGGATCCCCAGCTCGACCTTCAGGTAGGCGAGGAGCTGCTGGCGAACGCGCTCCTCCGGCGTGGCGGGAACCAGGATCCGCCGGCATGGATCGAAGAACGCGGGGACACCAGCCCGCAGGAAGGACTCTGGAGCGCTGTCCGCAGCGAGGAGGAAGGGCTTCGGCGGTCTGCACGGCCTCATGGTCTGGATCTCTGTCTGGCTAACGTAGCGGCGTTCTGCGGCGAATGCCAGACCGAGCGAAGCGAGGGAGGGCAGTCGTCCGCAGCAACGCCTTGTTAGCCAGCCGCCCTCCGTAGGTCTTCATACTCGGCGAAGGCGACGTCGACGTTCTGCCCGTCCAAGAGCATCATGACCGCGTGGGACATCGAGTCGATCCAGCCCTCGAGGGTCTTTCGATCGACCTCAGCGAGGAGATGATTCTGACGGAGCATGGAGTCAGGGTCCAATGCCCAGCGCTTGGCCAGGTGGCAAAGTCCCCAAAGTGCGGAGACTGTGCTCCGCTCGACGATGTCCTCGCGGGACAGCGTCGGACCGATGACTCGGAGCGAGTGCATCACAGAGTGGAACAATGCGGACGGTAGTGTCCCAGTGTATGGTCGGAGCGCGTCGAGGAATGCTTCGCAATCACGGGTGAGCGCTTCTCGCGCGGTGCCGATCTGCGCCTCGGGCAAGGTGCGGGGCTCGGACGAGTCTTTCGGACCGTCTCTGGCTTCTGGGACGAGCGCGGCGGCGCCAGCCTCGACCTCGAGGAGGTCACCGGTTTGCATCTCGATCTGAAAGGTGGTCGGTGATGCCCTGCGCTGGGAATTTACGAAGACGGAGTCACCCCATTCGGCATGGTGTGGCAACGAGACGGATCGAACCTCGGAGAACGTCAGAAGACAGCGCTCGGCACGCCGACCCGGGAGGAGAAACACTGCCAGGCGGACACAACAGATACGCTCCCGCCAGTCCACGCGGACATCGTTGAGGACGGCATCGTGCAGAGGCCAGTCGTCGAAATGCTCTTGGGTGAAGTCGGCTGTGGAGGACACGGGGTATGAGCCTTTGAGTCGCCGCAGCCTGCGGTCGGGCTAACGTACCGGCGTTCACCAGCGGCGTCGAGGGAGGCCCGTAGGGCCGACCGAGATCGCCGTCTGGTGCAACGCCTTGTTAGCCAGCAGCGCCACCGGGGGCGAATTCGGCCGGAAGCTCCTCCACGAAGCGAGCGTCACCAATTGCCTGAACCGCAGCAAGTTCACCCTGCAAGTCGAGTGTGCCGCCGGGCGTGCACTCCAGCACCAGACGGGCCGGCCCTCGCTCTCGCAGCGGATATGGGATGAGTTCTCTGTGGACGGCGTCAGCCACAACGAGCCGTCCACCCGCGAGATCAACAGGGAAGGGCAGGCCAGCTGGGCGAGGACCCGGTAGCTCGAACCGAAAGGCTTGACGCCACCCCGTACCGGTCCAAGTCCTCCGACGAAAGATCCAGCGATGCACGTACATGGTCAGCGTCACGGCGCTTTGCTCCACGACCTCGAGGCGGGAATCATGCAGTTCCAGGGCTACTCGGATGTCCTCTGGAGGAGCGGACTGGGGCAGGTGTGGGTTGAGTTCGGTGAGTTCGCGGAGGATCGGCGATAACGAAAGCCCGCAGATCGGGCACCCAAGCTCTGCTCCTTCCCGGGCCGTGGGCAGGCCACACCGCGGACAGAACCATCGCGCGGACTCCTGGTCGCGGAAGCGCGACGCACTGGGCGAAGGTTGCTCCGATCCGACGAGCTTGACTAGCGCCCGCCCGACGCTCTGGGACAGCCGTCCACCCTGCGAGCACTGATACTCCCCACCCACCGCGGGTCTCACCGGCTCGGCGCAATAGGTGCAGAACACGTCGCCTGGCTAACGTACCGGCGTTCTGCGGCGAATGCCAGACCGAGCGAAGCGAGGGAGGGCAGTCGTCCGCAGCAACGCCTTGTTGGGCTGCCCGTCTATTTTCGGTCCGTCCCGGCATGGGAAGGATCAGCCTTGGTGTATTCCACCGACGGAAGCGCCAGCAGTTCGCTGCGAGCCCTGCGCTCCAGCTCCTTGGTGAGCGCGTCACAGTGCGCGTCGTACTGCTGAGCGACCCAGCTCTCGGCGCCCTCGATCAAGAGCCGAAGGTTGGTGAATGGCGCCTGATCGAGGATGTCATCACGCGCGGTGAATGTGACGATCTTGGCGACCGTGTGTGGCGCGCCCGCGCCGTTGATGACTGCACCCGTGGTCGACTGGGCGAACGGATTCGCGTCATGGACGTAGTGCTTGTCCCTCATGTTCTTGAAGAACGTGAACGACTCCAGCGCTACCGGATTGTGCGCGTAGATCTTTGTCTGATCGAGCGACCCGCGAGCGTTCGATTGCCCGAAGCATTTGAAGTAGTGCACCAGGGCGCCGATCCACAATGCGGACCGGACGGGCTCCGCCTGGCCCGTCGCCAGACTGAGGAGGCATTGACTTGCGAACAGCAGGTCGTTTCGATGAAGCGCGAGATGATTCAACCGGCGGGCGATTGGACCGTCAATTTTCACGAGGGCGACGGCTTCTGGAAAGCCCTCGACGTGAAACCCAGCCCCGGGGCCTGGCTGCTTTGAGATCTTGAAGCTGTCCACGTTGCTGGCGTCAGCCCAACGTATCGGCGTTCTGCGGCAAGCGCCAGAGGGAGGCCGAAGGCCGACCGTGGCGATTGTCCGCAGCAACGCCTTGTTAGGCAGGCTCTTCCTCGAATGGTGCAGGTGGCAGGGCGACGAGAGCGTCGGCCAGGGCGCAGAGGTCCGCAACGCCTGGCGACTCGTGCGCGATCGCGGCAATCCAGCGTGCCGGGATGCCATCAACGCCGTGCAGAGCGCCAGCGAGGCAGCCGACCAAGGCGCAAATCGAATCGACGTCTCCGCCGAGGCGAGCCGCAGCAGTAACGGCTTGCTCAAACGTCCGATGGCTTCGGAGAAAGATCGCATGCGCGGCCGGGACCGACTCGCGCGCAAGTGGCGACGTTCCGCAAATGCGGGCGACATCAAGATCGGTAGCCGCCTGCACGGCCTCGCGAACCAGCCCGAGCATGGCAGGTGGGGCCGAGGTCCCGGGCAGGTCGTCGCTGATTCTGTCGACGGTAGCAGTCGCGCTGGCGAGACATTCTGGCTCATCTAGCACCAGGGCGAGGAGCCGTGCTTGGGCAAGTGCCGCCCCCAGCGCCTCCGGATGGGAGTGAGTTACGCGTGTCGCGGTAAAGGCCGCGGCGAGCAAGTGGTCCACCGAGGACCATCTGCGGAGTGCGACCGCGCCGACGCGCACCGCGCCACCATTGCCCTGCGATCCCTCCGGCCAGGCTGCTTTTGCGACGTCGCGCCACGGCGTTCCGGACTCAAAAGCGCGCAAAGCGAGCTTCATCCCGCGTCCGAAGCCGCGTGCGGGCTCGTACGCTCTGGAGAGCGCTCCGAGCAATCCGACGGGTGAGACTGTGGCGCAGTCACGAATTGACTCGGCGAGCGCAATGAACATCGTGGCGTCATCGGTGTAGCCCCAGGGAGCGGAGCCCTGTGCGCGCCGTTCGACGAGCGCGGCAACCGTACTGGCGGGCGCACCCTCGAGCGGGGAGCCGAAGGCATCACCGATCACAGCACCGACGAGAGCGCCTTTCACGCGGTCTGCTGAGAGCGGCTGAAATGGCATTGTTGGGCGCTGCCTAACGTACCGGCGTTCACCAGCGGCGTCGAGGGAGGCCCGCAGGGCCGACTGAGATCGCCGTCTGGTGCAACGCCTTGTTGGACTGCTCGCGGCGGTGGGCGACAGCGGCGCTGAGTTCGCGGGAGGCGCTCTCGCTGATCTTCTCAGGGATGTCTGGGTCTGGGATGTCTTGGCACCAGTTGGCGCGGGCAGCGAGGCGTCGAACGCGGCGACGGCTTATGAAGCATGGGAGCGCGAGCAGTCCAGGGAGAGCAGCGCGCCGCCACGCGGCGCACCACCCAGGACAAGCAGCGAAGACGGTGAAGCTCACCTCTTGGGCAGAGGGCGAAGGCAGGCACGACCGGGCAGCTCAAGTCGGGCGTGGAGAAGAGCGAAGCTCTGGGAGCACCGGCGGAGCGGAAGCGGCCTTCAGGTGGAGACGATGGAGATCTCTTCCGCCTGGGTCAGGGAGATCTGGATCAGGGACGAGCACTCGTGCAGCACCATCGCCGCCGAGCGAGAGCCAGGAAGGAACTCTGGCTCGGTCTCTCCTCTTCCTCTCCCGCTGACAGTCTTGGCGCGACGCCGCCATTAAGTCGTCAGTCCAACGTATCGGCGTTCTGCGGCGAATGCCAGACCGAGCGAAGCGAGCGAGGGCAGTCGTCCGCAGCAACGCCTTGTTAGCCAGCTGGACACGATGTACATCTTGCTGTACATGATGTGAATGGCGAAGAGCTACTCGGTCGCAAGCGCGCGTGCGAAGCTCTCCGAGATCGTGGATGCGGTCGAGGGGGGGAAAGACGTCGAGATCACGCGCCGCGGGAAGAAGGTTGCGGTCGTGATGTCGGCTGCGCGCTTCGCACGGCTCCGGGGTGATCGGATCGCGTTTGCCACCGCATACGAGAGCTTCCTGCGGGAGCACGATCTCGCTCGGACAGGAGTCGAGCCGGGCTGGGCGGCGGAGCTTCGCGATCGCGACCCGGGACGGCAAGTGAAGCTGTGACGCGGTTCCTCCTGGACACGAGCACCGTCTCCGCGGTGGTGTGGAAGACGCCAGACGCGAGCGTCCTGCGCAAACTGGACGAGCACGGTGGAGAGTGCGCCATCTGCGCGCCCGTCTGGCACGAGCTGCAGTTCGGCACCCGGCGGCTCGCGAGAGGAGCACGTCGTGCAATGCTCGAGGCGTTCCTGGAGGAGGTCGTCAGAGCCACGTTGCCGGTGCTTCCGTACGATGAGCGCGCGGCGGAGTGGCACGGCGAGGAGCGCGCTCGTTTGGAGCGCGCCGGTAAGACGGCGCCATTTGTTGATGGTCAGATCGCAGCCATTGCCGCCACGTGTGGCCTTCCACTGGTTACCGCGAACCCTGCCGATTTCAAGCAATTCAAGGGCATCAGCATCTTGAACTGGGTGTCAGCGAAGTCTGGCTAACGTAGCGGCGTTCTGCGGCGAATGCCAGACCGAGCGAAGCGAGGGAGGGCAGTCGTCCGCAGCAACGCCTTGTTGGCCAGCACCAGACAGGGTTGCCTAGGCGTGCTGTGCACCCGAGCTTGGGTCACGGCCACCTGGTGGCGGGAGCGCCAGAGTGAGCGCTTCGACGCGGTGAAGGGCTCGTGAGATGGCTGGGCGCAAGAGAAACTCAGAAGTAACCCAAAGGCCGAGGACATAGACTCCCCCAAAGGAGCGGCAGTGCAGGTTCGGGGTAACGTTCGACCAAGTTCGTCCAATCTTTCCACCACTCTGAAGGCGCGGCGTAGTGCTCGTGAGCACCAAGCGAATCTGTTCAAACAGCGTGGCTTCGTCCGCCCCAAGAGGACGAGCAGCGTGGCACCAGACCAGTCCCCATGCGTCAAACACGAAGGCATTGGTCGCGTAGACCTCGCCTGCGAGCCGGTTGAGCTCTTCCGTTAGCAACTTGTGTTCCCTGGGAGCCATTGACGTGTCTGCAGGTTCGGTCGCGAGGACGCCACAGCCAGCCAGCCCCTGATGGGCGAGTCGGTGCGGGTATTGCCACCCGCAGGGAAAAGACCAGCTTACGACGGCTCAGTCTGGCCAACGCACAGGGCGTTCAGCGGCGAGTTCGAGAGCGTAGCGCTCGAACTCGTCCGTTGCAACGCCTCGTTGGGCGGCATCCGTTCACTTGCCATGATCGTCCGGGAACGGCGCCGCGGCGAAGCCTTGCGCCTCCGCGCGCTCGAACGCGGAACCGACCGGCGCATCGAGGAGCGGGACGATGCTGCGGTCGTAGTTCGCGATGGTGTTCACATCGTACAGCGCGAAATGGTCGGGTTCGTCCGCATAGTCTTGCGATTCAAGGCCCGCGAAGAAACGCCACCCAGAGTCATGCTCCGAGTCCGGAGATTCTCGGTACATATAGCCTACCGGGTGGCCATCTACGAGGATCATGTCCGAGGCGATGCAGGACCCCCGCCCAGGCGCGACCGCGACGAGCTGCTCGCGTGGAATCCGAAAATTCTTCTTGGTCGAGAGCAGAGCAGCTGCCTTCGCTTGTCCGCCCAACGCACTGGGCGTTCAGCGGCGAGTTCGAGAGCGTAGCGCTCGAACTCGTCCGTTGCAACGCCCCGTTAGCCGGCCTCTTCGCAGGCTCGACCGCCCGGCTGCTGAGCTTGTGTCAGGCCAGCGCCCGGCGGCCAGTCCCTATGCAGCGTCGACGACGCGCTGCGTGGCGCGTAAGATCGCCGCTCGGTGTTCGCTGGTCACGACGCTCGGGTGCATCTGCCTCTTGATCGCGACGCGGATGTAGGGCTTGGCGTCCTCGTCGATCCGGCCTTCGTCGATTAGTTGGCCCAGTGCGGTCGCGATCACGGTGGCATCGAGTGTGAACATCTCGTAGTCCTCGGCGAGGAACGCGTCCTCTGGGTTCTCCAGGTCGCTTGCGATGCGCTCGTCGCTGCATAGTCCCTCGGTGTATTCGTCGACGCGACCAGCCATGATCCAAGAGAGACACTTGACCAGAGGTGCCGAGGGGTTTGCGGCGCGCCACCGCCGGTACTCGAAGTAGGCGTCGTGGCCTTCATCACTTCCGAATGGCGTTTCCTCGTCGACGCAGTCCCAGAAGAACGGCTCGAGCAGCATTTCACGGGCCCGGGCGTGTGCGGTGCTCGGATCGTTGAAGGGATCGTAGTCGTCGCTCATCGTTCTCCCCCACGAATCTCCGCTTGGTCCGGCTAACGTAGCAGCGATAACCCGCGAACGCACGACTGAGCGAAGCGAGGGAGTGTGGT
>CAZXMG010000162.1:0-9222 GCA_964641275.1 uncultured Polyangiaceae bacterium
AGCTCGTTCGTCGGGCGAGCCCGACGGACGACCTGCCTCTTCACGACGCACCATCTCCCCACGCTAGCGCTCCGACATGTCAAAGACGCTCAAAGTGCTGCGTCCGCCCTCACGCGCCCGCGCCTCCGAGCATCGACCGCTCCGACATGATCTCCCTATTCACTCGACCTTTGTTCTGTGGGCTCACACTGGGCCTGCTCTCTGCCGCATGCGGCGACGACTCTCGACTCCCCGAAGGCGGCGGCGGTCAGGCGCCAGCCGGTGGCGCCGCGGCGGGCGGATCAGGCGCCGCTGGTGGCGCCGGCGGAGCGGGCGCGGGCGGCCTCGCCATCGATTGGGTTCCTTGCCCACGCTCCAGCGATGATCTCGTCGGCGATGACGCGTTCTGCGCCACCATCCCCGTACCGCTGGATTGGGACGATCCCGAGGGCGGGACGATCGACTTCTTCGTCAAGAAGCTCCCCGCCGCCATGCAGCCGCCGCGGGGGCAGCTATGGCTCTTGAACGGCGGCCCCGGCTACTCCGGCGCCGACTTCGAGCCAGGTGTCATGGCGCAGACCGTCGACATCTATTTGCCAGACCACCGCGGCACTGGGCGGTCGAGTCGCCTGGGCTGCGCCGAAGCGGAGACCGACGAGAGCGACGGGGGTTTCTGGGTCACCGACGACGAGCTTCCGGGCTGCGTCGACACGCTGAAAGCGGAGTGGGGCGACGACCTCTCCGGCTTCACCACCACACAGGCCGCGCGCGACATCGGTGAGGTGATCGAGGCCGTGCGCCAACCTGGAGACGACATCCTCGTCACCGGCGGCTCCTACGGGTCGATCTGGGCCAACCGCTACCTGCAGATGTACCCCGACCAAGCCACCGGCGTCGTCCTCGACGCCTTCGCCGTGGGCCTCCTGCTCACCCGCGACGACCAGTACTTCAACGATCTTGGCCAGCGCTGGATGGACGCTTGCGCGCTCGACGCCGAGTGCGGCGCCAAGCTCGGTCCGGACCCGTGGCAGGTCATGACGGATGCGATCGCGGGTCTCGAGTCGGGCAGCTGCCCCGAGATCGCAGCGCAAGGTTGGACGCGCGCCGAGCTCCACGTGTTCTGGTCGTTCTTCTTCTACACCTGGGAGTATCGCTCCCTGATCGCGCCCATGGTCTACCGGCTCGATCGCTGCGCGCCCGCCGACGTCGCGGCCTTTCAGATCTTGCACGACGTCTTCACGCAGCCCCAGGAGCCCACCGCCGCGCAACGTTACTTCTCGATGATGCTGAGCACCCACGTCATGCTCAGCGAGCTGTGGGAGGACCCGCCCCCGAGCGCCGACGAGCTCATCGCCTATCAGGCGAGCGCGAACGTCGCGCATGGCATCGCCGCGCGTGCGCAGGAGCTCTACGACGCCTGGCCCCGCTACTCCAAAGACGAGTACGCGGGGCTGTTCGCAGCCACCGAGGTGCCGATCTTGATGGTCCGCGGAGCGTACGACTTCATCCCGCTGACCAGCATTCAACCTGCCGTCGATCACTTTGCGGACCAGGGCGCACGCTTCGTCGAGGTGCCCAATGCACCCCACAGCCCCTACGCTGCGCCTTCGGTCAGCGGCTCAGGCTCTTGTGGCGCGGCCATCCGTGGCCAGTTCTGGGCCGATCCGACGGCGACCCTCGACACGAGCTGTCTCGCCAACGTCGCGCCCCTCCCGCTCGTACCCAGCTCGGGCCTCTCGGAAGCGGCGTTCGGGTTCAACGATCCCTGGGACGGCGGGATCCCCAACGTCGCGCCGCAACCTTGGAGCCCAAGTGAGCGCGTCGATCTGAGCGCGGCCGCGCGCGCGTTCCAGACATTCATCCACCAGCGACCAGCGTTGCGCTAGCGTCATTGATAGTGTGTGCCTATCGAAGCGACAGGATCATAGTGTTTCCGACACCGTCTCGGGGTGCGTAGAGTTCAGGCAACCAAGCCGTCAGAAACCACGCAAACCAAGGAGAGAACTGTGTCGAACGAAGCCAAGTGTCCGTTCTCGGGTGGGGCTCACACCAACGCACTGGCCGGTGGGGCCACCACCAACGCCGACTGGTGGCCCAACCAGCTCAACCTCAAGATCCTGCACCAGCACTCCTCCAAGTCCGACCCGATGGGGCAGGGCTTCGACTACGCGAAGGAGTTCAAGACGCTCGACCTCGACGCAGTCGTCAAAGACCTGCACGCGGTGATGACCAACTCCCAGGAGTGGTGGCCGGCCGACTACGGCCACTATGGCCCGTTCTTCGTGCGCATGACCTGGCACGCCGCGGGCACCTACCGCATCGCCGACGGGCGCGGCGGCGCCGGAACCGGCGCGCAACGTTTCGCGCCACTCAACAGCTGGCCAGACAATGGCAACCTGGACAAGGCGCGCCGCCTGCTCTGGCCCATCAAGCAGAAGTACGGTCGCAAGCTCTCCTGGGCCGACCTCCTGGTGCTGGCCGGGAATGTCGCGATGGAGTCGATGGGCTTCAAGACGTTCGGCTTCGGCGGTGGCCGCGCAGACATTTGGGAGCCCGAGGAGGACATCCACTGGGGCCGGGAGAAGAAGTGGCTCGGTGACGAGCGCTACAGCGGCGATCGCGAGCTCGCAAATCCTCTCGGCGCCGTGCAGATGGGCCTCATCTACGTGAACCCGGAGGGCCCCAACGGCAACCCCGACCCGCTCGCCTCGGCACGTGACATCCGCGAGACGTTCGCGCGCATGGCCATGAACGACGAGGAGACCGTGGCGCTGACTGCCGGTGGTCACACGTTCGGCAAGGCCCACGGCGCTGGCGACCCTTCCAAATACGTCGGGCGCGAGCCGGAGGGCGCGGAGGTCGAGGAGCAGGGCCTCGGCTGGAAGAACACGCTGGGCACCGGCAAGGGTGTGCACACCATCACCAGCGGCATCGAGGGCGCGTGGACGCCGAACCCGACCAAGTGGGACAACGGCTACTTCGAGACGCTGTTCGGTTGGGAATGGGAGCTCACCAAGAGCCCCGCTGGCGCCCACCAATGGAAGCCAAAGGATCCCGCCGCGGCCACCATCGTGCCCGACGCGCATGACCCCACCAAGCGCCACGCCCCGATGATGACCACCGCCGACATGGCCATGCGCGTGGACCCGGCCTACGAGAAGATCTCGCGTCGTTTCTTGGCGAATCCGCAGGAGTTCGCGGACGCCTTTGCGCGCGCCTGGTTCAAGCTCACGCACCGCGACATGGGTCCTCGCGCTCGCTACCTCGGCCCGTTGGTCCCCAAAGAAGAGCTGATCTGGCAAGACCCGATTCCTGCGCTCGACCACCCGCTGATCGACGAGCAAGACATCGCCGCGCTCAAGGCGAAGATCCTCGCCTCCGGGCTCACCATCTCGCAGCTGGTCACCACGGCCTGGGCGTCCGCCGCCACCTTCCGCGGCAGCGACAAGCGCGGCGGCGCCAATGGGGCTCGCATCCGCCTCGCTCCTCAGAAGGATTGGGAGGTCAACCAACCCGCTGAGCTCGCCAAGGTGCTGGCCGCGCTCGAGGCCATCCAGAGCTCCTTCAATGGCGCGGCCACTGGCGGCAAGAAGGTCTCGCTGGCAGACCTGATCGTGCTCGGCGGCTGCGCCGCTGTCGAGGCAGCAGCCAAGAAGGCCGGTCACGACGTGAAGGTGCCCTTCCGGCCCGGCCGAATGGACGCCACGGCGGACCAGACCGACGCGGCCTCCTTCGCGGTGCTCGAGCCCAGAGCCGACGGCTTCCGCAACTACGTCCGCAAGGGTTTGGAGACTTTCACAGCCGAGCTGCTGATCGACAGGGCGCAGCTGCTGACCCTGACCGCTCCAGAGCTGACTGTACTCCTCGGCGGCATGCGCGCGCTCGACGCCAACGTCGGCCACTCCAAACACGGTGTCTTCACCAGCCGCCCCGGCGCGCTGACGAACGATTTCTTCGTCAACTTGCTCGACATGGGCACGCAATGGCAGAAGGTCGCCGGGTCCGACGGTGTGCTCGAAGGTCGCGATCGCGCGACCGGCCAGGTCAAGTGGACCGGCACCGTCGCCGACCTCGTCTTCGGCTCCAACTCGCAGCTTCGAGCCCTGGCAGAGGTGTACGCGTCTGCGGACGCCGAGCCCACCTTCGTGCGTGAGTTCGTCGCCGCCTGGAGCAAGGTGATGGAGCTGGATCGCTTCGACCTGAAGTGAGCGCGGCGTGCGCCCAGGGTCAGCGCCGAGGCCGACTCGGCGCCGACTCGGGCGCGCGCAGGTGCACCGGCGGCAGCTGCTCGAGCAGCCGCTGCTCTTCGAGCTCGGCCAGGATCCCCTCGTTGGTGATGGGGTCGACGGCCATCGCGCAGCGGTGCCAGTGGAGATACCAAGTGTCGCTGCGCGGCCGCAGCAACCACGCGCGCAGATGCGGCAGGCCGTGCTCGAGCGCGAAGCTACGCGCCCGAGCTGCGAGATCGCTCGGGACGGCGCTCACCCAGATCGCCCAGTCGTCCCGCGAGCGGCAACCGACACCCGCGAACACGATGCAGGCCGGATCCAACGGGCTCGCCGGAGGCTGCGCATCGAACGAGATCGAGAGCTTTCCGAACTGCGGCACGTCGTGCAACGCCTCCGAGATGGCCTCCGCCCCGAGCGGGAAGGACGAGCCGCGGGACGTCGCGGCGCGCGCCAGCGTCGGAATCAGCCGGGGCTCTTGGGGCCCTTGTTTCACCATGGTGGGAGCCTAGAGATCGGCTTCGCGCTGCGCAATGATCATGGGCGCGTGAGCACGGTCAGCAGCATGTTGCCGACGTTCGGCTCGTCGTCGAGCTCACGCAGCTCTTGGTGCAGCACCACCAGCCCCGCAGCCGCGAGCTCGGAGGCGAGCTCGTCCGGCGTCACCCAGAAGCGGGTGCGACTGCGCGTCACTCGCGTAGCAGGATCGATGTCGAAGGCGGCCATGTCGAGCCGAGGGCCCGCGCACATCGTGTCCGAGAACAAGACGCCGCCCGGCCGCAAGACCCGGCGGGCGGCGCGCAAGAACGCGAGCCGGTCGGCCCCGATCAGGCAATGCAGCACGTGGTTGTCGACCACGAGGTCGAACGTCTCGTCCGCGAAAGGTGCCAGGTCGGTGCAGTCCGCCACGACGCACTCGATCGCCGCGCCGGCCCGTGCCGCGTTGCTCCGCGCGAGCTCGACCGCGGTCTCCGCGTAGTCCGTTGCGGTCACGGCGAACCCTCGGCCTGCCAGGCGCAGCGCCACTTGGCCTCCGCCGCAGCCAACGTCGAGCGCTCGCGGCGACGAGCTCGGAGAAGGGCACCACCGTGACTCCAAGAAGCCGTCGATCGCCCCATACGACGACGGCTTGGGCCCTTGCGTCAGGTCGTCCCACCCAGCGCCGCCCTGCGCCGCGATGCGACGGTAGGCCGGCTCGTGGTCGTAGTATCTGCGACGCGTGTCCGTCATCGGCGTCGAAGCTACACGAAATGGCCGGCTCGCGTTCACCTTGTCGCGGGTTACTCCGAGCCGAGGTGACACCCGGCTTCAGCGCTGGCAGCGCGGGCAATAGCAGCTGGAGCGTGTGGCAATGACCACGCGCTCGATGGCTGCGCCGCAGCGCTTGCACGGCTCGCCTTCCCGACCATAGACGTGGCGCTCGTCTTGGTAGCCGCCGTCGCTGCCGTCGGGCCGCAGGTAGTCGCTGATGCTGGAGCCACCCGTCTCGATGCTGCGCTGCAGGACCTGGCGCACGAACGTCGCGATGCGCTCCCACTCCGCGCCGCGGACACGGCGAGCCGCGCGTGTGGGCCGCACGCCCGCGAGGAACAGCGCCTCGTCCGCATAGATGTTTCCGACGCCGGCGAGGACCCCCTGATCCAAGAGCAGGCTCTTGACCGGCGCGGACCGTTTCTTGGCCGCGGTGTGGAGCTCGCTGGCCGTGACCAGAAGCGCGTCGGGACCGAGCTTGTCGAGGCGTTTGTCGGCCTGGCCGGGGCGCAGCCACAACACCTTGCCGAACTTGCGAATGTCGCGGAACAGCAGCTCGGGCCCACGATCGGTGAAGCGGAAGCACAAATGAGTGTGCTGGTCGGGACGAAACACCTGTTGAGCCTCCGGGGTGAGAGACGCTCGCGCGGTGGAGGACAACAGGCGAGGACTGGTGGCCCGGCTGGAGAACAGCTGTCCGGTCATGCCCAGGTGCAGCATCAAGCGCGAGTCGTCGTCGAGCTTTGCGAGCAGGTACTTGCCGTGTCGATCCAGTGCGCGAACGGTGCGCCCAACGAGCACCTTCTTGAGCGTTGCCGGCGGCGTGAGGAAGAAGTAGCTGGGCCTAGTGGCCACCAGCTCCGCAATGGTACGGCCCACCAAGAGCGGAGCGATCGCTCGGCGCGTGACCTCGACCTCGGGCAGCTCAGGCATGGTGAAGCGGGCTCCTCACAGCTGGAGGCTCTTGATCTCCAGGAACTCGGCGAGCCCGTGGCGGCCCCCCTCGCGGCCGATGCCGCTCTGCTTGAACCCACCAAACGGAGCCAAGGGATTGAACGCGCCGCCATTGATGTCCACCTGACCGGTGCGCAGCCGGCGCGCCACTCGCCGAGCGCGCGCGACGTCCTTGGACCACACCCCGCCTGCAAGCCCGTAATGGGTCCCGTTGGCGATGCGCACAGCGTCTTCCTCGTCGGCGTAGGGGATGATGGCGAGCACAGGCCCGAAGATCTCCTCTTGCGCGATCGTCATTTCGGGCCGCACGTTCGTGAACACCGTGGGCTTGACGAAGAACCCTCGCGGTAAATCCGCCGGAGCCTCGGGGCCGCCCGTCACCAGCGTGGCGCCCTCTTCGATGCCCTTGCGAATGAGCGCTCGCACCCGCTCGCGTTGCGTGGCGCTGACCAGCGGGCCCAGCCTGCCCTGGCCTTCGAGCGCGTGGCCGAGCGTGAACTTCTCTGCAGCCGCTTTGGCGAGCGCGGTCGCCTCCACCAGCTGCGCCTGCGGCACGAGCATCCGCGTCCACGCGGAGCAGGTTTGGCCCGAGTTCAGAAAGCAGCTCGAGACGCCCACCTTCACGGCCTTCTCCAGGTCGGCATCGTCCAGGATCACGTTCGCGCTCTTGCCGCCGAGCTCCAGCGCGACGCGCTTGACGCTGGCCGCCGCGAGCTCTGCCACCCGCTTGCCCGCGCGGGTCGACCCCGTGAACGACACCATATCGACGCGCGGGTCGCGCGCCAGCACCTCGCCCACGGTGGGCCCATCGCCCGACACCAGGTTGAACACACCCTTGGGCAGCCCGGCCTCGTGTACCACCTCGGCGAGCGCAAACGCGGTCAACGGCGCCACCTCGCTGGGCTTGAGCACCACCGTGCAGCCCGCGAGCAGCGCCGGGCCCACCTTGGCGAGCACCTGATTGAGGGGGTAGTTCCAAGGTGTGATGCACGCCACCACGCCCACGGGCTCTCGCACCACCACCGAGCTCTCGAGGATCTCTTCTCGGTCGATCTCGGGCGCGAGCTCCAGCACGGACGCGAGCCCTCGCAGCGGCACCGCGACTTGGATCGGCGCCGCCAACTTGAGCGGCATGCCCACCTCGCTGGCAATGGTGCGGGCGAGCTCTGCCTCTCGCGCGCGGAGCCCCGCCTCCACGCGGCCGAGCGCCGCGACGCGCTCGCTCACGGGCGTCGCCGCCCAGCCCTCGAACGCCCGTTGCGCCGCAGCGATGGCGCGCTCCGCGTCCTCGGCCGAGCCCGCGGGCACCGTCGCCAAGACTTCCTCGGTCGAGGCGTGCACCACCTCGAACTTCCCCTTGCCGGTCGAAGCCACCCACGCGCCGTCGATGTAGTGTTGGTCGAAGCTCACGGTTCCTCGGCCGCCGAATCTAGCAGAAGGGGTATGCTGCGGCCCTCATGAGCTTGGTGGGGCAACTGTTCACGAGGCTGACCGGCATCCCGCTGTCGGCCGACCGCGCGCTGCTCGACACGCTGTGCGTGGCGGGCGTTGCGGACGGCAAGAGCAGCGCGATCGAAGAGGGCTACGCCCTCGAGATCGCCCTCGACCTCGTAGCGTTCCGGCGCTTCAGCCGCGCCGAGCTCGAGGCCGCGCTCGAGGAGGCGCGCGCCGCGGCCGTGGCAGACGGCTCGCTCACACGATCCATCGCGCGTCTGAGCGGCAAGCTCCAGGGAGACGAGCTGCGCGAGCAGGCCTACACCCTGGCCGCCGTCATCGTCGCGGTCGACCAGCAGGTGAAAGACTGCGAGCACGGCTTCCTGGCCGACTTCGCGCGGGCCCTCTCGCTCGGCGAGGCCAAGACGCGCAGCATCTGGCGCGAGATCGAGGCCGAGCTCGCCACCATCCGCGACGGCAACGCCCCCGCTCCGGGGTCCTGAGGGGGCGCAACGTTGGGCTGCCCCTCCTGCGGGACTACCGCAGGTACTCCGCGAGCGACGCACAGTCGTCACCGTTCGCGAGGCGCTGGCCGTAGTCGTCGTCCGAGACGCACCAGCGCAACGGGCCGAGCTCGCCCGCGCACAGCCGGGCCAGCAGCGCCTTGTCGAACGCTACCACCGCGTCCGAGGGCTCGTGGTAGCTGCGGTGGAAGCAGAGCCGCCCTTCCTCCAGCACCAACTTCGGTGCGCGGCTGAACCCTGAGGGCTCTTGCAGCTCGAAGGGACCGATGCGTGCGTAAGGCAGCGGCTCCCACTGGCGCAGGGCTTGGTCCAGCTCCTTTCGTGATCGTGAGAGCTCCACGCGAAGGGCACCATCCCAACCCAGCGGCCACGCGTGAGCCCAGTCTCTGTTCACGGTTCTGTCCAGGATCGCGTGCGGCACGAGCCGGAAGTCTTGCCCCTGCCATAGCCGCCGCTGCTGCGCGTCGAGCGTGATCCGCATCCGTCCCGGGCGCCCCAGCGCCGGCGCTCGGCTCCACACCTCTGGGTCCGAGCACATCTGTTGGTCCAGGAGCGCCATCGTGCCGCTACCGCACGTGCGCGTCGCGACGCCCGCGCGAGCGTCACCCTGTTCGAGCACCGACCACGCCACATCCACCTGGAAGAGCACCAAGGGCACCCACTCCTCGAACGCATCGAGCACCTCACACGAGAGGCCGCCGTGCTCTTCCACTTGCCGCAGCAGGGACTCGCTTCCATCGAGATCCAACTGCGACGCCGGCACCAGCCGGTAGTCGTGGTCCGCCACCTCGAGGGTCGAGTGTAGGGCCTCGCTTCCCGTCGTGATCCGCCGGCCGATCTGCCCCGGTCTGCCA
>CAZXMG010000163.1:0-9036 GCA_964641275.1 uncultured Polyangiaceae bacterium
CCTCGTTGCTGCCTCCTCCACCGAGATGGTTGGGGGCTTGGCCGCCCAAGCCACCGTCGTTGGCGTCGGCGCAGCCGAGCAAGGCGAACAGCCAGACCGCGCGTGACGAAGGAGCGAGCATCGTGTTCGATTCGCTTCGATGGGGTGGCGGGTCAACGGGGATCTCGCCATCGTGGCGTGCAGGTCGAGCAGAGCAGCGGCGCGGTAGCACGGGCGGCGCGACCGACGTCCAGCCCCTCTCCACCGCGCTCAGCTGAACAAGACCACGACCGCGGCAAAGCTGTGCACGCCGACGCGGACGCGCGCCGGCGCCACGCTCGCGTTCGGGAACCGCGAGGCTCTCCCGCCGCCGAGCCGTGGGACCATGCGCCGAGCCGGGGGACCACGCGCCCAGCCGTGGGACCATGCGCCGAGCCGTGGGACCATGGCGCATCGTGCGAGTCTTCAGAGCATGGTGCGGCCACTCACGACTGGAGCCCCCGAAGACGCATGGCCTCCGGCCGCAAAAGTGACTGGGCTCCAAGGCACGCGCCGCCGGGGGTTGCGCCGAGCCGTGGGACCATGCGCCGAGCCGTGGGACCATGCGCCATGGCTGTGGCCGCCGGAGCATGGTCCCGGCCGCCGGAGCATGGTCCCGGCCGCCGGAGCATGGTCCCGTCCTTCGGAGCATGGTCCCGGCCATGGGAGCATGCTCCAGACCCACACCACTCCAGTGAGCCGGTCAGCGCCGGCTTTGACGAACCCGGGCCGGGAGGTCATCAGCAGGCCCGATCCGTACCTGCAGGCCCGGAGCCCTACCTGCAGCCCGGAGCGCTGCGTGAGAGTCCTTGCTCGAGCTCACGCCTTCGCTTTTCTTGGCCTGCCCCGCTTGGCCACCACGTCCAGTGCAATGGGCAGCACCAGGGTGGTGGTGAGCACGGTGGCGGCGATGCCGAGCACGCTGAGCTCGGCGACGGAGCGCAGGCCGCCGTGGCGGGCGACGAACAGGGCGGCGAAGCCGGCCATGTTGGTGGACGAGGAGAGCAGCGCGGCGGCGCCGGTGCGGCGCATCACGTCGGGGATGGACTGGGGCCCCTCCTCGACGAAGCGGTGGAAGATGTGGATGGCGTTGTCGAGGCTGACGCCGACGACGATGGGCAAGACGGCGGCGTTCATGAAGTTGAGCTCGATGTCGAACGCGGCCATGCCACCGGCGACGAGCAACATGCCGAGCGCGACGGACGAGAGCACGATCAGCGCGTGCGACAGCCTGCGAAACTCGATCAAGAGCACGAAGAACACGACCAGGAACGTGGCGCCGAGAAGCCGCGCGCCGCTCTCGGTGATGATGCGGAAGATGCGACCGGCGATGGCGTTCTCGGACGCGAGCGCACCTTTCACGTTGCGGGAAGCGATCTCGGCGCGGAGCTCGGCGACCTGGTCGGACCAGTCGATGAGCTTGCCCGACTCCTCGAACACGCCGTCGGTGGTGATGACCCCCATCGACCCTTTGCCGTCGACGGTGATGAAGCGTTGCTTGATGGTGCGCGGCATGTCGTCGAGCGTGAAGGGCTTCGCGGCGGCCATGCGCTTGGCGCGCTCGTAGAACGGCTTCTCGTCTTCCTTGAGCTTCGACACTTTGACGCGCCCCAGCTGCTTCTGGAGCTTCTCGAGCGCCGCGACCTTGTCGGCTTGGCCGGCGGGGACGAGATCGTCCACTCCAACGACGCGCACGACGTTGAAGGGCTTGCCCTGCTCCTGTCGCCGGGCACGCACGGTGTCGATGGCCTCGCGCACGACGCCGGCCTGACCAGGCTCCTCGAGGTAGAGCATCACCTGGGTGACGGACTCGCTGAGCGTCTTGATCACGTACGCGTCGAGACGAGAGGTGGGCGTGTCGGATCCGAGCTCGCGCCAATCGGTATGGAAGCGCACTTTGCCCTGCGCGAGACCCACCGCCGAGAGCACCGCCAGGACCGGCACGATCGCCAGCACCGCGTAGCGCACGGCGCCCGGCAGGACGAGCGGCGCGATGGGCTTGGGTGCGCCCACGTGCACCGGCCACCTGCGATCCAGCAGATAGTTGAGCGAAGGGAAGAGCAACAGCGTGGCGCCCATCGTGAACAGCATGCCGAACGAGGCAATCAGCCCGAACTCCATGAACCCGCGGAAACCCGCGACGGCCACCACGGCGAACACCGCCGCGTTGACGATGCACGCTGCGAACAGCGCGCCGCCGGTGGAGCGCAGCGTCTCGACCGTGGCCTCGCGTGGGTCGCGTCCCTGGCTGCGTTCCTCGGTGTAGCGCTTGTACAGGTGGATGCCGTACTCGATGCCTAGACCGCTCAAGATGCTGACCAGGAAGCCGCTGACGGCGTTGAGGTGGTGCACCGTGAGGAAGGCGAAGGCGAACGTCCAGGACAGGCCCAGCGCGAGCGGCAAGCTGAGCAGGAGCAGCGGCCGCAGCTTGCGGGTGGCGATCACCACGATCGCGATCACGCCCACGAAGCCGATGGTGCCTGCGCGGCTGAGATCCTCGCCCAGGTACTTGGCGTCGTCGCGGCGGTTCACGACCGGCCCGGTGAACAGGATCTCGAGACCCGGCGCGACCTCGGCCACCGTCTCCTGAGCGGTGCGCTCGACCTCCGCCTGAACGCGCATGGTGGCGTCCAGGTCGCCCACCGATCCGCCCAGCCCGAGCAGCACGTACAGGTAGCGCCCGTCACTGCCGACCAGGAACGGCGACAGACCCAGCTCCTTCTTCTCCGACTCTTTCTTGATCTTGTCGAGCGGGTCCGGTGGTTTGGGCTCGTCATCCTCGAGCAGGTGGCCCATCTCGGCCTCGACCCGCTGGTCGACGGCGCCTTTGACGGCCTCGGTGAGCTCGTCGATCTCTTTCTGCGAGAGGTAGTAGAGCTGGCGGTCCTCGAGGTACTCGACCTCGAGCCGCGCCTGCACGAACTTGACGCCCTCGACCCGCTCGAGCCGCTCAGCCAACTGGACGGCCACGCTCTCTGCGCGCTTGCGATCGGTCGCCTCGACGGCGATGGTGGAGAAGCCGAGACCCCCGGTCTTGTCGAGCACGAGGTTGAGGTCCTGCACCTCGGGATCGTCCTGGGACAAGAGGTCGATGAAGGAGCTCTTGAGCGAGAGCTTGGAGGCCAGGGTGATGGCAGGCACGAACGACAACAACGCCGCCGCCAAGAACCACCACGGTCGCTTGACCGAGGCCTCGGCAAGCGCGCCGAGCAAGCGCGCCCATAGATGAATCAGCCCGCTGGACTCCTTCGCTGGCCCGTCTTTCGGGGGGTCCTTCGACATGTGGGCCCGAAGGTGGCGGGTCCGATGTCGGGGGTCAATTGCTTAGCACGGTCCCTCAGACGGGCGTGACCAAGCCCGGGATGGGCCCGTTGTTGAAGCCTGGTCCGTCATGGCCGAACGAGCTCTCGTTCACGTCGAAAGCTTGCAGAATCGAGCTGAAGAGATCGTTGGTCGTGGCGCTCGGCCTCGCGAGGTGGCGATCGGTGACGATGCGGCCTTGGCCGCTGCCAGCGATCACGATCGGCAGGTTGGATGGATCGTGCGTCTGGCCCCAGCCGAACTCGCTGATCCACAGCACGACGCTGTTCTCGAGCAAGGTGCGTCCGTCGGGCTCGACCACGAGGCTCATCTTCTCGAGCAGCGAGCGGAATACGTTCGCGTAGTGCAGCAGGCCGGCGCGCACGACGGGGTTGTCCTCGTTGCTGGCGTGGCCGAGGTTCAGCGCGGGATCGTTGTGGATCTGCGCGTGCCAGCCCTCGATCGGCCCCTGGGGCAGCCACTCGAACGGCGGGCCATCGTAGCCAGTGTCTTGCAGCGTGACGATCTGGCGCGCGCCACACTTGAGGCAGTTGACCATGATGTCGAGCATCATCTCGGCCTGCTGATCCATGAGCAGGTAGTCGGGCCAGCCCGGCACGCTGAAGCCAGGCGGAACGTCTTGCGTGATGCCGCCACACTCGACCGGCGGCACGTAGTTGAGCGAAGCCTCGAGGTCGCGCAGCGCGTCCACGTGATCCTCGATGCGCTGCCTGTCGACGGCCGAGACGTTCTTGCGCAGCGAATCGAACGAGTCGATCACTCCATTGAGCACGCTGGGGCGCTTGGCACGGAAGCGGTCCGCGCGCGTGCTGGTGGGCCCGGTGGGCAGGCCGCCCAGGTTGACCTGAAAGGCGTCGATCGGATCGGCGTTGAGCGGCGCCTCGGGGTTGGCGCCGGACTGGCCAGGATCCTTCACCTGGTAGAACATGCGGTTTTCCCCGGGATCGGCGGCGCCGACAGCCAGGTTCAACGGCTGCATGATGCCCAAGCGATCGGCCAGATAGTGGTCGATCGACGGGCCGAGACAGCGCATGCCGGCCGAGACCTCGACATTGGGATCGAACGCACCGGTGCCGAGCGTGTCCACGAGCTGGGCAGAGAGCAGGGTGTGCCCCGGCGCGTTGTGACCATTGGAGGTGTGCAGGCTCGGCAACATGTTGCTGACGCCCGAGAGCACGACGAGCTGGTCCTTGAACGCAGCGAGCGGCTGCAACATCTCACTCAACGTCAGCGCGTCGTTGCCTTGGGTGGGCGGCGTCCAGCGCGCGGGCAGGTTGCCCTCCCCGGTTTGGTAGATCACGAAGCGCTTGGGCATGGCGCCGTTGCCACCTCGCGCCACAGACTCCAGGAACGGCAAGCCGAGCAGAGCGCCCGTGGCCGAACGCAGGAAGGACCGTCGAGCCAAGCTCCTGCGCGACATCACTCCACCTCCTCGGATGCGCGTTCGGCGAACGCTGGGGTGCCGGCCAAGGCGGCGAACATGTCCACGAGCGCGCTGCTCTCCTCGGCGAGCGACAGGCTGAGCGCGTCCATCGAGCAGGTCTCCCGGGCCGTCTCGGTCTTGCCCAGGCTGAAGCGGACGAACTGCGTCGCCATGCACGCGCGCACCTCGGGCGAGTCGGCCAGGCGCTGGCCCAGCTCGCGCACCCCCTGAAACTCGCCCACCAAGCCCGATGGAGGGTGAATCATTCCGCTCACGTCCACCGATCCGCTGCCGTCGTAGCGGCCGGCGCCGTCGAACGCCGAGAAGCCGAAGCCGATGGGATCCATCAGCGTATGGCAGCCGCCGCACGTGGGGTGGTCGAGCCGGGCCTGGGCCTGCTCGCGTGGCGTCGCGTCGGCGGGCGCGATCTCGAGCTGCGCCTGCTGAGCCCCCTGCGGCGGGGGCGCGATGTTGCCGCACAAGAGGCTCACGCGCACGAACTTGCCGCGCAGGATGTCCGACGCCGACTCGCCGTGGGCGAAACGCGACATCAGCACCGGGTGGGTCAGGACGCCGACGCGCTGCTCGGCGTCGAGCTCCACCTCGCGCCAGTCATCGGGGCCGGAGCTCTGAGGCGACAACCCATAGAAGTCCTCGAGCTCGCTGTTCACGTGGGTGCGCGTGCCCGTGAGCAGCTCGCGCAGGCCGTCGGCCGAGGCGAGGGCGCCATCGAGATCCCGATCCAGCTGCTCTTGGAGAGCAGCGGAGAGCTCCGCCGAGTGAATGGTCTCAGGAGCGGTGAAGCCCTTGACCATGAGCCACTCGAGCAAGAAGCCCTTCAGCGCCAGCTGGCCTGCGGGTGTGGCGAGCAGGCGACGCGCTTGCGCCACACGCACCTCGGGAGCGAGCAGCGACTCGTCCAACATGGTCGCGTAGAGCTCGTCGTCCGGCAGGCCACCACCGAACGTCAGCGCCAGCCGCTGGCCCAGCTCCTGCGCGTCGAGCGCGCGGTTGTTCGCGCCCGGCTCGGGCTGCTCCTCGAACAGGTACAAGAACTGCGGAAGCTGCAAGAGCGCCGAGACTGCGAGCCCGAGCGCCTCGGCGTGGTCCATGTCTACGCGAGCGTCCGAGTACACGGCGAGCAAGATGGCGAGCTCGTCGTCCGCGGCAGGGCGGCGCAGCGCGCGCTCGGAGAGCGCGGTGAGGTACTCGCTGGCGCAGGCCGTCTCGTCGCCGCTGCACGCGGGCACGCGATCCGCGACGGCCATGCCGATCGACTCGGCGGTGGTCATGATCGGAGATACCTGCGCGCCGGCGACGGGGTTGGCGGCGGCGTACGTGGAGTACAGGTAGCCGGAGAGCGGCGCGGGGAACGCGCTCTCGTACACCAGATCGTCGCCGAACAGCTCGCCGACCACTTGGTGGAACTGGGTGACGTTCAAGCGGTGGAGCGGCACGAGGTACGCTGCCTCGTCCGAACAGGTGGGGTTGGGACCAGGGCCGTCAGGATCGCTGCCGGTGTCACCGATCTCGCCCGTGCACCCGAGCAAAGCGGCGAGCCACCACACATGGCGTGACGTCCGCAAGCGAGGGATCGACATACCGCAACGGTAGCAAAGCGCGAGCCACACAAGAGCGCCTCGACGGCTGGGAATCGCACGAATCTCACGGTTCATCTTGCGACGAGCGCGACGCAGCTGGGCGCGCAGCTGCCCCCTGCATGTCGCAGTCCGGCTTGACCAAGGGGCGGTCGGGTGGTCGAGTGCGGCATGGCTCGCGCGCCGATGTTGGGGCTCTCGCTTGGGGTGCTGTCGTGTGGCGGGGCCGATCCGCTGCCCTCGCCGCCACCGGTGCGCGAGGTGGCGATCCTGCCCGCCGCGAGCGCCGCCCCGGCGCCCTCCGCTCCCCCTCCGGGCCCGCCGCCGGCGCCCAAGGCGGTGCCCGTCGAGCTCTACGTGATGTCGCAGTGCCCGTATGGCACGCCGGTCGAGACCACGCTGAAGACGCTGCGCGACAGGCTGCCCAACATCGATCTGCGCGTGGACTTCATCGGCACCGCCGCGCCCGACGGCACGCTCGGCAGCATGCACGGTCCGAACGAGCTGGCGGGCGACTTGATCCAGATCTGCGCGATGAAGCACACGCCCAACTGGCTGGAGCTGATCGCCTGCCAGAACCGCAACATCAAGGAGGTGCACGAGAACTGGCGTGTCTGTGGCGAAGCGCTCGGCATCGCCACGGCGCCGATCGAAGCCTGCGCCCAAGGCAGCGAGGGCAGAGAGCTGCTCGCGGCGTCGTTCGCGCGGTCCACGGCGGCAGGAGCTCGCGGCAGCCCCACCATCGTGATCGCCGGTCAGACGGCGCGCGGCGAGCGCACCATTTTCGCGCTCGGCAAGGCCGTGTGCGACGCCAGCGGCGAGCCCAAGCCGCCCTTCTGCGTGGCCCTCGCGAGCGCTCCCGAGGTGGCGGTCACCTGGCTCACCGACACACGCTGCACCGATTGCCCCTCGATGCGCGACTCGCAACGTTTGCTCGACCAGCTCACCAAACCGAAGCTGCAGCAGCTCGCCTACGGCACCGCGGAGGGGCGCGGGTTGTACGAGACCATCAAGCCCGAGCGCTTGCCTGTGCTGCTGTTCGACGGGTCGCTGGCCAACGACGAACCGGCGCAATCCTTCTTCCTGCCGAAGCTGCGCGACAAGGGGTCCTTCAAGGCGCTCACGCTCGGCCATTGGAACCCGGCGTGCGCGGACGCGGGCGGCTGCCAGCTGGCGGAGTGCAAGGCCGACTTGTTCTGCGCCCGCGAGCTACCGAACCGCGTCGAGCTGGTGATGCGCCCGGGCGACGCGTTCTCCTCGCACGCGGTGCTCGCGCTGCGCGAGCTCGTGCAAACCTTCCAGGTCAAAGCGTCACGAGTCGACGTCGCGCTCACGTTCCCGGGTGGCGATGCCCGCACCATCGACGCGAGGCGGCAGCTGTGCGTCAGCAAGCACTATGGCACCAAGCACAAGGACTTGGACTATGCCGCGTGCCGAGCCAAGAGCCCAGAAGGCGACTTCGCCCAATGTTTGGACAAGGCACAGGGATTCGACGCAGACAAGATCCGAACATGCGCTGCGGGCGAGGAGGGAGCCAGGCTCCACGCGCGCTCGATGGCGAGGACGCGCGAGCTCGGCGTGGTGGAGGCGCCGCTGTTCATCCTCAATGGCAAGAAGCGCCTGAGCGCCACCCGACTCGATCCGCTGCGCCAGGCGTTCTGCGACATGAACGCCAAAACGCCGGCGTGCAGGACGCCCTGACTCGTCGCCCGGCTCAGCGGGCGTGGTGGCTGGCGGTGGCGGTCGCCGAGGGCACGGCCGAGCGCGCGGGTGAGGCGGAGGGCCGCGCTGACGTCCCCGCTGCGAGGTGCCGCAGCTCCGACTCCAAGCGCTCGCGCTCGCGATCCGCGCGCTGAGACGCCCGCCCGATCGTGTACGCAGTGCAGTCCGCGGCGAGGAACAGGCCCACCGCGATCGCCAGCGCCAATCCCTTTTTGACCTTCTTGCTCAGCCATCGATAGACGAGCGCCGCTCCGATCAGCGCCGCCGCCACCGCGACGAAGCCCTGCACTCCCCCCAGGTGGAAGAAGTCCAGACCAGGCACGGGAGGCACGAAGACATCGGCGAGCGCGGACATGCAGGCCTGATGATGCGCGCACACGACGGCGAGGCCAACGTTCCTGCGCAGGGCGAGCGCACGAACTGCGGCCCGGCGCATGGCGTGCGGAGGGACGCGGCCTCGGTCCTGCGAAAACTGCAGCGAGCGCGCAAGCACGCCAATTGCTAGCGACGCGCGAGCGGAGCCCTCCATGTCGATCGACTACTCGTCCAAGATCCCGAACAACGTAGACCTCGACAATCACCGCCAACTCATGCGGGCGCTCGAGCACTGGCAACCCAGGTACCTCGACTGGTGGCGCGACGTCGGGCCGATCGAGTCGAACCACCTCGACGTCTACTTGCGCACCGCGGTGAGCGTCGACAGCAAAGGGTGGGCGCAGTTCGGCTACGTCAAGATGCCGGACTACCGCTGGGGTATCTTCCTGGCGACGCCCGAGCCCGAGCGCAGGATTGGCTTCGGGAGCCACATCGGTCAACCGGTGTGGAACGAGGTGCCCGGCGAGTACCGCAGCACGCTTCGCCGCGTGATCGTGACCCAGGGCGACACCGAGCCCGCGAGCGTGGAACAGCAGCGGCATCTGGGCTTGACCTGCCCCTCGCTGTACGACCTGCGCA
>CAZXMG010000164.1:0-8938 GCA_964641275.1 uncultured Polyangiaceae bacterium
TCGGACGGCAACAGGCGCTCGCAGGCGTGCCGGCGGTGTTGGGGCGTGCCGTCCCTTGCATCGGGCGCGAGCGTGAGCTCGCCCAGCTCGAGGGACTGATCCGCGAGAGCGCAGAAGAGTCGCTGGCGCGGGTGGCGCTGATCTCGGCGGCGCCGGGCACGGGCAAGTCGCGCCTCCTGGCCGAGCTGGTGCAGCGGCTCGAGCGCGCGCAGCCCGAGCTGACCATCCTGTCCATTCGGGCCGAGGCTGCGCGCCGTGGCTCACCGTTCTCATTGGCCCGCGAGCTCTTGCGCGCGTCCGTGCGCGGCGGCGGCGAGTCGCTCGACGTGGAGACCTTCCTCGAGCACTTGGCCGAGCTCGGCATCGACGGCCACACCGAGACCGACGTGGCGGCGGATCTGGCTGGCCTCAAGCTGCCCAACCCTAGCGCCCTCGACGCCATTCGCAGCGACCCGCTGGCGCTGCGCGACGCCAAGCGGCGGGCCTTCGAGCGCTGGATCTGCCAGCGCGCGCGCAAGCGCCCCATCTTGTTCACGATCGAGGACGTGCACTGGGCCGACCCCGCGTCGGTGGCGCTTTTGGTCTCGGCGTTCAAGCGCGCCCAGGAGCTGCCGGTGAGCCTGGTGATGACGGCGCGGCCGGAGGTCACAGGTGTCTTTCCGGATCTCGCGACGGATCTCGCCGCAGAGGAGCTGCGCCTCTCGGGCCTGTCGAAACGCGCGGCCACCAAGATCGCCCGCCTCGTGCTCGGCGAAGATGCCGAGGAGGGGCTGGTGCAACGCACGGTCGAGCTGTGCGACGGCAACGCGTTCTATCTCGAGGAGCTCCTGCGCAACGCGGTCGCCCAGCGCACGCTGGACCTGCCCGAGTCCGTGGTGGCCATGGCCCAGGTGCGCCTGATGCGCCTCGATGCGGATGCGCGCCACGTGTTGCGCGCGGCCAGCGTGTTCGGCGAGTCGTTCACGCCCGCCGGAGTGCGCGCGCTCTTGGGCGAGGACCAGGAGCTCAGCGTGGAGCGGCTGTTGCCTCGGCTGGCCGCCGAAGAGGTGCTGCTCGAGGAGCGGCGTGACCATTGGTCCTTTCGGCATGCGCTGCTGCGCCAGGCTGCGTACGCCATGCTCACACCGGAGGGGCGCGCACAGGCCCACCGTTTGGCGGGCGAGCACCTGCTCCGCTGCGGGGACGAGGACCCCGCGGTGTTGGCGCATCATTTCTTGGAGTCGGACGACAGGCCGCGGGCGCTCTCTTGGCTGAGCCGCGCGGCGTTCGCCGCGCTCGACGCCGGCAGCCTGGATCAAGCCTGCGCGCTCGCGGACCGGGGACTCTCACTCTCGCCGAGCGGTGAGCAGCGTGGGCTCCTGCTCGCCGTGCACGCGTTCGCGTCTGGGCTGCGTGGTGAGTTCGAGCGTAGCGTGCGCTGCTGCAACGAGGCCTGGGAGCTGCTCACGCGCGGCTCCGAGGTGTGGACTCGCGTCGCTGCCACGCTGGCCTTCGCCGACGCGAACCGCGGTCGCCTGGAGGGCAGCTTGCCGGTGATCGGCGCGCTGCTCGCGCTCGAGCAGCCGCTCGAGCCGACCGCGCACTACGCCCGCGCGGTCGCGACGCTGGCGAGCGCGCTCTTCTTCGCGGGGCAGCTCGAGCTCGCCGACCGCTTGGTGGAGGGCCTGCGGCGTGCCTCTCGGCCCGGCGAGGAGCGGTTGTTCACCGTGTTTCATGGCGCCGCCGAGGGACTGGTCGCGGCGTACTTCAAGGGAGACCTCGCGTTGGCGCTCCGCTTCGCGCGCGCGTCCTGCAGAGCCTGCGTGGGCCTCCTGGACCCGATGGCCGCGGTGATGCCGCGCGCCTCGGGGGCGCGCATGCTCACCGACTGTGGCCAATACGACGAGGCGCGCGCGCTGGCGATCGAGGCCGAGGAGGTCGGGGCACGCTCCGGCACACCCTACCTGCGAGACTTCGCCACCATCGTTCGCCACGGCCTGCACGTGCGTACGGGGGAGCCGTGCGCTGCTCAGGACCTCGAGCGGCTGGCTGCGTCCGACAGCCCGCTCATCCGCGCGTTCGGCCACCTGAATGTCGCGGCCGAGGCCGTGCTCAAGGGAGACCGCAGCGCGGTCGCGGCGGAGCTCGCGCAGACCCGGGAGATCGCGCCACTCGTCATGGTCCGGCTGATCGCCTCGGCCATCGAGGCGCGCGGAGCGTTCGAAGCCGGTGAGCACGAGCGGGCGCTCGAGAGCGTGCGACGCGCGGCCCAGGAGCGTGGCCAGCTCCAGGGCCTGGTGCTCGACAGCGCCTGGCTCCATCAGGTGGAGATCGACGCGCTGCTCGCGCTAGGGCGTGTCCAAGAGGCGCGCGAAAGCGCAGCGCGCGCCGGCGCGTGGCGCGAGGTCGTGCAGCGCGGGCTCGAGCCCGCGGACCTCGGCGCGCTCGAAGCCACCGAGCCGATGCTGCGGCTGGGCGAGGCCATCGCGCGGGCAGTCGCCTGACGCAGCCTCGCGGCGCAACGTTGTTACACGCAGGATCCACGCGTCGAAGCGCAATTGGGTTAAGACTGGAGGCCGCGTGGCGCCCGAGACCGTTCTCATCTGCGACGACGAGCAGGCCTTCCTGGACCTGTTGAGCTTCAACCTGAGTGAAGCCGGGCTGAAGACAGAAGTGGCGGCGACGGGGACGGACGCGCTTCGCAAGGTGCTGGAGCTCAGACCTTCGGTGCTCGTGCTCGACCTGATGCTGCCGGACCTCTCGGGCACCGAGGTGTGCCGACGGCTGCGCGGAGACCCACGTACGGCGGACGTGGGGGTGCTGATGCTGACGGCTCGCGGAGACGAGCACGATCGCATCGTGGGCTTCGAGGTGGGCGCCGACGACTACGTGGTCAAGCCGTTCAGCGTGCGCGAGCTGGTGCTGCGCGTGAAGGCCCTCGCCCGCCGGGTGTTCGAGCGGCGCGCCGCGATGAGCGCGGTGGAGAGCGGGAGCTCGCTGCGCTTTCTCGGCATCGAGATCGATCCGGTGCGGCACCGCGTGCTGATCGATCGCCAGGAGGTCTCGCTCCGGCCGCTCGAGTTCAAGCTGCTCTCGCTCTTGATGGAGCACCCAGGGCGCGTGTTCTCGCGCGCCGACTTGCTGGAGGAGGTGTGGGGGATGCCTCGCAACTTGAGCACGCGCACGGTGGACGTCCACGTGCGGCGCCTTCGCAGCCGGCTCGGCGCGTACGAAGGCGCGATCGAGACCGTGGCTGGCTTTGGCTACCGGCTCGGAAGTTAGCCCGAGAAGAACTCTGCGCAGCAACCCACGTCGAGATCGCATGCGCTAGCGACGGGCTCGATGCACGTGCCGACGACGCTGCCGTTCTCGAAGCACTCGCACTCGTACTCGCTGGGCGAGCCAGCTTTGCACGATGCCTCTTGGATCGAAAACTCACAGGAGCGCGTGCAGCTGCACAGCGTGTCGCCGATCTCGCAGGACTCGGAGCACTCGCCAGGATCCGGAGGCTCGGGCGTGACGCCGGCGCAGGTGGCGTACTTGATCGACTCGGAGATGCACTCATCGGGCAGGCACGTGACCGGGTCGAGCGAATCGGCGAAACACTGCACCATGTCTGCGGCTTGCGACTCGCAGCCAGGCACGGACAAGAGCAAGCAATCGCTGGCGCAGCTCGGGCTGCCCAACCCGCAAGACTCGAGCTTGGCGCAGAAGCCCGCGCACGCATCGGCGGGGTTGGTGCCGCTGCCGCTGCTGGCTCCCGAGCCACCGGTGCCGTCACCGTCACCATCTTCGACGAAGACGACCTTGCCGCCGCAACCTGCGGTCGCCGCGACCAACAACAACAAAGCCCAGTGCATGATCACTCCTTGGCTGCGGGCGGGGTGGGCTTCTTGGTCATCACCCACTCCTCTTTGCCCGACTCGGTGGACCAGCTGTAAGCCGCGTCTTGGTCGCAACCGCGCAGGCCCCATGCCTCGCCGTCCTCGTCGAGCGGTGTGAGCACGAGCTTGTCCTCGGCGCAGTTGAGATCGTGCGCGGCGCGCCACTTGAGCTGCTCCAGGTTGGGTCCGCCGCACGCGACGAGCGAGCTCGCGACGAGCAGGCCTGCGAGCAGCCGCTTCATTTCGTGACCAGCTTCGCCTTCACGCACACGACCTGCTCCCCCACGTCGCGGCAGCGGTACACGCCGGTCTTCTCTTGGTCGTCGACGTCGAGGTAGACCCAGACGTTGGCGGTGTCGGTGGCTTGCTGTGGCAAGATGGCGCGCGCGCCGCGGGTCAGCGTGGGGGCGCCGCAGCCAGCGGCTCCGAGCAGCAAGGCGGCGCCGCTGAGCGCAGCCAACGTTGATGTTCTCACTTGGTCTCCTTGCGGGTGTCCGTGGCCTTCTCGTCAGCAGGTTGGTCGTCGGAAGGGGGGGCTTTGGCGGGCTCGGGCGTCGCGGTGCGCGTGACGTCGATGAAGCCGGAGCCGGGGTAGCGCAGGTAGTCGCGCGCTTCGCCGCACACCTCGACGCGAAAGCGGGCATGAGTGCCAGCGCTCTCCGAGGTCGCCACGACGGCGACCCCCTCGAGCGGGCAGTTGTGATCGAGCGCGGCCGCGAGGCGCAGCGGCTCGAAAAGGTCGCCGCCCAAGCTGCGCTCGACCGCCGCGAACAGGCCCGACTTCGGCGCGACGAACGTGGTCTCGTCGACCCACACCACGGGCGCTGCTGGTGGTGGAGCGCCACACGCTGCGCTGGGCAGCAGGGCAGCGAACAGCCAGGCGGCGAAGGACCTCATGCGGGGGCGGATGATGGCCCGCGTCCCCGGCGCCGCGCAAGAGCCGTCAGAAGCCGACGAAACGCGCGTACACCGCGACGCCGCCGGCGAACGCGCCCACGACGAAGGCGACGAACGCCGTGGCGGCGATGGTGAAGAAGCCGCTCGTCGAGGCAGCGTTCACCACCCGGCCGGGGGGCGGGGTCAGCGACGCGGGGGCGTCGTCCTCCTCTTGCACCACCAAGCCGCAGGCGCTGAGGTGCGCCTTGGCCTGGTCCAGGAACGCGTTGTACGAGCCCTGATCCACGTCCACGTTGCGCCCAAAGCGCGACGCGAACACGTGCGCCACGCAGCGGTGTGTGCGCAGCGTGGCCCTGCGCAGGGGCAAGTCCACCCAACCGACGGCGATCACCGGTGCGCTGCCGCCCTCGGGGGTGAGTCGGATCGGCTGGCGGGCCTGCTTGCCACCGCCGGTGCTCATGCCCTCTGGGGCGACCAGCTCCGGGCGACGGGGCACCGCGCCGAGCACCCGCACGGCTCCGAAGCTCTCCGCGAAGTAGCGACTGAAGTCGTGGGCGCTTTGCGCGACCTGGGTGCGTCGAGCGTCGAAGCCAACCACGCTCGGCAAGATAGGCGATGATGACGCCGGGCGTCTAATCTCCAGCGGTCTGGGCCGGCACGGCCGGCGCTTTACGGAGGGCTTTGCCGCCGCGGCCGGGCGCCAGCTTGCCGTCGCGCCACGCGATCTGCCCAGCCACGATCACATGCCTCATGCCGCTCGCGGGCGTTTTGGGGCGCTCGAAGCTGTTTCGATCTCGGACCTCTTCCGGGGCGAACACGATCACATCGGCCACCCGGCTCGGCGAGAGCAAGCCTCGCGCCCCCAACCCCAGCGTCTCCACCGGCAGCAGGCTGGCCTTGCGAGCGAACGCCTGGAGCGTCAGCGGCCGCTCGGGCCCCACGTGCTCGGCGATCACCTTCGCGAACGTCCCCGCGCCGCGGGGGTGCGAGCTGTCGGCGCTGCCATCGGTGCCGAACATCACGAACGGATCGAACACGAACGCGCTCACGGTCTGCTTGTCCATCACGAAGTAGGCGGCGCTGCCCCCCTGCGGACCGAGGTCGATCAAGATCTGCTCGAACGGCCGCTTCTGCGCGTCGGCCACCTGCTTGAGCGTCGACCCCGCGAAGTCCCCCGTGCCGAACAACATCGCTTCGGGGCCGTTGCGTTGCTCGACGCGCTGCTTCAGGTCCTCCAGCAAGCGCTTCTTGTTCCTGGTCACGCTCGCGCGATACGGGTTCGGTGGTCGCGCATAGGGGGGAAATAAGATGGCGACGGTCGTGTAGCTGGCGTCGTAGGGGTACACGTCGGCGGTCACCGACAGGCCCCGGGCGCGGGCCGCGGCCAGCTGGTCGAGCACTGCCTTCGCTCGCCCAGCGCCTTTGCCGAGCACCACCTTGATGTGCGCCACGTGCGCCTTGGCGCCCGTGCCTTCGCACTGCGTGAGCAGCTCGTCGATGGCGGCCTCGATCTTGTCGTCGTCCTCGCTGCGCAGGTGGCTCATCACCACGCCGGAGTGTTTGCCGACCGCCTGGGCCAACGCGCGCAGCTCCGCTGGGCGTGCGGCCGAGCCGGGGTCGTACTCGAGGCCCGTGCTCAGGCCGAGCGCGCCCTCGTCCATCGCTTGCTCGACGCGCTCGCTCAGCCGGGCGAGCTCGGCCGCGTCGAGCTCGGCCTTCATGCCCAGGCCCTCCTGCGAACGCACGGTGGCGTGGCCCACCAGCGTGGCGACGTTGATGCGCGGGCGCGCGGTCTCAACGCGGCGCAGGTAGCTCGCGATGCGCTCGTCCGGACTGTTGCCGTCCTGGCCGACGACGATGGTGGTGACGCCCATCGCCAACAGGTGCTCCACGCTGCCGAGCGGATCGCTGTGGGCGTGCGCGTCGACGAAGCCCGGCGCCACCGTCGCGCCGGTCGCGTCCAGCACCTCGCGCGCCCGCTGCTTCGGGTCCACCCGGCCCACGTGCACGACGCGCTCCTCGTCCACGAGCACGTCTGCTCGGCGTGGAGGGCTACCGTCGCCGCGCAACACGGAGCCCCCGCGGACCCAGATCGACACCGGCGCAGCACGCAGGAAGGGTGGCTCGGCCTCGCTCGTCGGCGGGGCAGGGGCCGAGGCCGAGGGCTCGCTCGCGGTCGCGCTGAGGCTCGGCTGTGCGGGGCCAGGCTCGGCTCCGGCGCAGCCCGCGACCCACGCGACGAGCAAGCAGAAGAGGGGCGGGCGGGGCACGTTGGCTGCTAACCTGGCGAGTCGTGAAACGCGTACTTCTCGTCGCGAACCCCACCGCGCAGAGCGGCAAGAACCGCGAGCGGATCGAGCGTGCGACCCAGTTGATAACGCAGGCCGGAGTGGCGTGCGAGACCTTCGCCACGTTGCCCGCCGGAGCCACCGTCGACGCCTTGACCGCGCGGCTGGACCGCGGCGCGGTCGACGTGGTCGCGGCGATGGGCGGCGACGGCACCTTCCGTGAGGTAGGCGCAGCGCTGATCGCCAGCGCCCGCAAGGAAGAGATCGCCATGGGCATGTTGCCCACCGGCACCGCCAACGATCAGGGCAAGAGCTTCGGGCTCTCGGCGACGCCGCGCGCGTTGCGCAAGAACGTGGACGTGCTGCTGGGCGGCGTCGAGACGCGGCTGGACGCGGGCCGCGTAGTGTGGCCCGACGGCAGCGCCGAGCTGTTCTTCGACTCGGCGGGCTTTGGCTTCACCGCGCGCGTGCTCTCCGCCAGGAACCAGGACCGAAGCGTGGTGGACGGGTTGGGCCCGCTACGGCAGCTCTACCGCGACCAGTTGGTGTACGCGGGCGCGTTCGTGCGCACGTTTTTGGCCTCGTACGTCGAGGAGACCAAGTTCAACGCGCGCATCAGCGCCGACGGCAAGGAGATCGCCTACTTCGGGCTCACCGATCTGGTGGTGAAGGCCACGCGCGTGTTCGCCGGCTCATGGGTGTTCGACCCCGACAGCAAGCACGACGATGGCTGGTTCGAGGTGGTGCCGTTCGTGGGCAAGGCCGACTGGGCCAGCAAGGCGATCTTGCACTTGGACGGCAACCCGCTCACCGAGGAGCTGCTCTCGAACCTGGGCGTGAGTCACTCGCCGCAGTTCCGAGCGAGGAGCCTGAGCCTCGAGCTCGAGCCCCACGGCGAGGAGCCGGTGCCGGTGCAGATCGACGGCGAGGAGCGCAAGCCGAGCAATCGCGCACGTATCGACGTGATCGCGCGCGCGCTGCGGCTGATCGTTCCGGGGCGGACGTAACGGCAGCTGTGCTAGGGTCCAGCGCGATGGCCAGCAAGAACCTGGGTGTGATCGAGGATCCGGTCGAGGGGCTCTCGCCGGCGACGCCTTTCGCCAAATCGCGGCGCGTGTTCGTAGAAGAGGGCGAGGTGCGGGTGCCCTTCCGCGAGATCGAGCTCTCCGGCGGGCAGCCCAGCTTCCGCGTGTACGACACCAGCGGCCCGGTACCGGATCTGCACAAGGGCCTGCCCAAGCTGAGAAAGGCTTGGATCGACGCGCGCGTGAAGGAGCACGGGCGGAACCTCACGCAGATGGAGTGCGCGCGGCGCAACCTCATCACCGAGGAGATGCGCTTCTGCGCGCTGCGCGAGAACGTACCGGTGGAGCTGGTGCGAGCCGAGGTTGCGAAGGGCACCGCGATCATCCCGGTGAACATGTTCCACCCGGAGAGCGAGCCGATGATCATCGGGCGCAAGTTCCTGGTGAAGGTCAACGCCAACATCGGCAACAGCGCCGTGAGCTCCTCGATCGCCGACGAAGTGGGCAAGCTGTTGTGGGCCACCAAGTGGGGCGCGGACACGGTGATGGATCTCTCCACCGGCAAGAACATCCACGAGACACGCGAGTGGATCATCCGCAACTCGCCCGTGCCGATCGGCACCGTGCCGATCTACCAGGCGCTCGAGAAGGTGAAGGGCAAGCCCGAGGATCTGAACATCGACGTCTTCATCGAGACCTTGGTCGAGCAAGCCGAGCAGGGCGTGGACTACTTCACGATCCACGCGGGCGTGTTGCTCCGACACATCCCGCTCACGCGCGGCCGCACGACCGGCATCGTCTCGCGCGGCGGGTCCATCATGGCCAAATGGTGCCTGCACCACCACAAGGAGAACTTCCTCTACAC
>CAZXMG010000165.1:0-8262 GCA_964641275.1 uncultured Polyangiaceae bacterium
GCGGGGGTACGGGCGCGGGAGGCTCGATCGATCCTGGCTGCATCCCGAGCCAGCTTGCGGCGGGCGAGTCGGTACCGGCGACGTGTGGTGGAGCGGGCAGTGGCGGCGATGGCGGCGCTGGAAACCAGGGCGGTCCAGGAGATGTCGGCGAGCGCTGCCGCGTGCTCGACTTCGACACAGCGAATTGCGAGATGCCATGACCCACGCCGAGGCGGATCCTTGAAATCTTGGTGGGCTCGGCTCAGCCGCCGCGGCACCGAGGGCCTCGGCGCGGAGGAGGGGCGCAAGGCGCGTCTGCTCAATCAATGCGCCGTGATCGCCATCGCTTCGGTGGGCATGTTCACGCTGGGCTATCTGAGCGACATCCCGCGCTTCGGTGGGATCCTGCTGGTGAACGTGGTCGCCATGGCGCTGCAGGGAGCGGTGTTGTGGCTGGTGGCGCGCGGGCACCGGCGCGCAGCGCTGGGCCTGTTCCTGCTCGCGAACAATGGTCAGATGGCGATTGCGGTGCAGTACTTTGGCCCACAGGTGGGCTTTCACCATTACTACTTTGCGTTCGCGGCGGTGGTGTTCCTGGTCACGCCCAAAAGGGATCGCTTCTTCTGGCCGTTCGCGTTGGTGAGCTTGGTGCTCTACCTGTACGCGATCCTGGGGATGTCGCACGACGACGCGCTCATCCACGTGGACTCGATGTTCGCGATGCTGGTGCGGGTGGTGTGCGTGATCACCACGTTCGGCACGCTGGTGCTGATCGGCGTGCTGGCGGACAGCGATACGCGCGAGGCCGAGGAGGGCATGGCGCGCGAGCACGAGCGCAGCGAGTCCCTCCTGCTCAACATCCTGCCACCGTCCATTTCGTCGCGGCTCAAGTCGGGAGACAAGTCGATCGCCGATGGCTTTGGTGAGGTGAGCGTGGTGTTCGCCGACATCGTGGGCTTCACCGAGCTGTCCGCGCGGCTGCCCCCGGATCGGCTGGTCGAGGTGCTGAACAAGGTGTTCTCGCGCTTCGATGACCTGGCTGACGAGCTGGGGCTCGAGAAGATCAAGACGATCGGCGACGCGTACATGGTGGCCGCCGGCCTGCCCGAGCCGTGCGACGACCACGCAGCGCGTGCCGTGCGCATGGCGTTGCGCATGCGGGACGCGCTCGAGGACTTGAACCAAAAGGACCATCTGGGGCTCTCGATCCGCATCGGCGTGCACTCTGGCCCCGTGGTCGCGGGCGTGATCGGCAAAAAGAAGTTCATCTACGACCTTTGGGGAGACACGGTGAACACGGCGAGCCGCATGGAGTCGCACGGGGTGAAGGGCTCGGTGCACGTCAGCGACGCCACGGCCGGCTTGCTCGGCGCGGGCTTCGAGCTCGAGGCGCGCGGCGCGATCCAGGTCAAGGGCAAGGGCGAGATGACGACGTTCTTCGTGCGTGGCCTCGTCGCGTAGAATTCTCCCGTGCCAGTCGGCACGGTGAAGGAACCTGCGGTGCTGTTTGTTCAGAGGGCACGGGAGAATTTGCTTTCTGATTCAACTGGCAAGCCAGTTGAAATGCGCGGGTTGACCGCGGCGCCGAAACCTTGTGCGATCGAGCACATGTCGCCTCGCTTGTCGCTTGGGTTGCTCTTGTCGTGTCTGTGTGTCGCGCTCGCGTTGACGGGCTGCTCGTGTGAGGCTGGCAACCAGGGCGCCGGGGGAGAAGGCGCGGGCTCGAGCGGCGGAGACAATCCCGGCGGTGAGAACCAAGGCGCCAATGGCATGGGCGGCGGCTTCGGCAACGGCGGAGGGGGGCCGGGCGCCTCGGGCTGCTCCGCGGATCTGCAGAGCACCGTCGACGACAATGGCAACACCGTCCAAGTGTGCCCGCCGGATCAGGGCTGCGAAGCGGGGCAATGTGTGCCCGCATGCCAGGCCGCCTCGGCGGCGAAGGGCTCGATCGGCTGCGAATACTTCGCGCCCACGCCGCCGTTCTACGTGAACGAGAGCGGCGGGGCGCAAACCTACGATGGGCCGTGCCACGCGCTGTTCGTGGCCAACACCTGGGGTCGCAGCGCCAAGCTCACGGTGAGCCACGGCGGCACGCCGCTCGACGCGACCGCGTTCACCTACATCCCCACGGGGGTCGGGCCCTCCACCGTGTACACCCCGGTCACGGCAGACGGCATCCCGCCGGGAGAGGTGGCCGTGGTGTTCTTGGCGCACCGGCCCGGGGTGATGCACGGGTTGGGCTTCACGCTCGAGTGCCCGAGGGCCCCGGCGGTGCTGCTCGACACCGCAGTCCAGGGCTCGGGCGTGGGCGTCGCGTTCGACGTGGTGAGCGACACGCCGATCACGGCCTACGACATCCTGCCTTACGGCGGCGCGACCAGCTTCCTGCCCAGCGCTTCGCTGGTGTTCCCGCGCACGGCGTGGGGCACCAACTACTACGCGCTGTCACCCCACCCGGATGGCGGTGGCGCGATGTGGTCGATGATCGTGGGCACCGCGGACAACACCACGGTCAACGTGCTGCCCGTCAACACGCTGCCGGGGGGCGCAGGAGCCGCGACCTTGCCCGGCGGCGCCACCACACAAATCACCATCAACCGCGGTCAGATGATGCAGTGGATGGGCGGCGACCCGCTCGGCACCATCTTGCAGTCCGACCAGCCGATCGGCCTGTGGACTGGCAGCACCTACCTGCGCGTCGCGAGCGCGACCAGCTCGGGCGGCGGCCAGGACTCGGCGCACCAGCAGATCCCGCACATCGGCTCCCTGGGCAACGAGTACGTGGGCGCAGGCATCGTCACGCGGCTGACCACGTTGGCGCCCGAGGACGTGCCCTACCGCATGCTCGGGGTGATCGACGGCACGGTGCTCACGTACGATCCGGCGCCGCCGCCCGGCGCGCCCACCACGCTGAACGCTGGACAGATGGCGGAGTTCGCGACCACGTCGCTGTTTACCGTGAGCTCGCAAGACGAGGCGCATCCCTTCGCGTTCTCGCAGTACATGCCAGGCACGTTCACCACGCGACCGGGTTGTTCGGCCACACCGCCGTTCAGCGGCCTGGGCTGCGGGCTCGGCGACGAAGAGTGGGTCATCCAGCTGCCGCCGCGTCAGTTCCTCGCGCGGTACGCATTCTTCACCGACCCCACTTACGCCGCCACCAACCTGGTGATCACGCGCGTGGCCAACGGCGGCGTCTTCTCCGACGTGAACGTCGCGTGCCTCGGCGCTGTGACGGGCTGGCAGCCCGTGGGCACCGCCGGCAAGTACGAGGTGGCACATGTGGATCTGTTCCGCTCCTTCGTCGGCACCACGCCGGCGTGCGAGACCAGCCAACACGAAGCGTCGAGCTCTGGAGCGTTCGGCGTCACGGTGTGGGGCACCGACTACTATGCCTCGTACGGCTACCCGGCCGGCGGCAACATCGGCACCATCAACGACGTGGTGGTACCGCCCGTTCCGCGCTGATCTGCGTCGCGCAGCTCGCCGTGCATTGGCAGAAGTGTGGGCCTCGACTACACCCAGGGGCGTGAAGCTCCTGGGGGCCCTCGCGTTGTGCTCGACCTTGCTGTTTTCCGCGCGCGACGGACATGCGGCCGATCCTCCGAGCGACGCTCCTCCGCCGTTCCTCGGCGACGCCCCCGCCGAGCCAGCGCCGAAAGCGGCAGACGCAGCCCCCGAAGCGTCGTCAGATGCAGCGCCGGGCACCGCGGGCAAGCCGGCGTCGGACTGGTGCGGCCCTGGCATCGAAGCGCTCGCCGCCGACGTCTGCTACGTGGCCGGCCCGAACAAGGACGTATCCCGCCGCACGCTGGTGATCTTTCTGCACGGCCTGACGGACGAGGGCTCTGGCTGGCAGCACAAGATGATCACGGGCCTCGGGCGCGCCGGGAAGGCGCACGACTTCTCGCTGCTGTTCCCACGCGGCCGCACCGGCATCGGTCCCGGCAAGAAGGAGAAACAGATCGCGTGGCCCACGGGGGAGTCGGCGCGCAAGGCGCTCGAGGACGAGGTGATCGCCGAGTGGACCGCGGCGCGCGCCGAGATCGAGAAGCGGGACGGCAAGCCGTTCGACGAGGTGTTCGTGATGGGCTTCTCCAACGGTGCCTACTACGCGTCATCGCTCGCGCTTCGCGGCAAGCTCGACGTGGACGGGTACGGTGTGTTCGCCGGTGGCTCTGCGCCCAAGGGAACGACCACCAGCGCAGCGCTGGTCAAGAGGCGCAGGCCCGTGTTCGTCGGCGTCGCCAGCAAGGACGAGACGGCCAAGAAGGGCCGCGAGCTGGTCAAGGCGCTCAAGTCGCTCGGCTGGACGCACAAGTCGGACACTCGCCCGGTGGGTCACGTCGTGGCGGATGGCCAGCTCGGCCGCGCGCTCGAGTTCTTGCGCGACGAGCGGGACAAGAGCCGGAAGGCCGCCACCAAGGTCTCGAAGGGGTCCAAGAGCGACCCCAAAAAGAGCGACAAGAGCAAGGCCAAGTCCGCCAAGGCCAAGACCGCCAAGGCCAAGACTGGCAAGGCGAAGGCGGGCAAGAAGCAACGCTGAGACGTGCGTCTGGCTACTCGGCGCGGGCGAGCGCCGCTTCTTTCGCCAAGTCCTCGAGCTTGCCCGCGACTTCGCGCAGACCAAACGGCTTCTCGAAGAAAGCGCGCACGCCCAGGTCCAGGATCGCTTGCGCGTCCTCGTTCAACGCGTGGCCGGTCATGAGCACGACGCGCACGTGGGGATCGAGCTGACGCAGCGCCAAGTAGGTGGCGTGCCCGTTCATCCGCGGCATGCTCATGTCGAGCAGCACCACGTCGATCGAGTGCTGGCGCTTCTCGAAGATCTCGACGGCGTCTTGGCCGTCGCTCGCGGTCGTGACGGTGAACCCGAGATCCGTCAGCCCGCGTCGCAGCGCACCGCGCACCAGCGCGTCATCTTCGACCACCAGCACGCGCCGAGGGTGCTCGGCGTTCGGTCGCTCCCCGGCAGGCGGCTCGCTGGGGGCGATGCGCATCATCCCGGAGCCGACCGGGAACGCCACGCGCACCAGCGTCCCGCGCGGCTTGCCGTCCAAGATCTCGATGGTGCCGCCGTGCGCCTCGACGATGCCGTACACCGTGGCCAGGCCCAGACCGACACCCGGCTGTTGCCCTGATTGTTTGGTCGTGAAGTACGGCTCGAACACGCGGTGGCGAATGCTCGGGTCGATCCCGGTACCGGTGTCTTCCACCTCCAGGATCGTCCACTTGCCGCGCGGCAGCCCCCGACCTCCCTGGGCCCGAGGTGCGTCTGGCTCGACGTCGTAGGTGCGCAACGACAGCGTGCCGCCGTCGGGCATGGCGTCGCGTCCGTTCACGGCCAGGTTCAGCACCACCTGCTCGATCTGCGTGGGATCGCCGATCAAGAACTGCCGCGAGACGCCGGCGGTGTCGATCGTCACGCGCGGATCGACGGTGCGCGAGAACAGCGCCCCGACACGCGCGACGATCTCGGTCAGGCTCACCGGCTTGCGCAGGTTCTTGCCCTTGCCCGCGAACCCCAGGAGCGAGCGCGTCAGCGCGGCCGCGCTGTCCGTGGTCTGCTCGATCTGCTCGAGCGCCGTGCGCCGGTTCACGTCCGTCTCGCTGCGCTTCAGACTCGAGGCTAGCACGCCGATCGCGGCCAACATGTTGTTGAAGTCGTGCGCCACTCCGCCGGCGAGCCGGCCGATCGACTCCATGCGCTGCGCGTGCCGCAGGCGCTCCTCGGTCTCGGCCCGGGCGTGCTCGGCGGCGACCTCCTTGGTGATGTCGATGAACGCGATGATCACTTGGTACAACGCGCCATCGGCGTCGAACATCGGGCGCGCCTGGGCGCGCACGTTCACGCGCCGCCCGTCGCCGCGGTGGATGACGAGATCGTCGACCACGACCAAGCGGCGCTCCTTGAGCGCCAACACGAACGGCAGCTTGTCCTCCGGGTAGAGCTCGCCGTCGATTCCGTAGATGCCGTAGGGCTCCGAGTAGCCACCCGCGGCCACGTCGCCACGCGCGGCCTGGCCCATGATCTCCTGGAACGCGGCGTTGGTGTAGACCAGCTCGCCCCCCGGCGCGCGCGCCACCCAGACACCCACCGGAAGCGCGTCGGCGATGATCTCCGTCAAGGAGCGATCATCCAGTTTCCGCGGCGCGTGGCTCGACACAGGAGGATGGTAAGCCGGCGCGCCTCGCGGATGGGTGACGAAATCGAGAGGGGGGCCAGAGCCCCCCTGCTCGGCCCTCAGCTGGCCTTCTTCACCACGTCGACGATGGACTGCACGCTGGCCGCGCTCTTGGCCAACATCGCCTTCTCCTCGTCGTTCAGCTTGAGCTCCAGGATCTTCTCCACACCCTTGCCACCGAGCACCACGGGCACGCCCATGTACATGTCCTTGTAGCCGTACTCGCCGGTCAGGAACGCGGCGCAGGGCAGCAGCCTCTTCTGATCGAAGAGGTAGGCCTCGGCCATGGCCACCGCTGCCGAAGCCGGGGCGTAGTAGGCGCTCGTGCCCATGAGCTTGACGATCTCGCCGCCGCCGACCCGGGTGCGCGCGACGATCGCGTCGAGCTTCTCGCGCGAGACGAGCTCGGTCAGCGGCACGCCGTTCACCGTCGTGGCCGACAAGATCGGCACCATGTCGTCGCCGTGCCCCCCGAGCACCATGGCGCGGATGTCTTTGATGTTGAGGCCGGTCTCGCGCGCCAAGAACAGCGAGAAGCGCGCGCTGTCGAGCACGCCCGCCATGCCCACGACCTTCTCCTTGGGGAAGCCGGTGCGGCGCTGGAACTCGTACACCATGGCGTCGAGCGGGTTGGAGATCACCACCACGAAGGCGTTCGGGCAATGCTCCTTCGCGCCGTCGGCCACCGCGCGGATGATGGGCAGGTTGGTGGCCACCAAGTCGTCGCGGCTCTGGCCCGGCTTGCGCGGCACACCCGCGGTCACGATGATCACGTCGGCGCCGGCGCAGTCCTTCCAGTCGCTGGTGCCGGAGATCTTCACGTCGTAGCCGAGGACGGCCCCATTCTGCTCCAGGTCCAGCGCCTTGCCCTTGGCGAACTCGGCCTTGGCGGGGATGTCGAACAGAAGGACGTCCCCCAGCTCTTTCTGTGCGCAGAGGTTGGCGAGCTCGCCACCGATGTTGCCGGCTCCGATGAGTGCGATCTTCTTGCGGGTGCTCATGCGCCGCGCTGTAGCACTGTTTTTCGTCAGAATCAGCCTGCGCTGTTGCCTCGGTCGGGGGCGCGGCGGCGAGGGGTTGGCTGCACGTCCGGCCAGAGAGCGCGGCCCCTGGAACCAGCCGGCGCACGCTCGGTGTCGAGCGCGGCGGCGGGGGCGGTTTTCGGGCTCGATCGGCGGTGGGCTCGGCTTCGGAGCACGGGGACCATGCGCGGAGCACGGGGACCATGCGCCGAGCACGGGGACCATGCGCGGAGCACGGGGACCATGGCGCATGGTGGCCCTGCTGCGAGCATGGCTCCAGTGGACGTGGCTACCCATCCGACGTTCGCGCGCTCGAATCAGCCACATTCGGCGCGCGACTGGGAGCGTGACCTCCGGCACGCGGTCCCAATCCCCTGGACCATGCCCCGGAGACTGGAACCACGCGCCATGGTTCCGGCGTTCAGAGCATGGCCCAGCTCTGCTCCTGCAGGGATGACGACGCCGCAGAGCGAGATCGATGTCGAGACCAGGCCGAGGTCGACGCGCTGGCCAGGGAGCAGCTTCCGCCAGCCGTTGATTCATGCGGGCGGCGATGCCAAGAGTCGGCAGGTGCAAGCCGCAGTGTGGGCTCGGCTCAAGGGTGAGGTGCTCGATCCGCGGAGCGACGCGGTGCGCCGCGCGCTAGCGACGATGGAGCTCGCGGAGCTCGCGGGCTCCAGCACGTCCGCATCGGCTGGCTGGTCGAGACCGAGGTCGACGGCGTTGCGGCGCGCGAGTCGCTCGACGAGCGGCTGGCGACCCAGGCCCACGCGATCTCGGCGCGCGCGGTGATCGAGCAGGACGAAGACCACATGGACGACGCTGACCGCCAGAACTGGGACGATCACGAGGATCACGAGTCCTGCGAAGACGGCGGGCGGCTCGAGGTGCGGCTCGCGTGAGCGACGCCGATCGCTTCGGCCGCGCCGAGCGAGCGCTCGAGCGCATCCACGCTGCGGATCCCGCTGGGGCGGCGCTCGGCTATCACCAGCGATTGGCCAGCTGGGTCGAGCGGCTGGACCCTGCCGCCAGCGAGCCCCTGCGCTTGGCGGCGCGCTGCCAGCACCTCCGGCGCT
>CAZXMG010000166.1:0-8041 GCA_964641275.1 uncultured Polyangiaceae bacterium
CGTCTGGCCGGTGCCGAAGAACATGCGCTGGCCGAGGTTGTCGTAGGCGCGCGCGGGGGCGGTCAGGTCGACGGTGAGGTCCGGCACCGGCGAGTGCGGCGCGGGGACAGCGCCCGCGACGATGCCGTAGATGTTCAAGTCTGCGGCGAGGTCCCGGTCGGCCTTCTCGAGCAAGGCGAACGCGAGGTCGAGCTCGGCCTCGGTGACGCGCTGGCGGAAGTAGAAGTCGACGCGATCGGCCATGTCCTTGCCTCGGAGCGCACAGGGCCCTCCGGTGAGGCAAAGCCGGCCGACGCGGCTCGCGGGGACACGTCCCCGCTCGACGTCGAGCCCATCGCGGCATTACAACGACGGCGTGGAACCGCGCCTGAACTTCGTAACGCTCGTCGTCGCCGACCTCGCTCGGGCGCACCGCTTCTACGTGGATGGGCTCGGCTGGCCGGCCGCCTTCACGGGGGGCGACGTCGTGATGATCCAGGTCGGCACGAAGCTGGTGCTCTCCCTCTGGACCGAGGACGGCGCCCGCTCCGAGATCGGCGAGGTCACGCGTGGCGGCACGCTGCCGTTCACCCTCGCACACAACGCAGCGTCCCCTGCCGAGGTCGACGCTGCCCTCGCGACGGCCCGCGCTGCAGGGGCAACGGTCCACGACGCCCAGCAGCGCGAGTGGGGCGGCTACAGCGGCTACTTTACCGATCCCGATGGCTTCCGCTGGGAGGTCGCCTTCAACCCCCACCCGATTGGCGGCGTGACGCTCCCGTAGCCCCCGTCAGTGAAGATCGGTCGTCTCCCCCAGGTCGCTGAGACCCAGCTCCCAGTGGTTCGGCAGGATGGGCGGGAGCGGCTCGACGAGATCCACGAAGTGGGTGTGCGCCGGCTTCAGGTACTCGACGATGGCGCGGAGCTGCCGGCGCTCGCGGTCGGTGAGGATGCGCGCGACCTCGACGTTGAAGGCGTAGCGCGCGAAGCGGTCCGAGGGCCCGAGCACCCAGTCGATGCCGAGCTCGGATTCGCCGAGGATGAGCGTGTCGGCGTTGAACGGCGAGATGGCCGAGATGTCGATGCCGAGGAAGAAGCGGATGGCGTTCTGGATGCCCTTCGCCGTCCCCTTCTGCCGGTACATCTCGACGAGCACGGACGCCAGGCGACGCTTCCCCATCGTGTCCAGCTCGAAGGGGAACGGGTTGCCGAGGTCGCGGAGGATGAGGTCGAGGAAGGCCTCCGGGGCGCGCTCGAAGTCGAAGATGTCGGGCCAGCGGTCCACGTCGGCCAGCAGCAGGTCGGTCACCTCCTGCAGGCAGGCGATGAAGCGGAAGAGGTCCCCGGTCTGATCGTCTCGGCGGTTGTGCTTGGGGAGCATCCGCCAGAGATCGAAGCGACGCGTCTGCGGTCGCGCAGGGCGGAACCCCGCGAAGCTCGCGCGATCGTAGGGCCCGAGGACCACGTTGCCGAAGAGGTCCGTGACGTCGAGCGCCACGACCTCGTGCACGACGTCCGGGGTCATCTCGGTGTCGAGCGTGAGCAGCACGACGCTGCCATCGATGGTCGAAGCCACGACGGCCAACGGCACGGCCGGCGCTCCCTTCGGCGTCAGGACGAAGCTCGCGCCGCCAGGGAGCAGGACGGGCTCGTCGAAGGCGACGCGCACCGTCTTCTGAGCGAGCGCCTGCGCTCCGACGACCCGCGGCGCCGTCCGGTCCTCGACGACAAACGAGTACACCTCGTCGACGGAGGCGGCCCCGCCCACCGTCTGCCCTGCCACGCGGACGGACACCGTGGCGAGGCTCGCCATCGGGACGACCGGATGCAGCACGACGCGAAGCGTGTCCGCGGTCCGCGTCGCGCCGGCGAGCGGCCCGGCGAAAGCGGCGGTGATCTCCGGGAGCGCGCCGCCGTCGAAGGCCAGCACGCCGTCGACCCAGACGTGGACACTGGCTCGGTTCACTCCGTCCGCGCCGGTGTCGATCAGCTCGAGGGCGAGCGTCGCGTCGACGGGCACGCCGGTCTCGCCCGGGCTCGGATCGCGGTTCACGACCACCAGCCGCGGCGTGCTCACGACGAGCGCGACGCTGTCGACGTAGAGCGCGGGAAGCTCGAGCGTGCTCATGCCGGGGCCCTCATGCGGTCACCAGCTCGAGGCGCACGCCGACCGTGCGCACGCCCGCCAGCTTCGAGACGTTGGCCGCGAGGTCCGTGACGAGTCGTTCCCGGCCCGGCTTCGCACGCATGCGTGCGAGTGCGGTGCCGTCGACGACGAGGGAGGCCTCCCACGCAAGGCCCGCAGGCGTACTCGCCGGCACCCGAAGGCGAAGCAGCGCGCGCACCAGCTTCACGCCCGTGAGGTCCGTCGACTGCGTCACCTCCGCGTGGTCGCCGAGACCGAGCTCGAAGAAGCGCCCCGGCTCGTCCTCGCCGAGCACGAAGGCGTAGTCGCCCCCGGTCGCCTTCGAGGTGAGCAGGCGTCCCTGGCCTCGCCCGAGTCGGCTGGTGAACGCGGTGAGCGCCATCGCTTCACACCTGCCGGAAGAGCTCGACGTGGTCGAAGTAGGAGCGACGCGTCACGTCCTTCACGGAGCAGCCGAAGCCGCCGCGCCCCGAGGTAAGCGGCTGGCTGCCGGAGTTGATGCCGAGGTGGTCGTCGATGAACTCGACCATCCCGGAGACCGGCTGCCAGTCGGGCGGCGTGCCGAGGGCGTGCGCGGCGAGGTCGTTCTGGAAGACCTTGAGCACCACGTCGCCGTTCGTGTTCACGATGACGTCGAGGCGCAGATGCACCCACGTCGCCTGCGCGAAGCTCGCCGCAGACTTGAGGAGCACGCCCGGGCCGTCGGCATTCGGCAGGCCCACCGTGACCGCGCCCTTACGGAGCACGATGCGGTGCGGATCGTCGTCGGACAGCCCGAGCAGGTACGCGCTGTCGTTGACGGAGTTGCCCTGGCAGCAGAGGAACAGGAACGGCGAGAAGCCCGTGGGCCCGCCGCCAGGGCCTCGCTGCACGACGCCGCGAATGGAGCCGCCCTTCGCCATCGGGGCGAAGCTCGCGAGGTTCGCGAACAAGGCGACGGCGCCGTCGACGGCGGCGAGGGAGTTGAAGGCGTAGAGGAAGCTCCCGCCGCCCGGGGGGCGAGCGATGCCCGCGGTGACGCCGCGATCCACCGTTGCGATGTCGAGCCCGTCGTTCAGGTACGTCCAGTCTGCTTCGGCCATCGGTCACTCCTCAGAGGGTGGTCATGTTCGTCCAGGCGTTGTTGAAGTCCTCGACGGCCTGCACGCCTCCGTCGAACAGCGCGGTGCTCGCCGTGACCGCGGCCCACGTCCACGCGTAGCTCTGGTTCGAGCGCCACTGGTCCTCGAAGTCCTCGCGCGGCTCGCCGTCGAACACGCCCGTCGCGGCCGTCACCAACGCCCAGTCGCGCAGGTACGGCACGTTGCTCCACCCCGTCTCGCAGTCCTCGACGGCGCCGCCACCGAAGGCGCACGTGACGACCTGCGCGGGCGGCAGCTCGTAGAGGTAGACCGCGTTGGCCCAGCCGCTGTCGAACTCCTCGTAGCCCTTGAGCGCGCTGTCGAAGAACGCGAGCACCACGGTCACGTCGTCGAGCGACGCGAGGAGCGCGAACCAGCGCTCGAAGTCTTCCCACGCGTCCTCGGGCGCTGCGCCGAAGCCGGCTACCACCTCGAGGCTGGTCACAGCGGTGAGCGTCCAGTGCTCGGCCTCGCCGGGCAGCGTCCCCTCGTCCTCGAAGCTCGGGTTGAGGAGCGCCATCAGAGCAGTTCCCCCGTGTCGCCGTTGCGAAGGGTCACGGTTCCGAGCACCGGGAACTCGCGCACGTTCAGCTTCACGTCGGCGGGCAGGCCGTTGAGCGTCAGGTCGAGCCGCGCGTCGCCCATCTTGCGCACGCCCGGCGTGTCGCGGATGACGTTGAAGAGATCCGACCAGGCGATCTCGCCAACTGCGTTCCCCTCGGCGTCCTTGATGTTGAAGCCGAAGTCGACGAGCGGGTTCGGCGTGCCGTCCTGCTCGCTCACGCGGAAGTAGCTCGCGAGGTTCGCGCGCACGCGGTCCCGCACGTCGCTGCCGGCGAAGCCCTGTCGCAGGAAGAGGCGCGCAGCGACATCGACGACTCGGTACACCGGGTCCTGCACGCTCACCTGGAAGGTCAGCGTGCACGGGTAGACCTCGGTGACCTGCCGCAGCACCAGGTTCTTCAGCGCGGGCGTCGGCACGGCCGCTCCCGTCGTCGACTGCGGGATCACGTAGAGGATGCCCGTGTTCTCCGCGATGGTCGGGTCTTCGTTCGAGGTGAGCATCAGCGCCCGCGCGACGCTCGGAAGCCTGCGCGCGTTGATCTCGAAGTCCTCCCTCGCGACCGTGCGCGTGAGCGCGCGGAGGCTCTCGGGGGCGAGCAGCTTCGCAGAGGCCACCGTCTGGCGATCCGTGCCACCCGAGGCGGGCAGCGGGTTGCGGACGGAGACCTGGACCGGGTTGCCGTACGCATCCTTGAAGGCGCCCTCGATGACCACGATGCGGTCGGCGTCGACGTTTCCGACGCTGCCGCCGCCCGTCTTGTAGGTGACCGAGACCGTGCCGCTCGGGGGCATGCCGCTCACGCCGTTGCCGAAGCGAAGCGTGGCGCGGTCGTTCTGGTCGACCGCCACGACAAAGTGACGGTCGTTGGCGCGCGAGTCGAGGAAGCTGTCGACCTCGGTGAACGCGCCCTGCGGCGTGGTCACGAGCGCGGAGCCGTCGAGGTACGGAGCGTAGTCGAGGTGCAGCTCGAGGTCGGCGAGGCCGCGCGCGTCGAAAAGCTGGGTGTACGTCTTCGAGTTCTCGACCACGGCGACGACGCGCGGCGGGTCGGCTCCCGGGGCGATGACGGCGGGCGCGAGCAGCTGGAAGCGGACCGGCTCGGTGACCTCCTGCGTTCGCAGAACCGTGCCGGCCGGGATGGTGACGCTCGCGGCCGGAGGGCGCACGAGCTGCACAAGGACGTCGGCGGTCGCAGCCTGCGCTCCCTGCAGCCGGTAGCCGAGCATCTTCGCAAGGGCCATCACGCTCTTGCGCTGCGTGGCGGTCACGAGGCGCGACTCGCGCGCGAGGTTGTCCTGGTAGAACGTGAGCACGTCGCCGACGAAGGCGTAGAGCTCGACCAGCAGGTTCCCGAAGCTCGCGACGTCGAAGTCCGTCCAGTCCGGAAAGACGCTCTTCACGAGCGCGATCAACCGCGCCCGAAGGGCGTCGAAATCCTTGTCGGTGTAGTCGACGGACTCGGGCAGCGTGGCCACGGCGGTAAGCCTCCGTGGAGGCAAAGCCGTCGAGCCTCGGCTCTCGGGGACCCGACCCCAGACGGTCAGCGCTCGAAGGACACGGCCACGGCCGCCGCCACGTCCCGCTCGCGCACCCGCACGCGAAGCGTGAGGGCCGGGCCGTCCTGCTCGACGCTCAGGCTGACGAGCTGGGCGCCGGGCACCCAGCGCTTGAGGGCGTCGCGCACGTAGACGCGGGCCAGCTCCTTGAGGGCCGCGTCGTTGCGCTGGTGGCGCAGGAGCGCGAGGCCCGCCCCGAAGCTCGTCCGCCAGGGTAGCTCGCCCGAGGAGCGCGCCGTGGCGCCCTCGGTGAGCAGAGCCTGGCGCACCTTGGACGCGAGCAGCGCCTCGCCACTGCCGACGGCGAAGTCGCGCTTCTTGTCGCGGCGGAACGGGATGAGGAGGTTCTGCGGCTGCTGGCTCATGTTCGTCTCCTCACGGCACCGGAACCGCGCTGCGCACGGTCTGCAGGGCCTCGATGATGGCGTCGATGGGCGGGATGACGTCGTCGAGCGGACGCCCGGCGAGGTTCGAGAGGTCCGGCACCTCGGGCCCACCCACGATGCCGAGGAAGATGTTCAGGATGCCGATGAGCTTGCCGAGGCTGGCGAGCGACTTGCCGACGTTGGCCGCCTCCTGCGCCACGTTCGCCTGAGCGCAGCTCGTGATGGCCATGAGCCCCGCGTCCTCGAGCTCGGTCGCGCGGTCGATGGCGCCGAGGATCTGCTGCATCTGCTGCTGCAGGTGCATGAGCTGGCTGCGCGCCTGCCGGAGCGTGTCGATGACGAGGTCGATGATGCCGATGATGGTGTACGGCAGCGACAGCTGCGGGATGAGCCGCAAGAGCTTCGCCACCTTCTCGGCCAGCTCCGGGATACACGCCGCGAGGGCGGTCGGGTCCGGAGGCGGGCCGAGCGAGTCCGGGATGGCCTTCACGCAGTTGAAGACGGCCACCACGGTGTCGATGATGTCGAACAGCGGCATCAGCGGCGTGAGCGCCGGCTGAATCGCCTGCATCAGGTTGATCTGCTGCATCGTCACGCCGCCCGGCAGCGTGATCGACAGCGGATCGGGGATCTCCGGAATCTCGAGGCAGATGGGCAGCGCCACGGCGTCCTCCTCAGATGGGCTCGGCGATGGGGCGAACCACCCGCCCGGCGATCGTGACCTGCGTGGCCTCGAGCGAGATGGCGCCGACCGCGCGCAGCGTGAGCGCCGTCGTCGCCTCGAGCGTGACCGTGTTCTCCTCCGCGTCGAAGATGAGGTGGTCGCCGGTCTTCTTGTTGGTGAGCTTGAGCTTCCGGCTGTCCTTCGACTCGTCGAGCTCGATGCGGAAGGTCTGCGTCGCGAAGACGCGGTTGTCGGGCGGCGTCTTCTGCGCCTCCTCGGGCACTTCGCTCTCGCCGTTCGGCTTCCCCCAGTGCGCGGCCAGGTAGTACGGCGCCTCGACGTTCCCCTGGTTGAAGAACACCGCGACCTCGGCTCCCTCCTCGGGAACAGCGAAGAGGCCGCGGTCCTTCGAGCCGCCGCCGCCCGTGCCGAGCGGCCAGGCCCACGCGCTCTCCGGCTCGAGCACGCCGGGGATGCAGACGCGCACGCGCCCGAGCTGCTCCTCGTCGTCGCGCTTCGTTACGTAGCCGACGTACAGCCCGACGAGCCGGGTGTCGTGCGTGTGGATGTCGTCGTCGAAGGTGCTCATCGGTGGCTCTCCGTCATCGCGGCACGCTCATGCCGGCCTCTGGGTCCTCGGCGCCGATGGCGCGCCCGTCGCGCCGGTACTCGACGTGCGAGGCACCGCTCGCCGGGTCGATGACCTCGACTTCGGTCATCGCGCCGCCCTCGACAGCGGTCGCGCGATTGGGCGAGCCACCCTGAGGCTGGCCTTGCGCCGTGGCTCCGGCCTGTCGTCGCGCGCCGGTCCCGTCGCGCGTGAGCTTCAGCTCCACGACGTAGCCCGAGGACGAGATGACGTGCTTCGCCTCGGTCACGTAGTACTTGCCCGAGAGCAGTCCGGAGATGCCGCGCACCTCGAGCACCTCCTTCGCGCGCAGCGTCGGATCGCCCACGACCTGCATCGAGAGCTTCACCGTCTCGCGCTCGGCTCGGCGGAAGCGCGCCGCCGACTCTCGCTCCGCGGCGGCCGGCGTCGGCGCCGAGGTCGGGTGGACGCTCGTCGTCGCGTTGCGTTCCTGCAGCGACGACGCGCCCGTCTCGGGGTCCACGACCTCGAGGACGTCGCTGAGCGTGGCGCGCTCGACGGTGCTGCTGCTTGCCCGCGACTCGATCGTCGCCTTCGTCAGCGGGTCGCGCCCGCGCACCTCGACGCGGCCGGTCCGGCGCGAGAGGTCGGACTCGACGTTGAGCGAGATGATGTCGCCACGCCCCGGGTCGGAGAACCAGGTGAGCACGTGGCTCGGCGCGCTCGCCTGGTTCCGCGAGCGCCAGTGGAGCCCGCCGTCGTCGACGAAGTACTCGAACTCTTCCCGTGCAGCGAGGCGCCGGAGAAAGCGTGCGTCCGTCTCGGCGGTCTGGTTGATGGTGTCGAGCACCTCGCTCGAGTCCTCGACGTCCGCGAACTCGCCCTCGTACCCGTGCTCGGCGGCGATCTCCTTGGCCACGTCGCTGCGCGACTTGTTCGTCCACGCGCGCGTCTTGGCCTCGCGGTTCATCAGCACGCTGGTGGCCTGGCCCTCGATGGTCAGCGTCTGGAAGCCCTTGAGCTTCTTCACGACCA
>CAZXMG010000167.1:0-7885 GCA_964641275.1 uncultured Polyangiaceae bacterium
GTGACCATCAACGACAAGCACATCGAGGTGATCGTTCGCCAGATGTTGCGCCGTGTGCGCGTCAAGGAGGTGGGCGACACCGCCTTCCTCGTCGACGAGCAGGTGGAGAAGCACATCTTCGAGAAGGAGAACGAGAAGGTGCTCGCGCGTGGTGGCCGCCCGGCCATCGCCGAGGCCCTGTTGCTCGGTATCACCAAGGCGAGCCTCTCGACCGAGTCCTTCATCAGCGCCTCCTCGTTCCAGGAGACGACGAAGGTGCTCACCGAGGCGGCGATCTGCGGCAAGACCGACGATCTCCGCGGCCTCAAGGAGAACGTGATCATGGGCCGCCTGATCCCCGCAGGCACCGGCCTCGCGGCCTACAAGCGCCTCAACGTCCTGGTGGACGGCGAGCCGCTGGTCATGCCGCGTGAGATGCCGCGCCCGCACCGCGAAGAGCCGCTCGTCGCCGTCAACGAAGAATGAACGACGCGCCTCCGGCGCGATGAGTGAGCGCGCGCCGCCCTGGGCGGCATGTGGAGACGAGGCCCTGTCCGCGCGAGCGGGCGGGGCCTTCGTCGTTACTTGCTGCCGAGCTCGGTGGCCTCGATGCGGCGGTTCTTCTGACGTCCTTCGGGCGTGTCGTTGGGGGCGAGTGGTTTCTCGTCCCCGTGGCCGACGGCCTCGATGCGACTCTTGTCGATGCCCTTCTTCACCAAGTAGTCGCGGCAAGCCTCGGCGCGCTGCTGCGAGAGCTGCTTGTTGGTCGCAGGCTTTCCGACGTTGTCGGTGTGGCCGGAGATCTCGATGCGAGCGCTCTTCTTGTGGGTCAAGAACTCGACCACTTGGTCGAGGCGCGGAAACGACTCGGGGCGGATGGTCGCCTTGGCCGTGTCGAACTCGACACCTTGCAGCACGAAGCGCGGCGGACCGCCGGCCTGACCGGGCTCCGGCTCGAAGCGCTTGAAGCGCAACGTGAGCTTGATGTTCTGCATCGGCTCATGGGCCACGTCCACGCTGGCAGCGATGTCCTTGCGACCCAGGCTCAAGTAGGTGATCTCGTACTTCTTGCCGATGGGCACGAGCAGCTCGGTGTACCCGTCGGTGTCGGTCTCGGCCGCGAACAGCTTGTTGCCGTCGGGGCCGGTCAGCGCGACCACGACGCCGGCCACAGGGCCCTTCTGCTGATCGACGACGAACAGCTTCACGGCGGCTTCGGTCGGCGTCGGCTTGATCTTGGAGCCGCTCACCCCACCGGCGTCCTTGGCGGAGGTGGAGCTGCCGAGCTGGAACACGTTGGTGTTGGCGGCTTTGGCCGAACCCGCAGCAGGCGGTTCGGCCGCGGCCACGCTCGCTTCGGCGCTGGCGCCGGCGCTGCCCGCGTCGGGGGAGGCTGCCGGGGTTCCGCAGGCGAGGGACGCGCAGACGAGAGCTGCCAGAGAGACCTGCCGCGTTGCGCGGCCTCGGGGAAAGCGCATGGCCGCGATGCTAGCCCGAATCGACGCCGACTTCCCGGCGTCTGGGCCCGAGACCCGATTGCTTCCGGCCCGGCGGCTGGTCGATGATGCGGGGGCATGCCGAGCGCGCGCCAGCACCTCCGCCTCCTGCTCGAGGTGCACACCAGCTATGGCCCCGGGCTCGCGTCCAAGAAGCTGGCTGCGCTGCGTGCATTGGTCCGCGCGCCGCTGCCCAGCGCACGCGAGGTGTTGTCGTTGCACGAGGCGCTCTGCTTCCTGCGCGCCTATCCGGACGACGCCGACGTGCTCGCGCTGGCCGAGGAGATGCTGGCTGGCTTCGCTCGACGCGCCGATCTGCGCAAACACCGCCGCGCGCTGGCAGACAGCGGTATCGCCGGCACCACGTTGGCCTTCTCGTTTTTCGCGAGCCCAGCGCTCAGGCTCGCACAGCGTTGGGGGAGCAAGCTGCGCCTCGACTGGCCACGCTTCGATCAGGCTCCGCGTCTGGCCGCGCTGTTGCCTCTGCTCACGCCGATGGTCGAGCGGGCGGCGTTCGACGATCATGCGCTCACGTCGCGCCAATGGGTCCGCCGCTTCAAGGGGGCAGGGGAGACGGACGCGAGCTTCTTGATCAAGCGCTGGCACGCGCTCGAGGCCGCCGAGCCAATCAGGAGCGCGCTCTACGACGAGCTCGATCCCCCGCTGGTGCTGGCGCCAGGTAGCGACACGCCCTGCCGCACACGCGAGAAGATCGACTGCGGACCGGTTCATTTCCAGTCGCGCCCACTGGTGCGTGTGCGCCCAGACCTTGCGCGTGAGCTGCGCATGCGACCGTCGTCCGTCCGCCATGCGAAGCTGCGGGTGGCCGCGCAGCTGATCGAGCTGGCGCGCGACGCGATGTTGCCTCGAGAGCGCGATCTCGAGGTGTTCGCGTACGGCAACGAGCACGACGTACGCGTGATCGACGCTGGCGACGGGCTTCGCTTCGTGCGTATCGGCGTGATCCCCGAGCGGCGCTCGGTGCTCGAGGCGGTGGTGGGCTTCCTGATGCTGAAGAACGGAGTGGCGGTCGGCTATGCGCTGTGCAGCGCGCTGTTCCGCTCCTCCGAGATCGCCTTCAACGTGTTCGAGACGTTCCGCAGCGGCGAGACCGCGGTGATGTTCGGGCGCCTGCTCTCGGTCGTGCACCAGCAGTTCGGCTCCACGTCGTTCGCCATCGACCCGTATCAGCTGGGTCACGGCAACGACGAAGGGCTGCGCTCCGGAGCGTTCTGGTTCTACCAGAAGCTCGGCTTTCGGCCTCGCGATGGCGAGGTGGCGGCCCTGCTCGATCGCGAGCTTCGGACCATGCGCGAGGTTCCCGGACACCGCTCGAGCCGTGCCACGCTGCAGCAGCTCTCGCGAGCCTACGTGTTGTGGTCGCCGGGCAAGGCGCGGAACGACGTATTGGGTGTGCTTTCACCGTCTCGTGTGGCGAGGCGTGTGTCCGCCCTGGTCGCCGAGCAGTTCGGCGCGAACCGGGAGCTCGGAGAGCGGATCGCGATGGAGCGCGCGCGCGCGCTTCTCGGCGTGGCTCCGGCACGATTTCGAGCGCTGTCGTTGGCCGAGCGCCAAGCGTTCGCGCGCTGGTCACCGCTCGTGATGTGCCTGGACGTCTCGCGCTGGACCGTGGCCGAGAAGCGCGGGCTCGCACAGGTGATGATCGCCAAAGGCGGGCCCTCCGAGGACGAGTTCGTCTCTCGCTTCGAGCGCCATGCGCGCCTCCGGCGCGGGCTGGTCGCTCTCGCCTGCTGAGCGCCGCGTTGGTAAGGTGCGGTCGTGCGCAGACGGTCGTGGCTCGAGCTCTGCGCGGCGTTGCCACTCGCGGCCTGCTCGCCCCCGCGCGAGGCAACGAACGCGCCCGCGGCGGTCGAGCCGGCTTTGCCGTTCGAGCTGGAGGACGCGCTGCCGGCGTTCTTCTCGTTCTACGACCGCTTCGAGCGAGCGCCCCTGGTCGAGCGTGTGGACGCGTTCCTCCGCGAAGTGGTCGCGAAGCACCCCGCGATCTACGCGAAGGAGGTGCTCGGGCTCGCCGGCCCCGACGCTACCCGCGCGCTCCGCGACAGGCTGCTCGAGTGGTTGCCCACGCTCGGCATCCGGGTGCCGGCGATGCGCGAGGTGCACGCGCGCTTTCCCCAGGACGCCGCCCGGGCGGTGGCGCGATTCCGCGAGGTGTTGCCCAGCTTTGCCTGGCGGGGCAAGTGCTGGCTATTCGCGTCGGTGGACTCCATGAACGGTGCGGTGCGCGACGTCTCCGGAGAGCCCTGTTTGGTCTTCGGCGTGGACGTCGTCGTCAAGGACGGCACCTCGATGCCGCTGCCGGTGCTGTTCGCGCACGAGCTCTTCCACCTCCACCACGCCGCCGAACAGCGAGATCCGGGTGCTGACCAGCGTCTGGTCGACGCGCTTTGGTTCGAGGGGCTGGCGGGCTACGCCTCCACGTTGATCGTGCCAGGCACGAGCGACGCGCAGGCGCTGCCGATGTCGCACGTGCACCGTCCGGACGCGCCCGCCCTCGACGTGCCCGAGCGTCGCGTGGACCTTTCGCGTTTGGCTCCGGAGCTGTGGCGTGCGCTCGGCGCGGAGCTGCTCGCGGCGCTCGAGAGTCAGGACCGCGAGCGCTACGCCGACTTCTTCTTGGGTCGAGCTAGCCCCGCCCTGGGAGAACGCCCCGTGCGGACCGGCTACTGGTTCGGGCTCCAGCTCGCGCGCTCGCTGGGCAAGCATCGGAGCCTGGAGCAACTCGTGCGCGCCGATGTGCGCGCGTTGAGGCCGGTGCTCGCAGACGAGCTCGCACGCATGCTGGCCGAGGGGCCCCCCGGCACGTAGCGGACCTGGCTCACTGCGGTGAGGGGTATTGCCTGTCGCTGTAGCAGATGCCTTCGCCGCCGTTCATGTGACCCAGCGAGCTGGTCACGTAGGTCACGAAGTCGCGATAGTCGCGGAAGCCGCTCGCCGGATCCTGCGCTGGCGAGATCGGGATGCTGCCCGCCTCGAACGCTCGCTGGGCGCCTGCGGGCAGCGGTCCTCCGTCGCAGCGACGCCAGGGCAGCGCAGCGCCGCCACCGTCGACGAACGCCGTGGGATCCAGGCCCTGCAGGGCGTCGAGCGTGAGCAGTTCGCCGGGCGGAGCGCCCACGAGCTGCGCGGCGAATTGGTCGAAGTAGAGCACCGGCTCGTGCTCCACGTCCGAGTAGAACGGGTGGTCGAGGTGCAGCGTGATCTGTGCGACGGACGCTTGGCTGACCTGGAGCGCGACGCCTCGCTGGAACTCTTCGTCCGGGAACGGGTCGCCTTGGTTGTTCTCGTTCTGGCAATTCAGGGACTCGACCGGCGCCGCGAAGCAGAGGCTGAACGGCAAGCTCGCCGGCAGAGCGCTGAAGTCGTACGCGGCGTCCGAGACCTCGCAGGTATCTCCGCCCACGAACGTCGCCGTGCCGATCATCGCCAACGTGCAACCTTGCGCGACGAGCGCGTCGTAGGCGTCGCTCGCGTCGCCGTCGTCACCGAAGTTGACCTTGGTCGCCGCGCTGGAGGCCGCCACGGTGCTGAAGCTGAACGCGTAGCGTTGGTCGGCCGCGAACGGCACATCGCCCTTCAGGTTCTGGCCCGTGAGCTCCGCCAGCACGACCGCCGTGCCTTCGCCACCCACGCCGGGCACCTCACCCTCCTTGGCGAGGTCCACCGCCCAAGGGCCCGCAGCCTCGGCCACCGCGTCGCCGGTGACCGACTGATCGGTCGGAGAAGAATCGGGGTTCTCCGACAACCACACCTTGCCGATCGTCACGAACACATGATCGAAGCGGAGCTCCCAGCCGTCGGCGATGACGACCTCGCTCCCTTGCGGGAAGCCGAAGCCATCGGTGCCGAGCTCTTCGCCGGAGATCTGCACGACGATCGTCCCGCTCGCGGCGCCGCCTCCGGCTCCGCCAGCCCCGCCGCTTCCGTCGTCGCCGCAGGCCATCAAGAGCGAGAACACCAAGCCACTGAACCCCGTGCCGAACCTCATGATTCGTAGATACAATTGAATTGCAAATGTGTCCAAGGAATAAATGCAATGAGATTGCGACAGTTTGGGCGCACCCATCACAAGGGCGGTGCGGCTACCATGAGCGAATCGTCGAGGTGGTCCCATGATGATCGATTGCCGCGCGCAGGCTGTGTCGCTCCTCTCTGTGTTGGCGCTCGTGGGCTGCGCGGGTGAGGAGACCTTGTTCGGTGGCAGCGGTGCCGGCGGGTCGCCGGCGCTGGGAGGCGGCGGTGCGAGCGGGGGCGAAGCGCCTGGGGGCGGTGGCATGGCGGGCGCTGGCGGTGAGCTGCAGTCCTCCTCCTCCTCCGGCATGCCGGGCTGCGTCCAGAACTGTTCGTTGATCGACGTGCCGCCCTGCTTCGAGGCGGTGTGCAACACCACGACCGGCGTGTGCGAGGTGCAACCGGCGGCCGATGACGCGCCCTGCGACGACGGCTTGTTCTGCACCGACGGCGACTCCTGTCAGGGCGGCCTGTGCCAGTCCGGTCCGCCGCTCGACTGCGGCAGCGGCAGCGACGACTGCACCTACTCCGACTGCGACGAGGATGCGGACGAGTGCCTAGCCGAGCCGCAGCCCAACGGTACCCCCTGTGTCACCACGGACCCCTGCTCCAGCAACGCGTTCTGCCAGAACGGCAATTGCCTCGGCGCGCCCATGGATTGCTCGGCGACGCCCGTGCCCGACGAGTGCCACGTCGCGGTGTGTGACGCCTCGCTGGGCGGCATCTGCGTGCCGGTCACGGGCAACGACGGGCAGGCCTGTACGTCGTTCGGGGACCCGTGCATGGTGTCGAAGACCTGCGACATGGGGCAGTGCGTGGGGGGCTCTCCCAAGGATTGCTCCGCCGCGACCAACGGCTGCAACAACGGCGTGTGCGAGGCGGCGACCGGCAACTGCATCGCCCAGCCTGTTCCTCCCGGCGGGATGTGCCTCGAGGCCACGGACGCCTGCAACGTCGGCATTTGCAACGACATGGGCCAGTGCTTGGGCCAGCCTGCCAACGATGGCGGCGCGTGCAACGACGGCTCGAACTGCACCGTCAACGACGTGTGCAGCGCCGGCGCGTGCGCAGGCTCGCCCGACCCGATGTACACGATCTACTTCTCCGACACGTTCGTCTCGAATGGCGCCGGCTGGACGCTCGGGCCGGAGTGGCAGATCGGGCCCGCGGTGGCGGGCAACTGCAGCACGCAGCCACCAGGCAACGATCCCGGCACGGATCACACGACCAGCGCCGACAACGGCATCGCGGGTGTGGTGATCGGCGGCTGCTACGACAACTCCGTGAACCACGGCGATCATTGCCTCACGAGCCCGCCGATCGATACGTCCGCTGCGCCGGGCTCGGTGTTCCTGTCGTTCTGGCGCCACCTCCACACCGACTACCCGAGCTTCATCTCGAGCACGGTGGATGCGTCCGCCGACGGCGGCACCACCTGGACCAACCTCTATGCAGTGGGCTCGGGACAGACCCAGAACGATCTCGCGTGGACGTTTGCCTCGTTCGACATCACGGCGCAGAAGAGCGCCAACACGCGGGTGCGCTGGTGCTACGCGGTGACGGGCGCATCAGGATCCTGGGACGGCGGCGGGTGGAACGTGGACGACGTCACCATCGCCAGCTCCGCGTGCCCCTGAGCGCGGTGAGCTGAACTGCCCCGCAGTGTGGGTGTAGCGGCACAAGCCATTGTATTTGCAGCGGTTTGACCGCGCGGTCGGCAACAACCGTTGCGTGAGCAGGCAAACAAAGGTAGGTGGGCCGCCCCACAGGTCGGCGCCCTACGCGTTCTGCGCGCTGCCGTGGCCTAGGAGAGCTTCGACATGATCACCGCCCGTCTCGCTGGGGCCCTGAAGAGAGCCTGGCCCCTCGCCCTCACCCTGCTCTTGGTCGCCATCCCCACACTCGCCTACGCGACCGGGGGGGATCACAAAGTCGGCGGAGAGGCGAACCTCCAGCTGCCGAACCTCGCCGACGCCAAGATGCTCGGCACCGATGGCAAGACCCTGCTGATGGGCGGTCTCGGTGTGTGCGTGCTCGGCCTGCTGTTCGGCCTGATGATCTTCAGCCAGCTCCGCAACATGGCCGTGCACAAGTCGATGCGGGACGTCAGCGAGCTGATCTACGAGACCTGCAAGACCTACTTGGTGACGCAGGGCAAGTTCATCATGGTGCTGTGGGTCTTCATCAGCGTCATCATGATGGCCTACTACGGCTACTTCGCCGGCTTCTCCGTAGGCAAGCTGGCGCTGATCCTCGTCTTCTCTCTGATCGGCATCGCGGGCAGCTGCCTGGTGGCTTGGTTCGGCATCCGCGTGAACACCTTCGCCAACTCGCGCACGTCGTTCGCGGCGCTCGAGGGCAAAGCGCTGCCGGTGTAC
>CAZXMG010000168.1:0-7812 GCA_964641275.1 uncultured Polyangiaceae bacterium
GCGCAATACACCTACGACGCCTTCGGGAGGCGCACCAGCAAGACCTTCGACGGGCTTGTCACCGAATTCGTCTGGGACGGCGACGACCTCGTCCACGAGCGCGTCAAGCACGCCGAGACCGGCGACGCCCAGCCCGTCACCACGTGGGTGTTCGAGCCGGGCATGTTTACGCCCCTCGCGAAGATCGAGGGCCGCAAGCGCTACGGCATCGTCAGCGACCACCTCGGCTCGCCCACGATGCTCGCCACCGAGGCCGGCAAGATCGCGTGGAGGGCTCAGCTCGACGTCTACGGCGTGCCGCGCGAGGAAGCCGGCGTCGCTGAGGGGGAGAGGACCGCGAATCCGTGGAGGTGTCCGGGGCAGTATGAGGATGCCGAGACGGGGCTCTACTACAATCGGTTTCGGTACTACGACCCCGAGCTGGGGCGGTACATCAGCGAGGACCCGATTGGGCTGCTCGGCGGGGCGGCGCTGTACGGGTACGTGCACGAGCCGCTGTGGTGGTGGGACCCGCTGGGGTTGAGTTGCAACCTCGCGTCCCCGGCGCGAACGAGACACATTCTTCTGGGCGATGCTACCGGAGGCGGCCACTTGTGGCCTGGTCTGCCGGGCAAGAGCCCGTTCCCCAGCCACTGGAATCCTGACAAGGTCATGGAGGTCGTCTCAGACATCGCCACGGATCCGTCATCCGTTGTTTCTGTCGGGGGCCGCGGACGGTCTCTTGTGAGGGGAACGCGCGAGGGAACTGACGTTCTGGTGGTTCTTGAGTCGCCTGCGAGGGGGGGAGAAATCGTTACTGCCTACCCAACCAACGTCCCCAGGAACCCGCCATGACCGATAGATACGCAGAGATCGAGGCGCTAATGAGAACCGCGCTTGCCGAGGCCGAGTTGCTGCTGCCGAGTTCCGAACTCGCCGAGGCCCAACAGTTCCTGGACGCCGGAGAGTATGGCCTCGCAGTCGAAAGTCTCACCGACATTCTTAGAGATGCGCAGAAGCGTGCTCCACCGACACTTTTTGCTGCGATTGCGCGGGCGGTTTCCGCTATGGGAATGGACCCCGAGAACCTTCGTGACATAGGGCCACAAGCTTCTGTCGAATAACACACCGCGGATGCCGATTGCGCCATGCGCTCGGCTCCGAGCGCTGATCCTGCACTTCAGGCTGCTTCGCGACGCGAAGTCCAGGTTGATGGCTGAACCAATGGTCTCGCACCCTGAAAGAAGCGCTGCGCTTGCACACCTAGGCCTGGGTGCGGCTCTTTGGGCGTGCCTGTAATTTCGATCACTTGACTCTCCGGAGGTGATGCGGGGTCGGCAACGGAATGGTGACTCACCGCAGCCGGCCTCTGAAGAAAGCCGCCTGCTCGGCGTAGCCAGCCCGCCCGCAACCCGCGTACCCTTCGGCCGGGGTCCGGCGCACGCGCCCCTCGCTCCTTGACATCTCCGACCCGCAGCCCGGACCGGCGCAGCGCAGCGCGCCGGGGCGCCCACCTGCACTACCGCGGCTCCGCCAACGCAGCCACCACGAGCACAAGGGCCTGCTCCAGCTGCTCCACCACCAGTGCGTGCGGCAGCCGCAACACGCGATAGCCCATGCGGCCGAGGTCCCGGTCCCGCCGCGCGTCAGCGCGCACCCGGGCTGGCTCGCCGTGAAAGCCGCCGTCCACTTCCACCACCAACCGCGCCCGCGGCGCGAAGAAGTCCACCACGTAGTCCCCCAACACCACCTGCCGCCGGAATGGCACGCCCAGCCGCGAGCCCCGCAGAGCCTGCCACAACCGCGCCTCCGAGAGCGTGGGCGCCACCCGCATAGTGGCCGCGCGCTCGGCCAGGACTGCTGCACGATGAGGAGAATGAGCACGACGCATGGGGACCTCCGGAGCCCGGCCGTGGGGGCCGGGCTTCGCCCCCATTGGCGCAGGACCCGTGACTCGCTCCCGGGTCCGCTCAACGCTTGATCCCGTTCCCGTCAAGCACACGCTCCAACCTGCACCCGGGAGCGAGGCGCGGGGCGTGCGCCCCAGGGGCGAACAAGACCGGCACCCACGGCCGCGCGCGTCACCATGCGACGTGCTCCCACATCGCGAGCACCGCGGCGGCGGCCACGCCAGGCAGCCCCCGCGATCGTCGGTCAGTCCAACTTGAACGCCGCCGACAGCTTCTGGAGCGCCAAGACCAGGTCGTCGTGCAGATCTTCGATCGCGTCTGGTTCGATGGCTTGCTTGTTCGCGATCAGGAGCTTGGTGAGCTTGATGGTCCGATTCGCGCTCGTGCGGGCGTCGCGCACCAGCGCCACGATCGGATCGGTCGGCGGAGCGGCAGGCCGCGAGAGCTGGAGCAGGAGCTTCATGAACTCCGCGTATTTCATCAGGTGAAGCGTCGTTCGCCGCGTGGTCCCCGGCACCACGTGGTCAGCCTTCGCCAGGAGCTGATCCAGCTGCGCGGGCGGGAGCTTGCTCATCAGGTAGACCTTCGAGGCCCCGAGCGGCGCGACCTGCTCGAAGCGCGCCGGGCTCGCCTGCGCCCAGGCCGAGAGCTCGATGTAGTTCTGGGCGGAGCGAGCCGTAAACGGCACAGTGACTTCGAGCCAAGACAGCCATTGGCCATACTCGAGCTTGTCGCGCACCTGGTGCAGCACGGCTCCGAGCTCCACGCGCGTGCGAGCGTCGCCCCCGTGCCATTGGGTCAGTAGCGCCTTCGCCTGAGCCGTGAGGCGCGCGACCGCTGGATCCACCGACGCGCTCTGCGCCGCCGGCTGCGTGGCAGCACGTTCTTGCGTGATGCGCCCTCGCACCGGGCGCTCGAGCGTCGGTCGCTGCGCCGTCGGTTCGCGCGGCCCCCTCAGGCTTGGCGAGGGTCCCTGTCGTCCCAAGCTGGTCGTCCGTGCTCGCCCCATCACGGCGAGCTTACACGCACGATCGACGTAGACGCGCAGCTCAGGCTTGGCAGCACCGATGCCGGGGGGTAGCCTCTGTGGTTGGATGTCCCTGCAAGGGGAGATTTCAAATACGAAAACGTTTTCGCATCTGACTTTTCGCCTGGCGACTGCGGGAGAAGGGGCGAGCACGGCGTCGTCCGCACCAACACGATCTCTGCAGGGGGCAGAGCCCTTCAGTTGGCGCCAACGGAAGCGCGAAGGCCAACGGAAAGCGTTCGAGTCGAGCCCATTGCTTGAGCCGCAGCCAGCGCGCGATCCCCACCCCTTCGGAGAAGATATACGCGCTCCGATGAGCACCGTGGGCGACGATGGGGACGATGGGGACCCGGGCGGCCTGGGCCACGCGGACGAAGCCGGTGCGGGCCCCGAGCACGACCTCATCCTTGCGGCGAGCGTGGCGATAAGCGTCGAGGTCGCCGCCGGGATAGACCAGCACCTGCGCGCCAGCGCGCAGCGCGCGGATCGCGTTCTCGGGCCTGGCCCGAAGCGCGCCGAAGCGCTGGATCGCAGCACCCAGGGGCCGAAGCTGCTGCATCGCGAAATCATGGGCGAGGGCGTAGAGAGGGGCTTCTGGGCCGGACTCGTCCCACAGCGACCCGAGCGTGCAGCAGAGGTCGGGGCCGGCGAGGCCGCCGTTGTGGTTGCCGACATAGAGGACCGGGCCGCGCTCGAGCCTGGAGAAGCCTCGGGCGCGCAGCCGGAAGTAGCGCTGGTTCAAGAGCCGGACGAGGGGCAGGATCGAAGCGATGCGGGCCGGGTCCCGCGCATCGAGCCGATCCGCGTCGAGCTCGGTCACAGCTGGCCCTCGAGCGTCGCTCGACCGCTCGTGCTTCGGAAGAGCGCGGCATCCGACACGCGGGTCCGGGACGCAACCGTCGACATGAGCCCCGGCCACACGCGAGCGGCGACGCCGAGGACGGCTTGCCCCGAGCGCCGCACCAAGCCGTGAGACATCGCGGTGGCGAGGAGCACTTGCCGTGTCACGTCACGCGCGAGCCTGCGTTGATAGACGTCCGCGCTCGCACCCTGAAGGTAGGCGTTGGCGGCGAGCTCTGCGCTGTGAAGCGCGATCGACATGCCGTCGCCCGAGAAGGAGGGGATCACCGCCGCCTGATCGCCGAGCCGCCACGGACCCTTGGAGCGACGCTGCACGTGGCCATAGGGAATGGCCGACAGCGCGTACGGTCTGGACGTGCAGGGCTGGCTGCCTGCGAGCCGCGAAGCCAGGTGGGGCGACTCACGGCAAATGGCGCTGAGGACTGCCTGCCAGCCCCGCTCGAGCGCGAGAAAGCGTGGCCGGCGGACCACGAGACAGAGGTTGGCTCGCCCACCTTCGATCGGCTGAAGGCCAGCGTAGCCACCATCGAACAGCACGAGCTCGACATGCCCCGCGAGCTCCACCGCCTGCTCTGGCGCGAGCCGCCAATGCATCTTGAAGGCGATGAGATCGTTCTGCAGGGCAGGCGGTCGGCCGTGACCCCGCAGATCGCATTTGCCCGTGGCGAGGAATGCATCGCCCGCCTCGACGATGGCGCCGCGATCTACCCGCGCGGCCCAGCCGCCACTGCTGCGCGAGAGCTCCCTGACGGTGACCCCGCGCCGGATCGTCGCGCCCGCCGATGCGGCGCGGGCGAGCAGCGCTTCGTCCAGGACGCGCCGCGAGAGGCTGAGCGCCGAGAACGGGAGCGTGGCAGTGGTGACATGCCCTCGTTCGCACAGCCTGACGGCGTCGATCGGCAAGGCCCCGAGGGCCCGAAGGTCGAGGCCCAGCGCAGCGAGGTAGAAGCCCGCCTCGTGAGAGAGGAACTCTCCGCACACCTTGTCGACCGGCCCCGCCTCTCGTTCCAGCAGCACCACCTCTCGCCCGGCGCGCGCGAGACGAGTCGCTAGCGACGCCCCAGCCGGTCCGCCCCCGATGATGAGCGCGTGCGTCATTTGTGCTTCAGCCTCCCGACGGTGAGACGGAACGGGATCGCCCACCGAACGTCGACCGAAGCCGGGTCGAGCTTGGCCTCGCTGAGCAGACGCTGCCAATCGGAGACCTCGAAGGCGCGGGCGATGGAGACCGGCCCGTCGTGCTGCACGAAGCGGTGGAAGCGCGCGAGCTTGGCGAAGTGGCGGAAGAAGTGGTAGGGCAGCGGGTGGCGGTGCAGGTCGCTGATGAACCAGCCCAGGCGCGCGTTTGTATCCATCCAGCTCAGGAACTTGGCGATCAGCTCGTCCGCAAGATGGTGGGTGAACAGCGAGCTGACCACTACATCGATACCCCTCGGCGGATCGTACGCAAAGGCGTCCGCAGTGACCCAACGGATGGCTCGGTGTGCCGGCGTCGCCTCCTCGGCAGCCCGACGTGACCATGGGTTGAGGTCGACCCCCGTGAGCGAGACGGCGATGCCCCGCCGACCCGCCCATACGTCGATCTGCCGCAACATGTCGCCCTGTCCGCTGCCTACATCCACCACCTCGAGCGGCTGGGGTTCTGGCCCTCTCGCCTCGAGCAGGCGATCCAGGAATGCCAACGTCGGGCGGTAAGCCAGGGTGAGGCGATTGACGCGCGCTAGATCCCGCAGGCAATCCCGGAAGTCCTCGAAGCTCACCAGTTCGGTGTCCATCCACTCGTCCGCGCTGGACCGCTGGCTGAAGTCGGGCGCGACCATGGCTTAGACTCTGTGGAAGAGCATCGTCTCGGCGGTCAGACCGGGACCAAAGGACATGGCGCATCCGCGCTCTCTCGGAGACGCTTCACCGAGAATGGACGCGAGCACGAACATGACCGTCGCGGAGGACATGTTCCCATAGCGCTCGAGGACGCCTCGTGAGGTGGCCAACGCCTCTGGTGCCAGGCGGAGGCCGCTCTCGACCGCGTCGAGCACGGAACGTCCGCCGGGGTGCACTGCCCAGCGGTCGATTGCGCCAGGCGACGCGCCGCCCAGGATCGTCCCAGCGACGCTCTCCAGGCTCTGGGCAATCGCCCTGGGGACGCGCCCTGACAGGAACATGTCGAAGCCTCCATCGCCTACTTTCCAGGTGATCAGCTGGCGAGTGTCGGGCACCAGGACGGTGCGGAACTGATCGAGCGAGAGCCCGAACGGCTCGGCGCTGACGACGGCGGCGGCGCAGCCGTCTCCAAACACCAGGAACGAGAGCATCTGCTCGATGTCGTGCGCTTCCTGCAGGTGGAGCGAGCAGAGCTCGAGGTTGACCAGAAGGACCCGCGCCTCGGGGGTTGAGCGGACGATGTGACGAGCGAGCTTGAGCGCACTGATCGCCGCGTAGCAGCCCATGAACCCCACCATCGTGCGCTCGACCGAAGGCAGCAGGCCGCAGTGCTCCACCAGATCGAAGTCCAGGCCCGGCGCGTACATGCCGGTGCAAGAGGTGACGATCAGATGGGTGATCCGGCCGGCCTCGGGGCCAAGGTCCAGCTTGGCGACAGTCTGGACCGCGAGCACGGGCGCGTGCTTCTCGAACAGCTGCATTCGCAGCCCGGTGCTCGGGAAGCGACCGCGACAGTACACTCGGCTGGCGTCCACCGACATGCCTTCCGGCTCCGGAGATGGAGCGAGCACGGAGTATCGATGTTGGATCTGAGCCTTCGCGGCCATGCGATCGAAGAGGGAGACCGCCCGCGGATCCGCGAGCAAGGTGCGCGCGAATCGAACGAAGGTGCCGTGCACGTCGTGGGCCGGCACCCCGGTGGCGATTCGATTGATGTAAGCAGTCACCGCAGGCGCACATGCAATGAGCAAGCCGCACGCCGGTTGGGAGGGTCACGCCCCTCGGACGTCTGGAAGCGCTCGTGGTGGGGCGCGCTTGTGGAGCACAGGCGCCCCACAGGGGCGTCACGCCTCGATCGGTCGTTGGCCGATGCGGTTGAGCCCGCGTGCCAACAGCGCTACGCGTGACGCTCGGGAGCGAGGTGAGCACATGAGCGTCCAGGTCGTGGTCGGAGCCAATCGAGGGATCGGGCTGGAGCTCGTGCGCCAGCTGCGCAGCGAGGGCTACACCGTCGTCGGCGTGTGTCGCACGTCGTCGCCCGAGCTCGCCGCCACGGGCTGCGAGGTCATCGATGGCATCGAGATCACCAAGGCCGACTCGGTGTCCGCCTTGGCGACGGAGCTCACCAACAGGTCGATCGCGCTGGTGGTGATCGCCGCCGGCATCCTCAAGCGGACGTCTCTGGACGCGCTCGAGCTCGACGTGGTGCGGCAGCAGCTGGAGGTCAACGCGATCGGCCCGCTCTCGGTCGCGCGCGCGCTCCTCCCGGCGGTCAAGCGCGGCGGCCGCATCGTGTTCCTCACCAGCCGCATGGGCTCGATCGCAGACAACAGCTCCGGCGGTCACTACGGCTACCGCATGTCCAAGGCAGCGCTGAACGCGGCGGCCAGGTCGCTCGCCCTCGATCTGCGGCCGCGAGAGATCTCGGTTGGCATCCTCCACCCTGGCTTCGTCCGCACCGACATGACCGGCGGTCACGGGGACCTCTCCGCAGAGGAGTCGGCGCGGATGCTGCTTCAACGCATCGACGAGCTCGGGCCCGCGACGAGCGGCGCGTTCCTGCACGCCAACGGTCAGGTCCTCCCGTGGTGATTGCGCCGCTCACTCCTCTACAGAGATCAGGCCCAGGATGTTGGTGCCGATGTCGTGCGGGTAGTAGCTGTAGTCGCCAGGCGCGTTGATGTTGCGCACCACCGGGTCGAAGCTGTTCGGGGCGATCGGCCCCTGACCGTGGCCGAACCCCTGCTGATCTTGATCGGCGTGGATCTCGTGGTTGACCGAGTCCTGATTGAAGAAGCGCACCGTAATGGTGTTCTCCGGGCCCAGGTTGGGCGGCGCCTTGATGCGCGTGGGGTACGCGCCGAACGCCGTGGT
>CAZXMG010000169.1:0-7327 GCA_964641275.1 uncultured Polyangiaceae bacterium
GGGGGCCGACGGCTGGCGCGGGTGGCGTGGGATCCGACAGCTCTGAGGCCATGGCCGGCTCGCTGCCAGGCTCGGTGGCGCTCACGCTGGCAACGCCCGCCGGCTCTGCGGTCAGCGGGGGGGGCGGCGCTTGGATGTCGAGCACGCTGGGCCCGCGACCCAACATGGCAGGCGGCGCGTCGGGCTCGAGGTCTGCAGGCAGCTCCGGCGCGGGCGTTTCGCCGATTTCCGGGATCGGACCAGGCGAGCCGCGGGGCGAGAGGCGCTTGCGCGGCAACGTCTCGGGCACCGCGGTCTCGCGCCCGCGATCCAACAGCGCCGTGACGGACGGCGGTCCGCTCGCGTGGACGCTGTTGGGACTCTGCGAGCCAAAAGGTAGACCGCCAGGCATGGACGGCGGTGGCGGCGGCTCGGTGCTCCGCGCTGGGTGGATGGGCGTCGCGCTCTCGATCTCGGCGGTGTCTTGGCGCGGCAACCCGGCCGTGTTGGTGACCTCGAGGTCGCCGGTGGAGTCCCAGTCCGCCCCGCCGAACGGCAACGCCTGGTTCTGTGCATCGACCAGGATCTCCGAGGTGATCGAGCGCTTGGGGCCAGGCGGTGGAGGGTAGCTGCCCTTCTCGGGCAGATCCGCGGTGATCTCGTCGCGCACCGCGCCTGCTGCGGGCGAGCCGAAGCTCGGTGCCAGGCGTGGGTCGGGCTGCGCGTACACCCCGAAGGCAGGGCCACGCGGACCCGCGAAGGGCAGCGGCGGCCCGCTCGTCGTGGCAGTCTGGGCCTGGGTCAGTAGCAAGGACTGGGTGGTGCTTGGGGTGAGCGTGGCCGCTGGCTGCCAGCGCTCGACGTCCAGGCTGAGCGAGACAGGCAGGTCTGGCCGCATCAAATCGACCGTGCCTCGGAACACCAGCCAGGCGATCTCGCGGTCCCCGTCGATCCACAAAGTGTCGCAGCGGAGCTGGGGCTCGATCGGCCTCCCGGAGGCCGGATCCGTGCCGCGCACGCGGGGGACGGTGCTCGGCAATCGCGAGGTGAACATGCTGTGTGTGGCGTTCAGGTTTTCGAGCACGACCGCGGATCCCGGCGTGATCTCGGCCAGCTGTTGATCGGCTGGCGCCAGGTTGAAGAAGCCGAAGTTCAACCCTTCGACCACGGGCCCGGGCGCGCGGCCCATCTCCAGCGCGCCGACCCAGGCGACCGCGTGAGGGGAGAGCAGGTTGCGTCGACTCGGCGCGCTGGGCGGCACAGGGCCGAGCACCGCGCTGTACGAGCCCGCCACCGGCTCGAGGTTGGGCAGCGCCAAGCGCCCTTCGACCGGGAGCCCGGCTGGGTCCAAGCCCGCAGGATTCTCTGCAGAGCGCAGCGATCGTTCGCCCGAGAGCAACATCTGGGAGAACGGTCGTGGCGCGCTCGAGCCCCAGCGACCTGCCTCGTTGCGCATCCAGAGCCGGTCGCCGGTCACACTCACGGCCTTGGCGAAGTCCGCGATCCGTAGCCGTGCCAGCAAGCGGTCTGCGTCGGAGCCCGGCGGCGCGTAGGCCTTGCCCACCACCACCACGTCTGCTCGTGGCTTGAACGGCGCGACCAGGTTCATGCGCGCGCTGGCGGCCTGCGCGTCGTCGTAGCCGAGCGGGTAGTCCTCGTGCGAACGACTCCAGTGCGCCTCCTGTCCCTGAACGAGCTTCGCCGTCGCGTGGGCGACGACGGTCAGGACGTACCGCCCGGGTTGTGACTCCCACACGAACGACGTCAGTCGGAACTGCGAGGACGCTCCGTCCACTTCGGCGCGGAAGGATAACAGCGGGCCTCGACTTTCCGTAACCTACCTCTCGCATGAAGAAGCGCATTCTCGTGGTCGAGGACGAGGCGCGTATCCGCGAGGTCGTGGAGTACGCGCTCGGCCGGGAGGGGTGGGCCGTGTCGTCGGCGAGTGATGGCGCAGACGGGCTTTCTCGTGCGCAGGCGGGAGGGTTCGACGTGATCGTGCTGGACGTGATGCTGCCCGAGATCGACGGGCTGGAGCTGACGCGCCGCTTGCGCGCACGCGCGGGGCGTGTTGGGCGCACGCCGATCCTGTTTCTGTCGGCCAAAGGCGAAGAGGTGGATCGCATCGTGGGGTTGGAGATCGGAGGCGACGACTACCTGGCCAAGCCGTTCTCGCCGCGCGAGCTGGTGGCGCGTGTGCGGGCGCTCTTGCGGCGCAGCGAGGCCGTGAGCGAAGAGACTCTCACGGCTGCGCGGCGCTCGATCTCGAGCGGCAGGCTGTCCTTGGACCTGGAGCGCCACGAAGCGCGCTGCGACCAGCAGGCGATCGAGCTCACGCCGACGGAGTTCGGCTTGCTCGTGGCGCTGTACGAGCGCCCCGGCATCGTGTTGAGCCGCGCGCAGCTGATGCAGCGTGCCTACGCCTACGACAACTTGATCACCGAGCGCACGATCGACACGCACGTCAAGCGCGTGCGCGCCAAGTTCCGCCCGCATGGTCTGGACCCGGTCGCGACCGTTCACGGGGTCGGCTACAAGTCCGCGGGGGCCTGAGGTGCTCTCCCGCTTCTTTGGCCGCATCGGAGTGAGGCTCTTGTTGGTCAACCTCACCGTGTTGATCGTTCCGATGCTGGGGCTGGAGTTCGCGCGGCTGTACGAGCGCCAGCTGCTCGCCTCGCTCGAGCGCGACATGCGAAATCAGTCGGCGATCGTGCGCGCCGTGCTCGAGCGGCGCGTGAACGCCGGAAGCGACCTCGGCGCCGCGCAAGCAGAGATCGAGCCCGTGGTCGAGCAGTCCGCGCGCTCGACCCGCACGCGCATTCGCTTGCTCGACCAGCAAGGCGCGGTCGTGTCGGACTCCCATCGCGCGGGGCCCCCCGAGGGCCACGAGCCCGACGCGCCGAGCGTGCTGCTCGACTTCGACTTGCCCCGCGGTGACGGCCCGCCCTGGCCTGGGCTACCCGACCGTTCGGAGGTGAAGAAGGCGCTCGACGGATCGCTCGCCACCACCACGCGCATGCGCGCTCGCGCCCCGGCGGTGGTGCTGTTCTTGGCCGAGCCGATCTTGGTCGAGGGCAAGGTCCGCGGTGTGGTGTACGTCACGCGCTCGACCCACCCGGTGTTGGTGGAGCTGTACAAGATCCGCACGGGCTTGTTTCAGGTGATGGCCGTCGCGTTCGCGCTCACGGCCATGGTGACCTACCTGCTCGAGCGCAACATCTCGGGCCCGCTGCACCGGCTCGCGGTCGCAGCGGCCAGGATCGCGCGCGGTGAGCTGTCGGTGCCCGTGCCCGTGTCGGGCTCGGGCGAGGTGCGCGAGCTGAGCGAGGCGTTCGCCCACATGAAGGAGCGGCTGGTCGCGCGCCTGCGCTTCGCGAGCGAGTTCACGGCGGACGTGGTGCACGAGCTGAAGACTCCGCTCACCAGCATCCGAGGCGCGGCGGAGCTCTTGGCCGAGGGCGCTCACGCCGACCACGCGGCGCGCGAGCGCTTCCTCGGCAACATCCAGAAAGACGTCGACCGCCTCAACCGCATCACGAACAGGCTGCTGCTGCTGGGCCGCATCGAGGCGGCGGACCGCCCGCTCGCCCCGGTCGATGTGGGGGAGGTGGCGCGGCGCGTGGTGGAGCGAGAGGTCAAGGCCGGGCACGCCGTGACGCTCACCACGAGCGGAGAGCTGCAGCTCAGCGGGCGCGCGGACGACCTCGAGATCGCCATCGGCAACCTGATCGAGAACGCCCTGCGCTATGGCCCGGAGGGCTCACCGGTCGAGGTCACCGTGCGCGCACGCGGGCTCCACGCGGTGGAGATCCTGGTCGAGGATCGCGGCCCGGGTGTGAGCGAAAACAACCGCAGCAAGATCTTCGAGCGTTTCTTCACGACCGACGCCGAGCGCGGGGGCAGCGGCCTCGGGCTCTCGATCGTGCGCAGCGTCGCAGAAGCACACGGCGGAAGCGCCTCATGCGCCGCACGCGCGGGAGGTGGCTCCAGCTTCCGCGTGCGGCTCGGTCACGGCAGCGCGCCAGACGACGACGGATGAGACTCAGCCCTCGGCCAGCACGCAGTTGATGTAGCTCGAGCACTCGGGGTCGCTCTGGCAGGCGGGGCTCAGCACCGCATTCACCACGCACGCGCCCTGCATGTCGGCTTGATTCTGCACGCAGTTGCCACAAGCGGGGCCGACGTCGGTGCCGCCCTCGAAACAAGCGGGCTCCATCTGACAAGCTGCGGCGCAGGGGCCGTCGGACGCGCAGCCACACGCCTGCACCACCAACGACAGGGCGAGCGTGTACCCCAAGGGATACTGCTCCTCGCAGTTGCCCGGCTGCACGCACTCGGTCAGGCACTCCCAGCCGAGCTCGCTGCAGTACGCGTAGGAGAAGCAGTTGGGGTCGAACGGTGGCGGGCAATCGGGCTCTGGTTCGTCGCAGGGGAACGACTCGCAGATCAGCTCGCCGCACTGCAGGCTGCCGTTCACGCACACGATGCCGTCGTAGAAGCAGCCCGGCGGAGCGATGCAGTCGATCGGGGGAGCGTTCTGGCACTCGTCATCGCACTGGACGTCACAGCTCCAGTCGCGGCCGCTGCACGACACGCTCACCGTGCAGCCCGGCGGTGGGGCTCCGCAATCCGGCTGCGGGCCCTGGCAGTCGCACGCCATCTCCGTGCAGGACACGCTCCCGCCTTCGTCGCAGGAGCAGGTGTTGCAGCCGTCCCCCGCCGGGAACGTCTCGCCCACGTCGTACGTGCCACTGTCGGTGACGCAGTCGCCGAACACCGTCACCTGCGAGCCGCAGCCGGGCACGGCCCAGGCGAGAAGGACGAAACAACCAAGGGATGCGGAGGCCAGACGGAGCCGAAGCGAGTCCATGACCCGATACAAGCAAGCTCGGTGCCCGGCGGCAATTCCGCTGGCTCCTCAGCACCAGGGCCGCCGAAGGTCCCCCACGTGCGGACTGGCACGGAAGAATTCAACTGGCTTGCCAGTTGAATCAGACAGAAAAATTCTCCCGTGCCCTCCGGAAGAACAGCGCCGCAGGCTCCGCCAGGTGCGGACTGGCACGGGAGAATTCCGCTAGCAGCCGGCGCGGCGTGCGTCAGGCCTTGGCGGCTCTCCCCGTCTCGGTGTCGTGGTCGGCTCAACTCGGCGCAGCTGCCCAGATCCGCAAGTTTCGTTCGCCCGCCGTTGAACTCGCTTGACTCGACCGCGCCGCTCAATACACTCCGCCCGCCCTCGCCGCTCCGGCGGCAAGGTCTCGCGCTCCTTCGTGGGAGGGCGGTGACTTTGGGGGATCGTCTAATGGCAGGACGCAAGACTCTGACTCTTGCTATCAAGGTTCGAATCCTTGTCCCCCAGCCGCTCTTTCAGTAGAGCGACTTTCTCGGTTGTTGGTCCCATCGTCTAGCGGTTAGGACATCGGCCTCTCACGCCGGTAACGCGGGTTCGATTCCCGCTGGGATCGCCACTGCTCATCAAGATGAGCGCAACCAGCGCTCATGGACCTACGTGGACTCCGTCCAGCCATCTGGGCTCTGCTCGGGCGCGGCACGGTCACCGCTGGGATCGCCACCGCTCCTGCCCTTGGAGCGGGTAGGTCGCCGCCCTGCTCGCGCCTGGCGCTTGGGAGCGCGCTGCCGCTTGGCAGTCCCCGAGGGCGGTGGCTTTCTACGATTTACCGTGCGCCGCTTGACGCGCGCGTGGGTCGGATTAAGTTCCGCCGCGCTTCGCTAGCACTCGCCATCGGTGAGTGCCAGACCCGCCCCGGCTCCGTGCCTGCGTGGGCAGAAGGCAGATTTGTCCCCCCTTTTGGGGCGGACCGTGAGGAGCGCCAAGCTCCGTGGAGAGACCGAACATGAAGATCAGGCCGCTGCAGGACCGCATCGTCATCAAGCGCATCGAGGGCGAGAGCAAGACCAAGGGAGGCATCATCATCCCCGACTCGGCGAAAGAGAAGCCGATCGAGGGCAAGGTGGTGGCCGTGGGCAACGGCAAGGTTCTGAAGGACGGCAAGGTCCGCGCGCCGGACGTCAAGGTCGGCGACACGGTGCTGTTCGGCAAGTACAGCGGCACCGAGGTCAAGCTCGACGGCGAAGACCACATCATCCTGCGCGAAGAAGACCTGCTCGCCGTCACCGGCTGAGCTCACCCCCAAGACGAAGAAGAAGAGGATCGAACATGGCTGCCAAGCAGATCGTTTATAGCCGTAGCGCCCGCCACGCCATCCTGCGCGGGGTCGACGCGCTCGCCGATGCGGTGAAGGTCACGCTCGGGCCCGGGGGCCGCAACGTGGTGATCGAGAAGAGCTGGGGCTCTCCGGTCATCACCAAAGATGGCGTCACCGTCGCCAAAGAGGTCGAGCTGCACAACAAGCTCGAGAACATGGGCGCCCAGATGGTGCGCGAAGTGGCGTCCAAGACCAGCGACAAGGCTGGCGACGGCACCACCACCGCGACCGTGCTCGCCCAGGCCATCTACCGTGAGGGCCTGCGCCTGGTCGAGGCCGGCCACAACCCGATGGCGCTCAAGCGCGGCATCGACTTGGCGGTGGAGAAGGTGCTCGAGGGCGTGAAGGCGACCTCCACCCCCACCAAGGACAAGGCGCAGATCGCTCAGGTGGCGACCATCTCTGCCAACGGTGACACCACCATCGGCGAGATCCTGGCCCAGGCCATGGAGAAGGTCGGCAAAGAGGGCGTCATCACGGTCGAGGAGAACAAGAGCATCACCACCGAGCTCGACGTGGTCGAGGGCATGCAGTTCGACCGCGGCTACGTCTCGCCTTACTTCGTCACCGACAGCGAGAAGATGCGCACGGTGCTGACCAACCCGGTCATCCTGGTGCACGAGAAGAAGATCTCGAGCATGCAGGACCTGCTGCCGTTGCTCGAGCAGATCGCGCGCGGCGGCCGCGAGCTGCTCATCATCGCCGAGGACCTCGAGGGCGAGGCGCTCGCGACGCTGGTCGTCAACAAGCTGCGTGGCACCGTGAAGGTGGCCGCCGTGAAGGCGCCCGGCTTCGGTGATCGTCGCAAGGAGATGCTCAAGGACATCGCCATCCTGACCGGCGCCACTCCGTTCATGGAGGACCTCGGCCAGAAGCTCGAGGGCGCCACGCTCAAGGACCTGGGCACTGCCAAGCGCGTCGAGATCGACAAGGACAACACGACCATCGTGGACGGCGCCGGCGACAAGGCTCAGATCAAGGGCCGCTGCGAGTCGATCCGCAAGCAGATCTCCGAGACCACCAGCGACTACGACCGCGAGAAGCTCCAGGAGCGCTTGGCCAAGCTCTCCGGTGGCGTGGCCGTGGTCAAGGTGGGCGCCGCGACCGAGACCGAGATGAAGGAG
>CAZXMG010000170.1:0-7302 GCA_964641275.1 uncultured Polyangiaceae bacterium
AGCAGCGCCGAAGGCCCCGCCATGTGCCGACTGGCACGGGAGAATTCAACTGGCTCGAAAGTTGAGCTGATCTTTGAGCTGGCGTGGGGATACGAATCGGTCAGAGCGTCGTAGAACAGGTCGTACAGCGCCAGCCCGCAAGCTTCGCACGCTCTTTGCAAGGACCAGAGACATGCCGACTCGCCCGCCCCGCTCGCCGAGCCTCCCCTCTTCTGCCGCCTGGACGCGGCGGCGCCTGCTGTCGTTGGGGCCCTCTCTGTGGTTGCCCGCCGGGGTCGCCGCGGGCGGGTGCCGCGCGCTGGCCGGCGAGGAGACGATCGAGGCGTTCGTGGTGATCGACAAGAACGAGTCGGGGACCTTCTGGGGGTGGTCGGAGTACAAGCTGGACTCACCTGCCGCGGAAGACGAGGGCGCCATCCTCAAGCGGGTGCTGCTGCGCGCTCCGGAGGGCGTCGCCGACCTGACCTTCATCACCTCGGTGTTGGGCGAAGCGGTCACGCCCACGGAGCGAACCGCGCTCGTGGCTCAAGACGGCTTCCCTCAGAACGACACCATGGCGTCACTCGACGTGCTTTACGACGACGATCTGCGGCCGTTCTTTCCGGACGGGCAGAAGATCCGCATCGAATGGTCGGGCACCATCGACCTCAACTACCCGTTCCCCGCGGGCGGCATCCGGGTCGATGCCCTGATCACCATCGAGGTCTTGTAGGCGGTCACGCCGCGAGATCGCGGCGCCGCCGGTCGAGCTCTTCGATCATCTGCTCGCCAGTGAGCTCGGGGGCGCCTCGGCCCGACATGAAACGCAGCAGGCCCACGCGATCGTAGTGCGGCAACATGCGCTCGCTGAGGAGCCCGATGTCGCGCAAGTTGGGCACCAAGCGGCTGAACATCACCTGCCTGAACTCTCGCATGCCGGGTGCACGGTTGACCACGTCGCGCCACGCCTCGCGCGACAGCGAACCGCCGGCGAACCACTCGTCGTAGACCTCGTAGGCCATGAACCGATTGCGCATCAAGAGCGCGATCTCGAAGGCCCACTCCTCTCGCTCGCGCCGCTCGCGCTCGCTGATGTGGTGCTTGAAGTGCTCGCGTAGGGCCAACACCCCGTAATGCACGTGCCGCGCCTCGTCCAAGATCACGCGCTTGAGCAGCTCGCGAAGCAGAGGCTCTTGGGTCAGCGAGTACAGCGTGCCGAACGCCCCCAACGCTAGGCCCTCGACCATGATCTGCATCCCCAGAAATTTCATGTCCCAACGGCCGTCCGTCATCAGCGCGTCGATGATGACGAACAGGTTGTCGTTGATTTGGTAGAGCCGTCCGAGCTTGTCGCTGAGGTAGCGGCTGAACACCTCGACGTGCCTGCCCTCGTCCATGACTTGGGTGGAGCCGTACAGCTTGCCGTCGAAGAACTGCACCGCCTCGGTCACCTGCGCCGCGGCGAACAGCGCGCCCTGTTCGCCGTGCAAGAATTGGCTCAGCATCCACGTGCACACGGAGTAGTCCAGACGCCGCAACTCCTTGTCGTCGAGGTGCACCCCGCGCTCCACGAGCGGCGTCTCGTCGATGAATCCGCGGGGAAGCAGCGGCCTCTCCGGGTTCTCCGGGTCCACGCTGGTGCTCCATGGAAGATCGCGATCCGAGTCCCATTGGCCGGCCTTGGCCCGCTGGAACAGCGCGCGCATCTCGGGCTGGCTCGAGGTGTACGTCCAGTCGAAGTAGGCCTGATGGTTGGCTTGGGCCAACGTGGGCACGCCTTGCTTGCCGCGCTTCAACAGCAAGCCCTTCACGCCGGCCGGCCCGATCGAGCGCAGCACCGCAGGATCCTTGATCTCCCCCAGCACGCTCAGCGCTTCGGCGAGCGCGTCGAGCTGGTTCTGCACTTTGTGGGGCAAGGCCGAGAACACGCGCTCCTTGATCATGTCTGTGCTCCTCTCGGCCCCAGCGGGGCCGCATCGTCGATCGCTAGGGCAAACGTATCGCGGGCCTTTTGGGTGTGGAGCCGCGCCACCAAGTCGCCCAGGATGGGCAACACTCGCTCGATCAAGCTGGCGATCTCGTCGGGCGCGAGCCCCAGCAGTCGCTCCAAGAACAGCTCGCGTTCCTTGGCGAACAGCTCGCTCACCGCTTCATCTACCAGCAGCAAGTCTCGCGGCGAGAAGCCGCGCTCGCGCGAGAGACCAGCCCTGGCCAAGTCTGCCCAGGCGGTGACGAGCCACGTATCGTCACGCCGCACGCGGTATCCGCCGTCTCTGCTCTCGGCCGAGAGCAGACCGAGCTCGATCATCTCCACGACGTCGGCGCGCGACACGCCGTGCGCCCGCGCCGCCTCGTCGACGTCGACGAAGTCGGTGGCGGACGCGCTCACCAACGCGCGCCCGCGCGGAGCGCGCAACAGGCGCGCCTTGACCTCGGCCAGCAGCTTGCGTTGCTCCCGAGAGAAGCCCGCGCCAGCTTTGCCACCCAACACCGCGCGGATCGCCCGCAGCGGCAAGAAGCGCTCCTCCTGCAGCTGCTTGATCAGCCGCAGCCGCTCGAGGTGCTCGGGGCTGTAGTAGGCCATGTTGCGCCCGGTCTTCTTGCCTTCTGGCAGCAGCCCCTCCTGGATGTAAAAGTGGATGGTCTGCCGCTCCAGGCCCGAGAGCTGACACAGATCCTTCATCCGGAGCGAGGCAGCCTTGGTCATCACTCGACCTCGACCACGCAGGGGCCGAGCGGCTTGGAGACGCACGCCAAGATGTAGCCGTCGGCCTTCTCGTCTGGGTCGAGGCAGTTGGGCTCGCCCAGCGCGACCTTCCCGCTCTTGAGACGGACGCGACAGGACGCACAGCCGCCCACGGTGCACGAGAACGGCATGTCGACGCCGGCATCCTGCGCGGCCTCCAGGATGGTGAGCCCCGGCTTGACCACGAACTGATGCTGGTCACCGTGCACCAGCACGCTCACCTCTTGCGGGCTGTCGGAACCGGCGCTGCTCGCATCGTTGGGGCTGACGAAGCGCTCCTCTTTCAGGCGGGAGGCCGGCACCTTCCGACTCTCCAAGGCGGCCTTGGCCTCGTCCATCATGCCCAGCGGACCACACACGAAGAACATGGCCTGGTCCGCCGCCCACACGTCCAGCTCGTCGAGCTCCGCGAGCACGGTGGCGCGATCCAGCCGGCCGGCGCGCGCACGCGTGTCACCCGGCTGCTCGAGCACATGACGCACGCGCAGCCTGCCCTCGTGCTCCCGGACGAGCTCCTCGAGCGCCTCCCTGAAGATGATGTCGGCCTCGGCGCGGTTGCCGTACACGAGGTCGATCTTGAGCTCGGGATCGGCGACGAGGTGGGTGCGTGCGATGCCCATCAACGGCGTGATGCCGCTGCCGCCGCCGAGGAGCACCAAGTGCTTGCGCGCGGGTGGCACGGTGAACGACCCGCTCGGGCCAGCCACTTCCAGCACGTCTCCTTCCTTGAGCTGTCGCACCAGCAGCGGCGAGACCTGCCCGCCGGGCACCTCTTTGACCGTGAGCCGAACCTCGGTCGTTTGCTGCGCCGGGCTGCTGGCGGAGTAGGCGCGACGCAGCTCCTTGCCAGCCACTTCGCGCAGCACGGTGAAGAACTGGCCCGCCTCGAACGTGATCGGCGCACCAGTCGGGTCGGCCAAGACCATCGACACGGCGTCCTCGGTCTCGCGCACGATGGCGCGCACGACGAGCTTGCGGGTGCCATGGGTTTTGCCGGCCTCCGCGCCCGGCTTGCGCTCTTCGTAGGGGCTCGACTTGTCGCCAAACACGCCCGAGACGAGCGACTTCATGTCGCGCTTGAGTTGCGAGAAGAATCCCATGCCCACCGTATGTAGTGAGGGGGGTCGCCAGTGTCAAGTGTTGCTATACACTTTGCATACGACGATCCGCCGTTCTTTCACTCGGTTGGCTGCTACCTTCCCGGTCCCGGCCCCGCGCCGCCCCTCCCCCCATGCACACGCTCGTCGTCGGCGCCGGCTCAGCCGGCTGTGTGATCGCGGCGCGGCTCAGTGAGCGCGGCGACCAACAAGTGACGCTGATCGAGGCTGGCCCGGACTACCCGAGCGTCCCCGATCTTCCGCCCGAGCTCCGCGATGGCAAGCGCAACGCCGAGCGCACGCACGATTGGGGCTACCGCTTCCGTCCCACGAGCCAACGCGACAACCTGTTCGCGTTCCCGCGGGGTCGCGTGGTGGGCGGGTCGAGCGCGGTCAACACGTGCATCGCGCTGCGCGGCCACCCCTACGACTACGACGAGTGGGCCGCCCGGGGTCTGCCCGAGTGGAGCTTCGAGCGCTGTCTGCCAGCATTCAAACGCTTGGAGCACGACCTCGACTTCGAGGACGAGTGGCACGGCCGGGGTGGCCCGATTCCGGTGCGACGGCACCCACCGAGCGAGCTGGTGCCGTGGCAAGCCGCGTTCGCCGAAGCGGCGCTGCGCGCCGGTTACCCAGCCACGGTGGACCACAACAACCCCGAGCTGCCCTGCGGCGTGGGGCCGCATGCGATGAACAAGATCGGGGGCGAGCGCATGAGCGCCGCGCGCTGCTACCTCACTCGCGAGGTGCGCAAGCGAGACAACCTCAACATCGTCGGCGAGGCGCTCGTGCGCCACCTCGTGTTCGACGGCAGGCGCTTCTCGGGGCTCGCGATCGAGCGCGCGGGCGCCAGCGAGATCGTGCGCGCGGACCGCGTGGTGGTTTGTGCCGGCGCGATCGGCAGCGCGGGGCTGTTGTTGCGCTCGGGCATCGGCCCCGCCGGCGAGCTCGCGCGCCTGGGCGTCGCCGCGCTCGTGGATTCGCCGAGCGTGGCGCGGCGTTTGCTCGATCACCCGGGCACCGCCGTGCTGTTCGCGCCGAAGTTCGATATCGCCGGCCGCGACCAGCCGCTCATCCAGGTGATGGCGCGCGCCACCTCTCTCGGCTCACCTCACCCCTTCGATCTGCAGATCCAAGCAGGCTCTTGGCTGCCGCTGTTCGGTTTGGAGCTCCCGGTCGTGTCGCTGATGGCCGCGATCGGCAAACCCGAAGGGCACGGACAGCTCCGCTTCCGATCCGCCGACCCGCGAGACCAGCCCGAGATTCACGGGCGCTTTCTGGATCACCCGCGCGACCGCGCCCGCCTGTACGAGGCGGTCGAGCGGATCTGGGAGATCGCTCGGCAGGAGCCGCTGCGCGCGCTGGGAGTGCCGATCTACCCCGATCGCCGCGTGCTCTCCCGCCGCGAGCGATTGGCCGTGTTCCAGCCGAAGATCACAGGGAGCGGCTACCATCCCGTCGGGACCGTGCCCATGAGCGCGGAGTCGATCGAGGAGGGCGCCGTCGATCAGCAAGGGAGGCTGCGGGGCGTGTCGGGCGTGCTCGTCGCCGACGCCAGCATCATGCCTACCATCCCGAGCGCCAACACCAACTTGGCCACTCTGATGCTCGGCGAGCGCTTCGGCGAGTGGCTGAAGGCGGGCCTGGCGTTCTGAGCTGCGGATAGGACTGGCGAGTTGCGCCCCTGTCCGTTATGCCATGAGCATGCGCTCTGGGTCCGAGCTCGAATCGCTGATGCGAGACGTCGCGCGGTCGCTCTGGGCAGGAGAGTCTCCAAGCAGGGTCGTGGGCTCGCTCGTCGAGCTGTGCCGCGACAGCGAGCCCGGCAGCCAGGTGTGGCGCTTCGCCCACCGCGAGCTGGCGCTGTCGGTGAGCGAGGTCGAGCCGTGGCGGGCGTCGCTGCTCGCGCGGCGTTTGCTCGAGGTCGACGAGGACGACCACGTCGCGTGGGCCACCCTAGCCCTGGCGCAATCGCTGCTCGGGAACCTCGGCTTCGCTGTGCGTTGCTACGAGCGGGCGCTCAAGCTGAGCCCGCATCAGCCGCGCTATCAACACAACCTCGGCCACCTGTACGACGTCGCCTTGGACGAGCCCAACCGCGCCCTGCCGTTGCTCGAACGGGCGCATCGCGCCGAACCCCGCTGCGCGCACGTGGCCGCCAGCTTGGCCCACGCGCTCGGGCGCGCAGGGAGGGCGCCCGAAGGGCTGGCGGTCCTGCAATCTGCCGTTCGCGGCGGAAAGACCAAAGACCAGCTGGCGCTCCTCTCCTGGCTCGAGGGCGAAGCGCGCCAGCGCGCCCGCGTCGGCGAGCCCTGAGCACCAGCCGGCGCGGGCGGCAAGCCGAGCCGTGCCGAAGGTAGGAAAGCAAGCTGATTAACGCTTCTCTGATTGCGTCCAATCCGGGGCCGAATCACACCCCGGGCATGTCGACGCGCAAGGCTTTCGCCAACGCTATTGTCAGCCTGCTGCTGCTGCCCGCCGTGGCCACGGCACAAGACGCCCCGCCCGCCGCACCGCCCTCTGCCACGCCCCCGGTCAAGGTGGCTGACACCGTGGACCAAGAGGCCGCCCCCGCCGTTCCGGCACCCGCCAAGACGCTCAACAGCTGGCGCGAAGCCCTCGCCTTGGCCTCGGCGGAAGACCCCCAGTACTCGATCTCCCTGCTCGAGGTGGAGCGCGCACGCGGCTTCGAGCGGCAAGCTTGGGCGGGCACGCTGCCCACGCTCGACGCGACTGGGGTGGTCACCTTCAACCTGATCCGCGCCGACGTGCAGAGCATCGATCTCGCCACGGGGCAGCCCACCACCGTCACCGTGCCCGACTCCCCGACCGCAAGCTTCTCGCTCAGCCTGCGTCAGCCGCTGCTCGCACCACGGGTGTGGTGGGCGATCGGCACCGCCGAGGCGCAGACCGAGCTCGCCAAGATGCAGACGGGCGACAGCAAGCGCACCCTCGTCGCCGCCGTAGCGGACTCGATCGTCACGGTCGTCACCGCCGAACGGGTGGCCGAGGTGAACCGCGTCGGGCACAAAGCCGCGCTCGATCGGCTGCAGCTCGCCAAGAAGCGCAAGGAGCTCGGCGCTGGCAGCGATCTCGACATCGTGCGCTACCGCCAGGACGTGGTCGCCGCCAAGTCTGCGATCGTGCAAGGCGACGAGGGCCTGCAGCAAGCTCGGGAGCGCCTGGGCTTGGCGCTCGGATCGCCCGTGGGCTACGGCGTGCGCAGCGACATCTCCATCTCCGACATCCAAGGCACGCTGGACAAGATCTGCAACAAAGGCGACGCGGCCGACCGCTCCGACATCTTGGCGCTCAAGAAGCAGCGCGAGATCGCCGAGCGCGCAGTGACCGACGCCGATCTCATGTACGCGCCGACCGCCGACCTGCTCTCGACGTTCACCTACTCCAGCCAGCAAATCATCGGCGACGGCCATGCCAGCTGGAACATCCAAGGCGTGCTCTCCGTGCCGATCTGGGACG
>CAZXMG010000171.1:0-7062 GCA_964641275.1 uncultured Polyangiaceae bacterium
TCGTTCGTCGGGCGAGCCCGACGGACGACCTGCCTCTTCACGACGCACCATCGTCCACCTTTTACCGCGTTCGGCTCGAGCTACGCCACGAACGCCGCCGCGACACCCGCATGGGCGACCCTCGACCCTTCGAGCGCTTTGCGCCAGAACGGAAGGGTCCCCTTCGTGTAACCTGACGCCGAGCGGCGCCTCCTGCTTGAAACCGCGCGCAAACCACTGGAAGTCACATGACATCACAGCAAGAACCCCGCGGGCGGACCGATGAAGAACGCGCTTATTACTCGCTTAGCCGCCGCGTCTACGCCGTCTTCGCACACGTCTACGATGCCGTGGTCTTCCCGTTCCGGATGCTCCGGCGCGAAGCTGCGAGCATGGTCGATCTCCCACCCGGCGGGAGGCTGCTCGACGTCGCGACGGGAACGGGACAGCAGGCGTTCGCCTTCGCCGAGAGAGCACGCGAGGTCGTCGGCGTCGACCTGTCCGAGGCCATGCTGCGCGTCGCTCGACGCAAGAACCGGTTCGCGAACGTCACCTTCCAACAAGCTGATGCCGCCGAGCTGCCATTCGAGAACGACAGCTTCGACGCGTCATGCGTCTCCTTCGCCCTCCACGAGATGCCGAGCAGTGTCCGAGAGCGCGTCGTGCGCGAGATGGCGCGGGTGACCAAGCCGGGAGGCTCGATCACCGTCGTCGACTACGGGCTGCCGAAGAGCCAGGCCGCGAGCACGATCGTTTTCCACATCATCAAGCTCTACGAGCACGACTACTACGCCGACTTCGTGAAGTCGGACTGGCGCGCTCTGCTCGAGAGCGCGGGCGTGGAGGTCTCGGACGAACATCCCGCGCTGCGCGGGATGGCGAGGATCATGACGGGGCGCAGAGCCGCGGCCGCGGCGCGGGTCCGCCCCGACTCAGAATCAGAGAAGAGTCGGTGAGGTTCCTTTCCTGGCAACCACCGCCGAGGTAGCGCGCCAGGAGCGATCGCAAATGTGAAGGAGCCGCCATGGGGAACTCAGGGACGAACGACCCGCCGACGCATCCGCAACCCGCGAGTCATTCCGTGTGGATGGCGCTCGTGTGTCTGTTGCCGATGCTGCTCCTGCTCCTCGCGTTCGCGGCAGGCGTGCAGATCCCCTTCTGGCTGTACTGGCTCATCCTCTTCCTCTGCTTGTTCATGCCGCTGTGGGCGCGCGGCAGGCAGGCCACCAATGGTGGGAGCCACAGCGCCCACGCCTGTGGCATGGGCGACCACGTGGGACGCGCAGTGATCCAGACGCCCGAAGACCTGACGTCGCTCCGATCGATCGGTGACGCTGTCGATCCCGCCGTCCTGGCTGTGACCGGTTGGGAGGTCACACCGGCAGGCCTCGTCCTGCGAGGACGGCTCGGTGCTTCACCCGAAGTCGTGCGGCAGCATGTTGGTAAGGTCGCTGCGGAGATTCTCGGGCGAAGCGTACAGGTCATGGTGCACGTCGACGAGGAGGGCGTCCCGTACGTGCTGATCCCCACGCAGGAGCTCGAACAAGCGCTTGTTGGGGCTGAGCCGCGCCGCCGACCGCTTGTCAACCTCGCGCTCGTCGCGGCGACGCTCGTCACGACCACGTACGCGGGGGCGGTCCATCAGGGAGTGAACCTGCTCCAGAACCCAGGCGCGTGGGCGGTCGGCCTCCCCTATGCGCTCGGCGTGATGCTCATCCTCGGTGTGCACGAGATGGGTCACTACCTGACGGCTCGCCATCACGGAGTGCGCGTCTCGCTTCCGTACTTCATCCCGGTGCCGTTCGGGCTCGGGACGTTTGGCGCGTTCATCAGCATGCCGCCCTTGCTCAAGAGCCGCAGGCAGCTCTTCGACATCGGCGTCGCGGGCCCGCTCGCGGGGCTCGTCATCGCGATCCCCGCGCTCGCGATCGGCCTTCAATGGTCTGAGGTCCTCGCCACCGATCCCGCCTCTGTGGCTGGTCACATGAGCCGTGGCGTGAGCGTGAATCAGTCGATGCTGCTGGCACTCGTCTCGAAGCTGGCGATCGGTGACGCCGTCGCCCAGGGGCACTACTTGGTCCTGCATCCGCTCGCGTTCGCGGGTTGGCTGGGCCTGATGATCACGGCACTGAACCTCCTACCGGTAGGGCAGCTCGACGGCGGACACATCGCCAACGCGCTGTTCGGAAGGGCCCGCGCCGCGTGGGTCGGCAAGGTCGCGCTCGGCGGCATGGTGGTCCTCGGCTTGTTCGTTTGGCCGGGGCTGATCTCCTGGGCGCTCATCGTCTACTTCATCGCGGGTCGACCAGGCATCCCGCCCCTCGATGATGTCACCGCCCTCGACGGCCCGCGTCGGGCGGTCGGGTGGTTCGCGTACGGGCTGCTGGCGCTGATCCTCCTGCCGCTGCCGCACGCTCTCTCGTCGACCTTCGGGCTGCACTGCCCGTACTTGTGAGGACCTCATGGCGATACGCATCCGATTCTTAGGCGCCGCGGATACCGTCACCGGGTCGCGGTATCTGGTCGAGACCGACGCCGCTCGGCTCCTTGTCGATTGCGGACTGTTCCAGGGCTACAAGAAGCTCCGCGAGCGCAACTGGGCAAACCTGCCATTCGATCCGGCATCGCTCGACGCCGTGATCCTGACCCACGCGCACATCGATCACACGGGCTACCTGCCCCGCCTGTGCAAGCTCGGCTTCAAGGGGCCGGTCTACTGCACGCACGGCACGCGCGAGCTCCTGCAGATCCTGCTTCCCGATTCGGGCTTCCTCCAGGAAGAGGACGCGAGGCGCGCCAACAAGTACGGCTACACCCGTCACCATCCCGCGGAGCCGCTCTACACGCGCGAGGACGCGGAGAGCTGCCTGCCGCAGCTCAACGCGCACGCCTTCGCCGAAAGCTTCGAGCCGGTGCCGGGCGTGAAGGCGACATTCACCCGCGCCGGCCACATCATCGGCTCGGCGTGTCTCGCACTGCAGACTCGGCAAACGACGGTCACCTTCTCGGGCGACGTCGGCCGCCCGAACGAGCCGATCATGAAGCCGCCGGCGCTGCTCGGCGCCACAGACTACCTGGTCATCGAGTCGACCTACGGCGACCGCCGCCACCCGACCGAAGATGTGGGCGACGCGGTCGCACGCATCGTGAACGAAACCGCCGAGAAGCGCGGCGTCATCGTAGTGCCGTCGTTCGCGGTGGGTCGCGCGCAGCACCTCCTGCACCTCGTCGCTCAGCTCCGCGCGGCTCGGCGCATTCCCGAGATGCCGGTCTATCTCGACAGCCCCATGTCCATCGACGCGACCGGCATCTTCTGCAAGTTCAAAGAGGACCATCGAATCTCCGAGGCGGAGTGCAAGGCCATGTGCCAGGCCGCCCAGTACTCGCACACGCCGGAGGACTCGAAAGCGATCGACCGTCGCAATGGGCCGATGATCATCATCTCGGCGAGCGGGATGGCCACGGGCGGCCGCGTCCTCCACCATCTTCGCAGGTTCCTTCCGGACGACCGGAACACGATTCTCTTCGTTGGCTACCAGGCCGCCGGAACGCGTGGGCGCGCGCTCGTGGACGGCACGGACGAGCTCAAGCTCCACGGCCAGTACGTCAAGGTGAAAGCGCGCGTCGTGCAGGTCGAAGGGCTCTCGGCGCACGCCGACTACGCGGAGCTTATCGACTGGCTCAAGCCAGCAGGTCTCTCGCCACGCCGCGTGTTCGTGACGCACGGAGAGCCTGCCGCAGCCGACGCGTTCCGGCGCCGCCTCCGGGACGCGTTCGGATGGAACACCGTCGTGCCAGATGACGACTCGACCTGGACGTTGGAGTGAGCCGGGTGCTGTCCCGCGAGAACCTCGTCATCCGCGCGCGTGAAGGGGCCGAACCCGAGTCCATGCCGGTGGAAGTCGTCGAGCGTAAGGGCCTCGGTCACCCCGACACCCTCTGCGACGCGGTGGCCGAGCAGATCTGCGTCCGGCTCTGCCGGCACTACCTCGATCGCTTCGGCGTGATCCTCCACCACAACGTCGACAAGGTCCTGCTCTGCGGCGGCGCTGCGCGGGCAGCCTTCGGTGGTGGAGAGATCGTCGAGCCGATGGAGTTCTACCTCGCGGGCCGCGCGACGCGGCAGTGGCAGGGCGAGACGGTTCCCGTCGATGAGATCGCGGTCGATGCGTGCAGGGAGATCCTGAAGGAGAGGCTGCCCGAGCTTGATGTCGAGCGCCACGCGCGGATCACGTCGCGGATCCGACCGGGCTCGACGGATCTCACGCGGCTGTTCGGGCGAGGAGACGGCGTACCGTTCGCCAACGACACGTCGTGCGGAACGGGCTTCGCACCCCTCACCGACCTCGAACGGGTGGTCCTCGAGGTCGAGCGTCACCTGAACAGCCGCGAGACGAAGCGCGAGCACCCGGCAATCGGAAGCGACATCAAGGTGATGGGTGTCCGTCGGGAGAACCGCATCGAGCTGACGATCGGCTGCGCGTTCATCGGTCACCACCTCGCGAGCATCGACGAGTACGTGAAGGAGAAGCAGGCGCTCTCCGGCGTGGTGGCGACGACCGTTGCCGGCATCACGAAGTGCCACGTCGAGGCGGCGATCAACGCCGCCGATGACATCGCCGCCGGCGACGTCTTTCTCACGGTGATTGGGACGTCCGCCGAAGCCGGCGATGACGGCGAGGTCGGGCGCGGGAATCGAACGAGCGGCCTCATCACGCCGTACCGGCTCATGACAATGGAGGCAGCGGCCGGCAAGAACCCGGTCAGCCACGTCGGGAAGCTCTACAACGTGCTCGCGGATCGGATCGCCGCCGGGCTCGTCCGCGATGTGCCGGGCGTCCGAGGCGCATCGTGCCTCCTCGTGAGCCAGATCGGCCGACCCGTGGACGAGCCTCGGGTCACGGACATCGAGCTCGTGCTCGCAGACGCGGTTCGCACCGAAGACGTATGGGCACCGGTGGAGGAGAGCGTCCGAGAACAACTGGGTGGCTTGCGCGAGCTGCGTGAGGAGATCCTCCAGGGCCGCGTCGCTCTGTACTGAGCCTGCCAAGACCCTCCTGCTCGACGGCGCCTCGTTCTGCTCTGACCGGCGGCCCCTGGCGCCGCGAAGACGGCCGTCCCCGAGCCCTTCAGCCGCGGAGCGCGGAAGCTTCGCCGGCCGCCTGATCTAGCTGCCCCAGGGGGATGGGGGAGAGGGATCCCGGAACCGGGCCTCGTTCCCACCCTGGCTTCCGCCATCCCCTCACGCCCGACGCTGCCTCCTGTGCTCGCGGATGAACCGCGGGCCGCGAGGAGAGCAGCCATGCGTACCACGTCCACCAACCCCACCGACTGCCGTTGCAAGAACTGCCAGGCCCTGCTGGCGAAGCACGACCGCGACGGCCTCAGCATCCGTCGCGGCGACATGCAGACCACAGTGACCGGCGCCGACTTCACCGTCGCCGTCACCTGCTACCGCTGCAAGACGCTCAACGTCCTCGCGTCGCCGCGCAAGCCGACGCCGACGCCCACGTCCGCGCTCCCGAGGGCGACGGCCGCGTAGCTCGCGGCCTGCCCCTCACCTCAAGTCCACCGAGCGCATTGACGCCCTGAATCGGCCACCAAGGAGCGCCTGACGCCCGCCGGAAAGGCGGCGCGTCATGCGCGCAAGCTGGGAGGCTCTGCACGCGGGCCTCGATCGTTCCGTTCGCACTCTTCAGGCAGATCAGGCGTTTCAACAAGCGAAGCAGCAGGCCCCGGCGCTCGCCGGATTCGACGAGCCCAAGAAGCTCGTCGCGCACCTCACGAGCAAGGCCGGCGACCTCGACGAGAAGGACCGCATCCTCGGCACCCTCGTCACGCTGGTGCAGCGGCGCGAGCACCACGAGGTCGCCAGCGCGCTCCTCTGGCTCGGGCTCTGGCCGGGGCTCGATGCCGTCTATCGGCGCCGGCTTCGGCACTTCCGGGACCAGCCCGACGAGCTCGTCGCCGAGCTGGCCGAGGCCTTCACCGCGCTGGTCGAGCGCCTCGACCTCACCGCCGTCCACCGCGTGGCCGCGACGCTCGTGCGCAGCACCGAGCGCGACGTGATGGACCACCGCAAGCGCCGGTGGGCCGAGGTGAACCACGGTCTCGACGGCGAACCGAACGAGCCGCTCCGCGACCTCGAGGGGGACATCTTCAGCGCGAGCTGGTTCGACAAGGCGTCGCTCCAGCGCTGGGCGGCGTCCGACCACGACCTCCCGAGCCTCTCGTTTGACGAGGACGTCTCGGTCCTGCGCGCGTGGCTCGAGCCGCTCGTCGGCGCCGACGCCGAGCTGCTGCTCGCGGTGCTGGTCCTCGACGAGACCCAGCGCGAGGCCGGCGAGCGTCTGGGCCTCACGCACGACGCAGCCCGCAAGCGCTTCCAGCGCGCGCTCGGACGGCTCCGCGAGCACCTCGCGACCTCGCTGTCCCACTCCGGCCGCGAGGGCCGCGTTTGCCCCCCACGCAACGGCTGAACCGCCCGGAGGAGCCCACCGACATGAACCACGCGCAGCCCATCACCGGCCCGACCGACGACGACGACTTCGTGCGTCTGCCGGGCCTCTTCCGCCGCTGGGAGATCGAACAGGTCGTCGACGCCGGCGCGGACTTCCACCTCGAGGAGGCCGGCGAGGCCTCCGACGGAACCCCGCTCTTCGCCGTGTACCGGCGCGAGCGGACGCAGACGAGCAGCAGCAACCCCAACCCCAAGAAGGAGCAGTGACCAATGGCACCGAGCATGTGGCAGCAGACCGAAGAGATGGCGAAGAAGCACGACCAGGGCGGCAGCCTCTGGCTGAAGCTCGGGAACGACGGCGACAAGGCGGTCGTCGTGTTCCTCGGCGAGCCTCACCCGCGTGAGGTCTGCTTCGTGGACGGCAAGTACATGCCGTTCGACGAGAAGCTGAAGGCGCAGGGGCTCAAGCCCTCGCTGCGCGTGGCGCTCAGCGTCGCGCTCTACGACTCGAAGGAGGTGAAGGTCCTCGAGCAGGGCGTGATGTTCTTCAAGGACCTCGTCCGCGTCCGCGAGAAGTACGGCCTCGAGAAGTGGGCCTTCGAGATCCAGCGCCACGGCGCCGC
>CAZXMG010000172.1:0-7030 GCA_964641275.1 uncultured Polyangiaceae bacterium
ACGCCCAAGCCGCCGAGCCGTGTGCAGCTGATCGAAGAGCGCGTGCTCTTGGGGTAGGAGAGGACCATGTCGGAACGCAGGGTGTTGGTCGTCGGGATGAACCGCTTCGGCAAGGCGTTGGTCACCACGTTGTGGAAGGCCAAAGCAGAGGTGGTGGTGATCGACAGCGACCCCGAAGAAGTAGCCGAGGTGAAAGAGAGCTGTTCTGCGGCGTTCGTAGGCGACGTGGCCGACCCGAAGGTGCTCGCGCAGATCGGCGCCCACGAGGTGGACGTGGCGGTGATCTGCTTCGGCGAGCGCTTCGAGCCCGCGGTGCTGTGTGTGGCGGCGCTGCGTGAGCTGGGCGTCAAGGAGATCGTGGCGCGCGCCGTCTCCGACCAGAAGGCTCGCGTGCTCAGGTCGGTGGGCGCTACGCGGGTGGTGTCTCCCGACACCGAGGCTGGCGAGCGCCTGGGGCTCGATCTGGTCGCGCGCGTGGCCAACGATCTGGTGGAGTTCGCGGCCGAGTTTCGCGTGATCCCGTGGCTCGCGCCGGAGGCCATGGCGGGCGCGAGCGTAGCGGAGCTCGACCTGCTCCAGAAGCACCGCGTGCATGTGCTCGGGCATCGCTCGCGGGGCGCGAAACAGATCGAGCTGCCACGGTCCGACCGCAAGATCGCGGCGGGAGACACCTGCTGCTCGCGGGGGCCGACGACGACATCAGCCAGTTCGTGGAAAGCAGCGAGGCGTGAGCGCTCAGCCTCCGTCTCGCTGGTCTTCGGAGTGGCGCTCGAGCCCGTAGTCGATCTCGAAGCATCGGAGGCCGAACAGCGTCGTTTCGTGCCGCGCCGAGAGTCGCCCGTCGTCGGTCGCGATGACCGTGATCTGCTCGTCGAGAGGGAGTCGCCATGTGAGCGCCTTCGTCGTGAGGAACATGCCCTCGCCGGCGCAGGGCTCGCCCTCGGGCGCTCGACTGGTGACGACCAGACCGCGGTCGCAGCTCTCGAAGCGCAGCACTGCGACCAGACACGCCCTTGGCAATGGGAAGAGCGCCACCAACCTGGGCTCGCCGGCCGGGCTCTGCACCGCGTAGGAGGCAACGAAGTTCGCGCGTGCGCGCCCCTGCTCGCGGTAGCTGCGGACGTAGGCACGCGCACCAGGGCGGGGATCGCCCGCGTCCGAGAGCCCGAACAAGCGCGTGTGGATCGTGTCGCTGCGCTCCGGATGGAGCGGGAGCTCGAGGTTGCCCAGCCAACCGCGCGCCGCGCGCGCTGCTAGCGGCGCGAACCAACGAAACGGGAGCGACCAGCGCGGCCTCGCGACCAGCCGGTACGCGGAGGTGCGCTCGTAGAAGTCGCGGACTGCTGGCGGCGAGAGCGAGGGGGCGAAGCTCGGATTTGCCAGCTGTTCGAGCGAGGAGACCTGCCCCAGCACCGACGGGTCGACACGCGCCGCCGGATCGAAGAAGTGCGGTCCGACGAAGCCGGCGCTCAAGATGCGTGGCAACGGCGCGTCGGAGCACCTGTGCCGGCAAGGCGGAGCGATCAGGAGCAAGCCCACCGCGCCGGCGAGCCCAAAGCCGAAGGCATTGGCGAGGCCGTGGTAGACCTCCATGTGCTCGAACGACACCCAAGGCAGCGCAGCTCCGCGCGCCGCGGAGCCCGTCGTCGCAAACGCTACCGCGAACGACATGGACAGCAGTAATGATGCAGCTGAAACGAGCAAGAGCGCGCCCCCAAGCCGCGGAGCCCAGCCCTCCGTGTGATGGGTGGCCAACCCGATCTTGGCCAAGCACAGCGCGAGCACCAACATGCCGCTGCCGAGCAGCACAGCTGCCGGCGCTTCGAGCTCGGGTGACAGCAAGATGCCAGCCGCAGTGAGCGGCACGCCGATGATCACCACGGTGGTCGCGAAGCGAAGCAGGGCAGCCCAACGCGCCGAGGGTCGCGTATCGGCGATCGGCGCACGCAGCGGCAGCGCTCGCCCGGCCAGCCCGGCGATCACGGGCGCCGCGAAGCCGGCGAAGTGGAAGTGGTTGGCCGTGTAGGTGACGATCGGCTCCCGAAAGCCGAGCAGCTCGACGCCTGCGCGTGAAGCCAGCAGCCACACCGCACCGACCGGCAAGTAGAGGTGGCCTACGTCGATGGCGAGCTCCTCGAGCGGTCCGGCACCGCGCCGTCCGAGACGCGCCAACGCGACAGCCGCCAGCACGAGCGTCGCGATCAGCCAGGTCGCGGCGAGCCCCATGGAGAGCGCGCGGTGGGTCGTCGCAAACGAGAGCGCCGCGCACGGCGCCCCGAGACCGACGGCAAGGCTCGCCGCTCCGGCGCCCACGGCCACCGCGTGTGCGCGCAGCGTGGCCGCCAGGCCAAGCGGCACCACCACCGCGGCGCCCAGGGCCACCAACAGGTTGGCGCGCACGGGGAGCAGGCCCGTGAGGCGCTCCGCCAGCACCACGCAAGCGCCCAGCGCTGCCGTCCCCAACAGTCGGCGCCGGACGAGCGTCAGCTCGTCATTTCTCGAGGGCATCGAAGTCGATCGGCTTGCCGAGATCGCGGAGCTTGGTCGGCGTCTGCGGCTCGAGCGCCGGTTCGCTGGTGGGCTCCCCCACCAGGCTGGGGGCGCCGCGCTCGTCGATGGCCACCTTGCGATAGCGGTGGGCGGCGATGCCCTTGGGCGTCACGTCGAGCTCCAGCAACGCGCCCACCCGAGTGGCGGGCCGCACCATGCCCGAAAACACGAAGTTCCCTAGGCTGTAAGCGATGAGCTTGCCCTGGTAGATCTCCTGGGGGTGGACGATGTGCGAGTGGGCGCCGACCACGGCGTCGGCTCCCGATTCGATCAGCTTGCGCGCCCATTGCCGCTGGTAGCGCGTGGGCTCACGACCCATGTCGATGCCCCAATGTGGGAACACCACCACCACGTCCGCCGAGGCCCGAGCGCGCTTGACGTCCTCGAGCGCGGCGCGGTGGGAGCGCTCGTAATGCCCCACAATGGCGACCCGGGTGTTGCCCACGGTGCGGATCACGTTCGGGTCGCGCGTGGCGTCGACCAGGGTGCCGCCCACGTAGGGGAGCTTCGCCTCTTCGAGCCGCCGAATCATGTCGAGGTAGCCCTTGTCGCCCATGTCCTCGACGTGGTTGTTGGCGATCGAGACCACGTCGAAGCCGCTCGAGAGGAGCAGCTCCGGCGTCTTGAGCGGGGCCTTCAGAGGCCTCGGGATGTTGGGTGACCCACGGTTGGTGACCACACACTCGAGGTTGCCCACCAGGAGGTCGTAGGCCTGGAGCTGCCCCAGCATGTGCCCGAACGGATAGCCCGGCTCGAGCGGCGGATCGGGCACCAAGTCGCCGTCCAGGTAGGCCGCGACGTGCATCGACAACGCCATGTCGCCCACGAAGGCCACCGTGGTCGGGCGCATTGCTGGCGCCGGTGCAGGAGCGCTCGCGGCCGAGCTGGAGAGGGCGGAGACCGCCGTGGAGGGGAGGGGGACGGCCACACTCGCCGCGGGGGCCGCCGTGCCCGCGCCGCTGGCGGAAGGCGGCCCGGGTGCCGTCTCGCAGCCCCACGCCACGAGCGCCAGGCCGAGCAGCCCGGATCGCAGCGGTCTCAGGGCGCGCAGCCGGGCAGGCCCAGGTCGTCGATGGTGTCGATCGCGAAGCCGCCAAACTCGACCGCGGGGTCGAAGGTATCGCTGACGGTGTCGCCGTTGCTGATGGTGCACTTTCGCCGCAAGGTCTGGTTGACCGTCGAGGTCGGCGCGGTGCCCCAGTTGGTGCCCGGGTCGACGCCGATCTCCCCAATCAGGTCCACGCGGCTGCCATTGCAGAACAGCTCCAGAGCGTCGTCGCCGTTGAAGTTCATGACGCTGCTGTTCTGGACGTCGCACACCGCGAGGATGCCCGCCACGGAGCTCGAGTGGCAGGCGACCAACACGTCGTTGGGCGCGATCGTGGCGGTGAGGTTGAGGGTCGATGACGGTGCTGCGGCGCCGTTCGTGTACAGGCGCAGCGAGCAAGTATTGGCAGCGAGATCGAAGGGCACCGAGCTCGATGGGTTGCGAATCTCGAGGACCTTGTTGTTGCTCGATCCTTCGACGTACTCGCTGAAGAACAAAGTCTCGGTCGCGCACGTGCTGCTGCAGCCGTCGCCGCTGACGGTGCCGCCGTCGTCGCAGTCCTCGCCCGCCTCGACGACGGCGTTGCCGCACGGCGCCAGGTCGAACTCGCAGATGCGGCCCGTGACGAAGCCGGCGAAGTTGCAGTTGGTGTCGTTCCACTCGCCAGCGGGGTTGACCAGGTGAAGGCACTCGCCGTTGCCACCAAACCCAGCGTCGTCGTCCGGCTGGCCCAAGGCGAAGTTGGTGAAGCCGAAGGCCTCGTCGGTGACCCAATCGAACACGGCGTCCGTATCGTTGGCGTCGTCGACAGCGCCGATCCAAGGGTTCTGAGCGGTGTTCTGCGCCGCAAGCATGGCGCTGTTCTCGGCAGCGCTCGTCACCGTGGCGAGGTGGCCTCCCGCGAGCGAGCAGGCTGCCTGTGCCGCGGCAAACGTCTGCTGGTCGTCGTCGTAGGAGACGAAGCAGTTCCCGCTCGCCAGGTCCACGCTGAAGCGGTCGCCGCCGGGGAAGGTGGCCACGTTGCACACGCGGGCGAGCTCGCAGGTCGCCGTGCAGCCGTCCGTGGGATCCGAGTTGGCGTCGTCACACTCCTCGTTGGTGCCGTCGTTGTCGATGCCGTCGCCACAGAACTCGTCCTGGCAGGTGGCGCTGCAACCGTCGCCGCTCGTCGTGTTGCCGTCGTCGCACTGCTCGCCGGATTGGATCAGCAGGTTGCCGCAGATGGGCGCCTCACACACGTTGGTGGGCAAACACACGCCGCTCAGCGGGCACTGGGCGCCCGTGACGCACTGGACGCAGGCTCCGGCGCCGTCGCACACTTGACCGCCATTGTCGTCGCAGGCGGTGCCAGACGTCACCGGGCTCTGGGAGCCGACGCCCATGTTGCACACGCCGATGGTGCAATCGAGCGCGTCGACGGGGATGTCGCTGTTGTTGTTGACCGTGGTGGTGCCGCCGGTGCCGTCACATACCGCGTCCTGGCAGTTGCCGTTGGTCTGGCTGGCGAGCAAGGTGCCGAGCGCCTCGAAGTCCATGCCGCACAGGTTGCTGTTGCAGGTTCGGCTGCCGCACTCGGTCTCCGTGCCTGGGCAGTCGCTGAAGGTGTTGCACTCCACGCAGCCGCCGCTCGCGTTGCACACGTCACCTCCGCTGTCGTCGCAGGTGGTGCCCAGAGGCGCAGGGCCTTGCGAGCCGACGCCCGCGGTGCAGATCCCCACGGTGCAATCGAGCATGTCGACCGGCACGTCGCTGTCGAGGTTGACCGGCACCTCGTTGCCGGCGCCGTCGCAGCGGTTCTCGCTGCAGTCCCCGGGCGTCTGGCTGCTGGTCACGAAGCCGAGCGCGGCGAACATGGTCGAGCAGGTGTTGGTGCCGCTGCAGCTGAAGCTCTCGCAGTCGTTGCTCACACCGCAGTCGAGCGCCACGTTGCACTCGACACACTGGCCGCCGTCGTCGCACACCGCGCCGCCGTTGTCGTCGCACGGGTCGCCTTCGGCGACGGGGTCGTTCGACGGCACGCCCGCGTTGCACTCGTCGACGGTGCAGTCGTTGTTGTCTTCCGGCAGGTCGGCGTCGTCGTTGGCGTCCTGCTCGTTGCCCGCGCCGTCGCACTGCGTCTCGAGGCAATCTCCGTCCGTCTGCGTCGAGACCGCGGTCCCGGCCGCGGTGAAGCTCTGACCGCACACGGAAGCGACGCAGGTGTGCGTGGTGCACTCGTCGTCGGTGCCACACTGCGCTGGTGTGACGCAGCCGGTGCATTGGCCCGAGCCGTTGCAAGCCAGGCCGGCGCCACAGGTCTGGCCCGCTGGGTGGTTGGGGTTCGACGGCACGCCCGCCGTGCACACGTCGTCGGTGCAGTCGTTGCTGTCGTCCGGCAGATCCGCGTCGTCCGGCACCTCTTCCGTCGCGCCAGCGCCGTCGCATTGCTCGACCTGGCAGTCGCCCACCGTCTGCACGGCCAGCGCGGTGCCTTGTGGCACTGGCTCGAAGCCGCAGGTGTTGTTCTCGCACGTGGCGACCTCACACGGGCCGGCAGGGTCGGGGCACTCCGACGGGACGTCGCACGGCATACCCCCTCCGCCGCCATCCCCGCCCGTTCCGCCCACGCCTCCGGTTCCGCCGACGCCCCCGGTCCCGCCGGTCGCACCGCTGCCGCCGCCCCCGGGCTGCTGGCCTCCGCCGCCCGCGCCGCCGTCGGCGCCGCCTCCGCCTTCGCCTCCGTCGCCGATCAGCCCGGCATCGGGCGCGACGATCAGAGAGCAACCAAGCAGAACGAACGAGAGCGGGAGGGTAAGGCTGGTGAGCGAGCGCATCGAGGGGGCATCGTACCCTCTCTCCCTCGGCTCAGGTAGACGAGCCGTTCGAGGGTGGGCGGCAGCTCAAAGCTCGGCTCCCGCAGGAGCGCTACGCGCGCTCTCGATGGCGATCTCGTAGTGGAGCGCAGTGCGAGGCCCCTCGAGCCGGCCCAGCTCGGCCCCGCCTCGGAACAACACCACCGTGGGCAGCACCGACAGCCTCAGGAGCTTGGAAAGCGGCGTCTCCGCGGTCGCGTCCAGCGCGTACAAGCTGACGTCTGGGTGGGCTTTGCACGCGGTCTCCAGCTCGCGGGTCACCTCTTGGCTGGAGCGCAAGCCCGGAGCGCCGGCGACGACGATGCACAGCCCTGCGTGTGTGAGCACGCCGTCGACGAAGCGCGTCTCGGTCAGGAGCGCGAACCTGGACGCTGGCAGTGGGAGCGGGGCGACGGCGGTCATGGCCTGAAGTGCGCGGAGCGGGGGGACGGAGCTGCATACGCGTCAGCCCGCAGCCGGTTGCGATCTTTTCTTGCGCCCGACACCGTGGACCTCGCACGCTTCGCCCATGGCCGAGGTGGTGATCGACGGGGTCAGTCGCGTGTTGCGACACCGCGGCTGGCTGGCGCTCGCGTCCACG
>CAZXMG010000173.1:0-6977 GCA_964641275.1 uncultured Polyangiaceae bacterium
CCTCCCGCAGAAATTCCCGCCGCCCCAGCGTCAGCATCAGATCTGCACCCAGTCGGTACGAGTTGCCCTTGATGTTGAAGACGATGCGGTTGCCGGCGATGAAGTCCGCCGTGCCGAACCGAGCCCTCACTTCGGCGGGGCCTGCCCATGCGGCATGCTCGACGAGCGAGAACCAGAGGCGAAGCGGAATCTCGGCGTCCGGATGCTTCAGCCAGAAGTCAACCAGCGTGGCTCGGCTGAAGATCCGCACGACAGCAAAACGCTATCATGCTCCCACCATGGGAGCAACCGCAGTCTTGGGGAGAAGCTGCCTCTGCCCAACGTACCGGCGTTGACCGGCAGCCGTCGAGAGCGAGGGGACCGAGGGTCCCCCGAGCGAACAGGCTGGCCGGTCCAACGCTCAGTTGGCCGCCGGCTACCTGCCGGTTTCAGCGGCTTCGTGCAGCCAGGCTGCGATCGCGGTTGCAGAGTTCAGTCGCGTCACGCGAGCAATGTTCGTCACGTCCGGAGGCATGACCTCGGCGGCAACCACGAGGCGGTCGCGACTCTCCCCGGCGCCGAACACGCCTTCTCGATCGAGTTGAGACATGACCCGCTCTGCGACCCACGCCGCAAGTTCCATGGGATGCTCGAATCCCAGTGGAGAGCTAGAAGGCCAGGCTGCGTCGAACCGATCTCGGAGCCGGTCGAACAACTCGACGCGATAGCCGCAATAGGGCGAGTCTGCGTAGGACCACTTGATCATCGCGGGGTCGCAGCCCTGATCTGCCGCCACGCGAGCAAGAGCCTCAACCGACCAGGCGCTCAGGAACGGAAGGGAACCGGAGCAGATCAGACTGATGTAGTAGAACCGCTCGTCGCGGTGCGTGCCGAACAGATCGATCACCGCCTCGCGAGTCGCGTCTGCGGTTAGCGAAACAAGCTCCGATAACGACCCCGGCACGTGCGGCCAACGTAGCGGCGTTCTGCGGCAAACGCCAGAGTGAGGCCGGCGGCCGAGCCTGGCGATTGTCCGCAGCAACGCCTTGTTAGCCGGTGCCCCTCTTGTTCGATGCGCCTTCGGCGTCCAGCACGCCTGATGCCCTGAGCCTTCTGTCCCACGGTCCACCCACAAGCATCGTATTGGCGATGACGTTCTCAGAGCCGGGCTTGAATCCATCGAACGAGGTCAGCTGCGGATCCTCTATCCATTGCTCCGATGGCTGGCGCAGATCATCCGGACGCACTCTCCTTGCTAGCCAAGCAGCAAGCAGTTGAGGGGTGACTGCGCGGACGACGAACGTCGTGGCGGCCAGGGTTTCCGTGAACGTGGTGCGAGCGTTCTCGCTTAGGAACATCGAGCCCTGGAGGCGCGATCCGATGCTTCGCTCGACGGCGCGTAGCGCTTGCACGTTGGTAAGCGCAGGTTCGCGAACCAGCAGCAGAACGGGTTCAGTGCGCGGGATGGGTCGCCCCGCAGGATCGAGCACGTGTGCAGAGGCCTTCAGGTACTGCGCCTCCGCGCGCGGCGCACGGTGGACCAGCATGTTGCGGTAGTGCGACGCCCACTCGCTCCACCGGGCAGGACCGGCCTGGTCAATGGCCGCGAATAAGTGCTGCCGGAAGGTCTCTTGCAGTGGATGTCGCTGCTGCTTGCCGTCGAACCAGGCCTTGAGCTTCCCAAAGTCGGCGCGAACAATGTTGCGCGGGATCGCGAGGACACCGATCGCCACCGCGGCCAACAGGTCTAGCGCAGAGCCAATGGCCCGGAAAAAGCCAGAGGCATGAAGCGCGGACAGCCGCTCGTGCAGCATCTCCGATCCTCGCTGAACCTTCGGTGCCCTGGCGACCCCGTGACCGTCCACCACGCGGGCGAAGCGCCTCTCGTTTCCATCAAGGGCAGTTTCAAGCTCGCTCAGGTGAAGGGCAGCCTCCGCAAGGGCGTTCTGGACCGCAGGGATGGCCTCGATGAGGTAGTCCCCCACGGAGGTTCGAGGCACCACCTCGAGGTGCGAGACCCACCAGCCGACGCCGAGCGTCTTCTCGTCCAAGTCCTCGAGGACAGCCGACTGCAACTCTTTCAACTCGGGCACGAGCACGCCCAAGGCCTGGTCGAATGCGGCATTGGCGTCATCGCCCGTTTCAAACGGGCCCGACGCTTCAAGCGCGCGGAGTGTGTCTGAACGCATGCGACTTCTGGACGGTCAGCGATCGAGGGCCTGACACCCGGCTAACGTACTGGCGTTCAGCGGCGACTGCCAGACTGAGCGAAGCGAGGGATGGCAGTTTTCCGCTCCAACGCCTTGTTAGCCGTAGGTAGGTGCTCCTTCGAACGGGTAGCCTACCTGCGGTCGGACCACGAGGTCTCCAGCAGCGTTCGGCTCAGCCCACATCACTTTCCCAAGGTTCTCGAGGGGGTACGACAGGCTCTTCCGGCCGCGCTCGAAATGAAATCGGCGCACGACGAAGGCCACGAAGTCCGCGAGCTCTGAACAGGGGTGCGAGCGCGGCGCGATGCTGCGTGGCGCTTCAAGCGATATCCCCCCAGACAGCGCATGAAACAGACGGGTACGAAGGAGCTGCTCATAGAGCGTGTGTGCCCAGCCCGGTAGGGAAGGAGCGGCATCGTCGCGATCCGCGTCAAAATGAAGACAAGCGCGAAAGTTGCCGCTTGCGAGACTGTCAACGACGTAGATGAGGAGCGCCTGGAAGGCGCGCGCGCGTCCCGTCTCGTGATCTGCGTCCCGCACCGTAATGACGTAGCGGAGCATAGTGGGCTCATTCTGAAGCAATTCGAACAGGCCCCTGACTGCGCGCTCTTGCTTGGACCGATCCCAAGCGGAGAAAATCTCGTGCTTCTTTCGATTGTCGCCAGAGTGGATGTCCTTCATGTGGAAGCCCCACGACTCTGGCTCGCGGCCGGGCTCGAGCTGCAACTTGAGTCCACGCATCTCTGCGGTCACTTGTTCCATTCGGGCCTCGGGCGCGCCAACGAGGGCGTAGACAAAGAATGGGGAGCCCGGGTCGCGCGAAAATGATTCGTCGCCGTAAAGATGCGCTGCGTAGTTCGCAACCTTCACTCGCGGAAGAACCAGCACGCTGTCGCCGCAGCCGCAGCACGCCACTGCAGGGGGGCTCAAGAACTGATCGCGGGCATGTTCGAGCTCCGGGGGCAGGTGAATTGCTGGCGCGGTTTCGGGTTCCTCGAACCAATACGAGTCAGGGAAAGCTCTGGCAATGCCGCAGCGCCCGCAACGAGCGCGAAATGTCCTCAAGCGCGCTGGCACCAGGTTCACGAGCATCAGGGTTGGGACGGCTAACGTATCGGCGTTTTGCAGCGAATGCCAGGCCGAGCGGAGCGAGGGAGGGCGGTCGTCCGCAGCAACGCCCTGTTAGCCGGAGGACGCGGCAACTCGGTCGTACACTTCGAGAAGAGCTGACCCCGGAAAGGCCTGATCGAAATCCTCGAGCATACCGCGGAGAAGGTCTTCATCGCAGGAGGGCCAGGCTTGGAGAAGACTCGGAATATTGTGAACCGCGTCCGCGAGCTGCGCGAGTTCTTGAGCGTCCCGGGGGCTGAGACCGGCAGTCTCCCCTGCGTATCCGAGAAGACGCGCGCGCACGAGCACACGCTCGAGCACTGCGAGACATGCGGCGAGCTTCGCGGTGGGAGGCAGCGTGATGTTGGAGGGCATAGGGGCCGTGTGCAGGGCTACAGACAGCGGGTTAGCGCCAAAACTTCCACCAAGCGCTGCGCGGCGGATGGTGGATGGCTTCGTCCTGTGGATCGAAAACGGCGAGGCCGTGCCGGTGCGCGAGCTCAACCAGTAGCACGGAGGTCGCCTCCGCCGCGGACCAGCGTATATTGAAAATGGCATGGCGCTCCGACTGGTCGAAGCCACTCGACCACGGCGAGTCGTCGAGCCTGCTCTCGGGAAGTGTGTCAAGGTCAGGGTACCGGGCAGACAGTTCCGCCATGAACGCGGCGACACGTGGGGACGGAACCAGCTCGCTTCGTGCAGCAGGGTCGGCGCCTTCACACAGGGCACCGTAGAGCTCGCTCGCGTCCTCGGAGTCAAGTTCTGGCTTGCAAGAGAAGACGGCGAGGTCGAAGCTCATTGCCTCTTCCGGCTAACGTACCGGCGTTCTGCGGCGAATGCCAGACCGAGCGAAGCGAGGGAGGGCAGTCGTCCGCAGCAACGCCTTGTTGGGCAGCAACGGTCCAGTGCTACCCGTGTGCCCAGACACCTGTTGCCGATTAGCTTGGCCGCTCGGCTGTCAGCCCTGGAGCAGCTCCCCGAACCTTCGCACCTCGGCACGCAGCTGCACGACCATGTCCTGGTCTGCGTATGAGAGTGGCTCTGGCTTCGCCTCGAGCCGGACGAGCCAGCGGCTCGCCTCGCCGAGACGCCACTGGCGCCACTTTCGAACCACCTCAGATGGGTTGAGGCGCAGGAGAAAGCCCTCTTCAAGCTCGCTCATGTGCGCGCTCGGATCGGTGCTCATCACCGTTAGCCAGACCGTGTCGTTGATGCCGGCATCGACGCGCGCACGTGCCAGCCCGTCCGCCAGTGCTGCGAAGTCCGCGTCGCGAGCGGCGGCCCACGCGTCTCCCGAGAGCCGCCGAGAGCGCTGCTGAAATTGCCCGCTGAGCGAGCGCAGCTCCGGCGGGTCGACCTCGCCCGTCTGCAGCCATTCGTTAGGCAGGTACAGAACGTCCGCCATAGCATGCGTGCGCATGTAGTTCTCAGTACATCCGACGTGGAAGACGCTCGAGACGTCGTCATCAGTGCACAACGCAAATGCAATAAGCGCATCGGCAGGGTCTGCCGAGAGCGCCGATATCGCTGCGAGCGAGCCGATACGCGCCAGCTCAGTGATCTCTTCCCGCGAGGAGGCCATGCGTGTCGTCTGTCCAACGTAGCGGCGATCAGCTGCGAACGCCAGAGTGAGCGAAGCGAGCGACGGCGGTCGTCAGCTGCAACGCCTTGTTGGGCAGTGCACGCGTCAGATGCGCTTGACGTGCTCGATTTTGTCCGACGCAAAGTCCTTGAGAATCGCTTGCACCACTTGATCACCAAGTACCCGCAACTCGTCAGAGATGACGCGGACGTAATACGTGATCGTCACGCCGCCTAGCGGCACAAGCACCACGTCCGTGGCAGACTTGGCGACAATGAACGCGCCGGGTGTCGTGATCGTCTCCGAGTATGGTCCTCCCGGCGCGCGGTCGATGAGGTTGATCTGTTTGGGTATCCATGCGCCCAGCTGCGGAGTGACCGGAGCCCCGTCCGGCCCAACGAGTGTCGCCGTCGGATCGAGCTGCGGAACGAGCTCGCCCCGACCGATGCGCTCATGCAGCGCGTTGGCCAAGTCGACGTCTTTGGTGTCGATCAGCACCTTGATGCGCAGACGCCTGTCGATGTGATCGTCGATAAGAACAAGCTGGATGTCGACGTGGAAGTCTCTGATGCGTCCTTCCCAATCCTCTGGACGAGGTTTTCGAAGGACCTTCGTTCCGATGCCGTAGTATCGAGCGAAGGCCTCGGCGCCCGCCTGGAACCCCTCAGTGCTGACAATGATCGCCCGCGCGTCGACATCGTGGGCGACCGCGAATAGGTTTCTCACGTGCAGCAGGGAGATTGGCAAGCCATGGTGCTTGCACTCGACTATCACTCGGTGGGGGACTCCAGCTTGGCAGAACTCCCAGAATACGTCGATCTGGTGCGCGACCCCCGACCGACCGACAAGGTCGATGTTGTGGCGGACCTGGACGTTCTCGATCCCCTCGGCACGAAGGAGCCCTTGGTAGACCGCGACGGCCAGCTCTTCGTATTCGACGGGCTTCATGGCTTCATGGCTTCATGATCTGCCCAACGTAGCGCCGTTCTGCGGCGAATGCCAGACCGAGCGAAGCGAGGGAGGGCAGTCGTCCGCAGCAACGCCTTGTTAGCCAGCGAACGCCTAGCGATCTGGAAGCTCGAAGGCTTCCTCAACGATTCTGACTATCTCCTGGATCGATACCGCGTCGTACGAGCGCGTGAGCGCAAAAGGCGTTTGCTCATGAAATGGTCCGTGGCCGAGTTGCAGGTCGTATCGGTCAGGCGCTACGCATTCTATGCGGAGCCGCGCTTGGTCACTCCGCACGTTATAGTCGGCCACCCAGATCGCATCCGCTCCATCTTCATCGGACGGGTAGGCGGCGATGGCGTGTCGGCCCAGGTGCGTCCTGAGCAAGCAAACGACCTCGCGTATGGCTTGGCTCTTCAGCCTGAGTGCTGGATGAAACCGCGCACAGGAGAGATAGTAGTCATAGGACGCGGGATCTGGGGATCTGAAGATGGCATCTATGAACTCCTGCGGGGGCGCGTATTCGTGCGCCGAGACATAGTGCACGATCATGCCCGGGCAGACGTAGAGGAAGTCGGCTGCCGGGACGGCGAAATTGGCAGAGTCTCGGTGACGATCGCAGAACTCACACGTATGCGGTCCTCCCGCCACCGGCCAGGAGAGCGCCTCGACGCTATGTCCCCATTGTGCCCGAAAGGTTTCCAAACGCGCCACGAGGCCAGGCACGGTCGTCTCAAGGGGGAAGCGATGGGCGCTCGACAGCCACCCAATCGCACGAACGTGGCTCCCCGACGCGATCTGGGATTCGCTTCCGAGGTCGGGGAAATAGGCCACGGTCTGGCTAACGTACCGGCGTTGACCCGCAAGCGCCAGAGCGAGGGGACCGGAGGTCCCCCGAGCGACGGCGATTGTCGGGGTCCAACGCCTTGTTAGCCGGAGCCCCCTGGGACGGAAGTGCTCTCAGGCTGGCCATCCCAGAACCAGGCGCTCGTCTCGACCAGCTCGTCAGGAGTCCGGTCGTACCTCTCTGACCAGCGGTCGCGTGGTTCAGGCCTGGCGAGCCGGCGAAGGTCCGTCTCGAGAAGCTTGCTCGCCTCATGCACGGTCGGTGCTGACGCGACCCAGAATGCGCGGTCGAGTTCTTGCCA
>CAZXMG010000174.1:0-6730 GCA_964641275.1 uncultured Polyangiaceae bacterium
GGGCTTCTGCGCATCGCTGCCGAGGCTCCCTCGCGAGCGCTGGTCGTTTCCTTGGATCTAGCCATCGCGCTCGCGGGGCCAGTCGAACGCGTCTTCGCCAGCGCTCGCTATCCCTCCGCGCTCGACGAACGTCGCCGGGCGGCGCCGTCGTCATTCGCTCCGAGCGTGCTGCTCGAGCACACCCAGGGTGTCGTCACCTCCATCGTGCCGGTTCCCCATGCGAGCTCGACCAGCTGTCACCGCCTCACGGTGAGCCTCGCCCATCGTCGCCTCGACATGCGACTGCCCAGCGGCGGTCTCACGCGGACGACACGCCATGCGGGGACGGAGGCGATCGAGTCGACGCTGGTATCCTCGCCGGGGGACGCCCCGGCTGATCCATTCGGCCACGCTATGGAACAACTGGTGATTGCATTCATCGCCGCAATCGTCGCCAACGCGCCGCCGCACGCGCCGTGGGTCGAAGAGGCGCGGGTCCGCGCGAGCTGGGAGGCTGTGGTCACGTCGACCAGATCGCGCGAACCCGTTCGAGTGACCGACTGAATGAGCTAGTCGGCTGCGGGCTTACAACTGCTGCACCGGGGCTGGCGCCTCACGAGCATCATGGTCGGTCGCGCCAGTTGGTGATACCTCATGGGCGTGTTGTCGATTCGCTGGTTCGCCGCATCATTGCTCCTCCTCGTGAGCTGTCAGTCGGGATCCGACCTCGCGGAGCAGACGAGCGGCGCTGCGGCAGCCGAGAGCACGAGCGCCGAGCATGCCCCGCTCTCGACCCCAGGATTCAGCGCAAGCATCGTCCGGTTCGATCCTCCCGCCGCGCTCGGCTCGATTGGTCTCAACCTGCGCGCCTCGGGTAACACGGTACTCGCAACGTGGATCGAGCCTGGCAAGGGATCGAACCGACTTCGCTTCTCGAAATGGAGCGCGGCAGGGTGGAGCTCCCCAGTCACGGTCGTCGAAGCGGCCGGCGTCGTAGCCAACTGGGCGGACGTTCCTTCTGTTCAGAGCGCGCCCGATGGCGCCCTCGTCCTGCATTGGGCCGAGCGCTCGGCGGGCGAGGGCCACAACTACGACGCGATCGTGGCCCGATCCACCGACGGAGGCGCGTCGTGGTCCAGGCTCGGGCGCCTTCATCGCGATGCGACGGCCGCGGAGCACGGCTTTGTTTCCCTGATCCCCGATGACGGCGGCGTGCGTGCGTTCTGGCTCGATGGCGGTGCGAGCTCGCGGCCGGGCGGAACCACCGAGCTTCGAACGGCGGTCGTGGGCGAGTCGATCGCTGGCGAGGTGGTCGTCGACCCAAGCGTGTGTGACTGCTGCCAGACGACGGCCGCCGCCACGATTGGCGGCCCAATCGTCGTCTATCGCGACCGCACGAAGGACGAGATCCGTGACGTGTGGGCATCTCGATTGCGCGGCGGCCAGTGGAGCCCGAGCTCCCCGATCGCAATGGACGGCTGGAAGATCGCCGGCTGTCCTGTCAACGGCCCATCGATGGATGCGCGCGACGGCCTCGTTGCCGTCGGCTGGTATACCTACGCCAATAGTCAGCCGCGCGTGCGCGTTGCCTTCTCCGAGGATGATGGTGCGACGTTCGGCGCGGCGATCGACGTCGATGCGGCGCGCGGGGCGCACGCCCCGATCGGCAGGGTCAGCGCTGTCGTAGATGGAGGCAGCGCGATCGTGAGCTGGATCTCGTCCGAGCGCGAACAGGCCTCCATCCTCGTGCGCCGCGTGTCGAGGGGGGGCGCGATGGGCCCGCCCCTTCTCGTGGCCCAAAGCAAGCCGGACCGCGACACGGGATTTCCGCGAATGATCCGCTTCGGCAATGATGTGGTCATCTCTTGGACCGAGCCCGGCCCGGAGGGGGGAGTCCACGCGGGACGGCTTGCCCTGGCGGACCTGCCGGCAACAGGCTCGCCGAGAGTCACAATCGGGGCCGAAGCCGCCGCCCGAAGCCGCCTCGAAGGAAAGCCGGCGCCGAATCTGGCGGCGAAGACGCTGGAAGGCGTCGGCGTCGAGCTCAGCTCGCTGCGTGGAGGCGTGGTCCTGCTCAATCTGTGGGCGACGTGGTGCGAGCCGTGTCGTCAGGAGCTACGGCTACTCGCTGGGCTCCATGAAAAGAATCAGTCGCGCGGCCTCACCGTCGTGGCGCTCAGCGTCGATCGCGAGCGCACGATCGAGGATATCTCCTCCTTCGCGAAGCAGCGAAAGCTTCCTTTTTCTGTCTGGCACGATCGGGAGGACCGCGCCTCGTCGGCGCTGGACGTGAGGACGCTCCCCGCGAGCTTCTTGATCGGCCGTGACGGCACGATCCTATGGCGTCGCGATGGCGCTATCGAGGCAGATGATCCAGAGTTGGGCAGCGCCATCGACGCGGCGCTCGCGGCGCAGAAGCCCTGAACTGCGTCGGAGAGGGCGAGTCAGTGCTCCTCCCCCCCGGCGCCCGCCGCCGGGGGCGCCATCATGGTGGCACGCATCGGGGGAAGCCGCCCCGCGGTCAGGCTCTCCACCTCGGCACGCGTGATCCAGTATTCGCGCAGCGCCTCGAGGTAGGCGCGTCCGGTCTCGATCTGGTCCCGCTTCGCCATGATCAGCTGGAAGACGCCGATGCCCATCGCGTTGTACGAGCGCTGCGTTTCGGCGACGATCCGCTCGCGCAAGGGCAGCAGCGTCTTGCGGTAGAACAGCGCTCGATCACGAGCGATCGATAGCCGTGAGACCAGCGCGCGCGCAGCCGACCGGACGCGGACGGCGTCTCCGGTGTGGAGCTGCTGCTGAAGCGCCCGCTCGGCCTCCGCGACGGCGACCTCGCCCTGCCCCTGGTAGAACAGCGGTAGCCCCACGGTGACCCGAGGCCCGACCCCCCATTCTTCGTTCTGCTCGAGCTCCCCCGCCACGCCTGCGCCGATGTCGGGGACCCATCCCTCCGCGTGGGCCAGATCGATGCGCTTGGCCGCAGCTGCGTAGCGCTTGCGAAAAATCTCGAGATCGAGGCTCTTGCTCAGGGCGACGCGCTCCACGTCGTCGAGCTTCAGCTCCACCTCCGCCGGATCCGGAATTCGTGAATCCACGGTCCATCGCGCGCCCTCAGCGCCCCACAGGCCCATCGCCGCATTGAGCCGTTCGCGAGCAGTGACTACGTCGCCCTCGGCGGCGGCCAGTTGGACGCGCGACTCCGCATAGACGGCCTGCTCATTGAGCGCGTCGAGCTCCGGGACGTTCTGCGCTTCGAGCAGTTTCTGTGCAGCCTCGGAGGATTGCGCCATCGCGAAGGTGACCGTGCGCCGTAGATCGCGGGTCTGCTGCGCGGTCTGGAAGTCGAGGAACGCTACGCGTGCCTCGAGCGCGACGTCCATGGCGATCCCGGCGGCCTCCAGGCTCGCCGCGTCGAGCTCCATCGAGGCGACGGACTCGCGTGCCGGAATCATGAACAGGCTGGTGAGGTCGATCGTCGCGCCGAGCTCGATATCGGGAGCGTCGGTGTCCTCGTGAAAGAAGAGCGCGCCGTCGAGCTCGGGGTTCGGCAGGCGGAGCGCGCGGACAAGCCGCCCGCGCGCGATGCCCAAGCGCGCGAATCCCGCCTGGACCTGCGCGTTGCTGAGGACGGCGAGCTGCACCGCACTATTGGCCGTGAGGGGAGCGGCAAGGATCTTCTTGCGCGCGCCCGCGACGTCGAAGTCATCTTCATCGCCCCACCGAGCGTCGAGCCCCGCGCGGCTGGAGGCCACGCTGCGCGCGTTCGCATAGCCAGCGTCGCTCGATACACACCCGGCCGCGGAAGCCGCAGCGCAAAGAATCAGCAGAGCTCGAATCGACATTTCTTCGGTGACCTTCGTCTCGTCGGGCATGCTGCTGCCCGGGGGTTGCGACCTTCGACCCGCGTCGCGCTCACATCTTGTGCCCGGGCGGCATGGGGGGCTCGGCTGGCGGGACCGCGGGCTTCTTCGGGGCCGGTTTCTTGGGGTCGGGTTTCTTGGGGGCAGCTGGAGGCGCCTCTGTGGGCTGTGACGGCTCCGAGACCTTGTGACCGTCGTGCGCGTTCGGCTCGGCCGTCTTCGGCACCAGGACCATTCCGCACTTCGGGCAATTGCCAGGCTTGTCGGACATGACTTCGGGGTGCATCACGCAGGTGAACCCCGCGTCGGCCTGGGCGGGCTCAGAGGGCATGCCGTGACCCTGATGCCCCCCCGTTGCCCCTGGGCCCGCGGGCGCCAGAGCGTCCGGATCGAAGCTTGGCTGCAGCACGTTTGACATCGGCGCATCAGCGACGGGTGCGCCGGGGTCTGCTGCCGTCTGAATGACGGGCATCTCTGCAGAGGCACAGCCCGCGGAAACAACACCTGCGCCGAGCGTGAGCACGACGACGATTCGAAGCCATCCTTGCAACAGCATGGGCCTCATTTCTTCACGACGATCCCATCTCGCGCGAGATCCGCTGGCAGCGCTTCGTCGGCAACAGTACCAGGGGGGTTCTTGTACCAGCCCGGATCCTTGTCGTAGCTGTCGAGCTTTTCTCGAATCTTCACGATGGTGAACATGCCGCCCATCGTTATCGTCTCGAACGGACCCTTGCCGCCGCTCATCGGGATGCTGTTCTTTGGAAACGGCATGTTCATGTCGGCCATGTCGCCCATCCCGTTCTGACCCATCGTCATGTACCCCGGGAGGAGCTTGGGCACGTTCTTGTCGAGCTTGCTCGTGTCGACACCGATCATGTTTGGGATGCCGTGGCCCATCTGGTTCATGACGTGATGGGTCATGTGGCAATGAATCGCCCAATCCCCAGGAGCGTCCGCGACGAACTCGACGTCCCGCGTGCTGCCGACCGGGACCAGCACAGTCGTCTCCGGCCATTGCGCACTCACGGGGATCGCGCCGCCGTCCGTGGCCGTGAGCTTGAAGAAGTGACCGTGGAGGTGGATCGGGTGGTGGTCCATCGCGCTCAGATTCCCGATCCGCAGCCGGACGCGATCGCCCTTCTTGCAGATCAGCGGCGCCGTCCCCGGGAACGCCTTCGCGTTGAGCGTCAGCACGTTGAAGTCCGTCATCTCGTTCGGATCCGGCCGTGCCGCGCCCGGCTCGATCCGCCATTCGCTGAGCATGAACACGAAGTCCCGGTCGACGCGGTACTCCGGCGAGGGCTTGCGCGGATGCACAACGATCATCCCGAGAAGGCCCATCGCCATCTGGGTCATCTCGTCGTGGTGGGAATGGTACATCAGCGTGCCGTGCTGCCGGAAGGTCCACTCGTATTTGAAGGTCTTCCCCATTGGGATCGTCTTCTGGCTCAGGCCCCCGACGCCATCCATTCCACTCGGGAGGAACACCCCGTGCCAGTGAATGGTGGTCGGCGCGGGAAGCTTGTTGGTCACGTAGATTCGAACGCGATCACCCTCGACGGCTTCGATGGTCGGACCGTGGACGCCACCGTTGTAGCCCCAGCACTTCGCCTTGAGGCCCGGTGCGAACTCGTGGTCGACCTCCTCCGCGATGAGGTGGAAGACCTTCACGCCGTCCACAATCTTGAACGGCGCTGTGCGCCCATTCGGGGTAATCGTCGGACGGTAGTCTTTGCCTGCCTCGCCAGGGCGGTCCGGCTTTTGATCCGGAGAGCCGCCGCTGTAGCTAGCCTCCCACCCCCTTGCCGAATTGGGTTGCCCCGCGACGGCGTTGCGCACGCCAAGCGCCACCGCTCCGCCGGCTGCGACCGCACCGCCCAAGATTGCTCCGCGTCGCGTTATCATCTTCGTCTCCCCTTTCAGGCCCATCTGCCTTTAGCAAGTCCAAGGCGGTTGGGGCCAGGAACTTCGGGACCGCCTCCGCAAATAGACGAGCTCGCGCACCGGTGCAAGAAAAGGTTGCGAGCAGGACGATCGTGGTGCCGGCCGCAGTAACCCCTGATGTCACAGTGCTGCTCATTCGCCAGCCACCTCATCCGATCGCTGGCGCAATTCGCACCATAGCTGACGGTGTGACGACTCAGCGGTGCTGCGCCGCCGACGACGCGCTGTGCTTCGAGGATGTGAATGCGTCCAAGCGCACGGGGGATGCACATGACGGTCGCCTGCACCGCAACGGCCGGCTTGTCCGCCAGCTCACCCTGAACCAGACGTGATCTCCTGCCGACGATTGGCGGTCGTGTTGCTCGGACCGAGCGGCGCCGCTCGAGCACAACCATGATCGGCGCGCGAGTGACCGAAGGGGCCCCCCCGCGCGACGCGTCCGAGGCGTTCTCATCGTCGGCTCGCGCGCGCGATTTCGAGCTGCGGCATGAAGCCCTCGCTCCTCCTCGTGGACGACAAGACTTCGATGATTGGCCTCGTCGTGCGCGTCCTCGAAGGTCTTGCCAGGGTCGTCCCGGCGGGCAGCGTGCAGTTTTTTGTCGGACCAGCTGCCTGCTGGATGGCGCGAGCGGTGACCGTCACTGGAGCATGGCTAGAACGAAGAATGGGACGACTCGATCGATGCTTCGACCGCCGGCTGGCGCGAAGAACCTGTCGATATGGTCGCTGGTGATGTTCGCGCTGGCGGCTTGCAGCGACAGCAGCAGCCCGGTTGCAGCAGGGGGGGGCGGTCAGGATGCCGGGGCTGGCGGCGCAATGGTCGGCGGCTCGGGCGGCGCGACCAACGGGCCGGGGGGAGGCACTGCCGGCGCTGAGACCGGCGGCGGTGGGTAACCGATGCACGGACCCCGTGTTGGGGCCGTCCTGAGGCCGCGCGACGCTCG
>CAZXMG010000175.1:0-6725 GCA_964641275.1 uncultured Polyangiaceae bacterium
ATGACTTGGTGGCCGCCTGGGATGGGGGTGCGGGTGAAGGTGGTGGTGCCGGTGATGATCATGCTCCCACTCGCTCGTGCTCGGCGCTGCGCGCCTCCGCGCCATCGTTCTCCCTCAAATCCGTGCTCGGTTTGCGCGCAGAGCCGCGCAAACCTGCGCGCGGATGAGGGAGAACTCGGCCTCGCCGGCTGGAACGTGGGTGAGCTGCTGTTGCTCACCCGCTAGCTCGTGGCCTGCGTCGCCGTGAAGCACAGCCGAACAGCACGTTGGAGCTGACGCGCAGGACTGCGCGCAGCTCAACGTCGGCGTTCGGCGGGGGGGTGGGGCCTGTCACCTCAGGCACCCTCCCACAAGCGGCACGGTAGCCTCACCGAAGGGAGCGGGGCGGCGACTCGCGACGCCGCGTTCGGCGACGCGCGCAGACTAAACAAGTGCAAGCCCGTGCCAATACGCAGCAACTGCCATGAACACCCCTTCGTCCAGGTCAAGGAAGACTGTGCCAGCGGATGGTTTCCCTTCGCCTGTCTCGCCAGTCCACTTCCATGCCGCAACGCTTCCGTCTGCATTGGCGTGCGCCAGCTCAGGAATGGACCACCTGAAGAGATCGACATTCGTGGACCACGACAACAGTAGCGTCGACTCCCCGCTGTCGACGTTCAGGCATCGCAGTGCGGCCGTGCCACTATGGTACAGGACCCGCCCGGAGCCCGCCCACGAGGCCGAGACGCCCGCGACCGGAAGCACAATTTCTTGCATCTCCTTGATTTCGACGATGGCAACGCCGTCCGTTGGTCCAACTCCGGACAACAGCAGACGTTCGCCAGTCGGGTCCGCCTTCAGCTGATGGTATCGCCGCGCCAACGCAACCTCTTGGCGTGCGCCGCTCGAGTCGGTGGTGAGATATTGCACTCCGGCTCGCGTCTCTAACCAAGCCATGGTGCGGCGATGGGGAACCATATCGAAGGCGAACGAATCTGGAACCGGCAGCTGCCTCCGCCAAAGATCGCCGCCCTCGATCGCCAGCTCGAGCAGCCCGAAGCCGCTGTCAGCCGCGAAAGTTGCGAAGTAGAACTGCTGCAGGTCAGGCGACGCCCAGAAGTTGAGCGCGTCCCCGTTCGCGAGTTCTGGAGGCAGACTGCAAGCGTGCACTGCGGCTCTTCCAGCATCCACGACGAACAACTCGGCTCCATCCACGAACGCCGCGCGCCCTTGCGCGCCGACGGCGAACGAGAAGGGCGGGTCGCCCGGATGCAGGAGCTGGTGAATGGAGCGCTGGGCGCCAGTAGCAAGGTCGATCTCGTCGACGCTCGAGCCTCGCAGCAAGGCTGTGCACACGGCCGGAAGCCTGTCGACCCGCCGGAGTGTTTCAGACTCTGAGCCGTCGCGCACCTCGCCTGGCTGGGAGCTCACTTCACCAATACCGGGGGGCAGATCTTACCGGGGCCAACTACGATAATGGGCGAAGTGCCGTCAGAACAGGTGTAGATGCACTGTGTGTAACCATTCTCCTGCTGCCGAATCCTTCTGGGCGCGCAGATCTGCGGAATCCGGTCACAGGTGTCGTTGTCGTTGGCCGCTATGGATGCGGCTATCGCCGCGGCTGCAGCCGGCCCCGCGATTGAAGGATCAATCTGTCCCGGCCCGATTGGCCCGATCGGTCCGGGCCCTCCGGACACGATCGCTTCGGCCGCCTTTGCCCCGAAGTAGGCCGAAGCGGTCACCGCTGCGGCCGTCCCGAGCGCAACGGCAGCCTCCCCGGTGGCAAACGCCGGAAGCACGAGCGGCAGAAACTTTCCGGTGGGGTCCGTGTACGTCGCTGGCGCGCCCCCCGCGTACTCGTACTGGTTGATCCCACCGTCAAATCCGATCGGATCCTTGGCGGTCCACCGTCCGACCTCGGCGTCGTAGTCCCGCGCCCCAAACCGCACGAGGCCCGTGTCCGGGTCGTACAGCCCACCCGCAAACCCAAACGGCTGGAAGCCAGGCGCCGTGTCCAGCAGCACCCGACCCCAAGCGTCGTAGACCAGCTCCTGCGCGACCACGCCGGTCGCCACGTCGACCACCTGCCGCACCGAGCCGAGGTGGTCCTTCACCAGCCGGTACGTCGCCGTGCTGGTGACCATCAGCTCCGGCACGTTGACGCCCTCGGCGTAGATAAACCTGGCGACCACGTTGCCCGCCTCGTCCAGCTCGGCCACCGGCTGCAGCGCCCCGCGCCAGAGCCACGCGCGCTCGAGCACACCGTTGTACAGCTTGCCCACGCGCCGCCCTTGGCCGTCCACGAGGTAGCTGACGATGTCGCCGTTGGGCAGCACGACCTCGCGTAGGTTGCCGACCGCGTCGTACTCCAAGTCCCAGCTCTCGTTGGTGACCGTGTTCGTCTTGTTCAGGAGCTCGCCGTTGAGCGTGTAGCTGAAGACGAGGTCCCCGTACGTCTCGAGGCGGTCCTGGTCGTCGACGGTGGCGGCAAAGGTCCCGGCCGAGTTGAGCGACGAGATGCGATTGCCGTTGGGGTCGTACGCGTAGCTCTCCACGAGGTCGCCGTCCTCGGTGACCGTGGTCAACCTGCCGGCTGCGTCATACCCGTACGCCGTCACGACGCCGTTCTCGGTCTTCTCGGTGATGCGGCCGAGGTCGTCGCGCAGGTAGCTGAAGCTCAGCAGCGGCGACCCACTCACCGTGGTGGCCATCGCCGACAGCTCGCCATACTCGCTGTAGGACCTGGTCTCGACGACGCTGCCGCTCGTTGCAGTGGTCACGCGCCCGCTCTGCGGGTCGCGCACGAGCGTGAGGCCATCGGCGCTGGTGAGCAGCGAGTCCGGGTCGTAGGTCATGGCGGCAGGCCAGGCGCCATTGATGGTCTCGTTGATGACGCGGAAGTCTGTGTCGTGGGTCCACGCGACGGTGCCGCTCACCGCCCCGCTGAACACCACACTCTTCATCAGCGACCCGTCGTACGTCATCGAGAGCAACACCCCACTGGGCCCGCCGATGGACACCACCCTACCCGTCGTCGGCGAGTACGTGCGCGAGATCGACCCGCTCGGAAACGCGACTGTGCTCAGCCGACCGGCGAAGTCATAGGAATAGTCGACGAGACGTGGCCCTGGCTGCTGGACGAGGTCCAAGTTGCGGTCGAGATCGTAGGTGTACGAGGTCTGCGTGTTGCCCTGCGCGATGGTGGGCGGCGTGTAGCTGCCCATCTCCTCGATCGCGTTGAACCCCATCTCGTGCGTGGGCTTGCCAGGCGGCGTGACGGCGGTGGTGTGCCCCTCTCCGTCGTAGCCGAAGGCGGTGACTTCGAGATCGGGTCTTGTCTCGGAGAGCACGTCGCCGCGGACGTTGCGCGCGAAGGCCGTGAGCTGATCGATCGGATCGGTGACGCTGGCGAGCAGGCCGTCGGCGCCGTAGGTGCGCATCGTCGTGCGCGTGCCCTGCGTGGTCGACAAGAGCCGCCCGTCTGTGTCGTACGAAAAGAAGATGGAGGCGTCGTCGGGCGGATCGATCTGGAGGATCTTGCCCTGCGCGTCGAAGAGGCTCGACGTGACGCGGCCGGCTGGGGTGGTGGTGGTCTCCACGCGCGTCCCGAGATTGTAGCTGGTGGTGGTGGTGCGTCCATTGATGGCTCGGGTCTCGGTCCAAGCTGTGATGGAGAACGGGTCGCCGGGGGTGGCGAGGGTGGCGGCTCGGGTGGCGGTCTCGATCCTGGTTAACCCACTTGGGAGCTGGGTGGTGGATATGCCCCATCTCGCTGGTGCTCGGCGCTTGCGCGCCTCCGCGCCCTCGGTCTTCCCCTTATGTGGTCTTCGGTTTTTCGCGCCCAAAGCTGCGCGAAAAAGCCTGTGCCCACATGGGGAAGACCTCCCTGCTGTTGCTGGCTGGGAGGTGGTGGGGGTGACGCTGGCTGAAAGCACGGTGAGTTGCTCGCGCTCGCTGTGAGGTCGTCCCCGGCGCCATCGGCTGGCCAGTTCGAAATGCGAAAACGTTTTCGCATTTGGAAACTCCCCGATCAGACGAGGTTGAGCCTATCCCCCCGCGACGGTGCTGCCAAGCCCGAGCTGCTGCTGATCGCTTTCAGGAGGCCCTCGACCGAGATCGACAGGCGTGGGGCGCGACGCATCGTGACGAGCCCGGACGTGAGTGCCGGTCTTGCTCGCCCTGGGGCGCACGCCCCGCGCCTCGCTCCCGGGTAATAGGTGGAGGCGCGGGCGGAGGAGGAGCGTGAGCGAGCGCCGGGTGGACCCGGGAGCGATTCACGGGGCCTGCGCCAATGGGGGCGAAGCCCGGCACCCACGGCCGGGCTCTGGAGGTCACTATGCGTCGCCGTGCTCATTCTCCTCATCGTGCAGCAGTCCTAGCCGAGCGCGCGGTCACCATGCGGGCGGCGCCCACGCTGTCGGAGGCGCTGTTGTGGCAGGCCCTGCGGCGCTCGCAGTTGGGGGTGCCATTCCGGCGGCAGGTCGTGCTGGGGGACTACATCGCGGACTTCTTCGCGCCGCGGGCGCGGTTGGTGGTGGAGGTTGACGGGGGCTATCACGCACACCCGGCTCGGGCGCGTGCTGACGCGCGGCGGGACCGGGACCTCGGCCGCATGGGCTACCGCATCTTGCGGCTGCCGCACACGCTGGTGGTCGAGCAGCTTGAGCAGGCCATTGCTATGGTCGTGGCCGCGCTGGCTGAGCAGGTGCAGGGCAATGGGTAGTGTTCGGGCGCAGGCTGCGGGCGGGAGTGGAAGAGCCGAACAGCACGTTGGAGCTGACGCGCAGGACTGCGCGCAGCTCAACGTCGGCGTTCGGCACAGGTCTCACTGCGAGCTGGGGGCTCCCTCGGAGCACTGGCCCGGCGGACGGCAGTGTGTCTCGACCACGGAAAGGAGCTCCCTGTCGTTTTGGAGTGCGGCCCGCATGCGGTCGCACTCGCCCACGTTTGCTGCAGCCTGGACCAAGCGGACAGCGTCTGCCTTTCTGCCGACCTTCACAAGCAGCTTCCAGTGGCGATGGACTCGCTCGACCCTCGCCGCTGCGAGGTCCTCCGCGAACTTTGGCCGTACCTCGCCCAACAGTCCGATGACCACGCGGTCTCGCCCGGGGCTGGCTTCGACGTCCGCAACGAGAATCTCGACATCAACATCCTCAAGCGCATCGAGTGCGCCCGGAAGCAGGTCGAGGTACGTGTCGATGAGCAGGCTCACCGTTCGTACCCAGCCACCAGTGCGCGCCTTCGTAAGGAGTGCCTTCGCACCGACCGAGTCTTTGCGCGCGGAATAGAAGGCTGCCAATCGTTCAAGGTCGTCTGGGTCGCCGGAGCCCCGCGCCTGCTTGTCGAATACCCTGGCTTCGACGCGGGCGACCGTTGTCGAGATGGCCTCGGCGCCTTCGCGAGAACCGCCAACTCGGACGCGAGCGGCAGCCAGCGTTCCGTAGGGTTCGGTACAGCGCTCAAAGCACCTCAGGTAGAGCTCAAGCGCTTCGGCTGAGTCGCCGGCCGCCTGATGCCGGTCCGCCCGCTGCAGCAGGTCGTCCGACTCCTGGCGAGCCAATGGGCTCTCGGCGACAGCTCCCGCGCACGCAGTCATGGCCATGGCCATCAACACCACGCAGTACGGCCTCACTGCTCGTCCTCCCCACAGGAGTTCGGGTGGGGACCACAGTTCAACCGCTTGCGGCAGTTTCTGATGAAGCTCTCCTTGTCCTCCTCGCAGGTCTTGAAGCACTGCCTGGTGACCGGGTCAGCCCAACGGCACTTGTTCTCGCAGCGCTCAAAGATGAGCTTCGCGCACCACTCACAATCGTCGCAGCTCCACGGTTGGCAGACTGGGTCCTCTTCCTCTCGTTCCCCAGTTGCATCAATTCCGCCGACCGGGTCGTTGTGCACGTAGACGTAGTGGTTCACACTGTCTCCACGCCTGATCGGATCCTTGGCGGTCCACCGCCCGACCTGGGCGTCATAGTCGCGCGCGCCAAACCGCACGAGCCCCGTGTCCGGGTCGTACAACCCGCCCGCAAAGCCAAACGGCTGGAAGCCCGGCGCCGTGTCGAGCAGCACCCGCCCCCACGTGTCGTACACGAGCTCTTGCGCCACCACGCCGCTCGACACGTCGACCACCTGCCGCACCGAGCCGAGGTGGTCCTTCACCAACCGGTACGTCGCCGAGCTGGTGACCATCAGCTCCGGCACGTTGACGCCCTCGGCGTACACAAACCGCGCGACCACGCTGCCCGCGCCGTCGAGCTCAGCGACCGGTTGCAGCGCCCCGCGCCAGAGCCACACGCGCTCGAGCACGCCGTTGTACAGCTTGCCGACGCGCCGCCCTTGGCCGTCGACCAAGTAGCTGATGATGTCGCCGTTCGGGAGCACGACCTCGCGCAAGTTGCCGACCGCGTCGTAGGTAAAGTCCCAAGACTCGTTGGTGACGCTGTTGGTCTTGTTGAGCAGCTCACCGTTGAGCGTGTAGCTGAAGACGAAGTCGCCGTACGTCTCGAGCCGATCCTGGTCGTCCACGGTGGCGGCAAACGTGCCGCTCGCGTTGAGCGAGGAGATGCGGTTCCCGTTGGGATCGCACGCGTACGACTCGACGAGGTCGCCGTCCTCGGTGACGGTGGTCAGCCTGCCCGCAGCGTCATAGCCGTACACGGTTACGACGCCGTTCTCGGTCTTCTCGGTGATCCTTCCGAGGTCGTCGCGCAGGTAGCTGAAGCTCAACAGCGGCGACCCGCTCACAGTGG
>CAZXMG010000176.1:0-6599 GCA_964641275.1 uncultured Polyangiaceae bacterium
GACCTTTGGCAGAGGTGGCCCGGTGTTGGCCGCGTGGGCGGCGTCGGCCGGGGTCGGTCACCTGGCTGGCCGTGAAGACTAGCCTTCCGGTCGCGTGAACTCTCCCGTACACGACTCGAGCGCCGCGCGGTCCGTTGCGCACGCATCGAAGGCGTCGCACACCTCGGCGTCGAGGCACGACAAGTAGTCGTCGAACAGGTCGCCGCAACCCTTGGCGTTGACGGTGTCCTGCAGGTATTCGCCGTCGGAGACGCAGTCTGTGTAGCTGAAGTCGTCGTCGAAGCAGGAGCTCACGTTGTCGGCGTCGTCGAGCTTGTCGCACACGTCACGCACCGACGGCGTGCACGCGCTGACGAGCACCAGGGCCGGGAGCAGGGCGAGCCGCGGGCTCACTGGCCACCTCCCACGCCGCCGGCGCCCGCGGCCCCACCGGCTCCACCTGCTCCGCCAACGCCGCCGCCGCCTGCCCCTGCTGCACCGGCGCCGCTCGCGCCTGCGCCACTTCCGCCCGCGCCTGCGCCTTGGCCGCCGACGCTGGTGGTGCTGCCGCTGGTCGTGACCACGCCGCAGTCGCTCAAGCAGTCGCACACGCGCTTGCCCACGTGGTCCGCCTCGAAGGGGTTGTCAGCAGGTTGGCTCTCGCGCTGGACGCAGCTGGCGTTGCCGGGGCACTCCGCGTCCGAGCTGCACTCGATCACCGAGATGCAGGCCTTGCCCAACAGGTCGACCTCACACACGCTGCCATCCCCGCAGCTTTGATCGCCGTCGCAGTCCTCGAACAGGTCCTCGCAAGCTCGGGCGTCGAAGCAGGACGTGACCATGAACAGCGTGAGAGCCAACGCCGCAGCGCTGCGCCCTCGAGGCGGGGCCGCCGCCAAAGGGTTGTGAAGCATGTGGCAAGCCTACCCCTCGGGGTCGGTCCTGGCCAAGGCGAGCTCCGGCGCCGGGCCCGCTGTTTCCTGATCCGCCGGACAACCCCATCGACTTATCATGCGCCGCATGATCAAGCTCCAGCCGAAGACCCTCGAGCGCATCCGCGACCACTTTCGAGACGTCGGGCAACCGGCCAGCGTGGCCTTCACCAAGCCTGCTCAGCTCGATGATCCCTTCGCCGGGGATCCGGACGCGCGCCGCCGCTTCGAAGCGTTGTTCGAGGCCATGTTCCTCATGATCGGCGCCGACGGCGACGTGTCGAGCGAGGAGCGCGAGGTGTTGCGTGGCGCAGTGCGCGGGCTCACCGACAGCGCCGTGCGCACCGCCCACATCGACAAGCTGTTCGACGAGTGCAAGTCGCGCGCGGGAGAGGGTGTCTCGGCGCGCCTCAAGGCAATCGCCCCGGTGCTGCAGGAGGATCCTGCGCTGGTCGAGGCGGCGTTCTCGCTCTCCGCGGCGATCGCCTTCGCCGACAGCGACATCAAAGACGAAGAAAACGAGCTGATCAACGAGATGGCAGAGGTGCTCGGCTTGGACGGCGACCGAGCCGAGGAGCTCTTGAACCTGCTGGAGAACGAGTCGCTCGAGTAGGGGTCGTCCAGAAATCTGGCTCCACCCTGTCCTCGGGGCGCTCGGCCTTGCGACTCTAAGGGCAGCTCATGACTTCGCCGGAAGAACTGCAGCGGCTGGCTCTGGATGCCGAGCTCGAGGGCACGCCCTACCGAGCCATCGGCCACCTGGGGCAAGGGGGGATGGGGGCGGTGTTCGAGGTCGAGCACCGCAGCCTGCGCCGCCGGCTGGTGATGAAGGTGTTGCGCGAGCCGAACCGGCCGGACCTCGAGGATCGGTTGCGGCTCGAGGCACAGGCCCTTGCGCAGCTGAACCACCCACACCTCCTGGCGGTGGTGGACTATGGGCACACCCCGTCCGGCCGGCCCTACCTGGTGTCGGAGCGCCTGTACGGGCGCACGCTGAAAGAGGAGCTCGGTCCCACCGGGGCGCTCGCGGTGGCGGATGCCGTTCGTTACGTGAGCGAGGCGCTGTCCGCGTTGGGGGTGGCGCACAGGGCGGGGGTGGTGCACCGTGACGTCAAGCTCGACAACCTGTTCCTGTGCGACGCGAACGAGGCGGGGCCGCGGCGCATCAAGGTGATCGACTTCGGCATCGCCAAGCTCGTGGGCGCCGAGGGGGGCACGGCGCCGGTCAACCTCGCGCCGCTGGAGGTGCCCACTGCGGAGGGCATGATGGTGGGTACGCCCAGCTTCATGGCGCCCGAGCAGATCACCAACCAGCCCGTCGATCAGCGCGCCGACATCTACGGCGTGGGTGTCGTGCTGTACCGCCTGCTCGCCGGTCGTAACCCGTTCATCTGCCGCGACCTCTTGGAGTACGCCGCGGCCCACGCGTCGGAGATCCCGCAGCCGCCCTCGCGCTTCGCCTCGGTGCCGGCCGCGCTCGACGCGGTCGTGCTCCGGGCTCTCGAGAAGGACCCGCGTCGCCGCTTCGGCGACACAGCCGAGATGATCGCGGCGCTCGCGCCCTTCCTCTCGCCCGCGGCCGCGGCGATGCCGGCTCCGCGCCCCACCCAGGCCACGACGGTCATGGCGCAACCCCAACCGCCACCTGCCCAGGAGCTGCCGGCCCCCGCAGCTCCGCCCCCGGTGGCGTTCGTACCGCGAGGGCCTGGCACGATCCGGATGGAGTCCCCCGCTCAGCCGCTGCCGGCCGCGGCGACGCGACCGATGATGCCGAGCTCCCCCCATCAAGCCGCGTGGTGGCTCGAGCCGTCCCCCGCGGCGCTGCCCGCCCCTCCGCCGCCGCACGCTCCGGTCGAACGTGACCAGACGGTCGTGCGCGTCGCGATCGTGGTCGCGGTGGTGTCGATCATCGCGATCGTGTGCTTTGCCTTGGTGTTGCTCGGGGTCATCGGATGACGGCGATCGCCGCGCAGGCTCCCCGCACTCTTTGGTCCCCTCGGGGAGGCTTCCGGTATCATGCCCCCGGGCGGCAGAAGATGACGCAACCCTCCGGACCTCAGGGAGTCGATGCGCTCGCCGCCACCTTCGTGGCGGACGAGCCGGCAGCGCCTTCGGCGGCGGGCCAGGTGTGCACCGTGGGGCGCGTCTACGCTGGCCAGTACCTGGTCAAGGGCCTGCTGGGGCAGGGCGGCATGGGCGAGGTGTACTTGGTCGAGCACCAGACCCTACACGCCGAGTTTGCGCTCAAGGTGCTGCGGCCCACTTACCGAATCCGCGAAGACATCGTGCAGCGCTTCCGGGCCGAGAGCCGCGCGCTGTGGGAGCTCAGCCACCCCAACTTCGTGCGCGTGCACCACGCCGGCGAAGACCCCGAGATCGGCCCGTACATGGCGATGGAGGTGCTGCAGGGCAAGACGCTCGCGCAGCTCTTGTTCGTGCTCAAGCGCCTCAGCATCGAGCAGGCGCTCAGCTTGGCGATCGAGGTCGCCGACACGGCCGAGGCCATGCACCAGCTCGGCATCATCCATCGCGACCTCAAGCCCGAGAACCTGTTCCTCACCGCGCGAGGCCCGGGCCAGAAGCGCGGCGTGAAGCTCCTGGATCTGGGAGCCGCCAAGATCGCCAAATACGGCGGGCCGGCCACGGCCGAGAACCGCACCATCGGCACCGGCAAATACATGAGCCCCGAGCACATTCGCAGCAAGCCGCTCGGGCCTCCGGCCGACATCTACGCGCTCGGCCACATCGTGTTCGAGGCGATCGCGGGCAGCCACGTGTTCGGTCAGAACCACCCCAACCCGACCCACTTCGACTACCAACTGTGGCACCTGAACGCGGAGCCCGACTCGCTCTCCTCCCGCGTGCCAGAGGCGCCCGAAGATCTGTCGGCGGTGCTCAAGCAGGCCATGGCCAAGCAGCCGGAGCACCGCTTCCAGTCCATGGCGGCGTTCGCCTCGGCGCTGCGCGAGGTGCTGCGGCGCTTGATCGCGAATCGCGCCAAGGGAGGCACCGAGCAGATGAGCAAGCCCCCCGTGGACGACGCCGCCACCATCGAACAAGCGCTGCTCGGGCCCAGCCCCGACGGCAGCTGGTCCATGCCCGTGGCTGGGGCAAACGGCACGCACACCGCCGACGTGCACACAGCGCGTGATCCGATCTCGCGTGGTCTCGGATTCGCTGCGCGCGTGGCCGAGAGCTCGCCGCGGCTCACCGCCGCGCTCGCGACCTGGGTCCCGCTCGGTGCGCCCGGCGCGGTGGTCGAGCTCGCGCCGCAGAGCTACCTGATCGGCTCGGCTCCCCACGCGGACATCGTGGTGACCGATCCAGGCATGGCGTTCGAGCACGCGCGGCTCACCGTGCACCCCACCGGCATCATCGAGATCGCGGCGGCGGCGGGCGCCCGCCTCCTGGTCAACGACGTGCCCGAGACACACAAGGCGTTGCGACACTGCGATCGCGTCACCTTGGGCAACCGCATGTTCGAGCTGCGGCTGGCCGCTGGAGACCGCGCGCTCGGGCAGGGGACCGTGCGGATGGACAGCCCTTCCTCGGGCGTGGCGCCCGCGCAGCCGAGCGCCGCGCCGAGACCTGCAGCGGGCGCACGCGCGGCGCCCACCCAAGCCATGGCAGCGGTGCCGTACGCACAGGCGGCGCAGGCGCGACCGGTGATCTTGCCTGGGGCGTTCGGCACTCCCCCCGGGCAACCCGCGGTGGGGCAAGGCGTCGCGCCGGCACCTCGCCGCGGCCTGTTCGTGCTCGCGATCGTGTTGTTCGTGTGCTTGGTCATCCTGACCCTGGTCGCGCTCAAGACAGCTGGCGTGATCGGGCGCATCGACCAAGCTCTGCCCGAGGTGGCCCTCTCTCCAGCAGGTGGTGAACATGGCGCATGACCCTCGGAAGACCGTGCCCATGGGCGCGGCCGCAGCCAGGCAGATGGCCTCCGTGCGCAAGACCGAGCGCATGGGCGTGCAGCGCGACACGGTCCGCGATCCCCCCGGCAGCATGCCGGACATGGAGGGACTGCTTCCGGACGACGTCGACCCCGCGTTGCTCGACGACCAGGCCGCGGCGCAGCGCACCGGTGCGTTCGTCGAACAGACCAAGAGCAACGCGAACGTGAGCCAGGCGCTCGGCGCGCTGCGGGGTGGCGCCACCGTCCCGGTCAAAGCGCCGGGGCTGCCCGCGAGCGATCGCGTGGAGGGCGGCGAGGTGGTGGTCAAGAGCGGCGAGCGGCAGCGGAAGACCATGCTGCAGCAGAAGATCGACGTGTCGCGCGCCGACCCGCGCCGCGCCCCCACGCAGAGGATCAACCGCCCCGTGAGCGCCTACATCCCGGACGATGACGGCAGCGCGCCCGCTCGCCCGTCGCGACTGAACGCGATGACGGTCGGCTTGGGCTTGGTGATCGTGCTCGCCCTCACGGCGATCGTCTTGGCGGTGATGATCCTGCGCCAGCGCGGGATGTTGTGACGGGAGTGCCCATGGTCCTTCGAGCTTTTGTTGTGTCGACCTTCCTCTGTGCGGGCGTGGCCGCATCCACCTGGGTGCCGGCGCGCGCCGCGCACGCCCAGCCGCAAGACGCCCACGCGCGCGCGGACGACCTGTACAAGCGAGGCGTCGACGCCTTCGCCGAGCGCAAGCTGGACGAGGCCTACAAACTGCTCTCGGAGGCGTGGTCGCTCAAGCAGAGCGTGGACATCGCCGCCAACCTCGGCATGGTCGAGGCCAAGCTCGGCAAGCTCGCCGCCAGCGCCGAGCACCTCTCTGCGGCGTTGCGCGCGTACCCCGCAGACGGCAGCCCCGAGGCACGCCAGCGTCTGGAGCAGAGCCTGAACGAGGCCAAGAAGGTGGTCACCGAGGTGACGGTGCGGGCCAACGTGGACGGCGCGCAGGTGTTCGTGGGCGAGCGAGAGCTCGGCAAGACGCCGCTCGCGAACGCGATCTTCGTCGAGCCCGGACAGCACAAGGTGCGCGCCGTGGCGCAGGGCCACCAAGAGCAGGTGACCGAGGTGCGCGCGCAAGCGGGCGGCAACCTGGTGGTCGAGCTCACGCTCAAGAAGAGTGACGCCAGCTCGCCCGAAAAGCCCGACGTGCCAGGCGAGAAGCCGCTGTGGCCCACGCTGGTGCTCGCAGGTGGCGCGGCCGCCGGCTTGGGGCTCGGCATCGGCGGCATCGTGATCAGCCAGACCGCCAAGGGCAACCTGGAGGACAGTGGCTGCACCAACGCCACCTGTGGTGCGGCGCTGCAAGACGACGTGGACAGCTACAACCTGGGCATGAACCTCGCCATCCCAGGCTTCGTCGTCGGCGGGCTGGCGCTGGCCGGCATGGTGACGTACTTGGCGATCCCGGCCGGCGACAGCGCCGAGCCGACCGTCTCCTTCGGGGGCAGCATCGGTCCCGAGGGCGGCAGCGCAACGTGGAGGCTTCGCTTCTGATCATGAACAGCTCGACCGCTCCTCGCCTCTTGGTTTTGGCCAGCCTGGCCTCGCTCACTGCCATCACCACCGGCTGCAACGCCGAGTTTTGCGACATCGTGGAGTGCACCGGCGAAGGCGGGGCCGGCGCCGGTGGGGGAGCCGGCGCCGCTGGTGGCGCCGGCCCCGGTGGCGGAGGGATGGGCGCGATGGGCGGCGGGGGTACGGGCGCGGGAGGCTCGATCGATCCTGGCTGCATCCCGAGCCAGCT
>CAZXMG010000177.1:0-6527 GCA_964641275.1 uncultured Polyangiaceae bacterium
ACACGGGCCTCCGAACTCCTTCACCGGCTGAGATCGGCGCGAGCTCCCAGCGCCGTCTATGAGACGGTCCTGGCTGGGTGCGCGGTGGGCATGGGAGATGAACTCGCGATCAGCGCTCCCGACGCAGAAGCACTCGCGAACCAGCTGTCGTTGGAGCTGGCGCAAGATCAAACGATGACTGCGAACGGGGCTACCGCCGCGGAGGCGGAGCAACTCGAGAAGGTGCGCCACAGAACTTTCGTGGCATACGCCGCGGCAATGCTTGCTTCTGGGCACATGGAACCCGCGAAACGTGCAGCATCTCAACAGATCGGAAAAGACTCACGCAACTGCGGCACTCTGCTTGATGCGGCGACCAGAACCGGGGCCACTGCAGTGGTCGCGCTGCTCTGCAAGACCTGCGTTGGTGAGTCGCGGTGCGGACCGCCACCGTAGCGTCACCTGTCTGCTGTCTCGATCCCCTGGGCCGACCAAGACTCGCCCCGGGAGGCGCGGCCCAAGCCGGGCGTTGCGCTCGACGGCCGATCGGGTCGGTCGCCTGTGGCTCCCTCCCCGGCCGCGAGCGAACGCGAGCTTGGGCCGACGTGCTGGCAGTGGCACGCGGTTCCGGTCTCGAGGCGACGGTGATCATGGTGGGACGCGTGCTGGTGGTCACGGCCGTTGCAGGCCCTCGGTCGGTGCGCGGCGCGTGTACCGCGCGCCGCGCGCTTCCCTTGGGGCAACGTCCGCGCCCACCGTCGAAGGGGTGCGGCTCGTGCTCGAGATCAGAGCCGGGGCCCGCGCCCCGGACCCCGCGTGCTCTCCTCGGCCGTCCGCGAGAGACGCGGGCGACCTGCGGCGAGCCTCATCGCGAGGCGGTGGTGGCGGCGAGCAGTTGCTTGATCCGGAGCGAGTTGCGAAGACCGCGCACGTCGACGATGAGCCGAGGCGAGACACCGGTCAGCTGCTGAGCCGTGTCGAACGGCACGGATCTCTGATCGTGATTGGAGAAGGCCCGCGTTGTCTTGCTGGCCTCGTTAGGCGGCTCGTCCGCGGAGGAAGGCATCGATGGTGCGCAGCAGAGCCTCCTGGTCGCGCTTGGGTAGTTTGTCGACCTGTTGCAGCCTGCGGAGAAAGCGGCGGTTAAGAGGGGGCGCCTCCTTGGCCTTGGGGCGTTGGAGGCCGACGATCTCGTCGATGGTGGCGTCGAGGTTGAGCGCGAACCTGGCGAGCATCTCTGGGTAGGGCCGGATGCGGTCGCGCTCGTAGTCGGAGACGAGGGACTGGATGATTCCCATTTTGGAGGCGAGCTCGACCTGTGTGAACCCGCGGTCCTTGCGCAGACGGGCGAGACGCTGGCCGAGAGACTCCTTGGTCAAGACGAGCGGGCGAAGGCTGGAAGCGCGCGGCATGGCGCGCAGGAGTGTAACGGCGTGTTCCATGGGCTCGTTGACCGACAACGTGTAGTACGTTATTCCAAGAACAGCAAGACGCGTGAAGTTTTTCTTGACGACTTGTTGCAAAGGAGGAGCGCGATGGCTCGAGTCCCGGAAGAAGAGATCGAGCGGCTGAAGAGGGAGGTGTCGCTGGAGCGTCTGGTAGAGGGGCGCGGGATCAAGCTGACAAGGATGGGAACAAACCTTGTGGGCCTGTGCCCTCTGCACCCGGACAAGACGCCGAGTCTGGTCGTGTCGGTGGACAAGAACCTGTGGCATTGCCTCGGCGCGTGCCAGACGGGCGGCAGCGTGATCGACTGGGTGATGAAGACGGAGGGCGTGTCTTTTCGTCACGCGGTCGAGGTGCTGCGCGGTGGCAGCGACTTCGCGCCGGGAACGGGTGCGCCGCCGAAGCTGGGTACTATCCGGAGGCTGTCGCCGGTGGTGCAGTCGAGCGCGGATCGGTCGGAGCTGCTCGAGCAGGTGGTGGGCTTCTATCACGCGACGTTGAAGGAGAGCCCGGAGGCGCTTTCGTACCTGAAGAGCCGCGGGCTCGAGCATCCGGAGCTGATCGAGCGCTTCAAGCTGGGCTACGCCAACCGCACGCTGGCGTATCGGCTGCCGCACAAGAACAGGAAGGCTGGCGCCGAGCTGCGCGGCGAGCTCGAGGGGATCGGTGTGCTGCGCGAGAGCGGGCACGAGCACCTTCGCGGCTCGCTGGTGATCCCGCTGTTCGACGCCTGCGGGCGAGTGGTGCAGCTCTATGGCCGCAAGATCCGCGACGATCTGCGGCCCGGCACGCCGGCGCACCTGTACCTGCCGGGCCCGCACCAGGGCGTCTTCAACCGGGAGGCGCTGGGCGCGAGCGACGAGGTGATCTTGTGCGAGTCGCTGATCGACGCGCTGACGTTTTGGTGTGCGGGCTTTCGGAACGTGACGGCGGCGTACGGGGTGGAAGGCTTCACGGAGGAGATCATCGAGGCGCTGCTCGTGGCGCGGGTGCGGACGGTGAAGATCGCCTTCGATCGGGACGAGGCAGGCGAACGGGGGGCAGAGAAGGCGAGCGCGAAGCTCAATGCGCAGGGCGTCGAGACGTACCGGCTGGTGTTCCCGCGCGGGATGGACGCGAACGAGTACGCGTTGAAGGTCGGCCCGGCAGTCAAGAGCCTCGATCTCGTGATCCGCCAGGCCGTGTGGATGGGCGCGGGCGGGCTCGCCGGGATCTGGTCGGCACCGGCGGCGGAACCGCCAGCGGATCCGAGCGCCGCGGCCGCTGTCACGCCGGACGCGGAGGCCGGCGACGAGCAGCTCGAGGCGAACGCGGTGATCGAGAGCAGCGTCTCCGGCCCTCAGCCCCCCTTCTTAGCCGCCTCTTGTCGCTCGTCGGGCGCCGAGCCCATCGCGAAGCCCGAGCCGGCACCGCACGCGTCGCCGGCGGCGTCGTCGCCGAAGCGGGGCGAGAAGAAGGGCGACGACTGGCACTATCGATTCGGTGATCGGAAGTGGCGTGTGAGGCCGGTGGACAAGAAGCACTCGGTGAGCGCGCTCAAGGTGCAGCTGCGCGTGGTGTGTGAGGCCAGCGCCGCGCACGCGGAGCCGCGCAGCTTCTACCTCGACACTGTGGAGCTGTACGCGGCCAAGCAGCGAGACACATTCGTCAAGCAAGCGGCCGCCGAGCTCGACGTGGAGGAGAGCGTGGTGCGGCGCGATCTCGGTGCGATCTTGATGGAGCTCGAGGCAGAGCGCGAAGCCGAGGCCGAGGCGGCGCTGCAGCCCGCGGCGCCGATCGCGATGACCGAGATCGAGCGCGACGAGGCGATGGAGCTGCTCCGGGATCCGAGACTGTTGGATCGGATCGTCGAGGACCTCGGACGGACGGGGATCGTGGGCGAGGAGACGAACAAGCTGCTGGGATACCTGGCGGCGACGAGCAGGAAGCTGGAGGAGCCGCTGGCGATCGTGATCCAGAGTTCGAGCGCCGCGGGCAAGTCGAGCCTGATGGACGCCGTGCTGTCGCTGATGCCGGAGGAGGAGCGGGTGCAGTACTCGGCGATGACGGGGCAGAGCCTGTTCTACATGAGCGGCCAGGATCTGAAGCACAAGATCCTGGCGATCGTCGAAGAGGAGGGAGCGGAGCGCGCGAGCTACGCGCTGAAGCTGCTCCAAAGCGAGGGCGAGCTGACCATTGCATCGACGGGCAAGGATCCGGCGACGGGCAGGCTGGTGACGGAGACGTACCGGGTGGAGGGGCCGGTGATGATCTTCCTGACCACGACGGCGATCGAGGTGGATGAGGAGCTGCTCAACCGCTGCCTGGTGCTGGCGGTGGACGAGGGCCGTGAGCAGACGCTGGCGATCCACGCGCGGCAGCGCCAGTCGCAGACGCTCGAAGGCCGGATCGAGCGGCAGGAGCGGCAGCGGATCCGCCGAGCGCACCGCAACGCGCAGAAGCTCTTGAAGCCGCTGGTGGTGGTCAACCCGTTTGCACCGGAGCTTTCGTTTGCAAGCCACGTGACGAGGACGCGGCGCGACCACATGAAGTACCTGACGCTGATCCGGGCCGTGGCGCTGCTGCACCAGATGCAGCGGCCGGTGAAGACGCAGGTGCATCGGGAGCAGCGCATCGAGTACATCGAGGTGACGCGCGAAGACATCGAGGTCGCGAACCGCCTGGCCGCCGTGGTGCTCGGCCACAGCCTCGACGAGCTGCCGCCGCAGACGAGGCGCCTGCTCGAGCTCGTGCACGCGATGGTGCTCGCGCGGATGGAGCGCGAGGGCGTCGCCCAGCACGAGGTGCGCTTCACGCGGCGCGACGTACGGGAGTCGACGCAATGGGGCAGCACGCAGCTCAAGGTGCACCTCGGTCGCCTGGAGGATCTCGAGTACGTGCTCGCGCACCGCGCAGGCCGGGGCGCCGGGCGCGGGATCGTGCTGCTGTACGAGCTTGCGTACGACCCGAACTGGGCGGGGTCTGGCGCGAACTGGTCGGGGCAAAACGTCGAGAAGTCGGGGCCAAGTCGGGGGGGTGTCGGGCCCAAGTCGGGGCTCATTCGGGGGGCGCCGAACGCACAGGAGAGCGACAAGCAGGCCACCAGCGCCATGGTGATGACGAATGGCGCCGCGCACGCACGTCTCGGGAGTGCGGCGAAGAGCCGGTCGTACGCGTAGGGAGCCGGCGATGGCGAAGGGCAACACGACCAAGGTCACGAGCATCGACCGCCGGGATCCCGACGGCTTCGGGCGCTGGATCGCGCGCCACCTGGAATGGATGCAGGTGCACAACTACTCGAAGCACACGATCGAGCGCCGTGAGCCATCTCTGGTGTACTTCGCCAGGTGGTGCGAGATGCGTGGGGTCTTGCGTCCTCGCGACGTCACCAAGCCGATCGTGGAGCGCTACCAGCGGTATCTCTTCTACTACCGCCAGCCGAGTGGCCGGCCGCTGTCGTGGGCGAGCCAGGTGAACGGGCTCAACCCGATCAAGGTCTTCTTCTCGTGGATGGCCCGGCAGAACGCCCTGCTCTGGAATCCCGCTAGCGACATCGAGTTCCCGAAGATCCCCAAGCGCCTGCCGCGCGCCGTGCTCTCGGCCTTCGAGGCCGAAGCCGTGCTCGCGCAGCCAGATCTCGCCGAGCCGCAGGGGATCCGCGATCGAGCGATCCTGGAGGTGCTGTACTCGACGGGCATCCGCAGGAGCGAGCTGGTCGGTCTCAAGCTGTCCGACCTCGACAGTGAGCGCGGCACGCTCCTGGTGCGCGAGGGCAAGGGACGAAAAGATCGCATGGTGCCGATCGGCGCGCGAGCGTCGGAGTGGGTCGACAAGTACATCCTCGACGTGCGGCCCGAGCTCGCGGTGGATGCGCACGACGACACGGTGTTCCTGGGCCTTCAGGGCGAGCCGCTCGGCGCTGCGTATCTCACGCATCGCGTGGGCCGCTACGTGGAGGCCGCGAACATCGGCAAGACCGGCGCCTGCCACCTCTTCCGCCACACGATGGCCACGCTCATGCTCGAAGGCGGCGCCGACGTGCGCTTCATCCAGGCCATCCTTGGCCATGCCAGCCTGGAGTCGACCGAGATCTACACCCGGGTCTCGATCCGGATGCTCAAGGCGGTGCACGACGCCTCCCACCCGGGGGCGAGCAAGCGCGCCAAGGCAGCGCACGCGCCAGAGCCACCGGCGAGCGCGAGCAGCAACGAGCGCGCGCTCTTCTCCTCCTTAGCCGCTGAAGCTGCCGACGAGCTCGCAGAGGGCGAGAGCAGCGAGGACGATGATGACAGCTCGCGTGGGGAACCATGATGCGGCGTGCTACTTTGATGGCCATGGAAGCCCTCAAAGCCCAGGTCCGAAACGGCCGACTCGTGATGGACGAGGCGACCGAGCTCCCCGAGGGGACCGAGGTGCGTCTCGTGCTCGCCGATGACGAGCTCGACGACGAAGAGCGTGCCGAGCTGGAGACAGCGCTGCGTGAAGGCATCGCGGAGATGCGCGCGGGTCAGACGCTCGACGGTCCCGAGGCGATCGCGCGGCTCCGAGCCCGGCTGTGAAGTATCGCCTCGCGCCCCGCGCCGATCGCGAGGCCGAGCGCATCGCCAGGTGGTGGCGCGACCACCGGCCAGCCGCTCCCGACCTCTTCTTGACCGAGCTCGATCAGACGCTCGCGCTCGTCACGACCGCGCCAGCGCTCGGCGAGATCTTCGGCTCGATCGACCAGCTCGCCGTGCATCGCGTCCTGCTCGAAAGGACGCGTTTTTACGCCTACTACGTCGTCGAGCAGGATGTCGTGGTGATCGCGATCTGGAGCGCGCTACGCGGCCGCCCCCCGCGCCTCCGTCGCCGCTGACAACCCCTCTTAGGCGCTCGTCAGGGTGGCGTGACCGGCGCGGCCTGACCTTGCGCGCGCCCTGATGGCGGATCGGAGCGTCGCCCCGAGTCTCCCTTCCCGGCCGCGGGCGATCGCAGCGCTAGGCCCGCGCCTCGAGACGCCGCCGCGCCTCGCAACCGGCCACCACCACCCTCGCGCTGCAGTGGCTCTCGCAGCTACCATGGGCATCGTGGTCGAAGTCGTGCACATCGCCGAGGGCGGACCGTCCAGTGCGCCAGCGCCTGCC
>CAZXMG010000178.1:0-6500 GCA_964641275.1 uncultured Polyangiaceae bacterium
TGAAGAAGAAGGACGACACGCACAAGATGGCCGAGGCCAACAAGGCCTTCGCGCATTACCGCTGGTAGGAGCGAGCTGGCAGTCGCCAGCAGGCCTCGGCTCGCACGGAACGCGGCTCCACGCCGCGTTTCGTCGTTTGTGAGCCGAGGTCGGGCTCAGGGCAAGAGCGAGATGGCCTTCTCGGGGCACGCCACCACGCACAGCCCGCAGGCCCGGCACGCGTCGGCGTTCGGGGTGTACGCGGTCATCCGCTTGTGCGCTCGGCTCTTCAGCTTGCCGAGGAAGGAAAGTGCCGCGAAGTCCGCGTCGTCGATGCGTCGAACCTCGAACACGGCCTCGGGGCAGACCTCGAGGCAGTCACGTTTGCCCTCGCAGCGGTTGCGATCGATGTGTGGCCGAAAGGCTCCAGCCGTGGCGCGGCACTCTTGGCCGGGGCGTTGGGGGTGCTTCGCGGCGCGGCGCGCCTTCTCGGTGGAGAGCTCTGGGTTCGCCATGGGGAGACGCTAACGATCCGTGCCGTGGCGAAGTGTGAAGAAGCGCAGCTGTGCTCACAACATGGCTCGACGTCGGGGGGGAGCGTGGCCACAGTGGGCGGAGCCACGGGGAGAGACATGAGCGACTTGAAGGGCAAGGTCTTCGTAGTCACCGGCGCGACGGAGGGCATCGGCAAAGAGGCGTGCTTCGACTTCGCGCGCCGCGGCGCCACGCTGGTGATCGTCGGGCGCAATCGTGAGAAAACCGAGCGCGTCGCCACCGAGCTGGCCACCGCTGGCGCGGAGAGCGTCGAGTTGATCGTAGCCGACATGTCGAGCTTGGCGGACATGCGGCGCGTCGCGCGCGAGGTGAGCGCCAGGCACGACAAGCTCGACGTGTTGGTCAACAACGCCGGCGCCGTGTTCGCCGACTACAAGCTGTCGGTCGACGGCTTCGAGCAGACGTTCGCGCTCAACCACCTGGGCTACTTCGTGCTGACGACCGAGCTCCTGCCTTTGCTGAAGGCCACCGCAGGGGCGCGCATCGTGTCCACGGCGAGCGGTGCGCACCGCACGAGTCGTATCGATCTCAGCACGGTCGCCGTCCGCCCCAACCGCCGCGCCGGCTTCAACGCGTACGCGGACTCCAAGCTCGCCAACATCTTGTTCACCCGGGAGCTCGGCCGACGCCTCGCGGGCAGCGGGGTGGTCGCCACCTGCTTCCACCCGGGCTTCGTGTACACCGGGTTCGGCGCCAACAACCCGGGCCTGTTCGGATCGGCGATCCAGCTGGCCGCCAAGCTCACCGCACGTGACTCCAAGAAGGGCGCGGAGACTCTGATCTGGCTCGCCACCAGCCCGGACGCCGCCACGGGGCCGAACGGCGAGTACTTCAAAGACAAGAAGCTCACCTGGCGATCGGGGCGCGCCAAAAGCGACGAGCTTGGGCGCAAGCTCTGGGACCTCAGCGAAGAGCTGATCCGCGCGCGTTGAGCGGTGGCGAGCGCGACACAGCCCGGCCTGCCGTGAGGCAGCCGGGCTGGCGCGTGTGCTCTCGCGAGAGGTGCTTACTTCTTGCGAGCGGGGTTCGGCGCGCAGGGCTCGGTGGCGAGCTCGAAGCGCTTGCCCATGGCCTCTTCGATGTCGAACTCGGTTCGGCGGTTGCGCTGCTTGCCCTCGGCCGTGTTGTTGTCGCCGATCGGGTCGCGTGACCCGCAGCCCACACCGATCAGGCGATTGGAGTCGATGCCGTTGTCCACCAGCCACTTGACCACGGACTGCGCGCGGCGCTCGCTCAGGCGCTGGTTGTCGACCTCGTTGCCGTCGGAGTCGGTGTGACCCTCGACGCGGAGCTTGGTGATCTGCGGGTACATCTTGCCCGCGCTGGCCAGGGTGGTGAGGATGCCGATGCTCTGGGGCGTGGGGTTGATCTTGTCCGAGCCGGTGTCGAACTCGATGTTGCCGAGCACGTCGATCTGGCTGCCCGTCAGCGGCAGGCCCACGAAGTTGGGCTTCTCCTCGGCCGGCGGCGGCGGAGGCGGCGTGGGGGCGGCGGTGGGCTGCGGCGGCGGCGGATCCTGCACGACAACCTTCTTGGCGCAGCCAAAGGCTGCCGAGGTGGCAACGACGAACAGAATCATTTGGGTCTTCATGGTGGTGCCTCGAAAATGGCCGCGACGAGCGGCGACAATCCCCCGAGTTGGCCCTCAGGGGGCCGCGTCGGCCGGAAAGTTATGAAAAGTCTGGCCGCTTGTGAAGGGCCTTGTGCAGGGCTCGCCTCAGACCGAATCCCGCCGCTTGAGCAGGATCATCAAGGTGATCAGGGCAAACAGGGTCATCCCACCCAGGACGCCGTAGGTGACGAAGGGCTTGTCGAAAGTGGCGAACCCCAGCGCGCCGCTGGCTTTGGTCTTGTTCGCCAGCTCCTCCAGCGCGCAGTTGAAGCGCCCGTCGACGACGCCGTCCCCGGTGGCGACGCAGGCGTCGATCTGCCACGAGGCGCTGAGCGACTTGCGCTCTGCGGCCAACATCCCCTCGTACGACCAGCGTGAAGGGATGGCCGCCATCACGTACTCGAGCCAAGGTTTGTTGGTCATCGGCACCATGCGACCGCCCAGCACCACTTGCGGGATGAGCGCGATGGGGGTGAGCGCCATGGCCGCCTCGGTCGAGGTGACCAGCGTGGAAAGCAGGAGCCCGATCGCGGTGGCGCACAGCGAAGTGGTCACCAGCATGCCGAGCATCTTGCCGAACACGATCGGCTGGTAGTCGCCCAGACCCAGCACGCCGAACACGATGCCGAGCAGCACCGCGCACTGCAGCGTGCACATCAGCGTCAGGAACACGAACTTGCTCATGACGTAGTTGAAGATGGACAGGTTCACCATGCGCTCGCGCCGGTAGATCGCCTGCTCGCTGACGATCTCGCGCGCCGCGTTGCTGGTGCCGAACCAGATGGCGGCGATCGACAAGAGGTAGATCGCGCCGCTGTGGTCGGCCACGCTGACGAACCGCTCGGCGTTCTGCAAGCAGACCGGATCGAGCATCTCGCCGGCCTTGAGCGCGTCTGCCTCCATGCCCCGCAGGAACTGCTGGCACCACATCTGCGGCATCTTCGCGGGGTTGGAGAACACCAGCGCCAGCAGGCTCCCGATGATCGGGGCCTGCGCCAGCAAGATCGCGGTGCCTGCGCGGTCGCGTCGCTTCACCTTGGCGTAGCGGGAGTAGAGCAGCCGCAGCTGTCGGAACAGCGGCACCTTGGCGCGCGACGGAGTGCGGCTCGCGCTTGGCTTGCCGGGTTGGCGCGTGCCCGAGTACATCTTGTTGTAGGTCGGGTTCTGGGGGTTGAAGAACTCGGCGCACCACTGCGCCGCCGCCGCGGAACGCGCCGCGCTCTTGTTGCTGAACTTGCCGCTGGCGAACAGGTCCTCCTCGCGCTTCTTGAGCAGGTCGAACATGTCGCGCGGGTTGTCGATCTTGATGCCTTTCGCAGCGACGTACTTGCCGAAGAAGTCGTAGCTCTCCTTGCCCGTCGGCCCGTAGTACACAGGCACGCCACCGAACCCCATGATCATGGCGAGGTTGAACTTCTCGTACTCCTCGCGAGCGGGCTGGTGAATCGTGACGATGATGGTCTTGCCGTACTTCTTGGCCAGGTTGGCGAGCAGGTCGATCAGCGCGACCGTGTCGTCGGCGGCCAGGCCGCTGGTGGGCTCGTCCAGGAACATGAGCGCCGGATCCGTCACCAGCTCGAGCGCGATGTTCACGCGCTTGCGCTGCCCACCCGACAGCACCTTGCGCTCCGGCTTGCCGATCTCCAGGTTCTTCACCTGCTCGAGGCCCAGGTCCTTGATCACCTGCTCGACGCGGCGGTCGATCTCGTCCTCCTTGAAGTCGGAGGGCAGACGGAACTGGGCCGAGTACTTGATGGCCTCGAACACCGTCAGCTCCGAGTGCACGATGTCGTCCTGCGGCACGTAGCCGATGCTGCCGCGCAACGCGTCGTAGATCGCGTACAAGCTCTCGCCGTTGACGCGCACTTCGCCCGAGCTCGGCTTCAGGTAGCCATTGAGCACCGTGAGCAGCGTGGTCTTGCCCGCACCCGATGGACCCATCAGCGCGATCAGGTCGCCGGGGTGGGCCTTGAACGTGACGTGGTCGAGGAGCGTCTTCTTCTCGGCTTTGTTCTCGCGGTTGGGCACCTCCAAGAACAGATCGAGTGCCTCGATCTCCACCAGGTTGCCGGACCAGTCGGCGTTCTCGGAGTCGACCCAAGCGCGCACCGAGTTGTTCTCGATGCCCAGGTAGATCGCGTACGGACCGACGAAGATGCGATCGCCCGCCTTGATGCGCACCGGGGTGTTGGGCGGGATGCGCTTGCCCTCGACGTGGGTGCCGTTGGTGCTGCCCAGATCGGTGACGGCGAGCATGCCGTCGGCCGTGGGGGCGACGCCGGTGTGGCGCACGGACACCTGCGGATAGGCCAGGCGAATGTCGGCGTTGGCCTCGCGGCCGATGATGAGCATGCGACCCGACGCGGCGCCGCCGCTCGGGCCTGCACCCATCACCGCGCTGGCGCTGAAGTCCACCTGGCCGATCATGGTGCGCGCCTTCTGCAGCGGTGCGCCTCCGCTGCGCCCTGACGGCGGCGCCTTCGCTTCCATCTTCGGCGCTTCCATCAACGCCGGGATGGCCATGGTGGCGTGCATCTGCCTGCGGGGAGGATCCGGCGAGGGCTGCCCGGTGGCCGGATTGGACGGGGCGGTAGGCCGCGTTGCAGGCTGTTGTGGTTGGGGGCTTGCGGGTTGCGCCTTGGCTTGGAAAGCGCCCGACGGCTGCACGTTCGACGGCTGCTGCGGAGCCTGCGCGGCGTTGGGCAGCGCGGCGAACGAGCCCGAGGCGCGGGTGGCGGGGTTCTGCGGCGCCGGGGCGCCGGGCTGGGGCATGGCCTGGAAAGAGCCCGAAGTGCCTGCCGCGGGGCTGCCTTGGGACGACACGAGCGCCCCGATGAACATCGGGACCTGGGACAGCGCGAGCCACTGTTGCGAGCCGACCGCACACACCGCGTGGCGCGCGCCGACCTTCCCCGCGGTGATCCACTGCACGATCGACTGCGTGGGGTGGGGACCAGATGTCGCGCCGGAGGGGTCGCGAAGGTACCAATCGTTCATGGGGGCCCCTAAGCTAGCGGTTGCCGCGGGGGATGGGCGCCTTTTGTCCAGAGACCCGCGACCCCTCTTCCTTGGGGCGGCTTCGCGCTTGGCCCTGGGCTTTCCCGCTGGGAGCTTGTCCAGCCGTCCCTCCGGGTGTCCTTCGTGCGTGCGCAGCAGTATCGGTCACTCCGCGCCGTGCGTCGACGCCCGACGTGAGCGTTAGCGCTCGGCGTTGAGCGTCAGCTCGCGCCGCAGCTCCCCGAAGCTGGCCTCGACCACGATGGGCTCCGAGCTCTCGGAGGAGATGTTCACGCAGCGTGCGCCGATCGGCGTCGACGCGTCGAGGCTGATCTCGAACAGTCCGGCCATCAGCATCGCGTCTCCCTCGACCACGCGCCAGGAGATCGATTCGGCCGCGTAGAGCTCCTGGCCCTCGTCGTCGAACAACGTGGCGCACGCGTTGGTGGAGGGCGAGATGCCCGGCTGCGCGTCGACCGGCTGACCCTCGATCGCCAGCTCCGCGGCGGCGCGCACCTCCACGTCGACGCGGTCGATCAGCCTCCCGTCGACCCGCACCTCGATCGTGTCGCTGCCCTCCGCCATCGCCTCGAGCGACACCTCGAACGAGTAAGTCTCGGGCTCTGCACCCTCGATCGGACGCCCGTCCTCGTCTTGTCCCGTGGTGCCACACGAGGGCAACGCCACCAGCGGCTCGAGCGCGCCCTCCGTCGACGCGAACTCGGTGTCGAACGAGCTGGGGATGCCGGTCGGCAGGTACCACATCACGTGCTCGCGCGCGCCGAGCGCCACCAGCGTGGCGTTGGGTGCCTTGCCCACCACGAAAGCCCGGTCCGTGTCGGTGTGCTCGGAGTAGCCCGCGAGGCCGTCGCCCAAGCCGCACGCGATCACTGCCGTCGCGTCTCCCAACCCTTCGCCCAAGGCTTCGAAGGCCTCCGAAGAGAAGCAGCCAGCGAGCGAGGTGGCGGCGAGGGTGAGCGTGGCCAAGGCGGCGAAGGATCGAGATTTCATGTCTTTTTCGGGCTCCAAGGGGCAGGGGACGAAGGGCCCTTCGCAGCGAGCGTGCCAACGGCGAGCGGGCCACGGCTCGGGGCGAGCGCGCGAGGCGCGCGCCCGCAAACCGCGCGATTTGGCGGAGGCTCGTCGCGACGGGTATGGCGCCTCTGTCTCGGTGTGGTCTCTTCGCCCTGCGTGCGCGACCCGGCACCGCGGCATGGCTGTCGCGGCTCAGCGGCGCAGCTGGGTCTCGAAGCGCACCAGCGGCTGCGCAGCGGTGCACACCTCGCTGCCTCGCGCGCGCAACCTCGCCGCCTCGACTCCTCGCTGCTCGAGCGCGCTTCGTGCCTTGTTGGCGCGT
>CAZXMG010000179.1:0-6298 GCA_964641275.1 uncultured Polyangiaceae bacterium
GCGAGACTCTCAGACCCACGGCCCGCCACAACCACGTCTTACGCCGGACGGTTACTCTGCAGCTGCCATTCCGCTCGGTGGTGTGGCCGTCGCTGCGGCGGCCGCCGGTTGTGAAGACGCGGACATGCTCGACGATTGGCTCGGCCCAGCGCTCCCGCTGGTGCTCTCGTGCTCGGCGTGAGCTTGCGGCGACGGACCGCTCTCACACCCGACCATGCCCGAAGGGGCGGTCAACGAGAGCAACAGCGCACGAATCGAGCAAAAGCTTCTCATGAGTTCGCCTGGCGCACCCCAGTTCCGCGGGAAGTCAGCGTCACTTCGGATCGATGCGCAGCACCCGAGAGGTGAGCATGTCGACGAAGTAGATCTTGCCATCGGGACCAAAGGTGAAGCCAGCCAGCGAGCCCGGAGGCAGCCCCGTTTCCAGGGTGCGGACGAGCGTCCCGTCGACCTCGAACGCGTAAAAGAGGCTCTCTTGGTTGTCGCTGACGTACAGCAAGCCTTCGAACAGCTCGATGCCAGACGGCGCCGCGAGTGTGCCGCTCGGGACCACCTCCGCGTAGGTGGGATCATCGATGCGGATACGCGAAACGTCCTCCGCGCCGCTGAACGCGTTGCCAAGCGTGCCGCTCGCAGTGTCTAGCGAGAGAACTCGACCGGTCCCGGTGTCCGAGATGTACAGCAGCTTCGACGAGAGGTCGTATGTCAGGTGGCTCGGCACTCCCTCGAGCCCTTCGAGTGCGAAGGATCCATATCGGAAGATCTCGCCGTCCGCGTGATCCTCCTCGCCCGGCTCATGCTCCCCTTTGAACCGGTACTTGTCGACCGTCCCTTTGTCGCTGTTGAACAAGTAATACGCGCTGTCGTCGCTCGCGAAGGCGATGCCCCGACAGAACGATGTGGAGTGCAACATGTCGAGATGGGAGCCGAGGCCTGTCGTCTGGTTCTGGGTCGCGAATATGGCCAGATCCGCGGAGAACAGAGCCGGCCCCATGAAGTCGTTACCGCCGTTGTCCGTGTCGCCGCAGACTGCGAAAGTCTGCCCGTAGGTTGGCGACATGGCACCAAAAGCAAGGGCCGGCGCGGCATTCATGAAGTGGCCAGCCCCTGGATCCTCGATGCGAATCCATTCCGCGTCCGTTGCGCCGGGGTTGGTCACCACGAAGACGCTGTCGTCCTCGTAGTTGATCACCCAGAGCATCGCGGGGGAGCTCGGGTCGAACGCGAGATCAGTGGACCGAAGCGGCGTCCCCGGGTCGAAGACAACGGAAAAGTCAACTGACGTCACCGAGCCGTCTCCCCATCCGATCGGCGCCCCAGGCGGTGCGCTCTCGCACGCACCGGCGTCGCCGCACAGCGGTGTGTCACCAGCGCAATCCGCGTTCTGGTCGCACTCCGGGGTCGGCTGCGGCTCCGGCTGTGTGTCTCCATCTTCGACGCATGCCGCGAGACAGATCACAGGTACAAGAACAATGCTTCGTGTCAACATCGTGTTTCTCCAGAGACGGGCAACACCGTCAGTGCTTGTGACCACCCTTCGGGTGCGGCTGCGTGCTTTGCCCGGGGACCTTCTGACTGCAGAGCGTTATGCACCGGGCGTGCTCCTTGGCGCAAGCCGCGTTGTCACCGGCATGACCCACCTGGTGGCACTTGCCGGCTTCGTCGGCGCCATGGCCTACGTCGTGGCAAGCCTTGGCGAGCTCCTGGCACTGCGCTCCGCCGGGCGCGTGCGCGGCGCTTGGTTCTGCTGGCGCCGAAGACGGAACAACTTGCTCCTCCGCAGCAGACGCGCCAGCCGGGGGCATTCCGACGTCGGGCGCCGCGGCGCTGACCGCAGGCTCGCCCACACCTGCGGGCGACGAGCCTCCACACGCGACGCTCAGGATGAACAGCGAGCAACAAACGCCCCCGCGACACGTCATCCTTCTCCACTAGCCTCATGCATCGACTGAGTCGAGTGACCGGCGGTGTCACAGGTTGTGCCCCTCAGCGGCTCGACTTTGGCCTCCTCCGGAGGCATGGTCTCCTGCACGGTCAACCCCCATGACCACCGATAACAACGATCCCAGTCTGTCGCGGGGCCGACGGTCTGGCCTGACAGCGCTCGCGTGCGCGGCGCTGCTCCTGACGCACGGCGTCGCCTTTGCGCTGGTGTCGTCCCTTCCTCCGCGAATGGTAAGGTGCCGGGGTGGTTGGACGCAGCAGGCCGAATGAACGTGAAAGAGCTAAGGCTCAGCGCGGAGCGGGGCGGTCCACTCGGGATTGCTTGGACTATCGATGGCGTAGCGATGCAGCACGCATCGAGCGATCACGCGCATGGCACAACTTTCACGCTCGCGAAGGATGCGTTCAGCGAGCTGTCGTACATCGACGAATCAGCTCGAATTCACCCGATGCACCTGCATGGCACTTTCTTCAAGGTGCTCGCCCGGGACGGCCTGGCTATCGACGAGCCTTTTTTTTCGCGACACGGTGCTGGTGCGCCCCCGCGAGCGCGTCGACATCGGGCTCGTTCCGCTCGACGGCGGAACGTGGATGATGCACTGTCACATCCTCGAGCACGCCGAGAGCGGGATGATGACTCTGTTTCTGGTGGAGTGACATCATGGGAGACCTACAGGTGTGGGGCGCCATGAGGAACGGACGCCGCCGATGAAGGACTGTCATTGTAGCGCCGCGCACGAGCGCCGACGAATCGTCCTCACCGGCGGGCCTGGAGCGGGCAAGACCGCTCTGCTCACTCTCATCCATCAGTACTTCTGCCGCCACGTCCACGTGCTGCCGGAGGCCGCGGGCGTCATTTTCGGCGGTGGCTTTCCCCGTGGACCGGGGGTTGTTCTCCGCAGCGCGGCTCAGCGCGCCATTTTCTATGTTCAGCGCGAGCTCGAGGCCGCAGCCGACGCTGGCGATGGATCCATCGTGCTTTGCGATCGCGGCACGGTTGATGGGGTCGCGTACTGGCCAGGACCAGAAGACTTCTGGCAGGTGGTTGGCACCACGCTCGACCAGCAGCTTCAGCGCTATGAAGCGGTCATTCATTTGCGCACTCCGGTGGCTGGCTACAACCACGACAACCCGCTGCGTATTGAGTCGGCACTCGAGGCGGCCGCGATCGACGATCGGATCCTGCGCGCATGGCAGGGGCATCCGCGCCGGGTCATCGTCGATGCGGCGCCAGATTTCCTAGCCAAAGCTGCCGCTGCGCTGGAGGCGCTGAGGGAGGAGCTCCCCGAATGCTGCCGGAAGCACATCATCCCACCGCTCGCGAAGTGGATGCCCTCGAAAGGCGGACACGCCCAGCGCGACTCGTGATCTCCGGCGGTCGACTCCGCTGCCGACAATTGGAGAAGCGATTGTCGCTTGCTCCTGCGCTCGGTGGCGAACCGGTGCTGCGCCACGGCCCACAGCACCGCGTGCATGCGCAGCAACCCAAACGCGCGACGTTGCGATCGAAGTGTTGACCTTATTGCAGGCAGCTGCGAATGGACGGAATGAACCACGAGTTGCACGCTGTTGGAGCAGCACATGCCCGAGCTGCAGCAGACGTTCTTCGTGAGCTCGGCGTTCACGCGGAGCACGGACTCGAGAGGCAGCAAGTCGCCGCACGCCTAACGCAGTACGGACCGAACCGACTGCCCGACGCCCCGCGCGAGAGTCCTTGGTCAAGGCTGCTCCGGCAGCTAAAGAACCCGCTTGTCCTCACATTGCTCGTGTCCGCTGCGGTGGCGGTCTGGACTGGCTCAACTCAGCCCAGCTCGACCTCGGTTCTTGCTCGGTACGGTAATGCTCTTGCGATCGGGTTGATCGTCACCGTCAACGCGCTGCTGGGATTCATCCAGGAAGGGCGCGCAGAGGCCGCGCTCGGCGCCCTGCAGAGGATGGTGACGATACGCGCTCGCGTGCGCCGGGACGGCGAAGCAGTCGAGGTCGATGCCGCGCAGCTGGTTCCCGGCGACGTCCTAGAGCTCGAGGCCGGGGACGCTGTGCCCGCCGACGCGCGCCTGGTCACGTCTACGGACCTGGAGGTCGAGGAAGCCGCACTGACTGGAGAGAGCCAAGCCGTGGGCAAAGATGCTTCGGCGCTCGTCGGACCGGCATCCCCTCTAGCCGAGCGTCGCAGCGTGGTTTACCTCGGCACCGTAGTGACCCGCGGAAAGGCGCGAGCGGTGGTTGTGGGAACCTCGTCTTCCACTGAGCTCGGGCGAATCGGTGGGCTATTGTCGCAGATCGAGCGGCAGCCGACACCACTCGAGGCCCGGCTCGCAGCCTTCGACAAGCGGATCCTTTACGCATGCCTCGGGGTGAGCGTGGCGCTGTTTGCAATGGGCATCGTGCGCGGCGGCCAGACTTGGAGCCAGCTCTTGCTCCAGGGCGTAAGCCTCGCCGTCGCGATCATACCGGAAGGTCTACCGGCCATAACGACCATTACCCTGGGTTTGGGGATGCAGCGCATGGCTGAGCGCGGGGCCGTCGTTCGCCGGCTTCCAGCTGTCGAAACGCTCGGGACAGCGACCGTAATCTGCACCGACAAGACGGGGACGCTCACGAACAATCAGATGACAGTGCGAAAGCTTTGGTGCGCCGACGTCGAGTTCGGCGTAACCGGCGAAGGATACGACCCACGCGGCGCCATCCTGCATAATGCCGGCGCTAACGATGCGGCGCTTTCGGAGTTGCTGCTGAGCGCGACGCTGTGCAACGGCGCAGCTCTTCATCAGGACCACAGCAACCGCACGTGGCGAGTGATTGGAGATCCGACGGAGGGTGCGCTGCTGACCCTCGCCCACAAGGGCGGCCTCCCCCCAGAACAAACACGGGCTCAGCACTTTCCGGTGCTCGAGATCCCCTTCGAGGCTGACCGCAAGCGCATGGCGGTGGTGACGAAGGATGGTCGCGGAGTCACGACGGTCCATCTCAAGGGCAGCGTCGAGGTGGTCCTACGGCTCTGCACCAGCCTCCGCGTCGGAGATTCGGTCCGCCCGCTAACGCCAAGCAATCGCGCAGCTATTCTCGAGGCCGCGGACCGGATGGCCAACGAGGCGTTGCGCACGCTGGCGGTCGCTCGACGCGAGCAGCCAGACGCCGTCGACCCCGAGCGCGACCTCGTCTTCTTGGGGCTGGTGGGAATGATGGACCCGCCTCGCGCCGGCGTCGCCGAGGCCGTCGCCGCTTGTCGCGCAGCTGGCGTTCGAACAGTGATGATCACCGGGGACCACCCGATCACGGCAGCCGCCATTGCGCGTGAGATTGGCATCATCAGAGCGGGTGAGACGGTATTGACCGGAGCCGAGCTCGACGCTGTCGATCCGGCGGAATTGCAATTGCGCCTTCCACAGATTGCCGTGTTCGCGCGCACCACACCGGAGCAAAAGCTGAAGATCGTCCGCGCCTTGAAGGCTGGCGGTGCGACAGTCGCGATGACCGGCGACGGCGTCAATGACGCGCCAGCGCTACGCGAGGCGCATATTGGTGTCGCCATGGGAAGGTCCGGAACCGACGTGGCGCGTCAAGCGGCAGATATTGTGCTTACCGATGACAACTTTGCCACGCTTGTCACGGCCATCGCGCAGGGCAGATCCATCTACCGCAACCTTCAGAAGTTCATTTTCTTTCTGCTGTCGTCCAACGCGGGGCTGGCGCTCACGGTGTTTGCGGTCTCCGCACGCTCGCACTGGCTCACGCTGACGCCGCTCATGATCCTTTGGATCAACCTGGTCACCAATGGGCTGCCCGCACTCGCACTGGGACTGGACCGACCTGATCCCCGGCAGATGCAAGAGCCGCCGAGGCGCGCTGACGAACCGCTGCTCCGAGCGCCGGACTACGCCGGCGTTGCCTTCGTCGGATGCTTGATGACGGCAATGGCCCTCTGGATGTACGCACTGCCGCCCCCAGGCCATGGGCTCCACCCAGAAGGACACCGGGCGCTCGCGTTCTCAGTGCTGGCCCTTGCCCCGCTCTTTCATGTGTGGAGCTGTCGTTCGGCCAAAGAGTCGATCTTCAGCGGCCCGATCTCGCCTCAGTTTCTCGGCCCGGCGTGCGCGATCTCCGCGATGGTCCACTTCACGGCTGTCATGGTTCCTGAGCTCCAGCCTGTTTTCCAAACGTTTCGCTTGTCGTGGTCCGATTGGGTGTACCTCGTGATCTCAAGCACGGGAGTCGTCCCCGCGGTGGAGATCGCGAAGGTAGTCCGCCGGCGCTGGAGCAGGGAAGCTTCGTAAGGATGGTCGCGGTGGTGCCAGTCGCCAGGGTGCAGATCTGATGCTGACGCTGGGGCGGCGGGAATTTCTGCGGGAGG
>CAZXMG010000180.1:0-6276 GCA_964641275.1 uncultured Polyangiaceae bacterium
CTCCACGAAGCCGCTGCCGAACTGGTCGCCCTCGCCGATGTTGATCAACCACGCGTCGTACTCGGCTCCCTCGCGGCCGAGCGCGAGCAGCTCCTCGAGCATCACGGTGACCTTCACGCCGTTGGGGGTGGCGAGCGAGTAGAGCTGCAGCGGGTGTTTGCCCACGGGCAGTGGTTTGTCGTGCGTGGGCCCGGAGATGGGCCGGTTGATGTTGGCGAACTGACCGCCGCTGCTTTTGTTCCAGGTCCAGACCTTGGGAGGTGTGTAGTCGGTCACGCTGCGCTCCTGTTCGAGCCGTTGCTTGTAGTCGCTCCTCGGCGTTTCGCTCGTTGCCGAACAGACAACCGTCAGTCCTCGGGCGGCGGCGCCACCACGCGCGCCGGCTTGGGCGGGCCGTCATCTGCGTCGGTAGGGCGCTCTGCCCACAGCGCGACGCGAAATGGGAACAGCTCGGCCCGCATCACGCCGGCGGCCACGGCGGGATCGGCCTCCATGAATTCGCGCGCCGCCTGCTCGTCCGGGGCGCGCAAGATCACGATGCCGAAGGTGCGCTCGTCGGTCGTGAGCGTGCGCCCGGCAGCGAATACCACGCCGGCGTCCCGCGCTGCTTCCAGGAAGGCGAAGTGCGCCTGCGTAGCGGCCAGCTCCTCCAGCGTGGGGCCGGTGGTGAGCATCTCCGCGCGGGAAGGTTGGATGCGGTACAGAAACTCGGCGGCCATGGGGCGCATGAGAGCACCGCCTCGGGGGCGTCGCCAGCGCGACGCGGCGGCGCTCTGCACTTCCTCGATCCGCGCGCGGGCCCCTGTGATAAGCGGCGCGGCATGAGCCGCATCTATCGCCAGCTTCCGCCCAAGGGCACGCGTATCGGAATCGCCTTCTCCGGGGGGCTCGACACGCGCTGTGCGGTGGCGTGGCTCCAAGAGCAGGGCATGAGCGTGCACGGCTACACGGCCGACCTGGCGCAGCCGGACGAGGCGAGCCCGGCCGACATCCCGCCCATCGCGCTGTCGCACGGCGCGGCGGGCGCGCGCATCATCGACTGCCGCGAGGCGCTCGCGAGCGAGGGGCTGATCGCGATCCAGACGGGCGCGTTCCACCTGACCACCGGCGGCAAGAAGTACTTCAACACCACGCCGCTCGGTCGCGCGGTGACGGCCACCGCGATCGTGCGCGCCATGCGCGAGGACGGTGTGCACGTGTTCGGCGATGGCAGCACCCACAAGGGCAACGACATCCAGCGCTTCTTTCGCTACGGCATCTTGGTCGACCCGGAGCTCAAGATCTACAAGCCTTGGCTCGACAACGCCTTCGTGAACGCGTTCGGCGGCCGGAAGGAGATGAGCGAGTACCTGGAGAAGCGCGGTCTGCCCTACAAGATGGGCACCGAGAAGGCGTACAGCACCGACTCGAACCTGCTCGGCGCCACACACGAGGCCAAAGACCTCGAGCTTCTCACGCAGAGCATGAAGATCGTCGAGCCGATCATGGGCGTGCCGTTCTGGAACGCAGACACCAAGATCGCGACCGAGACCGTCTCGGTGGCGTTCGAGCGCGGCCTGCCGGTGTCCATCGGCGGGGTGCGCACGGCCACCGCGCTCGACGCGCTGCTCGAGGCCAACCGCGTCGGCGGGCGGCACGGTCTGGGCATGAGCGACCAGATCGAGAACCGGGTGATCGAGGCCAAGAGCCGCGGCATCTACGAGGCGCCGGGCATGGCGCTCTTGCACATCGCTTACGAGCGCTTGCTGTCGGCCATCTTCAACGAGAGCACGCTCGACATGTACTTCACCTTGGGGCGACGGCTCGGGCGCCTCTTGTACGAGGGCAAGTGGTTCGACCCGGAGGCGTGGATGCTGAAGGACGCCCTCACGCGCTGGCTCGCGCCCAGCGTCACCGGCGAGGTCACGCTCGAGCTGCGGCGAGGCGACGACTACTCGCTGCTCTCTACCACCGCGGCACACATGGCTTACGCGCCCGAGAAGCTGTCCATGGAGCGCGTTGCGGATCCGCCCTTCTCACCCGAGGACCGCATCGGCGCGCTGGAGATGCAGACGCTCAACGTGACCGACAACCGCGACCAGCTGCTGACGCACTTGGATGCGGTGCGCCAGCTGGCCGAGGGCCCGAGCTTGGCCCTGCTTCTGGGCGCCAAGCCCAAGGGCTGAACGCAATCCGGGTGCTCGCCCGGTGGCGGAAGATCCGCTACGCTGCCCGCCTGGCCCCGCTTCTCCCTTGGTGCATGAGTAGCCCCACCCTTCGCCGTGCGTCCCGCTTCACCTGCTGCTTGCTGCTGGCTGGGTGCGTGGGTGACGTGGGCGATACGAAAGAGGAGCCGGAGCAAGCGCCTGGGCTCATCTGCGTGGCGGATCAGGTGGCGCCTGGGCCCTCCCCCATCCGGCGGCTGACGCGCGTCGAGTACAACAACACCGTCCGCGACCTGCTCGGTGACACCACCGAGCCGGCCAACGTGTTCCCCGCCGAGGAAGAGGCGCTCGGCTTCGGCAACAACGCGCAAGCGCTGACCGTGACGCCGATCTTGGCCGAGAAGTACATGGCGACGGCAGAGGCCGTGGCCCGTCGCGCCACCAGCAACGTGACGGGCCTGACCGGCTGCAAGGCCACCGATGACGCCGCGCTGCGCGACGAGTGCGTGCAGACCTTCATCCACACCTTCGGCAAGCGCGTGTTCCGTCGGCCCGTGACGGGGCCCGAGGCGAACCAGCTGTTCGCCATGTACCAGTCGGCGTTCACCATCTACGCGGACGCGCCCGACCCGCGCAACACGCCCTTCCGAGAGGGCGTGGCCATGGTGATCGAGTCGATGCTGCAGTCGCCTGCGTTCCTCTATCGCGTGGAGCTCGGGGAGGGCGCGGCGCCGCTGTCCGAGCCGTTCCGCAGCGAAAGCGACCCGGCGATCGTGCACTTGACCTCTTGGGAGATGGCCTCGCGCCTGTCGTACTTCTTGTGGGGCTCGACCCCCGACGACGAGCTGCTCGCGGCGGCGGAGGCGGACGAGCTGCTCACCTCGGAGCAGATCGCAGCGCAAGCCCGACGCATGCTCGAGAGCGAGCGTGCCCGCCAGGCCGTCGCCACCTTCCACAGCGAGTGGCTCGACTACGATCGCATCGGCACCGTCACCAAAGACATGAGCGCGTACCCCGAATGGTCGAGCGCGATCGGCGAGGCGATGAAAGAAGAGATGCGCGTCTTCATCGACCAGGTGATCTTCGAGGGCGAGGGCGATCTCCAGACGCTGCTCACCGCACCCTACAGCTACGGTTCGCCCGAGCTGCTCGCGCTGTACGGCGCCGAGGCGCCCGAGGAGCCCGGCATCTACCGGGTCGACTTCGATCCCCAAGAGCACGCAGGCCTGCTCACGATGGGCGCGATCCTGGCCTACTACTCCCACACCAACCAGACCTCGCCGGTCCATCGCGGCAAGCTGGTGCGCGAGATGTTCTTGTGCGACGTGCTGGCGCCGCCACCCAACGACGTGGACTTCGAGGTGCCCGAACCGAGCCCCGACGCCACCACACGCGAGCGTTTCGCCCAGCACTCCTACGATCCGGCCTGCGCTGGCTGCCACAGCTTGATGGACCCGATCGGCTTCGGCTTCGAGAACTTCGACACCCTCGGCCGCTTCCGCAGCACCGAGAACGGCAAGCCGATCGACGCGAGCGGCAAGCTCACCGCGACCGACGTGGATGGCACCTTCGTGGGCGTGCGCGAGCTCGCCGAGCGCCTCGCGGCCAGCGACGAGGTGAAGTCCTGTTACACCAAGATGTGGTTCCGTTGGGCCTACGGTCGCGTCGAGACCGAAGAGGATGCCTGCACGCTGAGCCAGATCGACGAGAGCTTCGCCGAGGCCAAGGGCAACGTGAAGGAGCTCTTGGTCGCGCTCACGCAGACGGATGCGTTCCGCTACCGGCGGCTCGCGGCGGGGGAGGGCGAGTGAGATGAGTCGCCTGGTGCTGCCTCGTCGCACGTTCCTCCGCGGGTTGGGCGGCGTCTCGCTCGCGCTGCCGCTGTTGCCGAGCTTGGGTTGCTCGCCCGACGAGCAGCGCGTGATCGAGAAGGTGGGCAAGGCGCAGCAGCGTGCGGGGCAGTTCCCCAAGCGGTTCATCTTCATGTACACGCCCAACGGCAACTACACCGCGCCCGACGCCGACTTCTCCGGCTACTGGGACGTGCTCTCGCCGATGCGTGACAAGATCTCGATCGTCACGGGGCTCGATCTGCTCTCGGCCGAGAAGCCACCCGGCGAGCCTCACCAGACCGGCATGGCGCTGCTCACCGGCGACAGCCTGAACCCGGGGCCGTTCGTGGGCGGTGACGGTCAGCTCGCGGGTTGGGCCAAGCGCATCAGCGTCGACCAGGAGATGGCCAAACACGTGGGGCAGCTGTCGAAGCGAGCCACGCTGAACCTGGGCGTCCAGTCCACGCGCGACAAGGGCACCGAGGTGCGCTCGATCCTGAGCTATCTGGGCTCCGATCAGCCGGTGCCGAACGAGACCAGCCCCTGGAACGTGTTCGACACGTTGTTCTCGGACATGGGCAGCGATCCGGTCGGCGCCAGCAAGCTCAAGCAGCGGCGCGCCACCGTGCTCGACCTGGTCGACCGCAAGTACGAGACGTTGATGCACAAGGTGAGCGCGGAGGATCGCGTCAAGCTCGAGCAGCACCTCGTCGCCGTGCGTGAGGTGGAGTCGCGCTTGGATCACGCAGGCGGAGTCATCGGCGGCCACTGCCAGATGCCCGAGCTCGGCGTGCCCCCGGACGAGATCGACACGTTCCTGAACGACCCCAACAACTTCCCCGAGATCGCTCGGCTGCAGACGGACCTATTGGTGATGGCGTTCGCCTGCGATCTGACGCGCGTGGGCACCCTGCAGTTCGCTGCCGCGACCAACAACCGGCCCTCGCCGTGGCTCGAGTACAATGGCTCCCCGATCGTCGACGACGAGCACTCGCTCGGCCACCAACCCGATTCCGCCGTCGACGCCTGGGGCAAGCTGGCGGTGATTCGCGAGTGGTACCTGGAGCAGTTCCTGTACCTGATCCAGAAGCTCGACTCGATCCAAGAGGGCGAGGGCACCATGCTGGACAACACCGCAGTCGTGCTCTCCAGCGAGATCATGCGTGGCAACAACCACACGCACTTCAACCAGTACTTCGTGATCGCTGGCAGCTGCGGCGGCGCGCTGAAGACCGGTGCGTTCATCGACATCCCGGAGCAGCGCGCACACAACGATCTGCTGCTCACCTTGCTCCACGCGATGGGCATCGAGGCGACCACCTTCGGCGACCCCGAGCTCATCACCGGCCCGGTCTCTCAGCTCCTCGTTTAGAGGCAGCCGCCGAACTGGTTGGCTCCGGGCGCGTCGCCGGTGTCGATGAAGGGCACCCCGCTGTCCTCGAGCACTTCGCCGGTCGTGGCGGTGACCCGGAAGTTGTACGGTCCCTCGCCGAGCCCGGTCTCCGCGATGAAGAAATTGTAGTCGGCGCGCGGCATGGCCACGTAGTTGCCGCCCGCGTCTTGCGCCTCGACCGAGGCGATCGGCAGGCGATGGTTGCGGATCTGGACGGCGGTCCAGAACGGGTTCGACCCCTCCTTGTAGTGGTAGACGATGGGGCCGCTGACCTGGCACTCGGTGTACTCCCAGGTGATCGGCACGCGGCCCAGCTCGAGCGCGGCGATCTGCTCGAACGCCTCGGGGCTGAGATCGAGGTCGCCCTCTGGGCACTCGGGGCACTGGTCCACGATGCGCACCGTGACGCTGGTCGCGTTCGGTCCAGTGACGGTGACGCACGCGCCACACACCGCTGATGCGGCGTAGTCCACGTGGTTCATGGCCGCGACCATCAGATCGTCCGGCGTCGCAGGGAAGCTGCAGTTGCCGGAGCCGTCCGCGAAATCGTAGAAGGTGCCCTCGCCCTCGTGGACCAGCGGCGTTCCGTTGCAGGTAGGGCCGATGTCGCCGCCGCCGACGGAGCCGGCACCGTCTCCGCTGCTGCCGCCGTCGCCGTCGCTCGAGCCAGCTCCAGAGCCCTGACTGTCTCCGCAACCCAGCAGCAACACGAGCGAGCACGCCAACATCCGCATGTCGCCATCGTAACTTGGCAAGTCGCGATCAGGCGGTCACAATGTGCGGCCTTCGCCCATGAACAAGCCCTACGCGCCTCGATCCTTGCTTGCCCTTGCCCCGCTTTTTCCTCTCGCGTTCGCCGCTGCCTGCGGCGGGAAGGTGGTCTTCCTGGAGGACGGAGATGGTGGCA
>CAZXMG010000181.1:0-6228 GCA_964641275.1 uncultured Polyangiaceae bacterium
GCGCACGCCGATGGGCGAGGCGGAGCGACTCAAGCGCAACTTTGGTTGCACGCTCGGGCGCATGGTGGCCGAGGACGAAGAGATCGAGGTGCCAGGTGTCGGGGGCCACATGCCGCGGCGTGTCGCTCGGCGCGTCCTGTCCGACATCGTCGAGCCGCGCGTCGAGGAGATCTTCGCCGTGGTGCGCAAGCGCATCGAAGACACCGGCTTCTTGGAGCAGCTCTCGGCCGGCGTGGTGCTCACGGGCGGCGGCGTGCTGCTCGAAGGCATGAGCGAGTTTGCCGAGGAGATCCTGGGCATGCCGGTGCGTTTGGGCGTGCCGGTCGGGGTGCGGGGCATCTCCCAGCTGGTGCAGGGGCCGCAATTCGCGAGCGGCGTCGGCCTGGTGCAGTTCGGCGCCAAGGCGCTCGTCGCGGCGCGTGAGCGTGAGGACGCCGGCCTCGAGCTTGGCCGCCTGCGCGGCCAGCGGCCTCGGGACGGGGCTCCATCCCTGGTCGAGGAGGCTCCCTTGGACATGGTGCCGAAGCGGAAGCCGGGGCGTTTTTGGAATTGGCTTAGGGCAGCTTTTTAGGGATGATGCCCCCGCTTAGGGGGATTGTCGCCGCTCGAGTACTGCGTTTGATTGTGACGTTTGAGTTGTACCGTGACCGAGGTGGTCGTCTCGCTGTGAGGCCAGCAGATTCCCCCCCGGACACGAGGTCGAAGGTGCGCTGCGGGAAGGCCGCAGTTGGTTCATCAGGGCGGCGGCCATACGCGTGTTCCCGGGAGGATGTCGATGAGTTTCTCCATTGAGTTCGCGGACGATCAGAGCGGCTACGACGCTCGCATCAAGGTCATCGGTTGTGGTGGTTCTGGCGGCAACGCCGTGAACACCATGATCAATTTTGGCCTTGAAGGCGTGGAGTTCATCGTCGTGAACACCGACGCGCAGGCGCTCAACGCCAGCCTGGCGCCGAACAAGACCCACATCGGTCAGGCCGTCACGCGCGGGCTGGGCGCCGGCGCCGACCCGGAGAAGGGGCGCAAGGCCGCGCTCGAGGACGTCACTCGGCTCAAGGAGATGATCTCCGGCGCCGACATGGTGTTCGTCACCGCAGGCATGGGTGGCGGCACCGGCACCGGGGCGGCTCCCGTGATCGCGCAGCTCGCGCGTGAAGAGGGCTGCCTCACGGTGGGCGTGGTCACCAAGCCCTTCTTGTTCGAGGGCAAGCAGCGCTCCCGTCGCGCGGAGATCGGTCTGGCCATGTTGGCGGAGCACGTCGACACGCTGGTCACCATCCCGAACCAGAAGCTGCTCTCGCTCGGCGACGAGGAGCTCAGCTTCGTCGAGGCGTTCCGCAAGGCCGACGAGGTGCTCTATCAGGCGATCAAAGGCATCAGCGATCTGATCACCCAGAGTGGGCTGGTCAATGTCGACTTCGCCGACGTGAAGACGGTCATGGCGAACATGGGCCGCGCACTGATGGGCACCGGCTGCGCCAAGGGCCAAGGTCGCGCGCGCCTGGCTGCGGAGACCGCGGTCAACTCGCCGCTGCTCGACGATCTGTCGGTCGAGGGCGCGATGGGCGTGCTGATCAACATCGTCGGCGGCATGGACATGAAGATGAAGGAGATCGAGGAGGCTGCCAGCTACATCCAGGAGCAAGCCCACGAGGACGCCAACATCATCTTCGGCGCCGCCGTCGACGAGAACATGGGCGACATGATGAAGGTCACCGTGATCGCGACTGGCTTCGATCGTCAGGCGGACGAGATCCACCCGGCGGCTCAGGCCGTGCGCACTGCGCCGCAGAGCATGAGTCACCCGCTCTCTGCGCACGGTATGCACGCACACAGCTCGGCACCGCCCGCCCACCACCGAGAGCCCGCGTCGCTCGATCGTGGCGTGCCGGCGAGCGCGCGGGGCATGCGCCCCGCACGCGACCCCGAAGAGCTCGTCCCGCCGCACACGCGTCGCGCGCCGGCTCGCGAGCTGAGCTCCCAAGCGTTCGGGCCCGCCTCGGGGCACGCGCGCGACCGCGCCAGCTTCGTCCCGCCGCTCGACGCCGACTGGGACACGCCTGCGTTCCAGCGCCGGGGCGGCAACAACACCTGAGCCGATCGCGACCGCGACGCATCGAGGCGAGTGGCGAAGGCTGCTCGCCTCGCGCGCGTTTGTGAGCCTCGCACGCCCCAGACAAAAATCGGGCCAGGGACTTGCGGGATTCGAGGGGATAGTTATTGTCGCCGTGCCTGCGTGCGCCCGCTGAGAGGCGGCCCGCCTTAGCCATGGAAAAGCGCGACCACTACGAGGTCTTGGGCGTCTCCAAGACCGCCTCCGCGGACGAGATCCGCAAGGCTTACCGGCAGGCCGCACTGAAGAACCACCCTGATCGCAACCCGGGTGATGCCGAAGCCGAGGCCCGCTTCAAGGAAGCCACGGGCGCGTTTCAGGTCTTGTCGGACGAGGACAAACGCGCCCGTTACGACCGCTTCGGCCATGCCGGCGTCGACGGCGGCGGGCCGGAGATGGGGGCCGACATCTTCACCCATTTCCAGGACATCTTCTCCGAGTTCTTCGGGGGCGGCGGACCTCGACGCGGGGGGCGCCGACCGGGCGGGCGATCGGGGCCCACGCGCGGCTCGGACATTCGCGTGCAGCAGCGCTTGACCCTCAAAGAGTCGCTGACTGGCGTCAAACGCGAGGTGCCTCTGCGGACGCCGGCACCATGCGATGCCTGCGAGGGCACCGGCGCCAAACCCGGCACCAAACGGCGCACCTGCGGCGCGTGCAACGGCGCGGGCCAGGTGTCGACGGCGCGCGGCTTCGTCATGTTCACGCAGACCTGCCCGGAGTGCTCCGGCGAGGGCTCCGTGGTCAAGTCGCCCTGCGGGACTTGCAACGGCGAGGGGGCGGTCGAGAAGTCGCGCAAGGTCATGGTCTCGTTTCCTGCGGGGATCGACGCGGGTCAGCGCTTGCGCGTGCCGGGGCAGGGGTTGCCTGGCGGGCAAGGGGGGCCTCCCGGCGATTTGTTCGTGGACATCGAGCTGGCGGCAGACAGCTCGTTCGAGCGCGAAGGCCTCGATCTGATCACCCGCCTCTCCCTGTCCATCTCGGAGGCCACCTTGGGCACGAAGCGCGAGGTGGTGCTGCCAGACGAGACCGTCGTGGAGGTCGAGGTCCCGGCCGGCACCCAGCCGGGGGAGGTGATCAGCACGCGCGGTCGCGGAGTGCCCAGGCTCGACGGCCGCGGTCGCGGATCGTTGCATGCGGTCGCGCAGATCCGCATCCCGAAGCAGGTGTCCCCCCGCGCGGAGGAGCTGCTGCGCGAGCTCGAGCGAGAGTTGGTCCCAGAAACGACCGGCAAGCCCGGCGAGCGCGCACCCGCGTCGAGCGCCGAGCCCGAGACTGAAGACGAGCCAAAGGCTCAGACCGCCTGATCACCGAGTTGCGGTCGGGCGGAACAGGCGGCTCCGGGTGCTGGACCCGTCGCGCGAGCCCGGCCCGCCCGCGCGAACCTCAGCCGCGCTCGAGACCGACCCACGCGCCGGCGCAAGCCGCAGCAAACGCGACCGGCGCCAGCGCCAGGCCGAACACGACCGCGACGGGAGCAGCGAGCCCGAGCAGCGCCACCACGCCTACGATCGCTACGGACGCCCCCAGTGCCGGCTCCAACACGCTGCGTGCCGCAGACGCGCGCGCAATCAGGTACCCCGCGATCGGGAACGCGCCCAACGTCCCCGTCCCGAGCAATGCCAACGGGGGCGCGCTGCGCTCGAACGCCGCGGCGTCATCGACGGCGGCGAAGTCGACACCCGTGCGGTGGCCCAGCAGGACGGACGCAGCGATCATGCTGGTGAGCACACCCGTGGTCACCAACGCCCCGAACACGATCCAGCGCAGCATCACGGGTCTCTCGGGGCGCCTGAGCAGCGCGCGCTCGAGGTCCTCGATCGAGGGCGCGTCGACGCGCAGGATCCTGCGCCGCTTCGGCCCGCGGCGCTCGCTGATGCGGAGCAGATCGCGGCGCGCAACCAGCGAGGTGAGCACGGTGGAGATCACCAGCGGCGCCACGGCCCAGATGGCCGCCTCGCCGCGCGCGAACAGCAGGTTGGTCGCCACCGCCCCGAACAGGATCACGAGCACGAAGGCACGGCTGAAGGCGGGGCCACCCAGGCTGCGCTTGCGTTCGCGCGCGATGGTGAAACCCCACAACGAGGTCAGGCTCACGTGCGCCGCAGCATCGAGCGCGACGCGCAACGTCAACAGCCAGCTGCCCTCCTCTGCGGCGAATCGGCGCGCCGACTCTCCCACCGCGAAGCCCAGCGCCGCGCCCACGACCACGCGCATCCCGTCGTAGGGACGAGTCAGCGCTTTGGAGCGCAGCGGATACACCACCGCGGCCGCGCGCAAGGACTCCTCCAGCGGCGCGGCGACCAGTACGGCGAAGGCGAGCCCGATCAGATCGAAGCCCACCTTGGGCTGCGTGGCGCCGAGCTCCCGACCGAGCAGGGTGCGCAACGCGAACGCCAGCCCGAAGCCCAGGAGCCCCGACGCCGAAGCCCACGCGCCGGGCGTGAACACGCGCAGCTTCCCCGTCCGATCCCGCTCCCACACCGGCAAGAGCAGCAGCAGCGGAACCAGCACCAACGCCGCGCGGAGGAGATCGATGGCGCTCATGCCGCAGAGCTAGACCCCCATCAAGCGCATGACTGTGAGGCGCCACCGTTGACAAAGCAAGCGGCGTTGGGGCCCCGCGCGCAGCGCGAAGCGGAGTTGCGGTGAAAACGCGAAGCGTTTGAGGGGGCTGCCTCAGCCCGCTTGCAGGATCGCTCTGGGGACGTTGGCAAGTGCAGAACGTGAGCTTCAGTCAGCATGGCTTCACTCGAAGTTGAACGTCACTCACAGCGAAAGCAGCCTGCGCCGCCGAAGTGTGCGCGAAGCGCGTGAAGGAAGGCTAGAAGTGCAGGCCGATCGAGCCCATGATGGCGAAGGTCGCGCCATAGCCGGAGCCTTCGAGCGCGAGCGCCTGCTGCTCGGCCTGACTGAGATCGCCGACCTGGGGATCCTCGCTCAGCTGGGCGATCTGTTGCGGATCCAGGCCCGGTCGCGTCAGCCCCATGAAGTCGAACGTCGCGTGTGCACCGATCGACAGCACGTCGACCGGATACAGATCGAGGCCTGCTCCTGCGCGTGCGTAGAATCCGCGAATGTCGACGGTCTCGGCGATCACTCCGTCGAAGCTGCCGAGCGCGGCGTAGCCCGCGCCGAGATCGAAGCGCGGCTCCAGGAACCCCAGCGGGATGCGGAAGCCGATCTCGCCTCCGATGCGGCCGATCTGCCACGCCTCGAAGAAGCCCATGCGGCCGCGCACGCCGAGCGTCAGGAAGATCAGCTGTGCGCCGATGCCAGCGCCGATGACGCCGCCGCTCGACTCGGTCTCCACCAGACCCACCGAGAGCGCCTGCTCATCGACGTTGAAGGTCTTCAGACCCACGTGCTCGAAGCCGCCCTCCGCTTCGATCCAGAACCAGCTCGGGCCCCGTTTGCCGTCCTCCTTCTTGGACTCATCGAGGTCGTCCTCGACGGTGGTGAGCGAGGTCGCTGGTCGGTCGGGCGGCTTCTGTGCACCGAGTGGCGGGGGCGGAGCGAGGCCTCCGGCGTTCATGCCTCCCCATGGATCGGGCTGCCCTGGCGCGCTGGGCGCGAACGTAGGGGCGCTCGCGCTCGGGGCCGCGCTGCCGACCGCCGGGGGCGGTCCCGGAGCCGGCGGAGCAGGGGGCGCCTGCGCGATGGCGATCGCGGGGACGATCAACAGCAAGAGCACAGCCGCGAGTCGAGGGGGCCGCGCGAGGGCCGAGGCGCGCATGCCGCAAACGTAGCATGGCGCTCGTGGGCCGACTCGTTCACGGCTTGGAGAGCGGCTCGAGCGCGAGCTCTTCCACCGTGAAGCGCACGCCCCTGCCGCTGCCGAGCACGAAGGTGCTGGCGCCCCGCCGCGAAGCCTTGTCGAAGCTGTCGAACGACAGCGACAGTGTCTCGCCTTCGGGCGGAGGCAGGTCGAGCACCTTGGCCGTGACCTTGAGGCGTGCCCGCGCGCCTGGGGGCCCGAGCTTGGTGACCAGCGCCGCCCGGGTCCGCTTCACGCTCTCGAGCAGGGCAGGGTCGATGGCGGTGCCCGCGGCCGTGAGCTCGGCGTTGCGGTCGACGCGACCCTCGTCGTTGAGCGCCAGCAGGAACACGGCGCT
>CAZXMG010000182.1:0-5057 GCA_964641275.1 uncultured Polyangiaceae bacterium
ATCGAGTGGGTGGTCGCCAACGCGCGCAAGTTCGAGGAGGTCGAGCTCGACGTGAGGGGCGAGACCGACGAGGAGCTGGCCGCGACGCTCGTGGCCGAGATGCTCCGCACCGGGCTCACGCGGCGGATGTAGGCCGTGGGCCTCCGTCGGCTCGGCGGCCCGAAGGGTGCGGAACCTCGCGACTATTCCAACTGCTCGAAAAGACATCAAAAACCGACGTTCTTGGCCTTGCTAGGTGCGCGAACCGAAGCCTGTATGTCCCTCGCAACGGGCGACGAGCCGCCCTGCAGAACGCGAGGACGACGATGCGGACCACGAGCCAGAACACGCAGACGACGAAGACGGTGAGCCAGGGCGAGAGCCGCTACGGGACCGCGGAGCCGCAGATCGAGCTCCGGCTCCCGAAGGGCACGAGCCACCGCCTGGTGAGCGCCGCGCTCCACAAGCTCGCCGCCGACGTCGAGCTGGCCACGCCCGAGCGGGAGCGCTGGATCGTCCAGACCGAGAGCTTCTACGACGCCCGCGGCCGCGTGTACCTCGAGCTGGCCGACGCGACGCCGGCCGAGGCCGAGCGGGGGATGGCGATGCTCAAGAAGCTGGTGGGCTGAGCGGGGAGCGGCATCAGGGGGCCCGCCCAGGACGCGGCGGCCGGGACCGCGGTTGACAAGGGCGAGTGCCGAGTGACATCATTCAAACATGCGTGTGAGCGTTTCCAATGGCGCGGCCCGCGCAGCGGCCTGCGACGACCTCTGCAACGTCCCGTGTTTCAAGGAGGATCTCGTCGCGCGGCTTCACGAGGAGCTGCCGCAGGATGACCGCCTGGAGGAGGCGCGCGTCCTGTTCGCTGCCCTTGCGGATCGAACGCGTCTGAAGGTGCTCCACGCTCTCAGCGGCGGCGAAGAGCTGTGTGTCTGCGACGTCGCCCATGTCCTCGGGATGAGCGTGTCCGCGGCGTCTCACCACCTACGGAAGCTGCGCGATCTGAAGATCCTCAAGTACCGCAACGACGGCAAGATGGCCTACTACTCGCTTCGCGATCGCTTCGCCGCCGAGCTCGTTCAGCACGCTCTGCGGCAAGCGTTGCCGTAGTGGCTTTCGGGGCATTCATTCAAACATGAGCACGCTTATTTCATCAGACGACAGGAGCGGTACCCCGGTCGCGGTTCCGTCCGAGCCCGCCGAACAGACCGTCAAGCGCTCGCTCGCCTTGATCCGCGAGCAGCTCGCCGAAGCGGTGGCTGCGCGGAAGTGCCACACCTGCGGGTGCCTTCACTCGACCGTGGAGGCGCTCGCCGCCACCGAGCCGGGGCGTGGCGAACTCGCCGAGTCGCTGACGACAGCGCGCTCTGTCTTCGCGCCGAAGAAGTACGACTGCCTCGGATGTGCGGTCTGCTTTCCGGCGATCGCGGCCAACGCGTTCGCAGACGCATTCCCCAATCAAGCCGAGGGACTCGACCTGTGTCCAACGGAGGCGCCGGAGGAGCGAGCGGGCTGGCCGCCGCTGCCGGGCGACTACAAGGCGCTTCGCTACGGTGCTCCCGTTGCGGTGTGCGCGCTCAACAGCCCGGACCTGGTCGCATCAGTGGAGCGCGCCGCGCTGCCGGGCGTCTCCATCGTTGGCACGATGCACACCGAGAACCTCGGCATCGAGCGGGTGATTCGGAACGTGCTCGCGAACCCGAACCTCCGGTTCCTGCTCCTGTGCGGAGAGGACACGCAGCAGGCGATCGGCCACTTGCCGGGGCAGTCGCTCGCGAGCCTCTTCCGGAACGGCATCGACGAGCGCGGGCGCATCGTCGGCGCGAAGGGCAAGCGCCCGGTGCTCAAGAACGTGTCCGCCGACCAGGTGGCGGTGTTCCTCCGGCAGGTCGAGCTTGTCGACCTCGTGGGCGAGACCTCGTTCGAGCGCATCGCGAAGGGCATCAGCGAGCTCGTGGCTCGAAACCCGGGGCCGTTTGGCGAGACCGTCGCCGATCACGCAGTCACGCCGTTCATTGCGTCGGAGCCGAAGCGCCTGATTCCCGACCCGGCGGGGTTCTTCGTCGTCTACCCCGACGGCGATCGTCAGCGCCTGGTGCTTGAGCACTACACGAACGCAGGCGTACTCGACTGTGTCCTCGAGGGACGGACGCCGGCAGCCCTCTACAGCGAGGTGGTCGCGCGCTCACTCATCTCGCGGCTGGACCACGCGGCGTACCTCGGACGGGAGCTCGCGCGAGCCGAGGACAGTCTCCGAACTGCCGAGCCGTACGTGCAGGATCGAGCCGCCGGCGAGCTCGCGCCGCCCCACGAAGAAGAGACCAGCAAGCCCGTGAACGGTGCGTCCCTCTGCGGATGCACGACCGCATGCGGAGGTAAGCGATGAAGCGCAGTTGGGTTGGTATTGTCGTGATCGCCGCGCTCGTCGGCGGTGTGCTCGTCGCGAAGTCGATGAAGTCGCAGCCTGCGCCGACGCCGGCAGCGAGTGGACCCGCCGCTGCGACGACATCGAGTGCGCAGCCCCAGGTCTTGCTGTTCGCGGACCCGCGGGAGGCTGAGGAGAGCTGCGGCTGCGGGGAGGTCTTTCGCGCGGTCCGCGCCGCCGCGACGCGCGGGGTGCGCACGCGCGAGGTCGATCCAAGACGCGAACGCGACGTCGTGAGCCAGTACCGCGTGACGGTTGAACCCACCGTGATCTTCGTCGATGCGACCGGGCGCGAGGTGAGCCGTCGAGAAGGCGAGTCGGGCGACACGATCGGGGCCATTCGAGTCGACCTCGATCGGCTCGCGGGAGGCCATCCGTGAACGACCTCGCGGTGATGCTGCGCGACGCGCTGAGCACGGGCGCGGTGTTCGCGGCACCACTCGCCCTCGCGGGCGGCGTCATCACGGGTCTGAACCCCTGTTGCTTGCCGATCTACCCGGCCGCCGCTGCCGCCTGCTGCGCGAATCGAGAGGCGTGCAGCGATCAGCTCGTCCGAAAGCTCAGCTTCACCTCTGCGGCCGCGCTCGCTCTCGGGCTCGCGACGGCGACCACGCTCCTCGGCGTGCTCGCCGCCGCCGGGGGCCACACGATGACGACGCTTTCGGGAACGTGGGCCTACGTGATCGCCGTCGTTCCGCTGCTCGCAGGCGCGCACATGCTCGGCCTGTTCCGCCTGCCGACGCTCAAGACGCCGTCCCTTCCGAGGGCCACGGGGATCGGGACGGCGTTTCTCACCGGCCTGCTGCTCGCGCTCGTCTTCGGTCCCTGCGGCACGCCGCTTCTGGCAGGCCTCCTCTCCTACGTCGCGTTCAACGGCAGCCCCGTGTACGGCGGGGCACTCTTGTTCATCTACGGCGTCGGCATCGCGATCCCTGTCGTCGCCCTCGGAGCTTCGGCGGCAAAGCTGGCGGCCCGCCTGGAGAAGAACGGCAGTCGCATCTGGGTCGACCGCGCGACCGGCGTCCTCCTCGTGGCGATGGGGCTGTACGTCGTGTGGTCAGCGTGAGCACAGCAACGAGTGTTGCCGTTCCATGCCTCGCTTCCTCCACGCACGACGGGCCAGAGGTCTGGGGCTGCGGCAACGTGCCGGAGTTGGAACTGGCGCGAGCGCAGGTGGGGTCGGCTGCCGTCGTTCGTCTTCGAGCGTTTGCCGACGCCGCGATGCCGGGAACCATTGCGCGCGTCGCCCCCGCGCTCGGCGAGCGCACGCGCTTGGCACCCATTCGCGTGACGCGACGAGCGCCCGACGGGCGCCTCCGTAGCGGTCTCTTCGGCAGCATCGAAATCGGGGGACGGCTTGCCGACGAGCGCGTACTCGTCGTTCCGGCCGACGAGATGGTCACCTTCGACTCGCAGACCGTCGTCTGCCTTCCCGCCGACGAACCGAACAGCTTCCGGCCGCCCGTTGCGCCAGGCCGTCGCGCGGGCGACTGTTTCGAGATGCGCTCGGGGCTCGGGGAGAGGGCGCGTCTCGCCATCAGCGCGCCGCTCGAGGAGTCGAGCGGCGTTACGCTTGCCGGGGGACCGGCATGAAGAAGCACAAGCTCGACCTGGAACTCATTCTTCCCAACGAGGGCGCTGGCTGTGACGCCTGCGTTGCACGCCTCGTCGACACCGTTGGCGCCACGCGGGGCATCGTGCGGGTGCATGTGGATCGCGATGATCCACTGCGCCCTAAGCTGTGCCTCCACTACGACCCGACATCGGTGCGGCTCACGGAGATCGAAGCGCTCGTCGAGAGCGCGGGTGCCGCGCTGAAAGCACGCTACGAGCACCTCTCGGCGCCTGCGGTGGGTCTGCGACACGAACGGCAGGCAAGGCTCGTCGAAGGCGTCTTCGCCAAGCAGCCGGGCGTGTTGCACGCGTCAGTAGCCTTCGGCTCGAGGCGCCTCTACGTCGAGTTCGATCCCGCCAAGACCAATCGACAGACGCTGTTCGCGGTCGCGGCCAAGGCAGGAATCGTCTCGTACGCCGAGCAGGCATCTCCCGCGGCGGCTGCCGCAGAGCATGACGAGCACGAGCATGAGCACGGCGGACCGTTCGGCGAACGCTCCGAGCTGGTCTTCAGCTTCGGCTGCGGTGCGCTGACGGGCATCGGCTGGGGCCTCGAGAAGGCGGGCGTGGCCTCGGTCGCCACGACCAGCCTCTTCTCGCTCGCGTACGTCCTCGGGGCCTGGTTCACGGTCAAGGAGGTCGTCGTCGCGGTCCGCGCGCGCAAGCTCGAGATCGACTTCCTCATGCTGCTCGCCGCGATCGGAGCGGCGATCTTGGGCGAATGGTTCGAGGGCGCCCTCCTCCTGTTCCTTTTCACGCTCGGTCACGGGCTCGAAGGATACGCGATGCGCCGCGCCCGAAACGCCATCGGGGCGTTGGCGAAGCTCGTCCCGGAGATCGCGCTGCGCGTCGACGACGACGGCCGCGAGGCAGACGTCGGAGTTGCCGAGCTCGTGGTGGGCGATCGCATCTTTGTGAAGCCCAACACGCGCATCCCAGCGGACGGGTTCGTCAGCGCAGGTTCGAGCAGCGTGAATCAAGCGCCGATCACCGGAGAAAGCGTCCCCGTCGACAAGCGGCCCGTCCCTGAGCCGGATGC
>CAZXMG010000182.1:5067-6121 GCA_964641275.1 uncultured Polyangiaceae bacterium
ACGTCGACGCTGCTCTGGCGGCCCCCGAGGCGCTGGGCGCTGAGCATCGCGTGTTCGCCGGCACCATCAACGGCGCAGCGGCGCTCACCGCCGTGGTCACAAAGACCGCGAGCGAGAGCACCCTCGCTCGCGTCGTGAAGATGGTCGCCGAGGCAGAGACGCAGAAGTCGCCGACGCAGCAATTCACCGACCGTTTCGAGCGAGCGTTCGTGCCGGTCATCCTCTTGGTCGTCGTCGGCCTGCTCTTCGCCTGGGTCGTGATCGACGAACCCTTCGCGCGAAGCTTCTATCGAGCCATGGCGGTGCTCGTCGCCGCGAGCCCGTGCGCGCTCGCCATCGCGACGCCGAGCGCGGTCTTGTCGGGCGTCGCGCGAGCGGCGCGGGCAGGCGTGCTCGTGAAGGGCGGCGCGCACCTCGAATCGCTTGGGCTGGTTCGTGCGATCGCGTTCGACAAGACCGGGACGCTCACCGAAGGGAAGCCCCGTCTCACCGACGTGATCGCTGTCGACGGCGCGCAGGAGGACGAGTTGCTCGCGGTCGCGGTGGCGGTCGAGAAGCAGTCCGACCATCCTCTCGCGAGCGCGATTGTGGAAGGCGCGGGCGCGCGGCGTCCGGGTCTCCCGACAATGGAAGCCTCGGGCGTGGAGGCCGTGATCGGCTACGGGGTCCGAGCGACGGTGGGCGGGGCCGAGGTGGCGATCGGTAAGCCGGGTCTTTTCACGCGCGATGGGACGCTGCCGCAGAGCGTGGCCGACGCGGTGAAGAAGCTGCAGGGCGAGGGTCGCACGGTCATGGTCGTCCGATCGGACCTCCGCTTCCTCGGCGTCCTTGGCGTGATGGACACCCCCCGTGAGAGCGCCCGGGCGGTCGTCGCCGAGCTGCACGCCCTCGGCATCGAGCAGACGATCATGTTGACCGGCGACAATCAGCCGGTCGCTGACGCAGTGGCGAAGCACGTCGGCATCCGCGTCGCGCGCGGAGACCTGCTACCGGAGCAAAAGGTCGCTGCCATCGCGGAGCTGGCAAAGTCGAAGAGCCGAGTCGCGATGGTCGG
>CAZXMG010000183.1:0-6120 GCA_964641275.1 uncultured Polyangiaceae bacterium
ACCTCCAATCCCGCCGTGCTGGTCGCCGCTGGTCTGGTCGCGCGCAAGGCCGCACAGAAGGGGCTCACCAGCAAGCCGTGGGTGAAGACCTCGCTCGCGCCGGGCTCCCAGGTGGTCACCGACTACCTGACCGAAGCGGGGCTCTTGCCCGATCTCGAGAAGCTCGGCTTCCACGTCGTCGGCTACGGCTGCACCACCTGCATTGGCAACTCGGGGCCGCTACCGCAAGCGGTGGGTGACGCCGTGGAGAAGGGTGACCTCGTCGTTGCCAGCGTGCTGAGCGCCAACCGCAACTTCGAGGGTCGCGTGCACCCGCTGGAGCGCATGAACTACCTGGCGTCGCCGCCGCTGGTGGTGGCGTACGCGCTCAAGGGCTCGGTCGACTGCGATCTCACCAAGGATCCGCTCGGCCAGGGCAGCGACGGCAAAGACGTGTTCCTGAGGGACGTGTGGCCGACCAACCAGGAAATCGCCGACACGATCGCCAATGCGATCAAGCCCGAGCAGTACAAGAAGCGTTATGCCGCCGTCGCCGACGGCGACGAGGCCTGGCGCGCGCTCAAGGTGCCGCAGGGCCAGCTGTTCCAATGGGACGAGAAGAGCACGTACGTGCGCAAGCCGCCGTTCTTCGACGACATGCCCAAGGAGCCCAAGCCGCTCCAGGACATCTCGGGGGCGCGCTGTCTGCTGGTGCTCGGTGACTCCATCACCACCGATCACATCTCCCCCGCCGGCAACATCGCCAAAGACAGCCCCGCCGCCAAGTATCTCAGCGAGCGCGGCGTCGAGCGCAAGGACTACAACTCGTACGGCGCCCGCCGCGGCAACCACGAGATCATGATGCGCGGCACCTTCGCCAACATCCGCATCAAGAACCTGATGCTCGGCGGCCCCGAGGGCCCGCGCACCAAACACGTGCCCAGCGGCGAAGAGCTCAGCATCTTCGACGCCTCCATGCGCTACCAGAGCGAGGGTGTCGGCACGATCATCCTGGCCGGCGCAGAGTACGGCACCGGCTCCTCGCGCGACTGGGCTGCCAAGGGCCCCAAGCTGCTCGGGGTGCGCGCCGTCATCGCCAAGAGCTTCGAGCGCATCCACCGCTCCAACCTGGTCGGCATGGGCGTGCTCCCGCTCGAGCTCGAGCCCGGCCAAGACGCCGCCTCACTCGGCCTCACCGGCTTCGAAACCTACGACATCGCGGGCATCGCCGAGGGCCTCTCACCCAAGAAGAAGCTCCAGGTCGTCGCCACCGGCGAGGGTGGCAAGAAGACCACCTTCACCGTCACCACCCGCATCGATACCCCCAACGAGGTGGACTACTTCGTCCACGGGGGCATCTTGCTCTACATGTTGCGCCAGCTCGCCAAGGCCTGAGCCGCGGCCAGCTCTACACCAGCACGCCAGGCAGCGGGCCGGAGCCCTGGTCCAGCGCGCCAAACTGGCTCACGTCGGTGAGGCCCATGGCGTGCAGCGCGGTGACCAGCACGCGGTTGTGGGAGATGACCGAGCCGGACAGGTAGCGGCCGCCGCGCAGGATGTCGGTGGAGCCGGCGAAGATGAAGGGCACGTTGCTGATGTCGTGATCCCACGCGCGCCCGAGCTCGGAGCCCCAGATGATCACGGTGTTGTCGAGCACGCTGCGCCCGTCGCTGTCGGGCGTCGCGGCCAAGCGATCCAGCAGGTACGCGAAGCGCTCGGAGTACCAGCGGTAGAGCTGAGCGAGCGTGGCCTGAGCGGCGGCGCCCGAGTCGTGGCTCATCGTGTGGTGGCCCCCAGCGTCGAGCCCCACCCACGGGTAGAGCGTGTTGTCGTTGTCGGCGATGCGCACCTGAAAGCTCGCCACGCGCGTGAGCCCGCAGCCGAACGCGGCCGCGAGCAGATCCGACTGGCGATCGATCGCGGTCTGGCTGTCGACGCCGGTGGGAGCGTCGGGCGGGTCACACACCGCGGTGAGCGACAGCTCCACCTCGCGGATCGCGTCCGCATGTGCGTCGAGGCGAGCTTGGTCTTCGGGGGAGAGCTGGGCGCGCCGACCATTGAAATCGGCCAGCGCGGCGTCCAGCACGCTCTTGCGCCGCGTGGCATCCTTCGCCGCTTGCTCTTGATCCGGGCTGATGCTCGAGAACAGCGCCGCGAAGGCTGCGTCCGGGGAGTCGAGCGGGCTGCGCGGTTGCGCCGGCGCAGAGTAGATCATGCGCGTGGCCGGGTGCAGCCCGGCGCAGCCCACGCCCAGCTCGATGGTCGCGTAGGGCGTGGGGGTGCCGCCGAGCTGCGCCGCGATCACCTGGTCGACGGAGGGCCCCGTGTTCCAGCCGAAACACTGCATGTGATCGTCACGGCAGAACAGGCTCGTGCTGGTGTCGATCGGCGACCCGGTCCACAGCAGCGGCATCGTGTACGTGTGCGGGATGTAATACGACGTGCCCGTCACGAGCTCCACGCCATCGACGATCACGAGCCGGTCTTGGTGCTGAGCCAGCGGCGCCAGGATGGGTGACAGCGAGAAGTTCGTCTCTGTGCCGGTGGGCCGCCATTGATCCCACACGGTCCCGTGCGGAGTAAAAAACAGCAGCAACCTAGGCGGCACTGAGCCCGCGCGGCCCGCGTTCAGCCACGGAAACAGGCCCAGCGCGCTCCCGGTCAGCGCGGCCGCGCCCCCACCGAGCCCCGCGCGCAGGAGCGATCGTCGAGACGGCCTACGAAGCACGTGGCTCATGGCAGGGCTCCTGGACCTCTGCGGTACCAATCCGAGCTGACGAAGCCCAAGATCATGGCGCGCAGCCCGCCCGGCTGCGAGAGGTCCAGCGAGAGCTTCTCGACCAAACACGCCGCCTCGTCCTTGTCGGGGATGCCAGCGCCGTAGCTCACCCACTGACGCGCCACACACGCGCCCACTGCAGGGCTCTCCGCCATGACCGCGGAGATCCCCGCCACCCCCTGCACCGAGACGTCGGCGCCATCGAGCGGAAAGGTGGAGCTGTCGTCGATCGGCTTGCCAAACTCTTGATCACGGCTCTGCCCGAGCCAGTCGATCCGCTCGAACGCGAAGCCGATGCCGTCCATCGGCTTGTGGCAGGCGGCGCAGGTGGGATCGCTGAAATGGGCCTCGAGCCGCTCACGGGTGGTCTTGCCTTCGCCGATCTCCGGCAAGGTCACGCTCACGCCCGCGGGCGGGGGCGGCGGCGGATCGCACATCAAGTTGGACAGCACCGCGAAGCCGCGCAGCGTGGGCGAGGTCGCCTCTGCGTGAGAGAGCGCCGCCATCGGACCGGCCAAGCTCAAGATGCCTGCGCGCCGTGCCGGATCGAGCTCGAGCGTGGTGGCCGTCTCGCTGAGCACATCGGCGCCGTACAGCGCGAGCAGCAGCGGATCAGCGTGAGTGGTCGAGGTGGTGAGCAGATCGCTCACCGTCGCGTCGCTCTCGAGCAGCATGCGAAAGAGCTGCACCGGCTCCGAGCGCATGGCCGCGAGCGTCTCGGCTCCGAGCGCCTCGAGATCAGGCCGCGCGTCGGGATCGTTCAATTTGGAGAGCCGCAGCCATTGGTCGACGAAATCGGTGAGCCCGCCGAGGCTGCGTGGGTCGGCCAACATGCGCTCGGCCTCGGCGCGAACTCCCTCGGGCGTGTCGAGCTCGCCGTCCGCCGCCCGCGAGAGCAGCTCCGCATCCGGCGCCGAGCCCCACAGCGTCAACGACAAGCGTGACGCCATGCTCAGCCCGTCCAGGTAGCCGTCCTCGCTCACGACCTCATCCAGGTAGAGCAGCGTCGGACTCTGCAGCATCGCCTCGAGCACCCAGCGGGCACCCTCGCGGTCGCCCTCTTCGAGCGCGCCTTCGGCGAACAGCTCCTCGTAGCGGGTGCGCTCCTCTCCGATCAGCGGTCTGCGAAACAGCCGGGGTGCCACGTCGTCGAACAGCCATTCGTCACAGCTGGGCCCGGCCACGTCGCACGCCGACAAGTCCGCGAGGGCGACCGTGTCCTCCGCGAAGGTCAGGTAGCCAAACGCGCCCACGAAGTCGATCGAGCTCGAGATGTTGCTGCGGAACGTGAACAGGGTCTCGTCGGAGACCGCCACAGGCTCGGCCACGCCGAGGACGTCGCGCACGCTGCGCTCCACCTGCAGCGCGGTGAGCCGACGCATGGGCACCGGCGCGCCAGGGCTCTCGGTCGAGGTGCACTGCGGACCGCTCGGCGGCGGCTCTTGCCCATCACCGCCACCGATCTCGCCGGTGCAGCCGGCCAGGGCCAGCAGCGCGACGTGGGCGAGGTGCATGGACCGCATGGAAACGAGGATAGCGCGCTTCGGGGCCGCCGTAGCGACCAGGGATCGAGGCCACCACGCACGCGTCACCTAACCCTTCAGCAACACCTCGCCATACTGCTCGCGCAGCTTGGACTTGAGGAACTTGCCGGTCGAGTTGCGGGGGATCTGCTCGACCACTTGGTAGTGGTCGGGCAGCCAGAACTTGGGAAACTGCGCGGCCAGGTGTGCGGTGAGCTCATCTGGGGTCGCGCTGTGGTTGGGCTTGAACGCCACCGCTGCGATGGGCCGCTCGTCCCACTTCGGATGCGAGCCGGCGAACACCGCCGCCTCCAGCACGGCGGGGTGGGCCATCAGCGCGTTCTCGAGCGCGACGCTGCTGATCCATTCACCCCCCGACTTGATCACGTCCTTGGATCGATCGGTGATGCGCACGTAGCCGCGCGGGCAAATGGTGACGATGTCCCCGGTCTTGAACCAGCCGTCGGGGGTGAAGCGATCTCGACCCTCGTCACCCAAGTAGGCTCTGGCCACCCATGGGCCACGCACCTCGAGCTCGCCCATGGACTTGGCGTCCCAGGGCATGATGTTGCCGGCATCGTCTTTGTGGCGGGTCTCCACGAAGGGCACGGGGTAGCCCTGCGATGCACGCACATGCAGCGCAGCAGCGGCGCCTTCGGCCTCGACGTCGGGCTTCACCTTGGCGAGGGTGCCGAGCGGATTCGTCTCCGTCATTCCCCACGCGTGCGTGACGATCAGCCCGTGGCGCTGTTCGAAGCCCGCGATCATGGCTGCTGGCGCCGCCGAACCGCCGATCACCATCGTGCGCACGCTCGACACGTCGAAGCTTGCCTTCTCCGCGTCCAGACGCGCGAGGATGCCATTCCAGATCGTGGGCACGCCGGCTGCGACCGTCACGCGCTCCGCCGCGATGAGCTCGAGCAACGAATCGGGGTCGAGGTGTGGCCCCGGGAACACGATCTTGGAGCCGTTGAGCACGGCGATGTAGGGCAAGCCCCACGCCGCAGCGTGGAACATGGGCACGACCGGCAGCACCACGTCGCCACAGCCGAGGCCAATGGCGTCGCGACCGGAGCCTGCCAGCGCGTGGAGCACCGTGGAGCGGTGCGAGTAGACCACGCCCTTCGGGTTGCCGGTGGTGCCCGAGGTGTAACAGATCATGGCGGCGGCGCTCTCGCTCGGGTGAGAGAAGGGAGAGCCCGGCCGTGGCCCGAAGCCATCGCCGGGGTCGCGCACGTCTTCGGCCGCCAGTAGCGCCTCATACTCGAGCACGCCTGCGGGCAGCTCGCCGGGCGCGTCCGCAACCACGATGATGTGCTCGACGCTGGTGAGCCGCGCACGAAACTTGTCGAACAAAGGCCACAAGGAGCGGTCCACGATCAGCACGCGATCGTGCGCGTGATTGGCGATGTAAGTGAGCTCGTCGGGGTGCAGACGCAGGTTGAGCGTGTGCACCACCGCGCCCATCGCCGGCACACCGAGGTAGGCCTCGAGGTGCTCGCGGTGGTTCCAGCACAACGTCGCGACGCGGTCGCCTGCCCGGACTCCGAGCCGGCCAAGCGCGCGCGCCAAGCGCTCGGCGCGCAGGTACGTGTCACGGTAGGTCTGGCGGTGCAGCGTTTTGTCTGGTCGCCGGCTCACCACCTCGACGTCCGGGAACACCGCTCGCGCGCGCTCCAAAAGGTGCGTCACCGTCAGCGGAAACTCCATCATCTGGCCTTCGAACATCGGCGTCTCCTCCCGCGAGCCGCATGCTAGCGTCGAGGTGGTCACGGAGGGTCTCCCATGACGGCGGAAGAGCAACAGGCAGTGCGCGAGCTGGGTCGCTGGTTCTACGGC
>CAZXMG010000184.1:0-2327 GCA_964641275.1 uncultured Polyangiaceae bacterium
CCCACGAGCAGCGGCAGCGCCACCGCCCACGCCTTCCACACCGAGGAGACGACTGATCGCACGCGAGGATGCTGCCGGGTGCGCGTGCTGGCGTCCAGCCTCGGCGGCGAGTCAGTCGCGCGCGAACACCTCCGCCCGCGGGATGGTGACCCCGAGACACGAAAGCTCCAGATCGCCGACGCTGCCGAAGCGATCGTCGCGAAAGCTCTGCGGCCCCAGCCGCGTGATCACGCGCAGCGACTCGGCGTCGGGGTCGACGAACACGATGGCTTCCACCGAGGACAGCTCCTGGTACTCGGCGAGCTTCTGCCCCTGGTCCAGGCTGGCGGTGTGCGGCGACAGCACCTCGAATACCACGCGAGGGGCGTCGAGCACCTTCTTGGCGTCGTTGTCCGCCGATCCTGGCTGGCCACAGTACACGGTGACGTCGGGGTAGCGGACCGAGTGCTCCCCGACGCGCAACGCCATGTCCGATCCATAAGGACGGCAAGGTGTGCCCCGCAGCTGGTTGCGCAGGTAGGTGAGGAGGTTGGCCTGCACCCGCGCATGTGCGGCAGTGCCTCCCGCCATCATCCGAATCACGCCTTGGTCGAGCTCCGCACGGCGGTCTGGACCGAAGTCCAGCTGCAGGAACTCGTCCGCGGTGACGAGCCGGTAAGCGTTCGACATGTGCGCATCGTAGCCGACTCACACCTCCGACAGGGCGGCCGGCTGTGCGCCTTCAGCGGATCTCACTGCGGCGATAGATCTCGTCCACGACCAGCTCGCACGAGAGGCTCGGGAGCTCCACCCGCCCACCGGCCACGGCGACCCGCGATTGCCACTCTCCGCCGTCGTCGCGGTAGTGCAACGTGACCCGGCGCTCGCGGTGAGAGACGAGGATGCACTCGCGAAGCGAAGGGATCGTCTTGTAGAAGCCGAGCTTCACGCCCGTGTCGTAGGCCTCGGAGGAGTCGCTCGTCACCTCGAGCAGCACGCTGGGGTTGCGGGCGGTGGTCTCGGGGCCAGGCGGGTGCCGCTCGAGCGGCCCACAGATCACGGAGGCGTCCGGGAACGTCGCCAGTCCGGCGCTCTCGACATAGATCCGCAGATCCGAGGTGTGCACCCGGCACGGTCGGCTCCCGATCGCGTTGCCGAGCACGCGAACGACCTCCGCCGCGATCGCGGAGTGGTCCTCGGAGCCGCCCGCCATCGCGTAGATCTCGCCGTCCAAGAACTCGTGCTTCGTCGAGCTCGTCAGCTCGACGCCGACGTAGTCGGCGTAGGTGTAGCGATGCAGCCGAGGGGCGTGCGACATCGACCTCAGCGTACCACGCGCGCATCGCGCGGCGCGGTCGTACTCCCGACGGAGGAAGGGCGGCGAAGTGTCGGCCTCGTCACTCGACCGCGGCCAGCTCGCTCGCGCAATCGGCCGTGAAGCATTGGGCACACCCATCGCTCACGGGCGGCAGGAGCGCATCAAGCGAGCAATCCATTGCGCACTCGGCGGCGCACTCCAGCTCGCAGACGCAAACTCTGAACGCCGCGACGTCGCTCAGGTCGCACCAGTACTGACTGTTGATCGTGGTGTGCAGGACGCGCGCAACGTCGCCGGCAACGTAGCGGCAGCACGCGTCGCCTTCAGCGCACATGCCCTCGCAGCACTGGGCGTCTTCAAAGCAGGCTGCACCAGGCACCGAGCAGAAGTCGTCCGGCTGGCACTCTCCCGTTGGCCAACATACGAGCGGTGGCGCACACTCGGCGTCCTCCAAGAAACACGTGCTGCCAACCCCACCCTGTTCGGCGCAGCCGTCAAAGGAGAACTGGTTGTTGCAGTACCAGCCTGGTGGGCAATCCAAGTGGTCGCAGCACTCGTACTCCAGACAGCTGGACGGACCGTTGAAGCCCCCGCTAGCGCCCTGCCCGAAGCCCGCGACTCCACAAGCATCGGGATCGTCGAACGCCGCCATGCAGCCACCGACGCCGGTGCTGGCTCCTTGCCCCGATGGCTTGTCGCAGCCGGCGAACGGAGCCGACACCGCCACCGCAAACAGCAGCGCGACCGAAGCCAGCGTCCCACGTCCCCGCCATCGAGCCACACGCGATGGTAGCGCGGCGGCCGCGCGTTGGGCGGAGGGATGCGTTCGAGCGACTCGACATCAGGTCACGCCGCTCTGACCGCTGTGCACGCCGACGACGCCGCGCCCGACCGCGGCACGGCCGCCCCGACGCGCAGGCGCGGCCAACAACCGGCCACCTTTGCCAAAGGTCACGCCGCTCTGACCGCCGTGCTCGCCGACGACGCCGCGCCCGACCGCGGCACGGCCGCCCCGACGCGCAGGCGCGGC
>CAZXMG010000184.1:2427-6059 GCA_964641275.1 uncultured Polyangiaceae bacterium
CGGCCACCTTTGCCAAAGGTCACGCCGCTCTGACCGCCGTGCTCGCCGACGACGCTGCGCCCGACCGCGGCACGGCCACCCCCCCAACGGAGCAAGGGCGGCGAAGTGCCGGCATCGTCACTCGACCGTGGCCAGCTCGCTGGCGCAATCGGCCGTGAAGCATTGGGTACACCCATCGCTCACGGGCGGCAGGAGCGCATCAAGCGAGCAATTACGAGCGGTGGCGCGCACGCGGCGTCCGCGAAACACCAGCTGCCAACCCCAGGACAGACCGTGGTTGAACCCGCCTTGGACGCTCGTGGCCTGGTCGTCGCCGAACGGGCGTACGCGGAACGTCGAAGTGACGCACGCGCAACCGTGACCTAGGGTCCTGCCCATGCCCCTGGCCCGGATCCTCACGGTCGCGCTGCTGGTACTCCTCGCTTGCGACGCAGGTCGCAAGAAGTCCGCGACGCGGCAGGACGACGACGACGACACCGAGCGCCCGACCCGCAGCAAGACGAGCTCGTCCGCCAAGGTGGCGGCTTCGTCGTCGGCGGCGAGCTCCGCGTCAGCTGCGGACTCGAGCGCTCCGGGTGGCTCGGCGACCAGGGAGCTGGTGCTCGAGGACGGCACGAAGCTGATGATCCCGTCCGATGCGGAGCTGCTTCCGACCCCGGCCGTTCCGGACAACTTGGTGTCGGTGCGCGGCTTCAGGCTCCGCGCGGATGGTGCGTTCATGGGCGTGAACCTCGTCAAGCCGACGGCCGATCGCGGCAGCTGCGACGACCATCTCCAGCGAGAGCTCGCGACCACGAAACAAGCGGCTGCTGACCCTGCCGCCCAAGAGCTGTTCCGGCTCGACCGTCTGGAGATCATCACCCTCGCGAACGGACAGAAGGCCCTCTACTCGCGCGCCACGACGCGAACCGCGCGCGAAGCGAAGAAGGAGGGGCCCTTCCGCGGCTCCGAAGGATATCTGCTGTGCACCAGCGACGCCTCCGTGAACTTCTCCCTCAGCGCAGAGACAGGACCGTTGTCAGTGCAGGCTTCGGAGCATTTCAAGCGCATCGTCGAAAGTATGGTCCCCTTCGCCCGAGGGCGATGACGACAGCGACGAGGCTACCGGGGCGAAAAAGAAAGAGGCGCCCCCAACAGAGGACGCCTCTCGCTATGGGCAAAGCGGCCGACCGACTACTTCTTGCCGGCGGGGGCCTTGGCCTTCTTGTCGCCCGAGTGACCGTGGAAGGTGCGCGTGGGGGCAAACTCGCCGAGCTTGTGGCCGACCATGTTCTCGGTGACGAACACCGGGACGAACTTGCGGCCATTGTGCACGGCGAAGGTGAGACCGACCGCCTCGGGCACGATGGTGCTCCGGCGCGACCAGGTCTTGATCACCTTCTTGCTCTGACCCTGCCCTTGAGAGGCAGAGATCTTCTCCATCAAGTGGCCGTCGACGAACGGGCCCTTCTTTACACTGCGCGGCATATCGATCAGCCCTTCCGGTTGCGACGGCGGACGATCATGCCGTCCGTGCGCTTGTTGTTGCGAGTCTTGAGACCCTTGGAGAGCTGGCCCCAAGGCGAGCACGGGTGACGACCACCCGAGGTGCGACCTTCACCACCACCCATCGGGTGATCGACCGGGTTCATGGTGACGCCGCGGTTGTGCGGGCGGAAGCCGAGCCAGCGCGTGCGGCCGGCCTTGCCCAAGCTGACGTTGGCGTGCTCGATGTTGGAGACCTGACCGACGGTGGCGCGGCACTCCACGTGCACCTTGCGGATCTCGCCGCTCGGCAGACGCACCTGCGCCCAGTCCCCGTCCTTGGCCATGAGCTGCGCCGCGGAGCCGGCCGAGCGCACCAGCTGACCGCCCTTGCCCTTCTTGAGCTCCACGTTGTGAATGGTGGTGCCGGGGGGGATGTAGCGCAGCGTCAGCGAGTTACCGACCTTGATGTCGGCGTTGCGGCTCGCGATCACGGTGGTGCCGACTGCCAAGCCGTCCGGCGCGAGGATGTAGGTCTTCTCGCCGTCGGCGTAGTGGAGCAGCGCGATGCGCGCGGTGCGGTTCGGGTCGTACTCGATCGCCGCGACCGTGGCCGGCACGCCGATCTTGCCGCGCTTGAAATCGATCACGCGGTAGCGCTGCTTGTGCCCGCCGCCGCGGAAGCGCGAGGTGATGCGGCCGTTGTTGTTGCGTCCGCCAGTCGAGTTCTGCTTCTCGACGAGCTTCTTTTCGGGCTCGGTCTTGGTGATCTCTTTGAAGTCACTGACCGAGTAGAAGCGCCGACCGGGAGAGGTGGGCTTGAAGGTCTTGATGGCCATGACTACTCCGTCTTCTCGTCGAAGAACTTGATCTCATCGCCCTCTTTGAGAGTGATGACGGCTTTCTTCCAGTTGCGCAGCTTGGCGTAGCCGCGGCCCATCCGCTTGTCGTGGCCCCGCATCACGAGGGTGTTCACGTCGAGCACCGTCACGTTGAAGAGCTTTTGGATGGCGTTCTTGATCTCGATCTTGTTGGCCGACGGGACGACCTCGAAGATCACCTTGTTGTTGCCCTCACGCAGCCGAGTGGATTTCTCGGTCAGGATGATGGGCCGCTTGATGATGTTCTCGCTGGTGCGCAGCATGGTCGTCCTCTTACTTCAGGCAGCGGGCTTCGAGCGCCTTGGCCGCGTCCTTGGACACGACCAGGTGGTCGTGACGGAGCAAGTCGTAGACGTTCACACCCTCGGGCGGCAGGAACTGGTGAGCGGCGACGTTGCGGATCGATTTCTCGAGCTTGTCGTTGCCGCGGCTATCGACCACGAGGGCCTTCTTGTCGGCCTTGAGGGTGCTCAGGGCCGAGACGAGCGCCTTGGTCTTGATCTCGGGCAGGTCGAACGAGTCGACCACGATCAGGCGCTGCTCTTTGGCGAACAGGCTGAGCGCGCTCTTGAGCGCCTGAGCCCGCACCTTGCGCGGCGGCCGGTACGACCAGTCCTTGGGCTCGAGCGCGTGGGCCATACCGCCACCGGCGTGGTGGGGTGCGCGGACGGAGCCCTGACGAGCGCGGCCGGTGCCCTTCTGCTTGTAGAGCTTCTTGGACGAGCCAGCGACGGCGCTGCGCTCCTTGGTGGCTTTGGTGCCGGAGCGGCGAGACGCGAGCTGCGCCTTCACCACCTCGTAGAAGAGTTGATCCTTCACCTCGGCTCCGAACACTTCATCGGAGAGCTCGAGCTCGGAGACCGCCTCGTGCTTCAGGTTGTAAACGGTGACCTTCATGGATCGTACTCCTACGACTTGATCTCGACGTCGACGCCCGCCGAGAGATCGAGCTTCATCAGGGCGTCGAGGGTCTGCTGGGTCGGCTCGATGATGTCGAGCAGGCGCTTGTGGGTGCGAACCTCGAACTGCTCGCGCGACTTCTTGTCGACGTGCGGTCCACGCAGCACGGTGTAGCGCCGGATCTCGGTGGGCAGGGGCACGGGCCCCGCCACGCGAGCGCCGGTGCGCTTCGCCGTCTCGACGATGTCCGTGGTGGACTTGTCGAGCAGCTGGTGGTCGAACGCCTTCAGGCGGATTCGGATCTTGGTGCCATCGGCCATGATGAAACTTCCTTACTCGACGATCTTGGTGACGATGCCGGCGCCGACGGTCTTGCCGCCCTCGCGG
>CAZXMG010000185.1:0-6011 GCA_964641275.1 uncultured Polyangiaceae bacterium
GCTCGTCCGCAAGGACCTGCCGATGCTCGCGAGCGCGCTGCCGTGGCCGTTCACGTTCGCGCTGCTCAAGGGGCGCAACAACTACGTCTGCCTCGATCGCCTCGCCGAGTCCGAGGCCCGCGGCGAGCTGCGCGGGCTCTTCGACGACGGGCAGCAGCGCCAGCTCGACGACGTGCTCGCGTGGGCCGAGGCGACGAAGACCGGCGACGTCTCCGAGCTGCCGTTCATCCCGGCGCCGCAGGTCTGGTCGCGCTTCGCCGTGGGCTCCGACGAGTGCAAGGGCGACGGCTGCCCGTTCCGCGAGGAGTGCTTCTCGGAGCGGGCGAAGGCCGTCGCTCAGGGCGCGGACATCATCGTCACGAACTACCACCTGCTCTTCGCTCATCTCGCGGTGCGCAGGGAGACCGGGCAGGACCTCGTGCTCCCCGCGCACGACCTGCTCATCCTCGACGAGGCGCACGAGGCCGCGGACATCGCCCGCGAGTTCTTCGGCTTCACCGTCTCCGAGCACACGTTCGCTCGGCTCGCGACGGCGGCCGCGGACTTCGGCCACAAGCAGCTCGCCGGGGAGTTGCGGCAGGAGGCGGGGCGGCTGTTCGAGCGGCTCGCCGACTTCGCGCGGTCGCCCCGGTACAAGAAGCGGCTCAAGGCCCCGGGCTTCGCCTCCGACGCGGGCGTCCAGCGCGCGCTGCGCTCGCTCGTGGCGCTCGCCACCGCGCGAGCCGAGGACGAGGGGCGGGACCAGAAGGAGCGCGCGACGGCGCGCAACGTGGCCCGCAACGCGACCGTCGCCGGGGCGCGGCTCGACGAGGGGCTGCAACAGACGGACGCGGACAAGGTCTACTGGCTCGACGTCGATCCGAAGGGCCGCGCGAAGCTGCGCGCCAAGCCCATCGACGTGAGCGAGCTGCTCCGCGCGGAGCTGTTCGCGCGCTGCCCCTCGGTGTCGCTCGTGTCGGCCACGCTCACCACCTCGGGCACATTCGACTTCGTCCGCCGCGAGCTCGGCGTCCCCGAGGGCGCGCTCGAGGTCATCGCCGAGACGCCGTTCGACTTCGAGTCGCAGGCGCTGCTCGTCGTGCCCGAGCGGATGCCCGACCCGCGCGACCCCGACTTCATCGACGCCGCGACCGGCATCTTCAAGCAGGTGCTCGAGGCTTGCGACGGCCGCACCCTCGGGCTCTTCACGTCGTACCGGAACCTCAACGCCGTCTACGACCGCGTGGCCGGTGGCCGACACCGCGTACTTCGCCAAGGGGACCTGCCGCGTGCGGAGCTGACCCGGCTGTTCAAGGAGGACGTCGGCTCCGTGCTCCTCGGCACCGAGAGCTTCTGGACCGGCATCGACGTGCCGGGCGAGGCGCTCACCGGGCTCGTCATCGACAAGCTGCCGTTCCCACACCCCGACGACCCGGTCATCGACGCCATCTGCGAGCGCGACCCGCGCGCCTTCGACAACTACCTCGTCCCGCTCGCCATCATCGCGCTGCGCCAGGGCGTCGGCCGCCTCATCCGCTGCAAGACGGACTTCGGCGTGGCCGTCATTCTCGACAAGCGCATCGCCGAGAAGGGCTACGGCAAGAAGTTCCTGAAGAGCCTGCCGCGGATGCTCTCCACCCGGCGCGTCGAGAACATCGCCCGCTTCCTCGAGGAGGCCGCCTATGCGCGCGCGAGTTGATTCGGCGCTCACTCTCGACGCGCGCGAGGTGCCGCCGAAGGTGGGCGAGCGCCTGTGCCGCACGCTCTCGTTCCCGAACCCGGCGTACCTCGATCGCCTGCGTCTCGGGCTTCACCCGGGCGCCGAGCTTGAGACGGTGTGCTTTGTGGAGCAGCGGGGCGACGAGCTGCGCCTGCCCCGGGGGGCCATCCACGTGCTGCGTCGAGCCGGAGCGCAGGAGGGGCTCATCGTCGCCTGCGACGACGCGCGTGTGCTGCCCGAGGTGCAGCTCAAGCCGATGCGCGAACTGCCGCTCCGCGGGTACCAGGAGGCGGCGGTCGACAAGCTCGCGAAGGTCACGCAAGGCACGGTTGTCATCCCGTGCGGCGGCGGGAAGACCCGCGTGGGCATGGGCGCCATCGCGCGGCTCCGCACGCCGACTCTCATCCTCGTCCACACGCTCGACCTCGCGGAGCAGTGGCTCGGCGAGCTGCGCGACAAGCTGGGCGTCGAGGCCGGGCTCATCGGCGACGGCGAGGAGCAGCTCGCGCCGGTCACGGTCGCCGTCATCCAGGCGCTCGTTCGCTGGGAGCCGGCGAAGCTCGATGCGTTCCTTCGGGGCTTCGGGCTGCTCATCCTCGACGAGGCTCATCACGTTGCGGCCAGCACGTTCCACTCCGTGGTCGATCGCTGCCCGGCGCGCTACCGTCTCGGGCTCACCGCGACCCCGGAGCGCGAGGACGGGCTGACCGCGCTCCTCGACCTCTTCCTCGGGGCGCCGCTCGTCGTCGTCACGCACGAGGAGCTGGTCGCGGCCGGCGTGCTGACCGTGCCGGAGATCCGCAGCGTCGAGACCGACTTCACGTACCCGTACACCGGCGCGGAGGACTACGCGCCCATGCTCGCCGCCGTCGCGTCCGATGGCGCGCGCAACCGGCTCATCGTCGAGGCCGTCACCCGCGAGGCCCGGGCCGGCCACATCTGCCTCGTGCTCTCGGGGCGCATCGACCACTGCGAGCGGCTCGCCGAGGGGATCGCCGCAGAGGGCGTGTCGGCCGCGGTGCTCACCGGCGAGGTGAAGCGCGAGCGCCGCAAGGTGCTCATCGACGAGGCCCGCGCCGGCAGACTGTCCGTCCTTGTCGCCACGAGCCTCGCCGACGAGGGGCTCGACCTGCCGCGCCTGTCGCGCGTGTTCCTGGCGTACCCGGGCCGCGCGCGCGGGCGCACGGTGCAGCGCCTCGGTCGGCTGATGCGGCCCCACGTCGACAAGCAGGACGCGGCCTTGTTCGACTTCGTCGACCGCAAGGTGCCCATCCTGCGTCGCCACCACCTCGAGCGCCGCAAGCTCTACGCCGAGGTGCTCGGGGTTCCGGCCTCGAAGCTCGGCACGCGCAAGGCGGCCGGGGGCGCGTGCGCATGAGCGGCCCGGCTCCGAACCCCGAGGTGATTCGCTCCACCTGGCGCTGGCTCGCCCACGGCGCGCACGGCGTCTCCGAGGTCCGCGTCATCCGTCCCGCGGGCGGCATCGTCGGCATCGGCTTCTTCGACGACGAGGAGGCCTTCGTCCGCGAGTGCGTTCGCACCAACGCCGCGGGCAACGTCTACGTCGGCATCCAGCCTCGCCCGAGGCGCCTCTTCGAGCTGGCGCCGAACGTCGTCCGGCCGCTCAAGAGCGGCGCCGGCCGAAAGGACGTCGAGGTCGTCACCGCCACGGTCATCGACCTGGATCCCGTGCGCCCGAAGGACACCGCCAGCACCGACGCCGAGCTCGGGCTGGCGATGGCCGCCGCCGAGACGGCGTCGGCGTGGTGCGAGTCCGAGGGGCTCGCACGGCCCCGGCTCATGATGAGCGGCAACGGGGCGCAGCTCTGGTTCGCACTGCCGCCCACGCCGCTCGAGGGCGAGCGACGCGAGCGCCTGCAGGCGGGCCTCAAGAGCTTCGAGGCCACCGTGCGCGAGCGCGCCCAGAGCGACGCTGTGCACGTCGACTCCATCCACGACGTCGCCCGCATCATCAAGGTCATCGGCACCGTCAGCCATAAGGGCGACGGCCAGGGCGACCGACCGCACCGGGTCAGCGCCGCGCTCTCGGGCTTCGAGCGCCTCGAGGACGCGCGCCTCCTGGCTCGCCTCGACGAGGAACCGAAGCCGGAGCTGCCGCTGCAGCCGGCGCCGCGCGTGTCGCTGCCGGTGCTCGGCGAAGCGCCCGCCCCGGGCACGACCAAGGCGAACCGCACGCCCGAGGGCGAGTACGACTGGGAGCGCCCGGTCGAGATGTGCGGGCCGGTCCAGCGCCTCTGGGAGCAGGGGGGCGAGGATCGCAGCCTCGCCATCTTCAACATGGTGCGCTTCTTCGCGCACAGGGGGCTCGGGCTCGACGAGATCACCGAGCTGGTCCTCGAGTACGACCGGCGCGGGCTCGGCAAGCTCAAGGGACGCGACGGCCCGGCGTACATCAAGAAGGCTCACGAGAAGGTCCTGGCGACCGTGCGCGAGGACGGCTCCGTCGCGCCACCGTGTCACTCGCTGCAGAAGCTCGGGTACTGCCGCGTGAACCGCGAGCCCGGGGCGCGCTGCGACCTCTACGACTTCGTCTTCGACATCGAGAAGGCCATCGAGGCGGTGCCCGGCGACGTGCCGGCGCGCGAGCTGGAGTACCGCCTCAAGCCCATCCTCGACGCCATCTCGCACCGCGACCCCTCGGTGCACGGCAAGTACCTCGGGCTCGTCGAGAAGCGCTTTGGGCTCAAGGCGAAGGATCTTCGCAAGGCCGTCGCGCGCGCCGCTACCGCGCCGCCCAAGGACGATGACGAGCGCGGTGACGCCGAAAGCACCGACGACGCCATCGAGGGCGAGATCTACGAGGACACCTGCTTCTACTACTGCGTGACCGCGCGCGGAGAGACGAAGGTCGTTTCGTCGTTCACCATCAACCCGACGATGCGCGTCGTCACCGAGGACGGCGAGCTCATCCTCGGCGAGGCGCACACCGACAAGGGCACGACGGTGCCGGCGCTGCGGCTGCCGCTGACATCGTTCCACTCGAAGCGCGACCTGATTCGCCAGCTGCCCTCGGCCGACCTTCAGTGGACGGGCAGCGACAACAACGTGCAGGGGCTCCTGCGCGTGCTCGCGCGTCGCCCAGTGCCGCGTCGCCCCGGCTCCAACATGCTCGGCGAGTACCGCAAGGGCGAGCACCACGTCTGGCTCGGGCCCGACTGCGCGATCAGCAAGGACGGGTTCCTCACGCCGTCGCCCGTCATCTACGTCCCGAGCGGGGCGTCGCTCGACAAGCGCGTGTCCTACGTGCCGACCGACGACGACACGTTCCTCGAGATCGCGACGGTGGTCTTCCGCTACCTGCCGCAGGTGAACACGCCCGCGGTCATCCTGCCCATCCTCGGCTGGTTCTTCGCGACGCCGATGAAGGCGAGCTTCATGAAGGAGGTCGGCTCCTTCCCCACGCTGTTCGTCTGGGGCACGCAGGGCTCCGGCAAGTCGAGCCTCTGCATCGACATCATGTGGCCGCTGTTCGGCGTGCGCGACGCCGAGCCCTACAGCGCGACGGAGACCGAGTTCGCGCTCCTGAAGCTCCTCACCTCGACGCGCTCGGTGCCCGTCTTCATCGACGAGTACAAGCCCTACGACATGCAGCGGCAGCGGCTGAACACGCTGCACCGCTACCTGCGTCGCCTCTACCGCGGCGAGACCGAGGAGCGCGGGCGCCCCGACCTCAAGGTGAACAGCTACCACCTTCAGGCGCCGGTCTGCGTCGCCGGCGAGACGCGCCCCACGGAGGCCGCGCTGCTCGAGCGCATCATCACCTCGAACCCCGAGAAGACGACTCTCAAGGAGAAGAGCGGCTACCGCGACGCGCACCGCGAGCTGCGCGCCGTGGACCTCGTGCTCTTCGCACCGAGGTACATCCAGTTCTGCCTCGGGCGCGACTTCGCCGCCGACCTCGAGGTCGCGCGCGGCGTCACCCAGGCGCTCCTCGGCGAGCGCAAGGTGCCGGTGCGCATCGTCGAAAACCTCACCGCGATGCTGCTCGGCGTGCATCTCTTCGAGGAGTTCGCGAAGGCCTGCGGCTGTGAGCTGCCGGAGGACCTCGGCGTGCCCGAGGCCGTCGACGCCATCCTCGCGGACGTGCTGGAGACGGACCACGGCGTGAAGAACGCCCTCGACCACTTCCTCGAGATGCTCGGCGTGATGGCGGTGCAGGGGCACCTCAAGCACCGCATCCACTACGTGTTCGACAACGGGCGTCTCGCCCTGCACCTCGAGAGCGCCTACGACGCCTTCCGCGCGCACTGCAAGCGCATCGACTACGAGGGCGAGGTCGTCGACCTCAAGG
>CAZXMG010000186.1:0-5940 GCA_964641275.1 uncultured Polyangiaceae bacterium
ACGGACGTGGACTACGTGAAGTGGACGCAGTGGATCTTCTTGCTGCTGTTCGAGAAGGGCTTGGCCTACCAAGACGAGATCCCCGTCAACTGGTGCCCCGCGCTCGGCACCGTGCTCGCCAACGAAGAGATCATCGACGGCAAGAGCGAGCGCGGCGGCCACCCCGTGGTGCGCACGCCGCTCCGGCAATGGATGTTGCGCATCACCGCCTATGCGGATCGCTTGGCCGAGGACCTGGCCGAGGTGGACTGGCCGGACGGTACGCTCACCATGCAGAAGGAGTGGATCGGCCGCTCCGAGGGCGCCGAGATCCATTTCGCGGTCGAGGGCGTGAGCGACGCCACCATTTCGGTGTTCACCACGCGGCCCGACACGCTGATGGGCGCCACCTATGTGGTCGTCGCGCCCGAGCACCCGCTGCTGGCCCGCATCACCAGCGCCGCGCAAAAGGGCGCGGTCGACGCCTACGTGAAGGCCACCGCCTCGCGCAGCGATCGCGATCGCATCGCACAGACCAAGACCAAGACGGGCGTGTTCACCGGCGCACACGCGCTGCACCCGCTCTCCGGCGCGCCCATCCCGATCTGGGTGGGCGACTACGTGATCGGAAGCTATGGGACCGGCGCGGTGATGGCCGTGCCTGGCCACGACGAGCGCGACTTCGAGTTCGCCAAGGCCTTCGATCTGCCCATCGTCGAGGTGGTGAGCCCCACCGGCAAGCCCACCAGCGTGCTGAGCGCGGCCTTCGTCGACGACGGCGTCGCCGTGCAGAGCGGCGAGTTCGACGGCCTCTCCACCGCCGACTGCAAGCGCGCCATCGTCAAGAAGCTGAGCGAGCGCGATCGTGGCAAGTCGCGCGTCACGTACAAACTGCGCGACTGGGTGTTCTCTCGCCAGCGTTACTGGGGCGAGCCGATCCCGGTCTACTTCCCGATCGAGCTGCCCGAGGGCGGCGACCCGCGCCAAGGCGCCAAATTCGAGGTGCGCTTCGACCAGCCCATCGCCGTGGACAAGAGCGAGCTGCCGCTGCGGCTGCCCGAGCTCAGCGACTACAAGCCAGGCGACGACCCGGCGGGCCCGCTCGCGCGCGCGCTGGACTGGCGCTTCTTCCAGAAGGACGGCAAGTGGTTCGCGCGCGAGACCAACACCATGCCGCAATGGGCGGGCTCGTGTTGGTACTACCTGCGCTTCTTGGACCCCAAGAACGCCGAGCGCGGCTGGTCTCAGCAAGCCTACGACGACTGGATGCCGGTCGACCTGTACGTGGGCGGCGCCGAGCACGCCGTGCTGCACCTCTTGTACGCGCGCTTCTGGCACAAGGTGCTGTTCGACACGGGCCACGTGAAGGACAAGGAGCCGTTCAAGCGGCTGGTGCACCAGGGCATGATCCTGGGCGAAGACGGCGAGAAGATGAGCAAGGCGCGGGGCAACGTCGTGAACCCCGACGACATCGTCAAGGCACACGGCGCCGACTGCCTGCGCATGTACGAGATGTTCATGGGCCCGCTCGAGGCCGTGAAGCCCTGGCAGTCGGGCCAAATCCTGGGCATCGTGCGCTTCCGCGACCGCGTGTGGAACGTGTGCCAGAAGCCGATCACCGATGCGATCGACGACGCAACCAACCGCCTGCTCCACCGCACCATCAAGAAGGTCACGGGGGACATCGAGACGCTGTCGTTCAACACCTCCATCAGCGCGCTGATGGTGCTCTCGAACCACTTGCAAGCCATGGCGGAGGTGCCACGCGCCGCGGTAGAGGCGCTGGCGTTGCTCGTGTCTCCGTTCGCGCCTCACCTCGGTGAGGAGTGCTGGCGCGAGCTCGGCCACCACGGCTCGCTCGCGTACCACCCCTGGCCCAGCTACGACGAGGCGCTCTGCATCGACGACGTCGTCGAGCTGCCGGTGCAGGTCAATGGCAAGGTCCGAGGCCGCGTCATGTTGTCGCGCAACGCCTCCGAGGCTGACGCTCGCGCCGCCGCGCTCGCCGCCGACGGGGTGGGCCCGTTCGTCGAGGGCAAGACGGTGAAGAAGTTCATCTACGTGCCCGCCAAGATCGCGAACCTGGTCGTGGGCTGAGAGCTCGAGCGTCGGGCACATGACCCTCATGGACGCGGTCATCGCCCTGGTGGGAGCCGCGGCCGTCGCGGCCTGGATCCTCGTTCGCCAGGGCGAGATGCTCGCGGAGATCGTCGCACGATCGCACTTTTGCTGGCAGAGTGGACCCATGTCTCCGGTCTTGCCGCACGCTCTCGCCCTGCTCGCGCTCGGGTGCGGGGCGCGCACGGGCCTCGGCGATCTCCGTGCGGAAGGTGGAGGCGGGTCAGCTCCGGTCGAGGGTTGCGGCGACGGTGTCCTCGACGAAGGCGAGCAGTGCGACGAAGGGGCGAGGAACGCGGAGCGGCCCGCGCTCAGCTTGATCAACCCGGGGGTAGGCGCCGAGCCGATTCCGATCACGCCCGTCGTCACCCCCGACGCGGCCGCGGCGTTCTATGGCTACGACTCGCACAGCGCCCACACGGGCTTCGAGCAGGCCTTTTCGTCGGTGTTGTTCCTCCACCGCCAAGCAGGTCAAAGCTCGCTCGACCTGTTCACCATTCACGGCATCGACCAGGAGTCGAGCGGGCTCGACGCTGGCGATTGCGCGATGACGCAGCGATTCAGCGGCCTGCCGCCGGGCTGGTCGGTTGCGCTGTCCGACGACGACCATGGGGAGCTGGTCGCGCTCGGGCCGGACTCGGCGTTCGGTAGCTGGGAGTGGCACCACAACTCGGACGGCGGGGTGATCTCCGGTCTGCCGTTCCCAGGGAATTGGACCATTCGGATCGACAGCGAGCTCGAGCCGTGCGCGCCGAGCTGGGAGCTCCGCGACGGCAGCGGAGAGGCGCTGGAGCTCGCGCCGCCTGTGTCGTGGCTGCAAGCGTTCGACTCTGCGTCGACCTGCCGCACCGACTGCACCATTCCGTTCTGCGGCGACGGCATCGCCGACGGGGGCGAGCTGTGCGACGACGGCAATGGGCTTTCGGGCGACGGATGCGCGAGCGACTGCACGCTCGAGGAGTGATGCCCGCGTCAAGGTCGCTGCGAATTCGCCCGCGTGTTACATGCGGTCGATGTCGGTCGACCTGTTCTTGGTTCGCGAGGAGCCGCTGAAGTGGCCGGAAGCACAACGAGCCTTCGACGAGCTGTCCCGACAGCATCCTGGGGTCACCTTCTGGGCCATGACCGACGATGGCGAGGGCGGCAGCCTCTACTTCTGGAACGTGCCCCGCGTCGGGATCGACTGGGTCACGCCCGATCCCGACGAGGTCCAAGAGGAGGACCCCGCCGAGCTGGCCAGCCCGTACCTCGTCGTCTCTTCACGCTCGGGGGCGTGGCCTTGGATCGAGTGGACGGCGTTCGCATTGGCAGAGCGCCTCTCCGCGCGCATCTACGATCCCCAAGAGGGCGAGCTGTACGGGTCCGCGCGGGCCGAGCACGAGCTCTTGGATCTCCGGCGTTTGCACGACGAGTTCGTCGCCGAGGCCAACCCGACCTTGAGGTCGAGCTATTGGGCGGTGGGCGCTGGGGAGCCGACCCGAGCCGGGCTGTGCGCCCACATCGAGATCATCGAGGCCGCGGCACGCGCAGCGCTTGGAGTCGAGCTCTCGATATCGCGAGGTCCCGACGAGCAGGTGAACCTGTGGCACACGTTCCAGCTCGGCGAAGGCGAGCTGACCATCTCGAGCGACATGGGGAGCATTCACGATCCGAATCCGACGCGCACGGTCCACCTCGAGGGGCCGACCACAGACTCTCGGGTGCACACCTTCGCCGAAGAGCTCGGCCGCAAGCTCGGGGCATCGTTCCGGCGCGTCGACGAGCTCCGGCAGCGCTAAGAGGAGTCGCGGCCGAGCTCGAACAGCTGCTCGGGTCCGTGCACGAAGGCTCCCTCTCGCGGGTCCAGCGCGACCGCGATCATCGCGCGCGCAACGTCCGCCGCCGGGATGGGGCGGTGCTTCCGCAACCCGGGCACCTTGCCGAGCAGCTGCATCGCCGCGATGCCGAACGCCTCGCCCGGTCGAGACTCGGAGCGGTTCCCCGCCAAGATCCCCGGGCGCATGATGTGACATGCCTGAAAGCCCAGACGCTGCACGGCGTCGTCGAGCTCCCCCTTCATGCGGTTGTAGAACAGCATCGATCCGGCGTCGGCGGTCGAGGCCGATACCAACACGTAGCGCTTCACGCCCTTCGCGATGGCCGCCTCGGCGGCGCGCAGCTGGAAGGTGTGGTCGACCTCCCATTGCGCATCCTTCGAGCCGGCCTTCTTCAGTGTGGTGCCCAGGCTCGAGAAGAGCACGTCCCCGGCCATCGCCGCCGCGAGCGAGGCTGGTTCACGAAAGTCGACGAGGTGCTCCTCGATCTTGTTGCCGCCAAGCCCGAGCTTGCGCCGCCCCAGGCTGAGCACGCGCTCGAAGCTCGCGTGAGCCGACAGCTGTTGGACCAGTTGCCCACCCACCAGGCCCGAAGCCCCGACCACGATCGCCACCGTCATGGGCGGGTGCTACCACACCGCGGCCCCGGAGCGGTGCTGTGGCAGCATCTCGAGGCGCACCAGCAGCTCGCGGACGATGAGCGTGTGCTGCTCGACGCGTAGAGCGATCGGCTGACCAATCCGCGTCGTCTCCACGACCAGCGACGGGATCCCGAGGCGATCCGAGACGGCGCGCGCGACGCTGCCGTCAGGTCCGGGCCCGAGCAGGGTGAACTTGCGATCCGCGCGCGGGATGGTGCGATTGATCACCTCACGGAGAGCGGCGGCCTCGCGCTCTGCGGGAGAGGTCACCGCGACGATCGAGCTGCCGACGGTCCTCGAGTTGGCGATGTTGAAGCCCCACCCCTCATGCAGGTCGACCACCCAATCGGGGCGGAGGGAGACGACGAGCTCCCAGATGGTCGGGGCCCAGTCACCGCGCGGCGCCGCGACCCGCGAGGACGGGAACTCGCGGTTGAGATCCCTGGGCGTCGATCCTGGAAGGTGCCGTGTCCCTCTGGAGAGCGCAGGCTGATTGACGCGCGGGACGACCCACAGCGCGCCGCGAGCCGGGGTCCAAGCTGCGATCGCCTCCGCGGCGATCGGAGGCGCCGGCTCATCGCCATGGACACCTGCCAGGACCAGCACGATCGGGCCGTCTCGTCGACTGTCGCGCACGAGCAGCGACGTCTCGAACCGGGTCCCGGCACCCAACACCCGCTTGCTCGTGAGTGGGGATGGCGTCGGCGTCGCGTCCTGCTGTTGAGCGCTGGGAGCGGGCGGGTGCTGGCTCGCGTGCGCCGATCCGATGGGCGGGGCAACGCTGGGCTGGGAGACCTCGCACGCCGCAGCCATCAAGATCAGGAGCTTCGGCGCCTGGACTCGCCGGTGGCTCCCCGGTGCTTGGCGAGCGGGCACCTGGTGGGAACGCTCGACAGGTGGGCGGTGCTTCCCAGAAGCCGCCCTGGCCTCGAGCGACGTTCAATCAGCGGCTGCGTCGCGGGCACCCTCCGGCAGGAGCTGCCTCAGGTTCCAGGTGTGCATGAAGGCGCGGCGCTGCGCCTCGACCACCTCGTCTCGAACCTTGCCCGCGAACGCGGCGGGGAGCAGCACCAGCGCCAAGCTGGCAAAGAACAAGAGCGCCAGCGTGCCTCCCTCGGGCAACGACGCCATCCCCGGGACGATGGTCATACCCGCGCTGGAGAACTGGTACGAGCTCGGCAACACGCCCAGCAGCTGCGCGCCAAAAGGCAACGCCACACCCAGACCCGCCACCGCGATCGCCGCGTTGCGGTACTCGCGCTCCCCGTACAGCACGAACGCGAGCGCATTGGTGACCGCCAGGTTGGGCACCAAGATGAGTGGCCCCAGCAGGCTGCTCGCGATCAGCACCACCACCGAGCCGAGCAGGTACACGCCGAACTTCGCGC
>CAZXMG010000187.1:0-5909 GCA_964641275.1 uncultured Polyangiaceae bacterium
CGGCCCAGCCAGCCGACACGACTGTCGACCCGAAGAGCGAATGAGCGCGGGCGCGTGGTCCCGTGCCTGGCCACACCTGCGCGCGCTACTCGTGTTGTTCCACTGTTCTGCGGTGGTCGTGCTCTCGCTGCCGGGCAGCAGCATGCTGGATCGCGCGCGCTGGCGTAGCGAGAATCTCAAGAGCGACTTCGCCGGGTGGTCCTCCGCGCTTTCCAAAGTGGGCGTAACCATCCCGCCCGAAGAGCTGGGCGTGCGCGTGCGCGGCGTGGCCGAGCGCTACCTCCGCGTGCGCTCGCTCTTGGTGGCTCCGTTCGGTCACTATCCTCGGCTGAGCGGTGCAAACCAAGGCTGGGCCATGTTCGCCAGCCCGCAGCGCCACCCGGCGGAGGTGCACGTCGACGTGCTCGAGGCTGGCGCGTGGCGCCCTCTGTTTCGGCCGCGAGACCCAGCCGCATCTTGGCAGAGCGGACCGCTCACCCACCACCGCATGCGCAAGCTCATGGGGCGTTTCGCGCGCGAGTATCGCGACGGCGTGTTCAGCGAGCTCGCAGCGTTCTTGGCGAGCCGCGCGTTCTCCGACGTGCCGGCGGCCGAGCGCGTGCGCGTTCGTCTCTATCGTTACGACTCGCTCCCACCGGAGCGAGTCCAGAGAGGTGAGCGACCGCAGGGCCGTTACGCCGAGCGCCGTGAGTGGGGTCGGGCCGAGCTGCGATGAGCGAGCGCTGGCGTCGCTTCGTGGCCTTCATCAGCGAGCGCGAAGATGCCCGCGCGCTTTCGCTGATCAGGATCTCGATGGGGCTGCTCGCGGCCGGCGAGATGCTCGAAATGATCCTCTCGCAGATGGTCGAGCTGGTCTGGGTGGGCAAGGCGTTCGGAGGCACGTTCAGCCTGACCGGCTCGTGGCTGGTGCAGGCGCTCGGAGGGCCGTCGCCCACCGTCGTCTGGGCTTTGGTGTGGTGTTCGATGCTGGGCGGCGTCGCGGTCGCGCTTGGCCTCGGAGGGCGGCTCGCGCCTTTCGTCACGCTGCAGGCTTACGAGGCGGTCACCTCGCTCAACTCCCAGGCCCGCGGCGGCTACGACTCGCTGCTCACGAACGCGCTGTGGCTGCTCGTGCTCGGTGGCGCGAGCGCGACCTGGTCACTCGACGCGCACCTCGCGCGGAAGAGCTTTCGCGCCCCGGCGGAGACGCTGGCGATCGCGCGGCGGCTGTTCGTGTTCCAGCTGCTGATCGTGTACGGCACGACCGGCCTCCAGAAGATGAGCCCGGTGTGGACACCCGTGGGCGGCTTCTCTGCGCTGTACTGGGTGTTCCAGGAGCCCACCTGGGGGCGCTACGACATGCGCTTCACCGCCCAGATCTTTCCGCTCATGCAGATCGCCACCGCGGTGACCTGGCTCTGGGAGCTCGGCGCTTGGCTCATGTTCCCCTACCTGTGGCTGCGCCACACGCGCGAGCGAGGAGGTCGTCTGCGGCGCTGGCTCACGCGCTTCGATCTGCGGCTGCCGTTCTTGGCGACGGGCGTCATGCTCCACTTGGGCATTTTGCTCCTGCTCTCGGTCGGCCCGTTCTCGCTCGTGAGCGTCGCGTTCTACCCCGCGTTCTTCACCTGGAGCGAGCTCGAGCGCGGCTGGCGTTGGCTCCGCGCGCGCCGATCCAAGGACGCACGGGGCGACCAGACGCCGATCAATCGCTGAAGTCGGCAAGATCGGGGTGGCCGCGCGTGGGCTCGTCGACGGCTCGCAGCTGTGCGGCGATGACGCTCGCCATGACGTCGCGACCGCGATCCAGATGACCACCTTCTGCTTGCGAGCTCGCCAGCTCGCGTGGCCAGTGAACGAACACGCGCGGGATGAGACCGAGGTCGACCCCGAGCTTGACGTCGATGCCGGTGGGCCCACCCTCTCGCGGGTGGCTCGGCTGCAGCAGACGGAACGTCTCCTCCGGGTGGTCGAGCAGGTAATTCACGACGTAAGTGGTGTTGTTGCAGAGGTAGGTGTTGCTCGAGCGGGGGTAGCCGGCGAGCACCGCGCCCTCCACCACCTCGCCGAACTTGGTCCCGTTCTCGTCGGGCTCTTCCGCCATGGAGTCGATCTTGGCGCGCGCACCCGCGCGGACCTCGCCCCAAGACAGCACCAGGCCACGTGCCTTGTCCTCGTCCGGAGCCTCTTGCACCAGCTTGGAGCCCGATTCGATCGGCGCGAGCGTGCCAGAGCCGTCGCTGAGCGCGACCGCCGCGTTCACGCTGCCGAGCTCGAGCCAGATCGGCTGACGATCGCCCGCGATGCCGTTCATCAGCACCATGTCGGGCGCGAACGCCTGCATCTCCTTGAGCACCAAGATCGACGCGAGATCCCAGAACACGGGCAACACCATCGCGCAGATCTCGACCTCGCCGACGTCCTCGAGCTCCACCGTGGCTTGGGACACTCGTGTCTGCGCGGCGGGATCGTCGACCTTGCCGTCCTCGGGCGGGGAGGTGAGCGGGTACTCCAGGTTGGGCACGAGTCGGCTCACCATGCGGCCGGTCGCGTTCTCCTTGTTCTCCAGGAAGCGCCCGAAGCCGGTGACGAGCACGCGCGGTCGATCTCCGGCGAGCGAGAGGTCGCAGCTGGGCACGTAACCTTCGGCGAACGCGACGTTGGCCACGTACTGCGCCCACTCCGCCTCGGTTTGGGTGCGCACGATCACGTCGTTGTCCTCGGTGTCGGTGCCGTCCTCACAAGCGGCGCAGGCGGCGCTGCTCAGCCAGCCGGCGAGCAACAACCATCGGCGCGCACGTGTGGACATGATGACCTTTTGCCTACACCAGCTGAGGATTTTCTACCAGTCACCCCGCACCTGCTGAAACTACGCCGCTTTCACGAGAACGAAGCGCACCCCAGGGTGGATCGGCGAGCCAACCAGGGCGACCTTTTCGCACGAAAGGCGCACATCGGGGCGCACCTGCGGAATCGATCCGATCCCGGCGGATCGATCTCGTGAGAGAGAAATCCTCTCGCACCCTCGCACCACCGTTCCGTAGACCAGCGCACGATCGCGCCGTCAGCTCGCGGCGTTGGCACATCCGATGCGAAGAGGCGCGCGCCACCAAGGAGCCCGCCCATGCGCACCGCCGACCTCGCTCACCTGACGCTCGCCATGCTCGCCGCCGTCTCTCTCGCTGCGTGCGCGCCGGGCGAGCCCGAGTCCGAGGAGCTCGATGACCTCGACGAGAGCGCCGCAGAGCGCGACGACGCCATCATTGGCGGCTCTCCCGCCACGGCCTACCCAGAGTCGGTGCTGATCGAAATGAAGATCAACGGTTCGGTGGCTTCGCTCTGCTCGGGCGCGATGATCGCCCCGAACGTGGTGTTGACCGCGGGGCACTGCGTCCACGGCTACACGGGCTGGAACGTGACCGCGCCGTTCGCGAGCAACCAGAAGGCCTCGTCGACCTCCGCCGAGACGTACGACTGGGACAACGACGCTTCGTTCGTGGATCCGAACCAACACGACGTGGGCCTGATCTACTTGAACAAGTCGATCACCCTCAGCTCGTACCCGACGGTGGCCGAGTCGCCGATCGCGATTGGCAGCAAGGTGCAGAACATCGGCCGCATCGACAACGGCAAGACCAGCTACAGCAAGCTGTTCATCGGCCCCCAGGTGAAGACCAAGAGCGGCTCGGCCTACGGCTACCCTCTCGACTACGTCACCAACGAGACGATCCAGAGCGGCGACTCGGGTGGACCGGTGATCGTGCCCGGCACACACAAGATCGTGGCGGTGAACTCAGGCGCAGGCGGCGGGACGCAGGTGCTCGCCCGCGTGGACTTGGTGGCGTCGTGGATCAAGAACCGCGTGGCAGAGAAGGGGGCCGCAGCCACCCCAGCTCCGAGCGACCCCTGCAACGGCATCACCTACGCGGGGCAGTGCAACGGCAACACGGTGGTATGGTGCGAGAACAACCAGCTGCAACAGCTCGCGTGCGGCTCCAAGTCGTGCGGCTGGGACGGCGGCAGCTCGTTCTTCAACTGTCTCTGATGCGCGCTGCGCGCGAAGCTGGCGGCGTTCCGCATACCTCGAGGTCGTGGCTGCGCTTGATGGCCGAACGGCACAGCAGCCGGAAGGGGCTGGCGCAGCCAATTCCCCGAGGGGTCCCGTGCTTGCCATGAGCGAGGTCGCGGCTGCAGCTCTGGACTTCATTGCCTCGGGGGCCCCAACCCCACTTGCAAAAAGCTCGGTGAGGCGAACCGCTGTCGCAAGGTTGCGCTAGCGCGAGCGGGCCAACTGGGAGAGGCGGGTGCTGAGCAGCTCCTCGTCGGCCTCTTCTTCCGCCAAGCGCTCGAGCAGCGTGCGGGTTCGCTCGTCGGCGAGGCACGACGCGGTCACCCGGATGCGCTCGCGTGCGGAGCGCTCGTCGCCCTCGCTGAGCGCCAGCGCGGCCGCGACGCGCAGCTCGGGCGCGACCCCACACCCGGACAGCGTCTGCTCGAGGTCTTGGCGCGAGAGGTTGGGCTCGCGGTAGCTGGCGACGTCGACTTTACCCAAGATGGCGGCACGCCAGCGGGCGAGCGACGCGGGAGCGCGGCGGTCGAGCGCCGGCAGTTGGGCGCCCTTGGCCGCAGAGCGAGCGTTGTGCTCCAGCGTCGAAGCGCAAGCGTCGAGCGTGTCCGGGCTCGCACCGAACGCGACCACGCGGACCACCTGCCGCGTCGTGACCAGCCTGAGGCCGTACCAAGCCCGCTCCACGCGCACGATCTCTGTCAGCGGCAAGAAGCGCCTTCGCAAGAGGCCGTCGATGCGCACGCCGTCGAGCCCGATCGTCAGGCGGGGCGGCGACAAGAGCAGGTTGCCCAGCGCGCCGAACACGCCGATCGCGGTGACGCCGAGGCCCAGCGTCCAGCCGAGCAGCAGCTTCGCGGCCCCCGCACCGCCGTCCTGCACGTACAGCGGTTGCGGGTACGCCTCCACCGCGGCCTGGATCGAGGACAGCAAGCCTTGCGTGACCCAAGCCCCGAGCAGCGTGGCCGCCGCCCATACCGCCACCGCTGGGCCATAGCTCTTGCGCGCGAGCAAGAAGCGAGGTGCTCCGCTGCCATGGAGCCGAACGAGCTCGGTGGCGTCGCTCGGCTCGAGGTCGAGCTCGACGCGATCTCCGTCTCCGAGGCCCCCCGTGAGCTCGATGCTCACGCGTCGACGACCCGCGATCGGGTGACTGTGCACGCTGCGGATGTGCTCCGCCTCGATGTCCACGCTGCGCGGGCGCCTGAGACCAGCGATCCGGAGAGAGATGCGATCCGGGTGCAGCTGAAGTGAGCGCACGTCGAAGGGGCGACCGCGGCGGAGCACCGCCGTCGCGAGCATCACGGCGGGCAACACCACGGCGCAGAAGCCACCGAACAAGCCGAGCAGCCCAGAGCCCGCCTGGAATGCGGCAAAGCCAGTGTCACTGCTGTCGTACAGCACGCTCGAGGTGAAGGCCGTGCACAGGATCAGCCCGACATAGACGGGCACATAGCGCGCGAGGCTGGTCAGCGACCGCAGCTGATAGCGGTACCGCCCTCGGTTCGGACCTTCCGTCGCGTTGGCCACGACGGGAGCGTAGCAGCCTGCATCGACTCTTCACGGAGCAAGCACTGGCTCGTAGCATGGTGAGATGCGCTCGGCTCTGGCGCTGGTGGTTGCCGGCGCACCCTTCGCTTGTGTGCTGCCGGAGTTCGACCCGCTAGGCCTGCCGTGCCCATGTGCAGACGAATATGTGTGTGATGAAGCGAGCAACACGTGTGTCGCGGGGCCCCTCCACCAGGGCGCCGGAGGTGCCGGGGCCGCGGGTGGCGGCGGCGGCTCGGGCGCGCAAGGTGCCGGGGCGGCGGGTGCAGGCGGGGCAGGTGGGGCAGGTGGTGGCGGCAATTCGCATATCCCCCAC
>CAZXMG010000188.1:0-5770 GCA_964641275.1 uncultured Polyangiaceae bacterium
CGTGAGGTAGCTGTTCACCGCCAGGCCGGCCAGGCCCATGAGCAGACCGATCGCGCCGAACAGGTGCATCGGCCGGCGCGAGTACTTGGTCAAGAAGGTGATGCTGAGCAGATCGAAGAAGCCGCGGAAGATCCGCTCGAGGCCGTAGCGCGAGGTGCCGTGTTTGCGCGAGTGGTGCGTGACCGGGACCTCGGTGACCTTGAAGCCCTCCCACGCGGCGAGCACCGGGATGAAGCGGAACAAATCGGCGTAGATCGGGACGGTGGTGATCACGTCGCGGCTGAACGCCTTGAAGCCGCAGTTCATGTCGTGGAGCTTCACCCCCGTCACCCAGCGCACCGTGCCGTTGAAGATGCGCGTGAGGATGAGGCGGTTGCCTGGATCGAGCCGCTTCACCTTCCAACCCACGACCACGTCGAAGCCGTCGTCGACCGCCTTGATGAACTTGGGCAGCTCGGCCGGATCGTCCTGCAGGTCGGCGTCCATCATCAGCACGATCTCGCCCCGCGCGCGGCTGAACCCGGCCGTGAGCGCCATGGCCTTGCCGAAGTTCTTGCGCAGGCGAATCGCGCGGATGCGCGGGTCTTCCTCGCTCAGGCGGCTCATCACCTTCCAGGACTCGTCGGTCGAGCCGTCGTCGACGAAGATCAGCTCGAAGTCCTCGCCCACCCCGGAGGCGATCCGCTCGGCCAGCTCGGGCAAGCTGTCGGCCTCGTTCAGCGCAGGGATGACGATCGAGATGCGTGGCGAGCCCTCCGTCGCGACTCGCTTCTCGCCGTGTTCGCCGAGCGCCACCAAGGCGGTGGAGGACGCCGATGACAGGTCGTCGCCAGGTTGCGTCAAGGCAGGGTCGGCCGCTTGCGTCAGATCCACCGGAGAGTGCGGCGTACCTCACCGAGGCCCGGGGCGGAAGCCTCGCGACGTCGCCTCAGATCGCCTTCGGGCGGAAGCCGGAGTCCTTGGGCTTGGGCGTGCCTTTGCCTTTGCCTTTGGGCTTGGTCACTGGAGCGGTGGACTCCGCCGTCGCAGAGGGGGAACCGCTTCCACTCGCGGTGGCGCTCGCCTCGGGAGGTGGGGGCTCCACCGCGGCGCTCGACGGAGCCGCAGGCACGGCATCGGCCGTGGCGCTGACGACGACCAGCGGCGGCGGCGTGGCCGGCGACTCCGTGGCGGGCGAGGCCGCCACCGCAGCGGTGACCTGCGCCGCAGGGGGAGGTGCATCAGCGCGGCCGATCCACCAGCCACCCAAGCCCGCTGCCAAGGCGACCGCCGGCACGGCCCAGACCAGTTTGGAGCTCTTGCCCTGGATCGGCGCGAGCGGGCTCTCGCCAGCAGGCGCGAGCTGTTCGTGCGAAGGTTGCGAGCCGCGCGCGGGCGCCGCCGTGGAGGGCGGGATGGGTGAGGGCGCGGCAGGTGCGTCGATCGCGTGCGCTCCGGAGAGCTCGGACGGCACAGGTTGCACCAACGTCGAAGGCTCGTCGATCGGCGCCGGCACGGCGGGCTTGATTTGCAGCGCGGCCAGCGCTGCCGCAGCGCCGCCCACACGCACCCGTGTGGGACCATCGAGAGCGTCATCGTCCGACGCTGCCACCGGCACGGCGACGGGCGACAAAGTCGAGTCGGGCGTCGAGGTGCGGGTCGCCTCGATCAGCCCCAAGTACGCAGCCGCGTCCTGCTTGAAGGTGCGCGGATCGTCGTCCTGGCCGGGCGTCGACGCGAGGCGGATCTCCATCGTGTCGTTGCGCCCTCGAGGCAGATACACCTCGAGCGCCGCCAACAGCTCGCGCATGGTCTGGTAGCGATCGTCGGGCCGCTTCTTGAGCGCGCGTCCGATGACGACGTCGACCGATCGGGGCAGCCCGGCGAGCACCTGCGACGGGTCGATCTGCTCATCGCGCGTGATGGCCATCGCGACGCGCGCGGCGCTCTCGCCTCGAAATGGCTGCACGCCGGTGATGAGCTCGTAGAAGATGACGCCCACGGACCAGATATCGCTGCGCACGTCCGCGTTGCTCGCGCCGGCGAAGGTCTCTGGAGACATGTAGGGCGGGGAACCGATCAGCGCCGTCGGGCGCGTGATCTGCTCTGCGCTCGAGTTGCCGGTGACCTTGGCGATGCCGAAGTCGAGCACCTTCAGCACGCGCTTCTTGCCCTCGTCGGCGAGGTACAGGTTGGTCGGCTTGAGATCGCGGTGGATCACGCCCGCGTCGTGCGCGCGGATCATGGCCTGGCAGGTCTGCGCCATGTAAGTGGCGGCCTCCTCCAGCGGGAGCACGCGCCGCTTCTGGAGCTCCTTGGCGAGGTCGTTGCCGAACAGGAACTCCATCACCAGGTAAGGGCGCTCGTCCTCGGTCGTGCCGAAGCCCAAGATCCGCACGACGTGCGGATCGTTCAGCGCGGACGCAGCACGCACCTCACGGTGGAAGCGCTCGACGATCACCGGGTCCTTCGACAGGCCCTCCTTGAGGACCTTGATCACCACGCGCTGCGAGCCGTCGCGGCCCTCGTAAATGTGCGCCATGCCGCCCTTGGCCAGCGGCCGGACGATCTGGTAGCGCTGATTGAGGACGGTTCCGAGGTTCACGCGGGCCCCGCTCGACACGTGAGTATCTCACGGGAGCCCCGAGCACCGAAACAGCCTGGTTGGGTCAGGGGCAGCGCGAGGCGACGCCGTCCAGCGGCCCGTAAGGACCGTCGACCATGCGCACGTGCACGCTGCTCGCGTCGATCGACACCACCTCGACCTCGCCGTCGGAGCTCCCGCCGCTGCCGCCACCCCAGCAGGTACCGTCACCGTTCGGGCCCGACTCGCTGCTCGACACGTCGACCCCCGAGCCGAGGGCGTACACCCCGGGCAACTGCGCGCTGGGGTCGAGGGCCACGGTCACGATCTCGCGATCGAAGGCGCAGCCTTGGCCTTGCGCGTAGGGGTCACTGCAGCTTGAGCCGGCAGGCTGAGCGCTGCGGTCGAGGAACACGTGCAGGCGATCCGGGCTCGGCCCACCTCCGCTCTGGCCGCTCGACGACGTGCCGCCACCAGTGCCACCGTTCAGCCCATCGAGCTGCGCCTGGGTCAACGCCACCGCGGCTGCTTGGGTGGGCGCGCCGCAGCGCAGCAACGTGCGCTCGCCGTCGACGGGCGCCTCGGGGATCACCGTGCCGGAGACGCGGATGGTGACGTTCGCGCCGTCGATCGCCAGCACCTCGAGCAAGCCGTCCAGTGTCCCTCCACCGCCCGAGCAGAGCTCCCCGTCGCCTTGCGACTCGGTGAAGAAGGGGCCATACCCCACAGTCTCGAGCGCAGAGAGCTCCACGGCAGCGCCCGCGAACTGGAGCTCCACCGGCAGCGGGATCTCGGCTCGCCAGACCAACTCAGGATCACAGGAGCCCTGCTCCGCCAGCGGGTCCGCGCAGGCCGCCGGCTCCGATCCGAACACGAGCAACAGCGTGCCGTCGGGGGCGTCGAGCACCTCGCCGTTCAGGTCTTGCCAGGGCACCGCGATGCCGCTCGCAGAGATGCCGCCGCCCGCTCCCGCCCCCCCCTGCCCGGCGCCGCCAGCGCCCGCTCCGCCCGCAGCGCAGCTGTCGTCGAGACAACAGTCCGAGTCGGGTGGACAGTTGCCAGAGGTCACGGTGGCCGTGCACCCGAGGAGGAGGCCAGCGAACAAGAACGAGAGCGAGAGCGGACGAACGAGCATGACGCCTTTGGTAGCAAGGTCGGGGCCATGCGCACGCCCTTCGTTCTGGCCAAAACCGAGAACGGTCACTGTGCCGAGCTGTGTCGAGGCCCGGCAGCCCAAGCACGCAACGCAGCTTTCACGCGCTCCTGGACGGCCGCTGGCACCGGCTGGCTCCGGGCCCGCTGGCACGCGAGCAGCGCCTTCTTCAGCGCCTCGCAGTCGGCTTCGCAGCTCGGGCATCCGAGCAGGTGTTGCTCCATCGTCGAGCAGTCCGCCTGACTCAGGTCCCCCTCGAGCTTCTGGGACCAGAGCGCCGCGATCTGCGGGCAACCGCTGGGGGCAGCCTTGACGCGTGGCTCGAGCACGGGTCGCAGCGACTCCCGCATGGCGTCACGCGCGCGGTGGAGCCGACTCTTCACCGCCTCGACGCTGAGCCCGAGCGCATCGGCCGTCTCCGGCGCGGTCAGGCCCTCCACGTCGCGCAGCCAGATGACCTCGCGCTGCTCTTCGGAGAGCCCGTCGAGCGCCTGAGCGAGCGCGCTGCCCAGCTCGCGTTCCTCGGCGCGCGCCTCCGGGCTCGGGCCGCGGTCGACCTGACCGGCGAGCAGCTCTTCCGGCTCGTGGGCGCGGTTCTTGAGCCCTCGGCGGCTGCGCGAACAGGCCGTGCGCGCCAGCGAGAACGCCCAGCTCGACAACGCCGAGCGGCCCTCGAACTCAGGCAGGTGCCGCGCCACCAGCACGAGCGCGTCCTGCAGCGCGTCCTCCGCGTCCGGCGCGCTCTTGCACATCCTCAGCGCGAAGCGATGAATGGCAGGGGCCACCTGGGCGAGCACGGCCTCGAGCGCGACCCGATCGCCTTGCTGGGCCTTCGCCAAGAGCTCTGGTTCCACCGCCGCGCTCGTCATGGTGCGGAGGAGGTGTAGCGCACTCGGCCCCGGCGCGAGAACCCTTTGCGGCCTCCGCCGGCTCCCAGAGGACAAGGAGCCAGTCATGAGCACCGTCGCACTCACCGAGCAGACCTTCACCCAGCAGATCGAGAAGCCAGGCATCTTGTTCGTCGACTTTTGGGCGTCCTGGTGCGGCCCCTGCCGCATGTTCGCGCCCGTGTTCGAGGCCGCCTCCAAGCGGCACCCCGAGATCACCTGGGGCAAGGTCGACACCGACGCCGAGTCGGAGCTGTCCGGCGCGCTCGGCATCCGATCGATCCCCACGCTGATGGTGTTCCGCGACGGCATCCTGCTGTTCAATCAGCCCGGCATGCTGCCTGCGGCAGCGCTCGACGAGCTGGCCACGCGCGTGGCTGCGCTCGACATGGATGACATCCGACGCAAGCTCGCCGAAAAGAAGGTGGCTTGACCCGCGCGCGAGCCCGGATCCAAACCGGTGCTCGCTGGCTCTCACCTCACGGAGGACCGCTGACATGTGTCGACGTATCGAATGTTCCAAGTGTCACAAGCCCACGTTCGCGGGCTGCGGCGCGCACATCGAGCAGGTGCTCGGCGACGTGCCCAAGGCCGACCGCTGCCACTGCCGTGAGGAGCGAGCAGCCGAGGCCGGCGAGCAGGCGGACAAGACGATCTGGCAACGCCTGTTCGGGAGCTGAGGCGCGGTCGCTCTGGTTGGCGACCGCCAGGAAGAAGCGCCCGACCCAGAGCTGCAGCCGTTGCGGGGAGCTTGCTCATCTGTCGACATCCGCAGAACCCGCCACCCTGTTGGACAGGTCCCCCACTTGTGCGGCTTGATGACCGCAGAACCCGCCACCCTGTTCGACAGGTCCCCCACTTGTGCGGCGCAATGACCGCAGAACCCGCCACCCTGTTCGACAGGTCCACCACTTGTGCGGCTTGATGACCGCAGAACCCGCCACCCTGTTCGACAGGTCCCCCACTTGTGCGGCGCAATGACCGCAGAACCCGCCACCCTGTTCGACAGGTCCCTCACTTGTGCGGCGTGATGGGCTCGGGCTTGCGCTTCGCGCTACGCCGTCGGGCAGGCGCTGGAAGCCGCGCATGTCAGTGACGATGCGCGCGCCACTGGCGCGGAGGTGAGGACAGGTCGCGCCGGAGGCGCGCAAAATCACACATCCCAAC
>CAZXMG010000189.1:0-5702 GCA_964641275.1 uncultured Polyangiaceae bacterium
GCACACGCTGCTGTACGCCAAGCTGATCGTGGTCACCGGCCAGCTCGAGCGCGAGCGGGCGGCGAACATGGCGAGCTGCGCTCCAGGGATGGCCTTCACCAGGCGCGCTTCCCCTGCCGTGAACATCGGCGCGAGCGTGGCCAACGTGGGACCGGCGAACGTCCACCGGCTCGGGTCCGAGGCCAGCAGCGAGGCCGCTTCGGCGATGATGCGCGCGCTCGACCACGAGGGGCCCGCGAGCTGATCGACCGCCTCCCACACCGCCGCGACATCGAGGAGCTGTGCCGGTGCGCGAGCGAAGCGGAGATCCTTCGGGCGGAGCGCTGCGCTCTCGAGATCTCGAAGCGTGCGCGCGAAGGCCACGTCCCAACCCGGCGTCTCCGCCAGGAACTCACAGCGGAAGTGGTGAAGGGGCAACCCCTGGCGAAAGACCCGCGCGATACGTGTCGCGGAGAGGTCGGTTGTCTCCGGATGGAAGTCGGAATCTGCTGCCGCGAGCAGCTCCGTCGCCAGCGCGACCGAGGTCAGGAAGCGGGTGCCCGCAAGGACGCTCGTTTGGCCACTCGTCACCAGCTCCTTTCGCAGCGCGTGCGCCGTGCGCTCGTTGAAGACGAGCACGTTCCGACACGGGAGCAGCCCGCTCGCAGGTAGATCTGCGATGGCTTGCGCCCACGTGGCGATGTCGTGAATCAAGTGCACGGGGAGATAGTTAACCGCCAGGAGCTTTCGCAACAGCGCTCAGGCGTGCAGCGGTAGGACATTGCTTGGCACTAGGGTCACGGCGGCCGATCGGTCTGAGCTCACCCAGCTGAGGATGCTCTTCAGCATGGCGGCGCGGTCCAGGGTGTTAGGAAAGGACCAAGCCGAGAAGCCGCAAAGTGAGCGAACGACGCGTTGACCTACCGATCGCGCCACGCCCACCCATCGAACCCACGAGCATCGTGGACTACCCGCCGTAGGGTCTGCTCGCCCCAGCCGCACCTGTCCACCGACGAAGGTACGCCGAAAAGAGCACGCTGACAGGATCGCCCATGCGCTCGACGTGCTTCGCGAACGTCTCGAAGTCGATGCACCTATCCCCCGGGCTTGCCACGGGCTGGACGTACACGATCTCGACCTTGGCTGTCGTCCGCAGCGGCGTCAGCGCCCGAAGCTTCTCCGCCAAGCCGCTCTTGGGGGTCGGATAGAGGAACGCCTCGATGCCGTCGGGCATCGCGACGAAGCCGAGCCTCGACAGGGCCTCCAGCAGGTGGTGGTACTTCTGATGTGCCTGGGTGCGTCGAGCGATCGAGCAGAGCCCTTCGAGGACGGGGCCGAAGCCCAAGCTGGCCACAACGCGGGCAGTGGGCACCACTGTGCGCGATATGGCGCCGCACACGTTGATCGCCGACGCCGATTTGCGCCACAACGTCGCCACTGGCGCCCACTGCGCGCGATCTGACGCGATCTGACCGTTCGCCGACCTGGAGCCCGGCCACAATGCCCGGACTCGTCGCCACTATCGCCGATGTGGCCGACGAGCCCGCACGAGGGCCGCCCGTCGACCCGCGAGCGTAGCGCCCGGAGGGCGCAAGCGAGCGCCAAGTTCAGCACACAACGCTACTGAATCCGCCTCCCCAAATCGCCCCCCACGCTGAACCGCAGCGGCTCCTTCCCCTCCACCGGGTGCCACCCAAACTCGAGCCCTCGCCGCTTCGCTACGTCGCGCGCGCAGCGGAACAGCTCGAAGCTGTCCTCGCGCACGATGAAGTACACGAACCCGCCCTGGGGGAGCCGCTCGAGCTGGGCCAGGAACTTGGACCCGCTCTGGCTGAGCTCGGCGCAGCTCTCGCCGGTGGCGGACGCGCGCATGCGGTACATCCAGGCGATGCCGCCGTCGGTCGCGGGCTCGGCGCGGACGCGGTAGGTGGCGTCGCCTACGTCGGTGCCATTGAGCGCGGCCACGATGTCGTCGACGGAGGGCTCGCGGTCGGTGTACGCGTCCTTGACGGCGGCGACCACGCGCTGGCCATTGGCCTCTTCGTCGAGGAAGTACGCGCGCTCGTCGCGGAGCTCGAACACCACGCGGGGGGCGCTCGACTTGACGGTGCGCGTGGCGGTGGCGCCACTGGAGATGGACACGTCGCCCGCGCCGAGCACCACGACCACGGCGACCAGGATCAAGACCCCGACGACGTTGCTGACGATGTCCAGGAACGAGTCCAGGGACATCGTCGACTCGAGCGGACGAGAGCGTCGCCTCATAGCTCGAGCGCCTTGCCTTTGAAGCGCACGTCCCCGACGCCGAACAGCGGCTCGTAGCCGTACTCGACGCGCGTGCCTGCCACGAGCGCGCGTGCGTCCTCGAACGAGCCCACGCCCTCGGGGCGGATCAGGAACATGACGTAGCGGGTGGAGTCGAGCTCGAGCCGCTGGCTCAGGTCGACGAACGCGCTGCTGGGCGAGCCGATCTGCTCGCGCTTGACGAACTTGGGCTCGGCCGAGCCGGGCTCGTCTGGGTAGACGAACAGGCCCGTCCTGCGGCACTCGACGTAGATGGCGACCTTCTTCGCCTCGTCGAAGCGCTCCACGTCCACGCGCGGCTTGGGCTGCGACATGTTGATCTGCGCCATGCCCGAGATGACCAGGATGAGCGTGCCCATCACCGCCGCGAGCACGCTCAAGAACGGGAACAGGGTCGGCTCGGGATCGTTGCGAGGCCGGCGTGCCATTCAGCTCTCCCGCGGCGAGCTCACGGGGCCGAGCGCCTCTACCTCGGCGTGGCCAAGCTGCGCATGACCATTCTGGGCGTGGCCATTCACGTGGCCATTCGCATGCCCATTCGTGTGGCCATTCGTGTGCCCATTCGCGTGGCCGTACTGGGCGCGCATCGGCTGCGAGATCTCCGCCAGCGTGGCGACGGCGCGCTCCACGCTGGGGCCCAGGTGCCGCGTCGCGACCGCGAACGCGCCGAGCTGGTCTCGCAGCGCAACCTGCGTCTCACGCAAGAGCTCGCGATCGTCGCTGAGGCGCGCCATGAGCTTGGCGTTGGCGTCGATCAGCGTGGTGATCGCGGGCATCACCAGCTCGGCGACGGCGGCGCGCAAGTCCTCCACGCCGGCGGGGTGCGCGGGCGCGGGCGCGGCGGCGGCCACCGGCTCCGCGTTCCCCAGCGACAGCGCGCGCAGCACCTTGGTCGAGCACGCCTCGTCGACGTCGTCGATCAGGCGCTCCTCGGCCTGCTGCACGCGGCTGGTCGGCACCATCACCAGGATGCTGGCGACCAATGCGACCAGGGTGTTGTCGAACGCCACGGCCAGCCCGATGGTCACGCCTCGCAGCGCCACCTTGATGGTGTCCAGCTGCTCGGCGTTGGTGAGCGCCTGCGAGAAGGCCGCCATGGCGTCGCTGATGCCGATGACCGTGCCGATGAAGCCCAGGATGGGGATGGCCCAGATGATGACCTTGAGCAGGCTGAAGCTCGCGGCCACGGCGTTGGAGTCCGCGTCCGACTCGGCGGAGCCCACGGCTGCGGTCTCGGTCACGTCGTTGCGCGCGCGAAAGTGCTCGAGCATGCGCAGCGCCCGCTCGAACAGGAAGCGCCGCCGAAAGCCGGTGCTGCCGGTGCTGTCGCGCAAATGCATCACGTGATCGATGGCCTGGTCCACCGTCTGGGCCGAGATGGTGGGCATGTCCCGAGACACCAGCTCGGCGCGGAACGCCGCGCGCTGCCACACCAAGGCGATCGCCTTGACGAGCAGTGCGGCCAGCGCGGTCGTGGTCGCCAGCATGACGGCGTGGCTGACCCAGCCGCGCTCGAGCAGCAGATCGTGCACGTAGGTGGGCGCTTCTCTCGCGGCTTGCACCGCCAGCAAGTAGGCCGGCACGCCGATGGCGAGCATCAGCCAGATCGGCACGTCGCTGCTCACGCGCTTGGCCTTGCCCGCTCGCGCCTCCACTCCAGTTGCTCGTTGGCTCATGGTCACTCCCCCACCTTGCCCGCGCGGTCCGGCGTGGCGCCCATCATCGGCCAGCCCGTGATCTCGGGCTCACCCGTGTCCAGCGCGGCCAGCTTGCCGCCCTGCATGCCGCTGTAGATCCAGCCGCCGACCGCGATCGGCTGCGACGAGAGGTTGCCGTCGCCCATGCGATAGGTGTCCATCACCTTGCCGGTGTCCGGCTCGAGCCGAACCACCGTGCCTCCACCCATCGCCATCAGGATGCTCTTGCCGGCGTAGCTCAGCGGCTCGGCCACGTTGGGGGCGGGCTCGCCCAGCCCCTGCGCCGACCACAGCTTGCGACCGGTCTTGTGGTGGCGCGCCACGAGCGCGCCGTTCTTCTCCACGGCGATCAGGCGGTGATGCGCCACCAGCGGCCGCGGCCTGGGCACGACCGGCTCGAGCCGTCGCTTGGCCGGCACCTCCAGCGCCGGGAACAAGGGGCGCTGGGCGGCCACGAGATCGTTGTCCAGCTCGAGCTCCTCGCCGCCGAACAGCACGCCCCCCTCCGTCAGCACGGGCGGCGACGCGATGCGGTTCTTCAGCACCGAGACCACCTCGCCGTCTTTGGCCCCGAACTGGAACAGCGTACCCACCTTGGTCGCGAGGTAGATGTGGCCCGCGTGCGCGACCGGCGCAGAGTTCACCTCGGCGTCGATCCAGCGCCGCCACTTGGGCGCGCCGGTCTTCAGGTCGTGGGCGCCGAGCACGAATTTGAAGCCGTCCGGCCCCGCGTAGTCCGGGTACGAGGCGTACACGAGACCGCCCGAGATCACCGTCGTCGCCAGCTGCGGCGAGCCCAGGTACCACGACCACAGGTGCTTGCCGGTCGACGCCTCGACCGCGAACGTGGTGCACGAGTAGGTGTTGAACACGCAGATCTCGCCCTCGCACGACGGCTCGGTCGGCCCGTCGTCGGAGAGGTTCAGCGCCCACACCGTCTTGCCCGTCTCGGGATCCATGCCGTACATCTCGCGGCCGCCGTGGCCACCGGCCAGCAGCGTGCCCCCCGCGATGGCGGGCGCGGAGACGCGGCTCGAGCTGGGGATCGCCGCCTCGAAGCCCTTGTCGGTCTTGGTGATGCGCGGTCGCAGCGGAGTGCCCGTGACCACGCCCTTACGCGTCGGCACCTGCGGCTCTTTGCCCTTGGCGTTCAGCCGCTTGACCAGCTCGGTGATGTCCTCCCCCACGGGCAGCAGGCCGACCGGGGGCCGCATGTCCGCGGATGCCAGCGGGGCGAGCGTGGGCTCCGGGGCCGGCTCGTCTCCTTCAGGGCTAGGGGGCGGATCCTGGGTGGAACGCGAGCACCCCACCAGAGCCACGAGCACGATGGCCTTCGATCGCAACATGGACAGCACCCTCCAGCGCGTGACGGGCCCGACGACCCGCCAGCTAGTCGCGGTCACGGCGGATTACGTGACACCGACACCGATCATTCCTTGGATGTTCCGCCTCGCACGGCGGGGGGCATCTTCAGGACCCAAACGTCCCACCCCCCTAACCCCATTCCGTGACACGCCCCCAACTCTGGGGAGGTCTCCGGGGTCGGGCCGTCCTGGCTCGGGGCGGCAGTCCACCCCGCGGCGCCGTTTCAGATCGGCGTCACCTGAGCGGCAGGTCCCCCCGATTTGAAACGCCGCTGGTCGCCGGGGCGCTCCTGTCAGCGGCGCCGTTTCAGATCGGCGCCACCTGAGCGGCAGGTCCCCTCGATTTGAAACGCCGCTG
>CAZXMG010000190.1:0-5693 GCA_964641275.1 uncultured Polyangiaceae bacterium
GGGAACGCCAGGACGGGGTTCGCGGTGCCGCCCGTGACCTGCACTCGGCTCGAGGTGCCCTCGGTATCGCTCGCGAGGCGAACGATGCCGCCCGGCGTCGTGGCCCGCCCGCCGACGATGACGGCGTTGATCGCCGCCGCGACCTCGGTCGCCGTGGCGTTGGTGATGTCGGCGAAGTCGGCGGACGAGAAGACGACCGCCTGCTCGAGGCCGTTGTCGACCCGGAGGAGCAGCGTCATGCCGTCGGCCAGCGCGTACGGGCCTGCGCCGCCCGCAGCCATGGCGGCCGCCGAGCCGTTGAAGACGGCGTCGACGTCGGCCCCGCCATCCACGGCGAGACGGATCAGGTCGCCGTCGACGAGCACGAAGGGGCCCGCGGCGGCGCCGAGCAGCACGCCCGGCGTGGGGCCACCACCAGCGACGAGGAAGCCGGCAGCGCGCACGGCAGTGACCGAGGCGGGCGTGGCGACGTCCGTGTAGTGCGCCGTGCGGACGACCCACAGCTGGCTGCCGCCGTTCTCGAAGAAGCCCATCGCGGCCAGCGCGAGGTCCGAGTCGGGCGTGAAGCCGCCGAACTTCGTCTGGAACTCGTCGAACGACGAGCAGAGCACGGCCTGCCCGATGGGCCCGCGCTCGGTGAGCCCGACCGCACCCGCGACGGACGTGGGAGCCGAGGGGATGCCGCGAACCTTCGGCTCCTCCTCGACGATGACGACCTTGGACGACAGGAGCTGTCCGCTCACAGTGCACCTCGCTTCTTCTTGGCCCTGCTGACGTCAGGGTGACGGCTGGCCTCGGGAGCCGAGGTCGGCGTGGGGGTCGTGGTGGGCGCGGCTCGCGTGGGCTCCGCGACGTGGCGCTTCACGGCGAGCTCGCCGCGCCGGACGGCGCGCACCACGTCGGGAACGGCGAGCACGGCGTCGTCGAGCGCGGGGCTCGTCACGCCGGTGGTGAGCGTGAGCGAGCGCGGGGTGCGACGGGGAGCGCGCCCCTGCTCGACCTCGCAGGCGCACTCGCCGAGCGCCTTGCAGTACGTCTCGTGGGCCAGGACGAAGACCTGGCAGCGGTTGCTCGTGTTGGTGAGCGAGACGGTCACGGGGCACCTCCTGCGAACGGCTGCGTCTGCAGCTGCGGGTCGGTGACGGCCTTGCCGAGGTCGAGCGGCAGCCCCTCGTCGACGTCGAAGCCGCGCACGACGAAGCCGCAGGTGAAGGCGCGGACGTCGTCCTTGCCTCCGAGCTGCGTGCGGAACTCGCCGTCGGCGTCCAGCTCCCAGCGCGCGACGCCGCGGGCCGCATCGTTCGGATCGCGCGGAAGCTCGAGCCAGCGGTTGCGATTCAGGAACGTCGCGACCGCGGCCATGAGGTTGAACAGCTCAGCGGTACGCTCCGACGCGGCGGTCAGCGTGAAGACGAGGTCCACCGTGTACGGCGGCTTGCGGCGCACCAGCTCGGGGCCCGAGGAGCCGGCGACCACGTCTTCGTGGGGGACGTTGGCCGAGTAGAAGCGGTTCGGACGCAGCGTCGGGCCGGAGAGCACGAGCGACGGCACCTTCGCCATCGCGATGACGTTGAGCCCGTCGATGACGGTGTCGTCGTAGTCCACCGAAACGGTGGCGCTCACGTTGGCGAGCACCTGCCGCTTCAGCTCGCGAAGCAGCTGGCGGACGACGCGGGTGAGGTCTGCTTCCCGGGCGACGGTGGCGCGCGCGAAGCGGTAGGCCCCGGCGAGCAGCACGGACTCCCCCGCGATGGGCACCTCGCTCGCGTCGAGGTTCTGTAGCTCGACGTCGACGACGCCCGCTTCGTGGGCGGGCGTTCGCACGTCCACGAGGCTGACGCCGGCCTCGTCACGAGCGGCGACGATGGTCGCGGCTCGCCCGCCGAAGCGGACGGCCACGCGGAGCGCGAAGCCCGTGCCGACGAGCCGCACGAGGTCGCCGCCGCTCGCGGGACCGGCGCCGGGAGTCACCGAGGCGAGGGTCGGGATGGCCATCAGACGGGCCCTCCGAAGCCGAGCTGCTGCGCGACCCGCTCGAGGAACCGACGGCTCGCGCCCTCGCGGAACTTCTCGAACGCGGGTCGCAGGAAGGGTCGCGCAGGCACCTGCACGACGACCACGCCGCGGCCGCTGCCTCCGGTCGGCTCCTTGCCGGCCTGACGCAGCAGCGCGAACAGGAAGCGCCGCATCTTCGGCGTGATGGGGATGATGACGGGCGGGCCGCCGTACTCGTGGAGCTGGGCGAGATCGACGAGGCTCTCGCCGCCGCTCGAACGGGCCGAGCGCGGGACGCCGATGAAGGCCTCGTCGCCCTCGACGATGACCGTGATGGAGTTGCGGAGATCGCCGCGAACGAGCAGCGCCTTCGTCCCGCCGAAGCTCTCGAGCTGACGCGCTGCGAGCGTGAGCGGAGCCGGCGGCTTGATGGGCTCGTCGCCCGGCGCTTGGCTGGTGAGCCCCTGGACGATCTCGTTCCGGAGCCCCTGCGCCTCCTGGCGAATGGCGACACCGATGGCCGAGCGCAGGCGCTGCGGTCCAGCTGCAAGCAGCTGCCGCGCGCGAGCCCAGTCCCCGGTGCGCGTCACCGCCATGGCTCAGGCCACTCCCTTCGCGCGCAGGCGCGGCACGTGCTCGTCGAGCCAGCCGAGCGCCACGTGCGTCGCCTCGTTGATGACCGCTCCCTTGCGGACGGACACCGCGGAGAGCGCGAGCGACTTCGCCGCCACGTCCACGTCCTCCGGTCGGCAGCCGTAGTCGCTGAGGACCTCAGCCATACGGCGCGCGGACGGCGTCGTGCCGTAGCGCCAGAAGTGCAGCTCGAGGTTCGAGCGGTAGGCCTCGGCCTCCCAGCGGGCTCGCGCGGCGCGGTCCGCGAGGTACGAGACCTCGAACGAGAGCCCCTCGCGGTCGTGCTGCACGACGTGCTGGTGCTCGTGCACGCAGATGACGACCTGACTCCAGAGGTCCCAGCCCCCTCGCGGCGAGCCGACCTCGAAGGGCGTGTAGATGCGCCGCCCGAGGGTCGTCGTGAAGTTCCGAAGAAAGCGGTCGCGGCTCTGGATGCCAAGGGCGTCGAGCGCCTGCGCGACGAGCTGCATCTCGAGCGCGTCGCGCTTGTTCACGACCGTCGTCCGGTAGTGGTCCTGCATGAAGCGCCAGAACGCCCAGACCTCCTCGGGCTGGATGTCGACGAACACCTTGCCCACGACGGGCAGTGACTGGAGGAAGCCCTTCATCGGTCGCTCCCGCCGGCTGCGGCGGCGGCGGCGTCGGCCGCGGGCACGCAGGTGTGGCCGGTGACGCGCCCGTCCTCGGTCGTCTCATCGACCAACGCGCACACGAACGGTGCGCCGCTCTGCTCGCTCACGAGGTCGCAGTCGGCGAGCTCGTGGTACGAGCCGTCCGCGTCGCAGATCTCCGCGACGTTGCCCGAGCACCGCGTCGCGCCCAGCACGCAGTCGTCGATCGGACGGCAGTGGGCGAAGAAGCACGCGGCGAAGACCGAGGCGATGGCACAGCTCTTCATGCGACGCTCCGTGCAGCAGGTCGGTCCTGGAAGGACACGAGGAGGAGGTTTCGGCTCGGGCGCCGCCGGTGGAGTCCGAACCCGATGGACCGCGCCTCGGTCACGTAGAGACCGGGCGGCGTGCGCACGGCCTGCACGAGCGCGCCGTCGAGCGCGTAGAGCGCGCCAAGGCGGTCGCTCGGGCGAACGAGGGCATCGCCCGAGGCGGCGTCGACCAGGCCGAGCCGCTCGAGGTCCCTGAAGTGAAAGACCAGATCGAAGCTCGACCTGGGCGTGTTTCCTGAGGTCGCCATACGCAGAGCTTCAAAAGCCTCCGGCTCCACCTGGCAGGGGACGCGGACCGGTGGGTGCTCGCGACGAAAGGGCTCGGCGACGCCATCGTCATCGGCGTCGACCAACACCGGCTCCTTGAAGTCGGGGTCGTAGCCGCCGGTGAGCGCGCCGGCGCCATCCGGGTCGACCGTCGCCATCGCGGCGGTGTCGAGCCGGTGCAGCTCGGCCAGGAACGGGAAGATGAGGCGGCCGCGCATCACGCCGCTCCGAGCGGCGACGGCCTCACGTATGGCGCGAGCAGCGCGTCGACCTCCGGGTCGCCGGTGAGCTGGCGAGCGGCCTGCTTCGCGGCGTCGAGCCGGTAGCTCTGGTCGCGCGTTCGCTCCTCGATGATGCGCCAACGACTGCGGGCCTCGAACGAGGCGTCGTCCGCCAGCGGCGCGAGACCTCGGAGGACGAGCAGCAGACAGGCGCGGCGGATCGCGAGCGGCGTGCGGCCCTCGGGCGTGCCGTCGTCCTCGGTGAACCCCCAGAGCCCCTCGACGACGACGTTGCCACGGCCTCGGGGGAACACGCGGCAGTGGCGAAGCGTCAGGCGGGGCGCATCGAAGCCGGCCTGCACCGGGGCGCCAACGACCACGAGGTCCTCGAACGCCAGCGACAGCTCGCTGTCGCCGAGGGCGAGGCGATCCACGCGGATGGGCGGTACCGGCGGCTCCACGGACGGAGTCCCGCGACCGTCGAGCCGGTACGTGACGGTGCGTGGCTCGAAGAACCAGCCCGTCACGCGGTCGATGAGCCGCGTCGCTTCGTCGAGCAGCAGCTCGAGGCGTGCATCGCTCGCCGCGGCCGCCGTCACGCCCTCGGCGCGCAGGTCGGCGACCGAGGCGTACACGTCACTCCCGCTCCCGCTTGCCGCGCCGGGCGTCCTTCTCGTCGTCCTTCGCAGGGGGCGCCGTCGCCGGCTTCGGGAGGTCGTCGGACGTGAGGGCGCCGGCCGGGCGTGCGGGCACGACCTTGAGGTCGTCGGTCGCGCTGCGCTTGACCTTCGAGGCCTCGGTCTCGGTGGTCTCGAGCGCCTTGGCCTCGGCCTCCGTGCAGACGTCGAAGGCGAGCGGGGAATAGCGGTCGGTCGGCGTCTCGCGGACGCCGCGCAGGTACTCCGCGACGGCCTTCTCCACGCGGTACCAGCCGTGCTCCTCCTGGAACTTGATGCCGGCGTAGGTGTAGCGCCGGAGCACCTGGCCCCGGCGAGGGTCGAACGGCTTGAGGCGAACGAGCAGCGTGTCCATGGGTTCTCCTCAGCTCACAGCTGGACGTTGATGGCCTTGGCCACGCCCGGCTCCTCGGCGAACTTCACGTCGAAGCGCAGGGTGGCGACGATCTTCAGCGTGCCCTCCGAGATGTCTCGGTCGGACTCGACGCGGATCTGCCGCCAGATGCCGACGTGGATGTTCTTCGGGTTGCAGAGCAGGATGACGGTCTGGTCGCTGCCGACGCCGAGGTTCTCGGGGAACAGCGGGATCGGCTGCACGGGCACGCCCGAGTAGAGGACCGGCGCATCGCCCTCGAGGAACTTGTCGCCGACCGCCGTCGCGCGCTCGGCGAGCGTGTTGCGGTAGTCGAGGTCCGCGTCGACGCTGGTGAGGTACCGCATCGCGCTCTTGTCGCGCAGGTGCTCGCTCGGGAGCGTCTTCACGAGGTCGCGCAGCAGGTCCTTCGAGATGGGGTTGCCGGCGGCGTCGACGACGTGGCTGGTGGCCTGCTTGAGCACGCCGTCCATCGTCGCGAGGAACGGGTCGGCCGAGGCGGTGTCGCCGCTGACCAGCACCTCCTCCATGTCGCGCGCGATGGCATCCGCCATCATCTCCATGATCGTCTGGCGCAGCTCGCC
>CAZXMG010000191.1:0-5682 GCA_964641275.1 uncultured Polyangiaceae bacterium
TGGTCTCCGGGCTGCCGAACATCACGCCGATCTTCATGCGGATCTGGTTGATGAACATGAGCAGGCACTGCGAGCGCGACACCGTGCCGGTGAGCTTGCGCAGCGCTTGGCTCATGAGCCGCGCCTGCAACCCCACGTGGCTGTCCCCCATGTCGCCCTCGATCTCGGCCTTCGGCACCAGGGCTGCCACCGAGTCGACCACGACCAGGTCGACGGCATTCGAGCGCACGAGCATGTCTGCGATCTCGAGCGCCTGCTCGCCGTAGTCGGGCTGCGAGATGAGCAGCTCGTCGGTCTTCACGCCGAGCTTCTTCGCGTAGGAGACGTCGAGCGCGTGCTCGGCGTCGATGAACGCGGCCGTCCCGCCTTGGCGCTGGATGGCCGCGATGGCGTGCAACGTGAGGGTGGTCTTGCCGCTCGACTCGGGACCGTACACCTCGATGATGCGACCGCGAGGGTAGCCGCCGACGCCGAGCGCGATGTCCAACCCGAGCGAGCCGGTCGGCACGGTGGCGATGTCTTCATGCAGCGCCTCTCCGTCCTTCAACCGCATGATCGCGCCCTTGCCGTACTCCTTCTCCACGCTGGCGATCGCGAGCTCGAGTGCAGCGGCCTTTTGCTTTGCGGTTCGTTCTTCGCTCATGGGTGTCACCTTACTGGGCTCTTGTTCAGTGCGCAAGCTCCCGCGCGGGGAGCGGCCTCGAGTCGTTGTCATACTCTCCGAATCCCTAGAACGAAAGCCTATGGCGCTTGAGATAGGACATTGAATGTCCCACGCGTGGGGCGTGGCACTGTACAGGTGTCTGGCCCGTGCGGGAGTGGGTAGGCCCGACGGTCGGCTCTAGAACACCCACCCAGCGCGCGGAAGTGGCGGCGACGCGGTGGACAAAGTTCGCGCGGGTCAGATCGTCGCGCGCCGAGCCGCGTACGTGGTGGCCGGAGGTCGTGATGTCGATTCGGTCGCGCAGCGGTTGGTTCACTCTCGCGTTGGTGGTGGGGTTGTCGGCGTGCTCGACCGACTCGGATCCGCGTGTGCGCACGTCGGAGGAAGCAGAGGAGGAGGCCCCCGCCGTATCCGACCACGAACCGCTGAAGCCGCCCGTCCTGCGGACGTACCGAGGTGGCAAGGACGTGGTGATCGAGGAAAGCGCCAAGTCCAAGAGCGCTGCGCGCGGACGTCACGCAGCGGCTGACGAACGCAGTGAAGCCGGGGCGCCGATGGCGACCGCCGCTGCCAGCGCCGGACCGATGCCGGCGTCCCCGGCGCCGCCGCCGGGCGACACTGCAGCGGCGCCCTTCGCCGGCATCAAGAGTGGTGAGTGGGACGACAACGCGAACTACCGCGACTTCGTGAAGTACCTGAGCAGCGCACCCAAGACCGCGGCGCTCGACGTGTCCTCGCGTCGTTTCTTGGTGGTGCGCGACAGCGCCGGCAAGGCCGTCCCGAACTGCGAGATCGAGGTGGGCCAAGGAGAAAAGCGGCTCAAGCTGAAGACCAGCTCGAGCGGGCGCGCGCTCTTGTTCCCGCACGCAGAAGGTTTCGACAGCTCGGGCAAGATCAGCGCCCTCGCCGCGTGCGGGGAGTCCCAAGCAGTGTCGTTCGACGTGTCGCCCACCCAGCCAGACGGCGCGGTCATGCTCGATCTGAAGAGCACACGCGACCTGTCCGACGAACGGGTGGTCGACCTCGTGTTCGTGCTCGACACGACCGGATCCATGTCCGAGGAGATCAACGCCTTGATTCAGACCATCGAGCGCGTCGCCGAGATGTTGGAGCAGGAGAAGGTCACGGTGCGTCTCGGCCTCGTCGAGTTCAAGGATCGGGGCGACGAGCACGTCACCCGCACTACGCCCATGACCCGCGACGTGAAGGGCTTCCTCGAGCGCCTCAAGGGCGTGCGCGCCTCGGGCGGAGGAGACACTCCCGAGGACGTGAACGAAGGCGTGCGCGTGGCGATGGAGCACTTGGCGTGGTCCGATCGTTCGATCGCGCGTCTCGCGTTCGTGATCGGCGATGCACCACCCCACCTCGACTACGAGAACTCGAAGGCGTACTCGGAGTCGGCGCGCAAGGCCAACCACCAAGGCGTCGTGATCCACACGGTGGCAGCCTCCGGCATGAACGACGTGGGCCAGTCGGTCTTCCGCCAGATGGCGCAGATGACCGGAGGCTCGGCGATGTTCGTGCTGCGCGGCGGGGCAGGCGCAGCCTCCACGGGTGGCGGCGACCCCAAGTCCAGCTGTGGCACGACGCACACGTCCTTCGCCTCGGGAGACCTGCACAAATTGGTCACGAGCAAGGTCTACGCAGCGCTCAGCGCGGTGGACGCGGACCCGACCAAGATCGCGGGTCTGGGCGAAGACGAGCTGGCCAAGCCGTGCGAGCGTCGCTTGCAGCCGGTCGTGTGGCAAGGCAAGCGCTGAGGTTCTTTGACGGGGAACGGCTGGCGCGACGCGCGTTTCGCGCTAGCACTCGAGGACATGGTGCGACGCTCATCCCCCGACGACTTGGAGATCGAAGATGCCATCCTCGTCGCGGAGCACCTGGCCGACCGCCTCGACGGGAGCTTGCTCGACGCCGCGCCCGGAGCGGTGACGCGTGCGGTGGCAGAGCTGCGTTCGTCGGCACGGTCGTTGCGGCTCGCGCTCGTCGCGCGCATCCCGCTCTCGCAACGCTCTGGGCGGACGACCGCCTCGCAGCGCAGCGACGCTCGTCCGCCCAGCGTCGCCATGCAGCTGATCCGACTCGAGGCGGCGACACAGGCTGCGCGTGAGCTGCTGCTGCGCGAGCTGCCGCCATCGCAGCGCCCCACCACGCCGCCTCCTGTCGGCTGGTCGGTGGACGAGGCGCTGTCTGCGGCACCTTGCTCGGAGCGGCCCACGTGGCGGCCTGCGCGCGCCACCAGCGACGTGCGACCCGCGGTGCACCCGCGAGCCGCTGGCGAGCTTCCCGACGAGCGGAAGCGCACAGGCTAGTCCGCCGGGAGGCGGCCGGACGATCGAGGGGGCGAGACCAGGCTTGCGAGCGTGAGCGAGAACGCCCCTAGCCGTTCAGAACAAGCCGATCGAGAAGTGCAGCGCGCCCACGTCCTCCCACGGGCGAGGGTCGAGGTTGAAGCCGTAGTCGAACGCGAGTGGCCCGATCGGGGTGGCGATACGCAGGCCGGCACCTAGGCCGTAGCGCAGATCGACCGGATTGAAGGCCATGGGGTCGACCCACAGGTTGCCCGCGTCGAGGAAGACGCCCAACGCGAAGGTCTCCGTGAAGGGCAGGCGCAGCTCCAGGCGCGGGTTGAACGACAGGTCACCTCCACGCACGCCTACGTCGTCGATGGTGAGGCGCTCGTCCTCTGGCGTGCCCGAGGGTGGGTTCTCGATCTCTTCGGCCACGTCTTCGGGCACCAGCGAGTTGGCTTGGAACGAGCGCATCGAGTCGAAGCCGCCCAGGAAGAACAGGCGGTCCGGGTAGGTCCGGCTGCCGCTGGCGAGCTGCACGTTTGCGCCTACCCCCACGCTGGCCGCCACCGCGATACCGCCCCGCGTCAGGCGCACGTAACCACCGAAGCGAGCGCTCAGCTTGAGAAAGTGGGAGACCAGCGGGTCGGTGTCGGGATCGTCGGTGTCTGCGGGGAAGGCGTTGACGTGCTCCACCTCCAAGGTGAGCAGCGTCCCGCTGGTGGCGTTGAACGGAGCGTCTCGGCGATCCCACGCCAGGCTGATGCGCTGCGCGACGGCGAAGGTCGTCCCGTCCGGGAAACGCAGCAGCTGTTCGAGCGCGGGGTTCTGCTTGATCGCCTCGTCGACGGACGCGCCGCTGAAGATTTGCTCGTCGTTGAGCTCGACCGACGCGGAGAGCGTTCCCACCAGCTCGCGGAACGGCCGATAGGTGAGGCTCGGCACGATCGCGTCACGCGTCAGGCCGAAGTCGCGCTGGTTGTCGCGCACGTCGATCGCTTCGATGCCGAAGCTCACCAACGGACCCAGCCCGATCTCCGGGAACGCGATGCGCACCGAGTTGCGCCGCTCCAGGCGCTGGCTCGTGGGCAGGCTGCGCAGGTTCGCGCCGAAGTCCGAGTCCAAGATGATGAAGTCGAACAGGTAGCTGAGCTGGATCCGCAGCGTGAGCGAGATGCCCAGCGAGGCGATGTTGCGGTGACCGTACTCGAACCCGAAGCGAAGCCCTTCGCCCGTGGAGAAGCCGACGCGAGGCTCGATGTACTGGCTCGGGTACTCGGCCACCCGCACCACCAGGATCTTCTTGCGACTGACCACCTCGGGCTCCGCCAGCGTCACCGAGGCGCTCGAGAACACTCCCAGCGTTGCCAACCGCTCCTCGCTCAAGCGCACCTTCTCTCGCGAGTACACGTCTCCCTTCTTGAACGAGATGCGGCGCAAGATCAGCGCGTGGTCGGTGCGAGTCGCGCCCTCGATCTCGATGTCTTCGATGAACACCAGGTCGCGCTCGGTGAGCACGAAGCGAACCCGGGCGCGGCTCTTGTCTGGCGAAAGGTCGATTTCGCTGCTGATGCCGGCGTAGGCGTAGCCCCGATCTTGGTAGTGCTCCAGGATCCGGCGTTTGGCATCCTCCAGCTTCTCCGTCGAGAGCGGTGCGCCGAGCTCCAGATCTGCCACGGCGGCGAGCGATTTGTCGGTCGCGTGACGATTGCCCTCGAACGCCACATCCCAGACCTTGGTCACGGGCCCGAGGTGAACGGGGATGCGCAGCGTCACGCGAGGCGAGCAGCGAACGCCCTTCAGCGGGTCCGGTACACAAGTGGCGCTGCGCGGGGTGGGCGGCTCCGGCAACGGCAAGCCCGCGGCGTCGGTGGCGCACTGCGCGACAATCTTCGGCAAGGGCTCCTCGATGCAGGCGCCGGCAGGCGAGTCTTTGGCGCACCTCGCGCGCATCACGGTGACCGGGCCGATCTGCGCGTTGAGGTAACCCTTGGACAAGTACACCTCCCGCACGCGCTTGAGCGCCTTGCCGTACACCTCTGCGGTGTAGGTGTTCTCTGGCGAGAGCGACAGCTGTCCTGGGCGGCTGCCCGCCGGCGCCGAGCTGCCTACCAAGCCGTCGATCAGGCGGGGTGAGGGCAGCGAGACGAAGGTCTCATCGGGCAGCTCCGTCTCCAGCACGTCGTCGATCTCGCCGCCCACGTCGTCGGGGTCGATCGCCTTGTCCAAGCAGGCGAAGATCCGGCGCTCGACCACCACGCGTTGGTGCTCCCGCACCTCGAACACCACGTGCTCCAGCCCCTGATCGGGACCGCTCCGCACCTCTCCGCTGACCTCTGCGTCGAGGAAGCCGTGCTGCTCGTAGAACTTGGCGATCTTGCCGGAGAGCTCCTCGATCGAGCCGACCTGACCCTTGCCCAGATCCAGGGCGGTGCGCAGCTGGTGACGGTCGAACGCGCGATTGCCCTCGAACGAGGGCACGAGCTTGGGGCCGCTCTCGACGTACACGTACAAGTAGCTGAACACGCCCACGTGCTTGAGCTTGTGGCTCACGCGCGCCTTGTAGAAGCCGGCCTCACGCAAGGACTGTGACAGGGTGCGATCCGCCTCGTCGAGCGCGTACTGATCGAGCCGCTCGCCCGCCTTGACCGCGTACTCGAACTTCAGCTCCCCGACGTGTGCGTCGTACTTGGGCTCGATCACGAAGATCCGCTGCGCCACCAGACG
>CAZXMG010000192.1:0-5605 GCA_964641275.1 uncultured Polyangiaceae bacterium
GTGTCGATCGCGACCGCGGTCTTGCCCGTCTGGCGATCGCCGATGATGAGCTCGCGCTGCCCGCGGCCGATCGGGATCATCGCGTCGATGGCCTTGAGGCCGGTCTGCATCGGCTCGGTCACCGGTTGACGGCGGATGATGCCGGGCGCCTTGAGCTCGACGCGCCCGCGCTGCTTCGACTCGATCGGCCCCTTGCCGTCGATCGGCTGACCGAGCGCGTTCACCACGCGACCCACCACTGCCTCGCCTACGGGCACGTCCATGATGCGGTTCGTGCGCTTGACCAGATCGCCCTCTTTGACGAGGCTCGTGTCACCGAAGAACGCGCAGCCGACGTTGTCTTGCTCGAGGTTGAGCACGAGGCCGAACAGCGAGGACCCGTCGCTGCCGGTGACCTCGACCAGCTCGCCTGCCATCACGCCGGACAGCCCGTGCACGCGGGCGATACCGTCACCGACCATCAGCACGGTGCCCGTCTCGGACACGCTGGCTGCCTTGTCGATGTTCTGGATCTGCTTCTTGATGATCTGGGAGATCTCTTCGGCTCGAAGCTGCATCGCGAGGTACCTTTGAAGGGAGGCCGAGGGTGCTCGGCGTGGAGAGAGAGTCGCGTTCTAAGGGAGAGGCTCAGCTGGCGGGGCGGGTCGCGTCGCGAAACGACTGCAGCCGCGAGCGGATGCTGCCGTCGACGACGCGGTCGCCGATCGCCGTCACGACGCCGCCGATCAGGCTGGCGTCCACCGAGTGGGTGACCACGACCTTGCGCCCCGTGGAGCGCTCGATCTCGGCCTTGAGCTTGTCGAGGTAGGCCTGGCCCGCAGGGCCAGCGGTGGTGATGTGCGCGCGCACGATCTTCGCGTCGTCGTCGGCCTGTCGGCGGAGATGGCGCGCGATGTCTGGCAGCGCGCGCAGACGCCGCCGTTTGGTCACCAGACGGAGCGCCTTTTGGGCGGTGCCCGTCGCCCCCACACGCTGCGCGATCTCGGTCACGATCGACAGGCGCGCGTCTTCGGACACGAGCGGGTTCTCGAGCACGGTCTTCAGCTCTTCGCTGCCGGCATACGCCTCGGCGAAGGCCGTGATCTGATCGCACACCGTGGCGACCTGGCCTTCGTCCTTGGCGAGCTCGAAGATGGCGCGTGCCCAGCGGCGCGCGATCGAGTCGTAGCTCATGACGGCCTCCCTTCGCGGCGCGACTGAGCCAGCGAGGCGCCCAGGCCCGTCGCGAACTCGTCGGCCAGCCGATCCTGATCGCTGCTCTGGATTCGCTTCTTGAGCAGCTCTTCTGCCGCGGCGACGGCGCTGTCGACGGCCTCGCGCAAGAGATCGCTCTCGGCTTGCTTCAGCTCTTGCTCGACGCGAAGCTCGGCGTCACGACGCAGCCGTGCTCCACGCTCCTCCGCCTCGGCCAGGATGCGCTTCTGCTCGGCCTCCCATTGCTGCTGTGACTCTTGATGCAGCTCTTTGCGGCGCGACTCGATCCTGCCGAGCTGCTTCTCGTAGTCCTTGAGCCGCTTCTGGGCGGCCGTCTTCAGCTCGGTGGCGGCGTCGATGTCCGCCATGATCGTCTTCTTGCGCTTGGACAGCCCCTCGAGCACGGGGCCCTTGCCGAAGCGGAAGAGCACGAACAGCACGATCGCGAAGTTGATGGCCGATCCCAACACGGGCGGCTCTTGGTTCTTCGTGTCGCACTCGTCCTTGTCGTTCTTGTAGCGCCACAGCAGGCGGTCGACGAAGCTGGGCGAGAGGGCCTTCTGGTTGTTGACTCCGAGCAAGCCCTGGTACCAGTTGATGTGACCAGGACCGTCGTTCGGCCCGTGACCGGGGCAGTGGTGCTCGCCATGATCGGCGGCCTTGGGCGCCGCGGGGAGGGCGCCGGGTGCCTTGGCTGCGCCTGGCTGAGGCAACTGAGGGTGCCCGGGGAACGGGGGATCGCCCGGATTTCGCTGCGGCTGCGGGCGCCCGGGCGGCCGGCGCGGCGGCTGCATGCCGGGTGGCATCCCGGAGGGACGTGCGCCGGGCTGGGCACCCGGTTGCGCGCCAGGTTGGGCACCCGGTTGCGCGCCGGGCTGGGCACCGGGCTGGCCGCCGGGCGGAGGCTGACCGGGTCGAGCAGGCTGGGCTTGGCCCGGCTCCGGCGGTCGCATCGGCTGCGCGTGAGAGTCTTGCGCGGTCGGTCCGCCGAGCACCAAGCCACCGGCGACGAGGGCGATCGCAGCGCGCGCCCAGAAGAAGCGGCTCACGAGCTCACCTCGCGGCCGAGCATCTTCGATGCAATCTGCTGGGCCATCGCAGGCCGCGTGGCCTCGAGCTCCGCGCGCAACGCCGAGATCTCCTTCGCGATGCGCTCGCGACCGTCGCCCAGAATGCGAGCCGCATCCGCCTTGGCTTGGTCCATCATCTGCGCCTCGAGCTTGGCCGTCTCCGCACGCAGCCGGTCGCGCTCTTGCGTGGCCTCGTGCCGCACCTTCTCGATCTCGCTCTCGAAGCGAGAGACCAAGGCCGAGGCCTTCTCGTCCATGGTGCGGGCGCTGGCACGGGCGCCTTCAGTCAGCTTCTCGCGCTCTTGGAACAGCTTCAAGATCGGGTCGAACAGCACGGGCTTGAGCACCGTGATGAACAGGCCGAACAGCGCGATCTGGGCCAGAAACGACAGGTCGAAGTCGACGTTGACGTCGGAGCCCGAGGCGAAGAGTAGGAAATTCGTGGGGATTTGGGGCACGGCTCGAGGAGACCTGGCAGGAATCGTCCGGAGGAGCTCAGCACGTCACCCGCGGGGTGCGGGCAACGGCGGGAGGCAACTAGCACGCCTTGCGGCTGACCGGAATGGGGTTGTCCCCCCTCCAGCTGCCGGTGCCAGCCACCGAGGCTCGCCCGGCAAAAAGCCAGTGGGGTCAGCCGATCCAGTCTTCCACGCGCAAATTGGGGAAGGCGGAGAAATGGCGGGGCCTTCGCGTGACCAAGGTGAGGTTCGCCGCCGAAGCGATGGCCGCGATCATGACGTCGTCGGCATCGAGCTCGTTGGCCACGGTCGCGCGGTACTTGGCGAACGCCTGGGCCGCCGCCAAGTCGAACGGGGCGACCCGGATGCCCGCCACGAGGTGAATGACGTCTTGCATCACGCGCGCCTGTTGCGTGCGGCGCGCCGCCACGAGCAGCTGGCTGACGGTCACGACGCTGGTCCAACGCTCCCGACTGGGAACGTTGGAGAGCTTGCGCACGAAGGTGCGATTCGGCGCAGAGCGCAGCGCCTCCGCCAACGTGGAGGTGTCGAGCAAGAATCCCATCACGCCCTCCGGGGCCCGCGCGGGGGGGGCGGCCCGGGTGGGCGAGAGCCGGGGCGCGAGCCAGGTGAGCTCGGCGCGCCGCTGGCGCGGTGCCACATCGACGTCTTGTCCAGGTTCTCCGAGAGCGAATCGACGAACTCGTCATCCTGGCAACTGCCGCAGATGCTGAGCAAGGGATCGGTGCCCGACGAAGCCGGATCCGGCGGATCGATGCGATCCAAGTCGGCCATGGGGACGATCGCCGCGATGCCGTGACCGTCCCGTACAATCAGGGTCCTCGACAGCGCTCGCTCCGCGGCGTCAACGGCGTCCAAGCAGTGCGATGGCAGGTCCTGCAGGGGAATTCCGTAGCGGTTCAGATGCCCTCCGGACCGAGGAACGTACCACAGCCCCAGCCCGCGAGGGACGCAAGTCCCGCCCCGAGGGCGGCAAGCGATGGCGAGGGGGGGAGACGTGTCGAGGCGGTCGGCGCGCTGTCTCAGTCCCCGAGGGCCTCGCGCAGCTGGCGCCCGAGCAGGGCCAACAGCGCCTCGTCCGACACCTCCAAGCGCGCGCGGTCCGCGCTGGGCAAGTGATGCTGGTGTCGAAGCTCGGTGATGGCGCGCGGGTTGTCGAACCAATCCTCGTCGAAGCGTTCACGGAGCTGGTCACGTTGGTGCGCGGCCTCGAGCAGGGCGCGAAGAGGCGTCCCGCCGGGCTCCTCGTGGCGGGGCAAAACGGCGAGCAACAACCCCGGCCACGGAGCCCCCAACACGCGGTGGGTCAGCTCCTCGAAGTCGCGCGACCCCGAAGGCTCGGCGAGCAGGGGCGATGCCACCACGGCCACGGCGCGGATCCGGAGCCACGACACCGAAGCGCGTGCGATCCGTCGGACCTGCTCGCGCGCCGCCTCGCGAGAGAGGCCGAGCTTCTTCCTGTGAAAGCTGGGCTCGAGTAGCCAGGACGAAAGCAACGCGGCACGCGACTGGGGCAGGCGGTCGTTGGGTGCTCGCACGAGCACGAAGGGTGTCCCCGGCGGCAGATCGAGCTCCGCCCACAGCGCGCCCAAACGCGCGAGCGCCAAGCCGAACGACGCGGCCCCGACGACGGGCGGCAGGCGGAGCGGCTCGAGCCTCACGCCCGTCAGCATGCCGCTCGGCTCGACCAGCTGAGACAACCAGCGCGGCGTGAGGTGCACAGGCCAACCGCCGTCCGCGTCTGTGGCCAATGCGCGCCGCACGGGCTCGGACCAGCTGTCGACCGCGCTCGGCACCAACCCGTCGCTGAGCGCGATCAGGCGCTCGGCCAGCCCGAGCTCGTCTTCGTTCGGCAACGCGAGCAAGCGGCGCGCCTCGAGCAGTCGCTCGAGGTAGCGCGCGGTGGCCTCCCGCACCGGCGCCGCGCGCGCCACGAGATCACGTTCGAGCGGCGGGACCGGTCCGCCGGAGAGCAACGCAGCGAGGGACGCCGCGAAGGGTTCGCCAGGCAGCACGCGCGACCGAGCCACGCGCGCCCGTTCTTGGCTCGTCACGCGGCGGAGCGAGAGGAAGCGCACCCACGCCGCGAGCCCGAGCGCGAGTCGATCACCGGCCGCGCCGAGCACCGAGAGCTCTTCCGCGATCACCTTCTGGCTCACGGATCTCGAGATCACGGCAGCTCCGCCGCTTTCGCTCTCTGCCTCCGCCATGCGGCGCCGCTCCGCGCGGAGCTCGACCGCGGTGGCGGCGATCGCGCGGTCGAGGGAGAACAGGTCCAGCGCCATATCAGCCGTGGATCGTCGGTGCGCACGATAGGTCGGCGACGACGCTGGCCTCGATCTGCGCCAGCTCCGAGAGTCGCGTGCGCGCCGCCTGCTCGTCGCCCAACACCTGCGCGGCGAGCTCCACGAAGATGGTGTGGTGGCGCGCCTCCGAGGCGAGCAGTCCCTCGTAGAACTGGCACAGATCCGTGTCGACCCCCGACAGCGCGCGAGCCAAGAGCTTGAAGCGCTCGCACGAGCGCGCCTCGATCAACGCACCGACCAGCAGCCGGTCGGCCAGCACGCGATCGGGATCATGGTGCTGTGCGCGGTGTTGCGCGCTCCGCCGACGCAGCTCCTTGGCATACCAATCCTCTTCGGGCGGTCCCAGGCGCAAGCCGCGCTGCTCGACGCGATCGAGCACGGCGCGAAAATGCTCGAGCTCTTCCTCCGCCAGGCGGGACAACGTCCGCATCACCGTGGGGTGGCCCAGCGCGCGGGCCGACAGCGCCAAGGCGTTGCTCGCTGCCTTCATCTCGCAGTGCGCGTGATCGAGCAGGATGCGCGGGAGATCTGCGCACGCTCGTTCGGCCCACGCAGG
>CAZXMG010000193.1:0-5595 GCA_964641275.1 uncultured Polyangiaceae bacterium
CCCCCCCTTCGACCAGCGTGGATCTGGACGACACCCCGCTGCCCGACGCGCCCGAAGCCGCAGCCGAGGCCAGCGCCCCCAGCGCGCCCCCCGTCGCCCCTGCGCCAGAACCGCCACCCGCCCCCGAGCCCGAACCTCTGCGCGAGCAGCTGTCGCTGGAGGAGGCCGCCGCGGTGCGCGCGGAGCTGTCGCAGAAGGGCGCGGACAAGAGCGCAGTGTTCGAGCGCTTCCGCTTGCTCGACAGCGCTTGGCCAAAGATCGAGCGCGAGCACTTGATGGCCATCGACGAGGCCAACAAGAGCGGCGACAGCTCCTTGCTCGAGCGCTATGACGACGCTTTCGTGTCGGCGCAAGATCGCTTGCGCACGGCCATCGACGGCCTGCTCTACGCGCGGCTGTCGGTGGCGCGAGAGACGGGCCAGATCGGCCAGGTGCTCGAGGAGCTCGGCGTCGCTCGCGGCGATCTGATGCGGCTCGATCGCGTGTGGCGCAGACGCCTCTCGAGCGATGCCGGCTTGCGCGAGCGCGTCGAAGACGAGATGGAGCGCTTGCGCGGCGAAGCAGGTTGATCGCCACCGAGGCCCCCCGTTGAACCTGCTCTTGCACTTCGAGCTGGCGTCCCGTGACAGCGGCAGCGACGTGGTCGGGTTTGGCGCCATGCTCCCTGACCTCTGGCGTATGGCGGCGCGGCCGGCGCGCGCGCGCCGAGGCGTGACCGCTGCTGGCCAGGCTCCGCTCAGCGAGCTGCTCGCCGGCATCGAGCACCACCTGGACGCGGACGACTGGTTCCATCGCTCCAACCACTTCGTGGAGGGCGAGCGCCGAGCGCGCGAGGCGCTGGGCGACACCGGCAGCCCACGGATGCGGCTGTTCGCACACGTGGCCTGGGAGCTGTGCCTGGACGGCTCCCTGGTGCGCGCGCTGGGCGACGCCGAGCTCGGCACGCGCGTGCGCGCCGCCGCGCTCGCGAGCGCGAGCGCGAGCGGCCAGGCCGCTGACCTGCACCACCGCGAAGCGCGCGCACGTGCGGCCGTCGACGAGCCCACCTACCAAGCGCGATTGGCGCGCATCGTCGACGGCGTGAGCTCGTTCGAGCTGCCCCGGGGGTACGCCGATGCGCGCGGCGTCGCGCTCAGGCTCGCCGGCATCCGCAGCCAGTTCCGCCTGCCGCCCCCAACGGCCGTCGAGCTCGACCGCTGGGCGAGCGCCCTCGCGACGCTCGAGCCCCACGCCGACAGGACGGCGCACGACCTCGTCACGCGCCGAGGCCCGTGATCACCAGCCGCAGGCCTTGCCCTTGTTCTGCTCCTTGAGCCATTTCGACAGCGGCTCGAAGTAATCGATGATGGCCGTCGCGTCGGCCTTGCTCTCGCCCGAAATGGCCTGCAAAGCCTGGGGCCACGGGACGCTCGAGCCGAGCGCCATCATGGCGCCCAGCTTCTTGCCGGCCTCCTTGCTGCCATCGATGGAGCATTTGTGGAGGGGGCCCTTGTGCCCGGCCGCCTTGCACAACGCGCGGTGAAACTGGAACTGGTAGATGTCCGCCAAGAAGTAGCGCAGGTAGGGCACGTTCCCGGGCACGTGGTACTTCGCGCCCGGGTCGAAGTCGGCTTCGCTGCGCTGCACGGGTGGCACCATTCCCTGGTACTTGAGCACCAAGTCCCACCACGCCTTGTTGTACTCGCCGGGCGGAGTCTTGCCGCTGAACACGTCCCAGCGCCATTTGTCGATCAAGAAGCCGAACGGCAGGAAGGCGACCTTGTCGAGCGCCCGCCGCATGAGCACGTTCATCTCGGCCTTTTCATTGGCGGGCGCGCTGTCGAGCAGGCCGATCTTGACCAGGTACTCAGGCGTCACGCTGAGCGCGAGCGTGTCGCCGATGCCCTCGTGGAAGCCGTCATTGGCACCGTCTTGAAACAGGATCGGGAGGGTGTGATACGCGAGGTAGTAGTAATTGTGGCCTAGCTCGTGGTGGATCGTGATCAGATCCTCTTCGTTGATCTCGGTGCACATCTTGATGCGCACGTCGCCATTGAACGTGAGGTCCCACGCACTGGCGTGGCAGACCACCTCGCGCCCCTCGGGCTTCACGATCATCGAACGGTCCCAGAACGTGGCCGGCAGCTTGCCCAGCCCCAGCGAATCGAAGAAGCGCTCGCCCGTCTTGACCATGTCGACGGCGGTCATGCCCCTCGCCACCAGCTTCTTGGTCACGTCGAGCGGCACCTCGCCCTTGTAGGGCTCCAGCTCCTCGTGCACGTTGCCCCAGGTCTGCGACCACATGTTGCCGAACACGTGCGCGGGCAATGGTCCCTTGTCGGCGATCTTGTCGCCCCAACGCTTCTTCAGCCGCGTGCGGGCATAACAGTGCAGGTCGTCGTACAACGGCTTGACCTGCTGCCAGAGCCGCTCCACCTCGGCTTCCATCTCGACGGCGCTCATGTCGTAGCGACTGCGCCACATCTCGCCCAGATCTTTGTAGCCAACGTCCCGCGCGCCCATGTTGCCGAGCTCGACGAAGCGCTGGTACTGCTTGCGCATCGGCGGGCTGATCGTGCGCCAGCCGCGCCAAGCCTCAATCAGCTCGTCCCACGTTGCCTTCTTGTCCTCCAGCACCTTCGACAGCTCCCCCAACGTCAGGCATGTGGGCTCCTTGACGGCGGGCTTGGGCTGCTCCTTGTTGCCCGGATTGGGCTTGGGCTTGGGCTTGGCCTTCGGGTCCTTCTTGGGCTCCTTCTTGGCGAAGCGCGCGAGCTTCTCCGAGCAGTACTTGCCCTTGCCGTAGCTGCTGTTCATCGCCACGCCGAGCTCCGCCAGCTCTTTGCGCTGGTTGGGATCGTTGGGCGCGGCCAGATCGTTCCGTGCGCGCAACAGCTCCAGTTGCCGGGCGACGACGGGATCCAAGTTGGGCACGCCCTTGAACCGCATCGACTGCTTGATCTTCTCCGTCACGAACGCCAGGCTTTGGTCCTTGGCCTCGCCGGCGGCTTTGTCGGTCGCGTCGGTGATGTTGGTCTGGTTCTCCCAGTCGGCCTGGGCTTGCGCCACGTACACCCGTCGCAGTCCCTCATCCACCTCGCGTGCAAACGCCGCAGCTTGCTGCGCGTCGGGGGGGGCGTTGGGATCGAAGCTGGCCGCGCTTCCGAGCGGCGGCGCGTCGGAGCCCGCTGGCGGCGGGGGCGACGGCTCCAACGGTCGCCCCTCCTTGCAGGACAGGCCGAGCAGCAGCAAGAAGCCGAGCGCGCGCGAGAGCGCGCGGGGAGTCGAGTGGTTGAGCATGGCGGCGCGAAGCGTAGCGAGCGCGCGCGTGGCGTGGAAGGCGTGGTAGCTTCTGGGGGTGGGAGACGCACCGAAACCGCCGCTCGTGCTGGAGCGCTACGCGGCGTTGAACGCCGAGATCGAAGCCGGAGAGGAGCTCGCCTCGGTGCTCGCGCGAGAGTCGATCGCCAAGGAGACCTGGCTGAGCGCGCAGGCCTTTTGGCTCTCGCGCATGGCCGACGAGGCAAAGCGTGAGCGGTTCGAGACCACCACCCGCTATCAGTCGCTGTTCACAGCCAAGCGCAAGGTGTTCGAGGCCAAGCTCGAGCGTGCCAAGAAGAAGCGCGAGCGCGAAAAGCCCAAGGCACCCCCGGTCGAGGTGCTCGCGGGTGCGGCCCGCGAGCTCGCGGCGCCTCCGCACATGGCGGTGCCGGGCTTGTCCTTTCCGGAGCCGCCGGTGCGGCTCGGCCCGCCGCGAGCCGAGATCGCCGCGCCGGAAGAAGCGCCGACCACCGCGCGAGATGCTCAGCCGCCCGCCCACATCGCGAAGGCGCCCCTCCCAGTCACCGCGCCGCCGCCCATGGTCGCCGTCCCCGCGTTCGTGAACGCGCCTGCGGTCGTGGCAGCGCCGACGGATCCGCTGCCGCCGGCCAAGGCCAAGAAGTTCGGCACGATGACCATCGATCTGCCCAGCGCGCCCTCCGCGGCGACGCCCTTCCAGGGCAAGGTCGCACCCGCCCCACCCAGCGATCCCAGCCCGCAAACTCAGCCTCCCAACACACTCCCGGCGGTCGCCAAGAAGCGTGACCTCGGCAGCACGTGGGGACCGACGGACGAGCCCACCGGCAGTGCCATGCCGTTTCGCGCCGAGGTCGCGAGCCGAGCAGGCTCCTCGCCCCCCGCGCCAGTCAGCGAGGGTTTGCCGTTCCACCGCGACTCTTCCAGCGCTGTGCCTGTCGTCCGGGCCGCGGCGGCGGTCCCCGCTGCGCAGCCCGGACCAGCCCCGGAGATCGGCACGGGCACGGCGCCCATTCCTGCCGACCTGCAGCAACACTTGCGGGCCGCACTGGGCGGCAAACGAAACATGAACGCGACGATGATGGCCGACACGTCGTTCATGCCCGCCGACGCCACACCGTTCCAGCGCGGCGCCCCCGCCAAGTCGCCGCCGGCACCGCCGCCGCCAAGCGCAGAGCCAGCTCGGGTGGACGACGACGACGACGACATGCCGCGCACGAAGATGGTCGATCCCGACGCGGTCAAGCGTGCGCTGGCCCAAGCCACTCCGTTCGCGCAGTCGCATCCCACGGCACCGATCCCTCCTGCGGCGGCGTCGTCGCCGGGGCGCGACGGATTCGGCTCCTCGCCGAGCCACCCGGCGACGACGGCTCCGCCCCCGACCGCCGTGCTGCCGAACGCGGAGCCGCCGCGCAGCAAGAAGTTCAGCATCAACGTGTTCGCCTCGCTCACCGCCGAGATCGCCGAGAACCCGTCCGACGTGGAGGCGATCCGGCAGCGCTACGGCATCTCGGAGGCCGAGCACCGCGAGGAGTCCGGGCGCTGGACGGCGGAGTTCAACCAGTCGGACGAGCTCAGGCAGCGCTACCTGGGCATCGTCCAGCGCTACCGCGGCTACATCCAACAGCGCAAGCGAGGGTAGTCTTGCTGCCGATGGCAGCGTACGCTGGGACTCGATCATGAGCGCGAAGATCGAGTTCAGGCTGGTCGGGGAGGGCCTCCCCGCCGACGTGGTCACGACCAGCTACGAGCTCCTGGAGCAGCTGTCTTCGCCCTATCAGGCGCTGATCACCTTCAGCACCAGGGACCCGGCGTTCAAGCCCAGCTCTCTCTTGCGCGTGGCGCTGACGCTCGAGGTGGTGGACGCCGACCGCGGCCGCTCGCGCACGCTCTCGGGCATCTGTGACCAATGCGAGTTCGTCCATCACGAGGGCGTCCACTTCTCGTTCCGCGCTCGCTTGGTCCCGCCGATCGCGGCCATGGCGCATCGCGAGGACTGCCGCATCTACCAGGAGAAGAGCCCGGTGGACGTGGTCAAGGAGCTGCTCGCCGCCGCCGGTGTGGAGAAGGTCGAGTGGCAGCTGTCGATCGACTACCCCACGCGCGAGTACATCGTGCAGTACCGCGAGAGCGAGCTCGACTTCATGCATCGACTGCTGGAGGACTCGGGCATCTTCTACTTCTTCAAGCACGAGGCGGGCGAGGCCACGATGGTGCTCGCGGACTCCACCACCGCCATCTCCGAAGAGCTCGCGGCCCCCGTCATCCTGAGCATGTCGCAAGGTTTGGGCGGCACCGATCCGCTGAGCGAGCTCGAGA
>CAZXMG010000194.1:0-5573 GCA_964641275.1 uncultured Polyangiaceae bacterium
TTCCGCGCGCACTGCAAGCGCATCGACTACGAGGGCGAGGTCGTCGACCTCAAGGCCCTGCGCCGCCTCATCATGGAGAACAAGAAGCAGGGCGGCTTCGTGGTCGAGGAGAGCGAGCGCGTCGTGTTCGACGGGCGCGACGGACGCCGTCGTGCGGTGCTGGTGGACCTCGCGAAGACGAAGGTCGTGACCGCCGACGACTTCCCGCAGCCCGACGACTCCGACCGCGGCGGGTTCCGGGACAACTTCAAGTCGCGCTACGGGTGGAACGACCCCTCGTAGACGGCGTCTTCACCGCCTCGGCGTCGCCGGGGGCTCCGAGGCGCCGGCAGTCGCGGAGCAGCACGGCCGCGTTCTGCAGACCCTCCTCCTGCTTCGGTGTGGCCTTCGCCTTGGTGCCGCTCTTCTTCACCGTGGTGGTGGGGCCGATGAACTCGAGCCCGGCGAGCGACGCGTCCAGCTCGATGTTCTCGGGCGGCACGCCCAGACGCAGTTGACCCTTTGCGCGCGCACCAGCGCCTTGCGCTCGGCCTCGGGCAGGCCCGGCACGTCGTAGGTGACCAGTTCCTCGCGCATGCGCTCGAGCGCGCGGTCCTTGTCGTCGCCGTCGCGCAAGCGAGACTTGTCGAGCCAGCCGTCGTCCTTGCCGTTCTTGCGGGCCGCGGCGAGCAGCAGCAGGCGCAGGAACTTCACGTCGCTCTTTCGGAAGCCGCCGAAGTCGTGGCCGTTGATCTCCAACACGTGCCGCTCTCCCGGCCGCGTCGCGAACCGCAACTTCACGTAGTCGAGGTCCAGCGTCTGGTCGGCGACCACGCGCGTACGGTAGTCGGGCGTCAGCTCCTCCAGCGCGCGAACCAGTCCGAGGTCGCCGCGCGCATCGTCGAGCAGCTCGAGCGGGGCGATCTTCTCGCTGGCCGCGAACGGCACGCGGGGGTTCTTCGCGACGAGCACGATGAGCGCGTCCTGGCCGAGCTGCGCGCGGAGTCCGCGACAGAGCTGCTCGAAGCCGCGCGTCGCTGAGCGGAGCCACACCACGGGCACCGACAGCCCCCGGCGGCGCAGCAACCCCACGCCGACGAACGGCGGCGGCACCGCGACGGTGAGAGGCTCGAGTCCGTTGCGGGCAGCGAGCGCGGCGAACACGTCCTTCGCTCGGCAGCGCAGACCCTCGACCTCGGTGCGCGCGACCCAGGTCCAGCCCGGCCAGCACGCGGGGTCGTTCGGGCAGGCCACGCCGACGAGCCGCTCCTTCATCCGCGTGTCGTAGTCGAGGTTGGGCGTGCAGCCGTGCTCGCAGCCGGCGGGCTCGTACCCGTCGTCCTTGCCGTACTCGAGGATGCGCTCGCGGACCATGAGCACCGGCTCCGCGCCGGCGGCCAGGACCTCGTCGTAGCTCACCCGCGCGTCGTCACTGCGCCGCAGCTTCGAGAACAGCAGCGCCCACGGCTTCGCGTCGTCCGCTCGCATCGATGCCCCACTCCTTCAGGTAGCGACGGATGACGCGGTCGCGCTCCGTGTCGTTCAGGTTCGAGCTGTTCGGGTTGAACAGGCTCACGGTGCGGTACTTCGTCCGGCCCTTGCCCTCGAAGCGGAACTGCAAGCGCACGCCGTCGATGGCGTCGACGCCGAGATCCACGCCGTGCTCGGCCAGCACCATGCGCACGCCCTCGACCGAGAGGCCGGGCTTCATCTCGATGGTCACGCGCTTCACGTCGCGGTGCCCGGGCTTCGCCACGAGGCGCACGACCGAGACCTCCTCGATCTTGTCGAAGCCGCGCGTCGGGAAGTCGAAGTCCGAGTCCCGCAGCGGGTCGAAGCAGAACTTCGGACTCTTGGTCGCGTCCTCGAAGTAGTCGGCGTCGCCGACGAAGATCTCCGCGAAGAGGTCGCGCAGCTTCTCGCGCTCCGTGGTGCGCGGCGCCTTCACGAGCAGCGTCGAGGTCTCGAACTGGAACACGGCGGCGAGCCGGATGACCGGGCGCTGCCAGTCCGGCTCGACGACGCCCTTGTCGTTGAAGCGGTCGAAGGGCGCGACCTCGTCCTCGTGGAAGACGAACAGCGCGAACTTCTCGTCGTTGGCGAAGTCCTCGACCTGGCAGCGGGCGCCGAAGGCGGTGTCGCGGAAGTGGCTCGCCATCGCCAGCTTCATACGCGCCTTCGCCTCGGGCGTCGGCTTCAGCGTCACGGGGTAGCGGCCGTGGAACTCCTTGAGGTGCTCCATCATGTCGACCGCGTAGGTCTGGTGCGCCTCGGCGAAGCGCTTCTCGTCGGCCACGAACAGGCGCACCGCGAGGTCCTGGGCGGACCACTCGCGACTCTCGTCGATCAGCTTGGCCCTACCGTTGGTCCACACCACGAGCGCCAGCTGCTCGAGGTAGGGGCGCGCGTGCGGCGCGCACATGTCGTTGACCGGCAGGAGCGCCGTCTCGATGCGCTCGCGGTCGTCCTCGGGCAACGCCTTCCACGCGCGATAGACCTGCTCGCCGAGCGGGCCTTCGCCGTCGAGCGTGAGGTCCACGTCCGCCCACTTCTGCAGGACCTTGAGCGCATCGGGGGTGAGGTGGCGGAAGAAGGACTTCGGGTTCCATTCGCGATTGGCCATGTGCTCTCCGTGGTGACTGTTGCCTAAACAGGGGACATCGAGGGCAAGCGAAACCGCTCTCCTGGCATCAGAGAAGGCTCCGCTGCGGGTTGGACGCGTCGGTGACCAGCTTCAGGGCGATGAGACGGATCTGCATCGCCTGGTTCGACACGTTCGAGAAGGTGCCGCGCTCGATGACCTCGGCGGCAAGGGACTTCAGCTCGGGCACCAGCTCGCCGGCCTTGCGACGCGCCTCGAGGCGGTCGATGGCCAACGGGTCGCCGGTCACCAGGCGCGCAGCGGCGCGGACATCGGTCGCCGGCATGAGCAGGTACGCCGCGAAGCGGTCGGCCTGGATCTCGGCCGAGTCGCGCTGCCCGTCGCGACACACGATCGCGGGCCCGGGCTTCGCGTTCGGCTCCCGCGCAAAGAGCGGCACCGTGACCTTCTCCATCTCGATGATCGGACGGTGCAGCACCCAGTGCCCAGTCTCGTGGGCCAGCGTGAAGGAGAAACGCCCCTCGTTCCCTTCGAGCGAGGAGTCGATCATCACGTGCCCGTCGTCGAGCCACGTCGCCCCGAGCACGTCGTTCTTGCCGAGGCGGGTGCGAAGGTCGCCGATGCTGAGCGACAGCTCGAGGAGGCCCTCGACGATGTCGTCGACCGGGATGGGCGGCCGCGGCGGCGTGCCCTTCCACTTGGCGTACTTGCGCAGCAGCTCGGTGGCTGCGCTCTCCAGCTGGCGATCGGCCAGGAACGGGACCTTCAGCTCCATCACCGCTTCCCCTTCTTCTGCGCCTCGATGAGCTTCATGAGGTCGTCGCCCGAGAGCTTCTGCTCCTTCGCGGTGCGCAGGAACGCGGGCATGCTCGGGTCGCCCTTGATCACCTTCTCCACATCCTCCGGCACGCGGCCGGCGAGCTGCATCAGCTCGTCGAAGTCGTCGTTCAGCAACGTCGCCAGCTTGCGGATCACGTCCTCGGCGGGCGGGGTCTTCTCGTCCATGGTCTCGATGCGCGATAGGTACGTGGGGGAGATGCCGACCTTCGTGGCCGTCTCCCGGAGCCCGAGCTTGTGCTCGGCTCTCTTTCGGCGAATGCGTTCTCCAAGCCGTTCCTTCACGTCGTCCTCTCTGAACGCCCCGCGAGCAGCAGGGCGGCGATGTAGTGTCCCCTAAATACTAAACAGCGCGGTCGAGATCAAGGGGCAACATGCCCGCCCGCCCGCGTCCCATCGCGAACTCCGCGTCCGCGTTTCACCCCCATGAACACGGGAACCGCGAGACCGCCGGCCGTCGAGCCGGAGTCGCCCATGAGCGCCGAGGCGCGCCTGGCCGATCTTCGACGTCGACGGGCCGAGGCCGCCGACGTCCTGGCCGAGACCCTCCTCGACCTCTGGCTGCGGGACCGCGGCGCCCGCCGCGAGGCAGCGCTGCGCGAGCCCCGCGAAGGAGGTCGAAGTGCCTGATCTCCCTCTGGTTCTCGCCTTGTCTTCCACCGGGGAAGAAGCCGTCATGCTCACGACCCGCGGGCATGGCGCCCGGGGCGAAGGAGGCACGATGTCAAAGACCACTGCACGAGCCCGAGCCAACGCGCGCGAGCTCGGCGACGTCCCCACGCAGCTCGCCGCGCTCGAGAAGATGAACGTCGGCCAGCTCGCCGAGAAGTACCGCGAGCTGTACGGCGAGCCGACCCGGACGAGGAACAAGGACTACCTGCGCAAGCGCCTCTCCTGGCGCGTCCAGGAGCTGGCCGAGGGCGGGCTCCCGGCGAGCGCGCTCGAGCGCATCGCCCAGCTCGGCGACGACGTGCCCGAGCGCTGGCGCATGCGGCAGTCGGCGCAGGAGAAGGACGCTGGCCCGGTGCAGGTGCTCGAGCCTCGCGATCCACGCATCCCTTCGGTGGGCGCCGTCCTGCGCCGCGTCTTCAACGGCGTCGCGCACGAGGTCACCATCTGCGCCGAGGGCTTCGACTACGCGGGCGAGCGCTTCAAGACGCTCTCGGCCATTGCGAAGCACATCACGGGCACGCCCTGGAACGGCTTCCTCTTCTTCGGCCTGAAGAAGCGCGTCGAGACGACGAGCGAGGAGAGCGCGGCATGAGCGACATCCCTTTCTACCGGACGCAGATGGGGCACCGCTTCTACGAGGCCACGGCGCCGTCCATCGCGCGCGAGCTGGCTCGCCTCAACGACAACCTCGAGCGGCTCCTCGCCGCCGTCGAGCGCGACACGAAGGCCGACGAGGAGCCGCCGACCGACGCGAAGCCCGAGGAGCCGCGATGACGAAGCGCACGCCAACCCCGGCGCCCGGGAGCGAGACCAAGCGGTGCGCCATCTACACGCGCAAGTCGACGACGATGGGGCTCGAGCAGGAGTTCAACTCGCTCGATGCCCAGCGCGAGTCGGGCCTCGCGTACATCCAGCGGCAGACCGGCTGGAAGGTCGTCGACGAGCGCTACGACGACGGCGGCTTCACTGGCGCCAACACCGACCGGCCCGCGTTCACGCGGCTGCTCGCCGACGTCGAGGCCGGGAAGATCGACGTCATCGTCGTCTACAAGGTCGACCGCCTGAGTCGCTCGCTGCTCGACTTCGCCAAGATGATGGAGCGCTTCACGGCGGCGGGCGTGTCCTTCGTGTCCGTCACGCAGAACTTCTCGACGGCCGACGCGATGGGACGGCTCACGCTCAATATGTTGATGAGCTTTGCCGAATTTGAGAGGTCCATGATCTCCGAGCGCACGCGCGACAAGATCGCCGCCTCGCGCCGCAAGGGGAAGTGGACGGGGGGCCCGGTGCCCTTCGGCTACTCGGTGAAGGACAAGAAGCTCCTCGTGAACGAGGTCGAGGCGCAGATCGTCCGCGAGGCCTTCACGCTCTTCCTTCAGCACCGGCAGATGGCGATGGTCGCGCGCACGCTGACGGAGCGCGGGCTGCTGCCGCGGGGCTCGAGTCGCCCGCCGGAGGAAGGGCTGCGCTGGTCGAAGGACGC
>CAZXMG010000195.1:0-5553 GCA_964641275.1 uncultured Polyangiaceae bacterium
CCGCCCCCAGCGAGCGCTCGCGCGAGGGTGCGGACCAATTCTTCAGCTTTGGCGCTCGCCGCTGGCGGGTGCGTGCGGCGGGCAAGGCGAGCGCGACCGAGCGCAAGGTCAACGTATTGGTGGCGGACGAGTCGCGCGTGGGCGGCGCCTTCTTCGTCGACACGGTCGAGCTCTACTCGGCGCGGCAGCGGAGCCAATACGCCAAGCAGGCGGCCAGCGAGCTCGACGCCGACGAAGCCGAGCTGCGGCGCGAGCTCGGTGCGATCTTGCTCGAGCTCGAGGACGAGCCGGGCGAGAGCACAGAGCCCGCGGCCGAGACGGGCCCCGAGATGAGCGACGCCGAGCGGCACGAGGCGCTCGACCTCTTGCGCGATCCGCGCCTGTGCGAGCGCATCCTGGAGGACCTCGAGCGCGCCGGGGTGGTGGGCGAGGAGACCAACAAGCTGATCTCGTACGTGGCGGTGACGAGCCGCAAGCTGGAGGAGCCGCTGGCGGTGGTGATCCAGAGCTCGAGCGCGGCGGGGAAATCGAGCTTGATGGAGGCGGTGCTGGCGCTGATGCCCGAGGAGGAGCGGGTGCAGTACTCGGCGATGACGGGGCAGAGCTTGTTTTACATGAGCGGCCAGAACCTGAAGCACAAGGTGCTTGCGATCGTGGAGGAGGAGGGCGCGGAGCGAGCGAGCTACGCGCTCAAGCTCTTGCAGAGCGAGGGGGAGCTGACGATGGCATCGACGGGCAAAGACCCCGCGACGGGCCGGCTGATCACGCAGACGTACCGGGTGGAGGGGCCGGTGATGATCTTTTTGACGACGACGTCGCCGGACGTGGACGAGGAGCTTCTCAACCGCTGCATGGTGCTGACCGTCGACGAACGCCGCGACCAGACGCGGGCGATCCACGAGCTGCAGCGGCGCGCGCAGACGCTGGAGGGCGTGCTGGCGCGGCAAGACCGGCGGCGGATCCGTCGCCTGCATCAAAACGCGCAGCGGCTGCTCGAGCCGATCGTGGTGGTCAACCCCTTCGCCCGGGAGCTCGAGTTTGCCGATCATGCGACGCGCGCGCGGCGCGATCACATGAAGTACCTGACGCTGATCAGGGCGGTGACGCTGCTGTTTCAGCACCAGCGGCCGGTGAAGACCGCGGAGCACCGTGGCGAGACGCTGCGGTACATCGAGGCGACGCGCGAGGACGTGGAGCTCGGCACGCGGCTGGCGCAGGCGGTGCTGCCGCGGGGGCTGGACGACTTGCCGCCGCAGACCCGGCGGCTGCTCGACCTGGTGGGGGAGCTGGTGAAGCAGCGGATGGAGCGAGAGCGTGTACGGCAGGCGGAGGTGCGCTTCACGCGGCGCGAGGTGCGGGAGTGGACGCGCTGGGGGCAGACGCAGCTGCGGCTGCACCTCGGGCGGCTCGAGGAGCACGAGTACGTGATCGCACACCGGGTGGGCCGTGGGTCTCGGCTCGCCCATTACGAGCTGGTGGACTTGGGCAGCGGATCTTCATCGGGGGTGGAGGGCACTTCATCGGGGGTTTATCGGGGGGTCATCGGGGCATTATCGGGGGGTCATCGGGGGGTGGCCGAAGCGAAAAAGAGCGCCCAAACAGCTGCCAACGGCCACTTGTCGGGGTTTTCGTCGAAACACGCGTAGGGGGAGCATGCAATGGGTGTTGTCGTAGGCGAGGCGCGGCCCAAGGTGCACAAGTCGACGGTGAGGCGGCTCTCGTCGCCCTTTGAGCCGGAGGACAGCGACGCAGAAGTCTTGAGCAAGGTGCTGGCCTTCTACCAGCGGGAGCTGCCGCACGACGCGGCGGCGCGGTCGTTTCTGGAGGCGCACGGGGTGAGCGCGGAGGCGGTGCAGGTGCTTGGTCTTGGGGTGGGCAACCGGAGCCTGGGGCTTCACCTGCCGCACAAGAAGTGCAAGCGTGGCCAAGCGCTGCGCGCGCGCCTCGGCGCGCTGGGGCTTGTGCGCGAGACCGGCCACGAGCACATGCGCGGCACCATCGTGGTGCCCCTGCTCGACGCCGAGGGCCAGGTGCTGAGCCTGTACGGGCACAAGATCGCCAAGCGCTACGGCGAGCACTTCTTCACGAACAGCGAGCGGCGTGGGCTCTTCAACGCGCCCGGGCTGGTGGGACGAGATGCGGTGGTGATCGCGGACACGGTGCTGTCGGCGCTTGGGATCTGGTCGGTGGGGTGGCGAGCGGTGACCGCGCTCCCTGGAGCAGACGAGCCGCTCGAGGAGCTCTTGGGAGCAGTGAAGGGAGCGAGGCGAGTGACGCTGGCGCTGCCGCGGTCGGCCGAGCTTGTGAAGGTGACGAGCGAGCTCGTGACGGCGCTGAGCGGGCTCGAGATCGAAGTGCTGCAGGTGGTGTTTCCGGGCGCGCAGAGCGCCACCGATGTGCTTCGAGAGCGCGACGGGGCGTATCGGCTGGGGCAGCTGTTGCGCTCGGCCGAGTGGGTGGGTGGAGCGGCGCGGGAGACCGAGCTGGGTGAGCCGCGCGCCGCAGAGCAGCGACAGGCACAAGCAGCGCTGGCGCCGGCGTCGGCGGAGGCCGACCAAGCGGACGAGCAGGTGTACGCGTTTTCGGATCGGCGCTGGCGAGTGCGCGGCCTGACGGACAATCGCGCGCCGGGCACGCTGCGCCTCAACGTCTTCGTGATGCGCGAGCAGGCGGGCTTTCACGTCGACAGCTTCGACCTCTACAGCGCGCGGCACCGCAAGAGCTTCCTGCAGCAGGCCGCGCTCGAGCTGGGCGTGGAAGAGGCTCAGCTCAAGAGAGATCTCGGCCAGGTCCTGCTCGCGCTCGAGATCGCACAGGCCAAGATGCTCGAGGAGCTGCGCGCGCCCGTGGTGAAGGTGCCCGAGATGAGCGAGGCCGAGCGCAGGCAGGCGCTCGAGCTGCTCTGCGATCCACAGCTGCTCGAGCGTGTGCTCGAGGCGTTTTCCGCAATGGGCATCGTGGGCGAGCGCGACAACCTCTTGGCCGGCTACCTGGTGGCCATCTCGCGCAAGCTGAGCGAGCCGCTGGGCCTGGTGCTGCAGAGCTCGAGCGCGGGGGGCAAGAGCGCGCTCTTCGATGCGATCTTGTCGCTGGTGCCGGAGGAGGAGCGCCTGAGCTACGCGGCCATCTCGGGCCAGAGCCTGTACTACATGGGCAAGCGGTCGCTGCGCCATCGGCTGCTCTGCGTCTCCGAAGAGGTGGGCGCCGAGAAAGCGAGCCACGCGCTCAAGCTGCTCCAGACCTCCAAGGAGCTGACCATTGCCAGCACCGGCAAAGACGGCGCCTCGGGCCGCATCACCTCGCACGAGTACAAGGTCGAGGGACCTGTCGCGCTCATGATCACCACCAGCAAGGTCGAGCTCGAGGAGGAGCTGCTCCATCGCTGCTTGGTGCTGAGCGTGGACGAGAGCCCGGAGCAGACCAGGGCGGTGCAGGCCGCGCAGCAGAAGGCCCACACCCTCGAAGGGATCTTGGTGGCAGAGCGCCGAGCCGAGCTCGAGCGCCTGCACCAGAACGCTCAGCGCCTCTTGCGTCCCCTGCTCGTCGTCAACCCGCACGCGATCCAGATCGACTTCCACGACCGGCGCGTGCGAGGACGGCGCGAGCACAAGAAACTGCTCAGCCTGATCGAGGCGATCGCGCTCGTGCACCAGCACCAGCGACCGCTCGAGCGCCACGTGATCATCGGCGAGCGGGTGCTCGAGTACATCGAGGCCACGGCCGAGGACGTCGCGCTGGCCGAGCGCTTGATGGCGGTGATCTCGGGCAGCGCCACGGACGAGCTTTCGCCGCGCACGCGCGAGCTCGCGCACCTCTTGGAGCGCTACGTCGCAGAGCAGCTCGAGCAGGGAGCACGCCGTCGGCCTTTCCTTTTTAGCCGCCGAGAGATCCGCGAAGCGCTGGGCTGGGGCGACACGCAGCTCAAGACGCACCTGCGCCGGCTGGTGGAAGCGGAGCTCGTGCTCGTGCACCGGGCCGACCACGGGCGGGGCGTGGCGTACGAGCTCTGCTTCGAGCGCGCCGAACGCGCTGAGCGGGCGGGGTATGGTCGGCCCAAGGGCGGGCTTCGGTCGGGCCAAGGTCGGGGCACAGAACGCGACGCAAACGGCTTGAAACAGGCTGCCAACGCCTCCGCCGCAGCGGTGCGCCCCGAAATCGCGCTGAGCGGTCCCACGAACACCGAGCGCGTGCCCAAGGCGAGCTAGCCGTGAAGCGGCGCAAGCCCTGGCCCGGCGATCCCAACGATCCAGAGGGGCTCTTGATCTGGGTGCAGCGCTACCTGGAGCACCTGCGCGTGCGGTACTACTCAGCGACCACCCTCAACGCGACAGAGGGCCACATGCGCATCTTCTTGGCATGGGCGACGGAGCGCGGCCTCGGCCGTCCGAGTCAGCTGACCAAGCCGATGATCGAGGCGCACCAGCGCTGGCTCTTCTACTACCGCAAGCCGAGCGGAAAGCCGCTGACCTACCAGACGCAGCGGCACCGGTTGCAGCTTTTGAAGGGCTTTTTCCGGTGGCTGGCGCGCGAGAACGTCATCCTCTGGAACCCCGCCAGCGAGATCGAGATGCCGCGGCTCGAGCAGCGCTTGCCCAAGGCCATCTTGAGCGAGCGCGAGGTCGAGCTCGTGCTCGCGCAGGCCGACCTGAGCGAGCCCATGGGCCTGCGCGATCGGGCGATGATGGAGGTGCTCTACTCGACCGGCATCCGGCGCGCGGAGCTCTCACGGCTCAGCCTGTACGACGTGGACGCCGAGCGCGGCACGCTCACCGTGCGGCTCGGCAAAGGCCGCAAGGACCGCACGATTCCCATTGGAGAGCGGGCGCTCCACTGGACCGCGCGCTACGTCGACGAGGTGCGCCCCGCGCTCGTCGTGCCGCCCGACTCCGGCACCGCCTTCCTCACCGACAAGGGCGAGCCCGTCCAGCTCGTCACCATCTCCGTGCTCATGCGCGGATACATCAAGCGCGCCAAGCTCGGAAAGCAGGGCGCCGTGCACATCTTCCGACACAGCATGGCCACCCACCTGCTCGACGCCGGCGCCGACATCCGCGCCATCCAGGAGATGCTCGGGCACGCCAAGCTCTCCACCACCCAGCTCTACACCCACGTCTCCATCCAGCGCCTCAAGCTCGTCCACGACGCTTGCCACCCCGCCGCCAAGCTCGACGCAGCTCGCCCGCGAGAACAGCCCTCGCCAAGCGAGACCGGAGCCGAGCACAGCGCCGCGGTCGCGGCGGCCGAGCTGCTCGACATGCTCTCTGCCGACGGCGACGGCGACGACGGCGGCGACGAGCTCGCCGAGCGCTGAGCTGCTCGTTGCCCCTAGCGCGACGCGCGCCGCGCTCGTACTCTCCGAGCTGCGCACGCTCCTCGTGGGCGAGCGCCTCGACCCTTGAATCTCACGCTGGGCCTCCCCGCTCCCCGAGGCCCCCTCCCCGCGCGGCGACTCGCATCGTTTGGCGCTTCGTTTCCCCAGGGAACCGAGCGTTAAGAGGCGCGCGTCGCGGCGGCGTACACCATAGGGCTCTACTATTACGGGGCTCGATATCT
>CAZXMG010000196.1:0-5456 GCA_964641275.1 uncultured Polyangiaceae bacterium
CCGGAGCATCGCGTGCGCTCGCGCGCCTGCGCGCGATCGGTGAGCTGTTTGCTGCCCGCGGCGCCGACGGGGAGCCGACCCAAAGGTTGTGTGACGCGCTGGTCGAGGCTGCACACTTCGAAGACAGCGCGCTTTCCGACCCGCGTAGCGCCCGGCGGGCGCTGGCGATCGCGCTCCAACTCTTGCCTGGTCACTCCGGCGCACGACGTGCGCTGGCCGCGCTCGCGCTGGTCGAGGAGCCCGCCGTGGCGCGGGTCCCAAGCGCGGCCACGTTCGAGGCACCCCCCTCGGAGCTCGAAGACGAGCCGGAGGCGCTCGAGCAAGCGGTCGAGAGGCTCACGAACGAGCTTCGCGCCGATCCTCGCAACGAGCGGGTGGCCAAGCGCTTGGCGGCGGTGCTGACTCGGCTCGGGCGGGACCTCGAGCTCTTGGCGTTGCTCTCTGCGCGCGTCGAGGAGGCGGCGAGCGAGGACCGTCCAGCGTGGCTGGCCGCGCGGCGCGCCGCCCTCGTCCGGCTCGCAGCTGCGGCTCGAGCGGCGGATCGCGTCCAAGAGGCCGAGCTGTACGAGCTGATGGCCCGCGCCGACAGCTGAGTGGTCGGCGCAGCGTTCTTGGCTGGCTCGAGCAGATCGTGCTAGCCGAAGACGCGGTGAACGAGCCTCAACGACAACGTCCGGTGGTGGTGCAGAAGTACGGCGGGTCCAGCGTCGCAGACGTCGAGAAGATCGGGCGCGTCGCGGACCGCGTGGTCGCCACGCGCGAGTCCGGGCACGACGTGGTGGTGGTGGTCAGCGCCATGGGCAAGACCACGGACGGCCTGCTCGCATTGGCCCAGAGCGCTGCGGAGCGCGCCGGAGACCGACGCGATCCACCGCGCCGTGAGCTCGACATGCTGCTGTCCACCGGTGAACGCGTGGCCATGTCGCTCTTGTCGATCGCGATCCAGGCGCGTGGCCACGACGCCATCTCGTTCACCGGGTCGCAGTCCGGCATCTTGACCAACGATCGCCACTTCGACGCCCGCATCATCGAGGTGCGGCCGCACCGCATCGAGGACGAGCTGGCGCGGGGTCGCATCGTGATCGTCGCGGGCTACCAAGGCATGAGCTACAAGCGCGAGATCACCACCCTGGGTCGCGGCGGGTCGGACACGACCGCGGTCGCGTTGGCCGCGGCGCTGCTCGCGGATCGTTGTGAGATCTACAGCGACGTCGATGGCGTCTACTCCGCCGACCCGCGAGTGGTGCCAGAGGCGCAGCACATCGCCGAGCTCGACCACGCGCTGCTGCAGGAGCTGTCCGAAAGCGGGGCCAAAGTCATCTGCGCGCAAGCGGTGGAGTGGGCGCGCCGCAAAGGCATCACCATCGCCGCGCGCTCGACGTTCGATCCCCGACGGGAGACGGTGATCCGGCCCACCGGTGTGGACTCCATCTCGGCGCGCGCCGTGTCCGCCGAGCACAAGCTCGCGTTCGTTGGCTGGAGCGACTTGCCGCCCGCGCAGGTGTTGTCCGCTCTCGGCGGCGCGGGGCTCTCGTTCAAGGACTTGGTGACGCAGGGAAGCCGCGGCTCGTTGCTATTGCCGCTGATCAACGTTCCCACCCCGGACCGCGCGCTCGGCGAGCTGTCCCGGGCCCTTTCGTCTGCCAATGTGCGTGCCGACGTTTGCAGCGTCAGCGTGGTGGGAGACGGGCTGGCAGGCACGAGCGCGCCGCTGGCCCGCTTCGTCGCCGCCATCGAGCGTGCGGGCACCGAGCCGCTCTCGTTGGTCGCCGGACCGCTGCGGCTCACCGCCGTGGTGCCTGCGGGCTCGGTGGACGAAGTGCAGCGCGCGGTGCACGCCGAGCTGGTCAGTGCCTGACGCGTGGCCGTAGCGCCAGGAGTCCCTTCGCACACGCTACGAATGCAGTCTCGCGCGAGCTGTCCCAGGCGACGCCTGCGCGCGATATCTCGGGCCAGTCTGCGCCTCTTCGCCACTCGGCTACGCAGCTCTCCTGACCAGCCTCGCCCACTACGTACAGGGCCAGCTCGTGCTGGCTGCCGGTGACGACCAAGAACGAGTCGACGCCGAGCGGACACGCCGACAAGACGCCGCTCAGATCGACGCGTGCGGCCGTGCGCGCGCTGGCACACAGCACGGTGTTGTCGCCCGTGAGCAAGAGCGCGCGAGAGCTCGCTGCCAGGATCGTCCCTCCTGACCGCACGAGCTCCTCCGCGCGCGCGTCGAGCGGCATCGCTTCGAAGTCACCGTCTTGACCACGCAGCCGCTCGATCTGCCCCGGCTTGGTGGAGATGAACAAGGTGGCATGGGCCGCAGCGATCGATGTCACCTCGTGCCGAACGATGGAGACCTTGCCGGTGGCGGGGTCGACGTGCACGACGTTGCCCTCCGCGAGCGCGAACAGCTTGCCCGCTGCGACCGCGATCCTCTCGACGCCGAACAGCTCGCACAGCACCGCGGGCGGCTCCGTCGCGCCGAGTCTCACGATGCTGCTGCCGTTCGCCGCGTACGCGTGGCCGTGAGCCACTGCACAGGCATGGGCCGCTCCTAGATCCATGCGGATGCGGGGCGTCTCGCTGCCGGGCTCGAGCAGCGCGGTCCCCATCCCCACCGCCACCACGAGCCCGTCCGCCGCGTCGACCGCGAGCACGCTGAGCGGAGAGCCGAGCGCCTCGCACGGCTCCCACTCGGCGGTCTTGCCGAAGCCAAGCTCGTCCAGCAAGTCAGCGAGCTCGAAGTCGCCCGCGACGCCTTCATCCATGGCCGGCAAGGCCCCTTCGTCGATCAGTGACTCCGAGCCGTCCCCCAAGCCCTCCGCGCCACCGTCGTCGTGGCTGTCTGGCAGGCCTTCGTCGAGGGCCAAGGCGCCGTCGTCCTCCGACGAGTCGTCCGCCGTCTCGGCGCCGTGGTCGTCGAAGTCGGGGGTGTCGATCTCGACGTCCTCGTGGAAGGGCTCGTCTGCGATCGCAGCGCGCGTTTCCTCTCCCTGCACGTCGAACGCGCCTACGTCAAGCGTCAGCGCCGCCTCGTCGCCGAGATCGTCCTCCGCGTCGTCGTCCAGATCGAGCTCGAGGTCGCCCGTGGGGCCGAGCGGATCTTCGTCGCGCGGCTGCACGCTGGGTACTTTCCCTTTCTGGTCGGTCACTCCGCCCATCACCCCTCGAGTACTGCCTTGGAAAAGGTGCGCGTCAAGGCCTGGATCTCGACTCGAGATTCTGAGAAGGTGAGCGTTCCTGTGATGGTGAGTGAGGCGGCCTCGAGCGGCGAGCAGAAACAAGGATACGTGATGCTCGCCAGGCAGGCTGCGCGCGGGCTGTTCGGCCTGTCGGTCGAGGTGGATCCACGCGACGTCGTGTTGATCAAGGGCATCATCGAGGCGAGCGACGGCATCGCGGGCGTGTTCAGCGATCACGGCGGGGCGTTGTTGATCGCGGGCCCGCCCGATCGGCGGGCCGAGCTGCTGGCGCTGGTGGGTGATCTCGAGGTGGAGCTGGGCGCACGTGTCGTCGGCGAGTTCTGCGGCGGCGACGAGCGCGGAGCGGAGCGGTCGGCATGAGTGACGTCGAGCCGCGCATCTTGGCTGCATGGCGAGAGTGGCTCGCAGCGCTCGCCTCCGATCCCGAGGCAGCGATCGCCGCAGCACATGTGTACGGAGCGCTCTCGGGGGAGGGGCGCGACGCGTGGCTCGGCGCGCTGGAGGAAGACGCACCCAAGCTGGGCGTGCCGCTGGTGGCGTTGTACGCGCCGCTGCTGTCGGTGGAGTCCGACGGTGCACGTATCGATCGCATCCGCTCGGTCATGTCCTCCGAGCTGCCGCCGATATCCATGCGACACACGGTGGCGTTGCGCGGCGTGCTGTCGAGCTCTGCTGTCGGCGACGGCTTCGGCGGCACCAGCGTTGGTCGAAGCAGCTCGCGCTCGGCCCACCGCCTGCGCATCGCGGCGTTGGTCGCTCCGCTGTACGCAGACTTCGTGCAGGTGCTTTGGTGCTGCTACTCGCCGCACAGCGGCTTCGCGTGGGTCAGGCTGGACCCGATCCGTCGCTCGGGCGACGCGCCCATCGCGGGCCAGGTCGCCGAGGGGGTCGTGCTCGAGGACACTCCGCTGAAGCTCGTGGTCGAAGAGCTCGCGTTGGCCATTCTTGCGCAGCGGCGACGCGGCTCCGAGATCCCAGCTTCGATGATCAACTTCGCCAACCTGTTCGACGCGAAGCTCGATGCCGACACGGGGAGCTGATCGCCGGAGCCTCGGCGCGTGGCTGCTCTTGGGTTCGCCTTTCTGGGGTTGCGCCGCGCCGGCCGAGCCCGGGCTCGATGCGCCCGCGGCGAGCGCAACGGTGGCTGTGGGGTGGGTACCGCCCAGCGGCGACGTCGTGACCTTTCGTTACCCTGACGTGCGCGGCGGCGAGCTTTCGAGCGAGAAGTTCCGCGACCGCATCAGCGTGATCGCTTTCATCACCACCTACGATCTTCCTTCTCAAGCCCAGGTGCGTTTCCTCAGTCAGGTGTGGAAGAACCACGCCCCTCGCATCAACGCGGCGCTGTTGGTGCTCGAGCAACCCGAGAACCTGCCCTTGGTGGAGGCGTACGCCAACTCGCTGCAGATCCCCTACCCAGTGGCGATGGCGGATGCGGCCACCATCAAGGGCGCGGGGCCGTTCGCGGGCCTGCACCACGTGCCCAGCATCGTGATCTTGGACCGCAAGGGCTACGAGCGTTTTCGTCATCTGGGTGCGTTGAGCGCCGACGCCCTCGAGGCCGCGTTGACCAAGGTCGAGTCCGAGAGCGGCGTCGCTGGAAACGCGCCCGCCAAATGACGAAGAGCGCCGCCCAACGGGGCAGCGCTCCTGGTCGTGACCGTCGTGGCGTGCTCAGTTCATGCAGAGCGAGCCGGCGACGTGCGCGCAGTGCGTGCGGCTTCCGTCCGCCTCGGCTGCAGCAGCGGTGAGGTGGTACATGCGGCACTGCAAGTCGTTGCCGGACGTGTCCGCGGTGCTGAAGTCGTCACCATCGGTGTAGGCCATGCACTGCGTCTGGCAGTCGTCCTCCGACGTGAACGGGTAGTTCGCCTCGCCGGTGCAAACCTCGGTCGCGATGCGGCAGAAGGAGTCGCAGCGACTGGTGCCGCAGCCATCGCCCGCGGTCACGCCGCCGCCGAGCGGACCCGCGTGTACGCAGTGGACCTCTGGTTGCGTGGTGCTCGCGACACCCGCGTGGTAGGCGCGGCACTCCAGCGTGTCGCCCGAGATGTCGCCGGGGGTGCCGGCCGTAAAGGCGGCGCAGGCCGTCTCACAGGACGCCGCGGTGCCCCACTGCGCGTTGCCCGCGGTGCAGGCAGAGGTGATCGTCGCGCAGTAGCTCGCGCAGGTAGCGGGGCCGGGCGTGCCGCCGCCGCCGCCATCGCTGGTGCCGCCGCCGCCGCCATCGCTGGTGCCGCCGCCGCCACCGTCGCTGGTGCC
>CAZXMG010000197.1:0-5399 GCA_964641275.1 uncultured Polyangiaceae bacterium
CGCCGGCGGCATCAACTCGCCGGAGCTGATCGTCACCAGCGGCGCGACGTATCGGTTGGTGAAGGATCACCTCGGCAGCGTGCGGATGGTCGTGGATGTCGCCACCGGCGCGATCGCCCAGGAGCTGGTCTACGACAGCTGGGGCCGCGTGCTCGTCGACACCAACCCGGGCTTCCAGCCGTTTGGCTTCGCGGGTGGGCTCTACGATCCGGACACGGGGCTCGTGCGCTTCGGCGCGCGCGACTACGACGCCGAGGTTGGGCGCTGGACCAGCAAGGATCCGATCGGGTTTGCGGGTGGGCCGTCGTTCTACGCGTACGCCAACAACAATCCGGGCACGTTCATCGACGTTGATGGCGAGAACCCAGTGTTCGTCGGGCTCGGCTGGGGCTTGTTCCTGATCCTCACCGCCACCACCGTCGAGTCCCACGACGATCCCGATGTGCTCTACATCGCGGCTGGCGAAGGGGCGGGATTGCTCGCAGCGCGAGCACTGAAAGCCGCGCTCGTGGCACGCGCATGCCCATCGGTCAGCCGCGTCCCGTCGGGAGGCACGACGTTCGAGATCCTGGATGGGGTTCGGCGGGCGAAGGCGGCGGAACTGGCAGGGAATGCGACCATCCGGGCGGAGGTCGTTGGCTCCGGAGGCAAGGTCTTGACGCTGCCCCTGGACAGCCTGCGGTCGCCCTTCAAGAGCGCCATTGACGTCAGCAGCGACACTCGGCAATTCCAGCGTTGGGAAAGCATCTTCCGCGCCACCACTGAAGGAAAGCCGTTGCCCGCTATCAAGGTGCAGCAAGGCCCTCGAGGTCCGAAGATCTATGAGGTTGGGTTCGAGTAAGAGGAGGACAAATGATTCGGGAACCGTTTGGTAGGAACGCTCTTTACGCGCTAAACGAGATTCTCGTTTACGCGCGAACGATGGCTTTCGAGCGCGAACCACATGAGAAGCTGGCGAAGTTGCTCGATGCCGCAGAAGAGTTGCCTATGCTCATGGCGCGCGAAGACGACGTCACGAGTGAGTTCCGGTGCGCCCTCGACGGCCTTGCCGCGATGCATCCTGAACTCCGATCGGCGCTTGATCGCTTCGACCGCGGGCTGCCTGCGTAGCAGGGGTCGGTCGCGAGTCGCGTTGCGAGGGGGGCGCGTCAGAGACCTCGGGCGTTGTCACAAGTCCTGTGCAACTTGCCCTCGGTTGGTCTCAGCCAGTGCATGCAGCGCGCACCATCGCGAGCGCCAGCTCCGGCTGGTCCCGCACCAGCGTGGCCGGAAGCCGCAGCACCCGGTACCCCATGCGCTTGAGATCCCGGTCCCGGCGCGCGTCAGCGCGCGCACAAGCTGGGTCCGCGTGGTAGCCGCCGTCGACCTCCACCACCAAACCAACCGACGGCGCGAAGAAATCTGCCACGTACCGGCCCAGCACCACCTGGCGCCGAAAGCCGACGCCCAGCTGTGAGCCACGAAGGCCCTGCCACAAGATGAGCTCCGTGAGTGTGGGCGCCGCCCGCATGCTGGCAGCGCGCTCCGCCAAGACCGCTGTACGATGCCGAGAGTGAGCACGACGCATGGGATCTCCGAGAGCTCGGCCGAGGGGGCCGGGCTTCGCCCCCACAGGCGCAGACGGCGTGACGCGCTCCCGGGTCCCTCGGGCGTTCGGCCACCGCGCCGTCAGAGCGCCGCACCCAGTGCGCACCCGGGAGCGAGGCGCGACGTGTGCGCCCCAGGGGCGAGCAAGCCCGGTCCTCTCGGCCGAGCTCGAGCCGAGGTGCGCGTGCGCCACCACACGCCTGCGTGCGCAGGCTCGAATCGCGCTCCCACCTCGAGCGGGATGCGCGATGCGGCTGGCGCGAGCAGGAGCGCCCCAGTCACCCCAAGCAGCGCACCACGTCCCAGCCGGCGAGGCCGAGTTCTCCCTCATTTGCACCGCAGTGTTTGCGCGGCTTTGCGCGCAAACCGAGGACGAATTTGAGGGAGAACGATGGAGCGGAGGCGCGCAGCGCCGAGCACCAGCGAGTGGGAGCATGATCCCCAACGGCCTCACCCAGCTCCGCACCCGCACCTCCGCCGACCGCTACGTCACCACCGCTCCCGACGGCACCATCACCACCGTCCAGATGGCAGCCGATCCCCGCTTCGGCATGCGATCCAGCTACCCCGAGCTCGTCACCATCAAGCTCCTCAGCGGCCTCACCCGCACAGAGACCGCCACGCGCAGCGCCGTGATCCCCCTGGCCGGCGACCCGTTCTCTGCCACCTCGTGGACCGCCTCCCACACGCTCAATGGACGCACCAGCACCACGAGCTACAATTTCGCCACCCGCGTGGAGACGACCACCACCCCTGCCGGAAGGACCGTGTCGCGCTTGTTCGACGCGCAGGGCAAGCTCGTGCAGATCGATCCCCCCGACGACGCCTCGATCTTCTTCTCCTATGACACGCAGGGTCGCTTGCTCAGCACCGCGCAGGGCACGCGAAGCACCGTGCGCAGCTACGGAGCGGACGGCCTGCTCGCGAGCGTCAGCGATCCTCTCGACCAGCTCACGAGCTTCGCCCGCAACGTCCGCGGCGACGTGCTCTCTGAAACACGTCCCGACCTCGAAGTGATGGCGTTCGGTTACGACGGCGAAGGGCACACGACAGCAGTGACTCCCCCCGGCAAGCCGACGCATGCGATGACCTACAACGCGATCGAAGAGATGGGCGGCTACGCGCCGCCAGCCATCGCCCAGGGCAACACCGAGACCCAGTACACGTACGATCTCGACCGCAAGCTCGACCTCGTGCAGCAGCCTGGGCCCCGTGCCGTGGACTACTCCTATGACTTCGCTGGCAGGTTGAGCGCCGTCACGTTTCCGAGCGGTTCGATCTCGCGCACGTACTCGCCGACCACCGGGCGCGTGAGCAGCGTCACCGGCCCGAGCGGCGTCACGCTGAGCATGACGTACGACGGCGCGCTGCGGAAGAGCGTGACCTTCAGCGGATCGGTCAACGGCACCGTGGCGTGGAGCCACGACACCGACTTCCGCGTGATCAACGAGACCGTCAACGGCGCGTGGCCCGCTGCGTTCTCGTTTGACCCTGACTCGCTGCTCCTGAGCGCCAATGGCCTCACGCTCACGCGCGACCCCGACAGCGGGCGCATCACCAGCTCAACCGGCGGCAACGTCGTCGAGACGCGCAGCTACTCCGAGTATGGCGAGCTGTCGGCGTTGGCCACCACGGTGAGTGGGTCGCCGCTGCTGAGCTTCAGCTACGTGCGCGACGACCTCGGTCGCATCACCGAGAAGACCGAGAACGGCGTCGTGACTGCGTACGGCTACGACGCAGCGGGCAGGTTGACCACGGTCACCGAAGACGGCGACCTCGTCGAGAGCTACGCCTACGACCCCAACGGCAATCGCATCTCCTCGCTCAACGCGAGCGGCACCTTCGCGGCGACGGTCGACGACCAGGATCGGCTCGAGAGCTATGGGAATCTCGTCTTCAGCTACACGCTCAACGGCGAGCTGCTCAACAAGACCAACGCCGCCACCAACGAGAGCTGGGACCACGAGTACGACGCCGTCGGCAACCTGCGCGAGGTCGTGCTGCCCAACGGCGACATCGTGAGCTACCTCGTGGACGGCCAAGGTCGCCGCGTTGGCAAGCTGTACAACGGCGTGCTCGAACGCGCTTGGCTCTGGCGCGGCGCGCTGCAGCCGGTCGCGGAGCTCGACGGCGCGGGCAACGTGGTCGCGCGATTCGTGTACGCAGAGGGCGTCAACGTGCCGGAGCTCATGGTCACCGCGACGGCGACGTACCGGTTGGTGAAGGACCACCTCGGCTCGGTGCGGCAAGTGGTCGACGTGGCGAGCAGCGTGATCGCGCAGGAGATCGCGTACGACGCTTGGGGTCGCGTGCTACTCGACACGGCACCGGGCTTCCAGCCGTTTGGCTTTGCGGGTGGGCTCTACGACCCGGACACGGGCCTCGTGCGGTTTGGGGCGCGCGACTACGACGCCCAGGTCGGGCGGTGGACGGCGAAGGACCTCGTTGGCGTCCAATGGGCGCCGCACCGATTCGAGTACGGGAACAGCAACCCCACCACGTTCATCGATCCGAATGGGCGATACGCCATTCCGGCCCTGCTGTTCTTTGGCTGGCGGGTCTACGCAGTCGTTTCAGCTGGCCGACGCGTCGTCTCCTACAACGTGCCTATCGGTGCGCTCGTCGACTTGCCGACCAGTGACGGTGCCACCGAATGGGGCACCGACGATGCTGCCTTATTCGAGCAGCTTCAGCGAAGCCACTGGGATGAGGCGCAGGAGCAGATCCGGACAACCGGGAAGGCCGACGCGTTCGCTGGTTGCCACTGGGGTGTCCGAATCAGCTGCGTCAAGTGTTGCCAGGAAGCTTGCTGGAGAATCACTGAGCCGGGGGGCGCCGATGGCGTCTGCACGGGATCGCTTGAGCGAGACCCGCAGGATCTGGACGACTGTCAAGACGCATGCGAGGCGCAGGAATGCTGAGGCTGTACACCGACTCGCTGCCTGATGGACGCTTCGCATTGTGGGCTGCGGGCAGAGTCATTGCCCGCACACTTCTTCGACTTCCGCCGTTTGATGGGGCCATCGGATCGAGCCAACTTCAGGGCTTCAACCTCAGCATGAAGAACTCCTTCGCGGATCCGCCGGTCGTCACATTGCAAGCGCTCCAGGGTCGAGTAGACGCATTTCGCGGGCCGCTCACAATGCGGTCTCTGTATGGCTTCACGACGGACTTCTTGGGACTAAGCGCCGCAGACCAACGAGACATCGTCTTCGAGCTGCAGAGGGCATTTTGGGCTGACCCTGGCTGCTACCTCGTTGGTCATGTGGTCTCCACCGTACTGCACTTCGACGCCTCGATGCCGTTCGCGGAGCAGCACATGATAGGAGAAGTGATGCAGAGTTTTCCCGAGTTCTTCGCCTCTGCGCCGCAGTTGCTCCAGGTGGCTCGGAGTCCGTCGCCCGCCCGGTTGTCGGACGCGCTCGACGTCGTGGGCCATGTCCTCGACGCCTCCGACCGCTTCGAGGACGCCATGCCAGTCCCGAGGGAGTGGTCTTCCAGAGAGGTGGCGCTCTACTGTTGGCAGTGCTTCTGCGCCAATGGCGCCGCTCGGGATCGCTACGGCAGGAAGGCTGTGGCCGAACGAAGCAAGAAGTTGGCTGAGTAGTGCGTAGAGCGATCCGATCCGGCGCTCGGTTGCCAACATTGTCGCAGAAGCGCGACTGCTTGCGGCTCTCCGAGGAGGGTACCACGAGCGGGATGCACCACGCGGCTGGCGCGAGCAGGAGCGCTCCAGTCACCCCGAGTAGCTCACCACGTCCCAGCCGGCGAGGCCGAGTTCTCCCTCATTTGAACCGCAGTGTTTGCGCGGC
>CAZXMG010000198.1:0-5332 GCA_964641275.1 uncultured Polyangiaceae bacterium
AGATCTACCGCGAGCGCACCTCCAGCGGCGTGCAGTTCGAGCGGCACACGCTGCACGTCATGGACGACGCCCAGCGCATCGCCATGGTCGAGACCAAGACCATCGAGGGTGGATCGACCATCGGCACGCCGGTCGACAAGATCAGGTACCAGCTCGGCAACCATCTCGGGTCGGCGGTGGTGGAGTGCACCGAGACTGGGGCGGTTATCTCCTATGAGGAGACGAGCCCATACGGGAGCTCGACTTACCGGTCAGCTAGCGGCAGCATCGACGTCTCTGCGCGCAGGTACAGGTACAACGGCAAGGAGCGGGACGAAGAGACGGGGCTCTACTATTACGGGGCCAGGTATCTAGCGGCCTGGCTCGGCCGGTGGACATCGGCGGATCCGCTCGGCATCGGGGCGGATGGGCCGGGGCTGTACAACTATGTGCGGGGGTCGCCGGTCAACTACGTCGACCCCACAGGGCTCCAACCCAGCCCTCCCAAAGCGGCTGTCAACGACGACACGGCCATCTGCGAGGACATGTGCTGGGACGACAGTCCTCCTGAGGGAGAGGCGGTGCCGGAACCGGACCTTCCAGCCGGGTGGAAAGCGGAACCGGGGTCGGGTGGCGCTCCCCCCGACTATCTCGGCAGCCATGGGGGACCGCCCCGCTTTCCAACCGAGACCGTCACCTGGAGCGAAAAGGACGCCATCCTTGTTGCCACCGGATTCGGGGCTGCTCTTGCCGGGGCCGCGGCACCGGTCGTTGTGGCGGGTGAGGGGGCGGTTGCGGGTGGCGGGTACACGCTGTCGCAGCTTGGTCGCGTCCTATGGTTCCAGGCACAGACGGCCGGCCCCGGCATCGCCAAGTTCCTGGTCGATGCTGCTGCCGGCGTGGACACGGGCGGCGGATTGCGGCCCGCGATGGCTGCTGGCGTGCCGTCGAAATTGGCAGACGTTGCTGGAGACGCGGGCTCAGGATGGCGGGGGGTCGCAGACGACGTCGCCAAGGGAGCGAAGGGCGTTTTCGACGACGTCCTCAATGCGTTCTCAAGAGGTGGCGGCAGAGCACCAGGACGGGGAAATGCCATCCTGGGCGACGTTCCCGAACCGCGAGATGTTCCGCTTGAAATCGGACATGGCCACGGTTTGCTAAGGGCAGCGCCTCAGCATCACGTTTTTCCGCAAGCGTTCAAAGAGTGGTTTGCTAGGCGTGGCGTGGATATCGATCGCTATGTTTTACAGCTGGATGAGGGCACCCACTCGGCGATTCACTATGCCGGTGGAAAAGGCAAAGGCGGTGGTTGGTGGAACAATCAGATCATGTCACGATTGCTGGGTCGCGAGGCGATCCTTGGACGCTCGTTGAGTGTACGCGAAATCTTGGGCGTCGGCGCGAAGCTACGACGGGAAGCGGGACTTCAAGGCGTGAAAGCGCGCCCATATGAGAAGCAGCGATGAACCCGATCTGGGCAGGCGACTGGCGCAGCCTTCTTTCCAAGGCACTGACAGAGCGCGGATTTGATTCGACAATCGCCTTCATGAACGTGAACCCTGGCCGGACTTATCAGGCTCTCGGAGCGGAGCTTGGGTGTGCGCCGGCCCAATTGGAGATCCTTCACCTGTCCGAGTGGGCGGCGAAGGGCGACTTTGTTTCGGGAGCCGCGGACAGCCTGGCGCGGCACTTGATTGCTGATCTACCTCAGGGATGGGGTGTGGGCTTCAGGGTTCAGTCTCGCACGGCAGGTGCGTTTGCTGATTGGCAGGCCCACGTCATGCATGACGTCCCCTGTGGAGGCGCGGACATCGGCTGGGTAAGCAGACTTCCGGCGGCGCTCTGCGATCATGTTCGACCTCCGAAAGGTTGGCTTCCAAACGATGGCAACGACACCCTCATAAGGAAGGCAGTTGGCATAGCGTTGGTCCAGACGACCCCACAATGATCCATGTACTGCCCAAGCAACCGATCAGACCCCGGACATCGTAGAGACGAGGCCCAAAACATGAGCCCGATAGCGTCATTGGCAACACGTCCCCCGGACGGCGGCAGCCGTAGTTCCAAGCCAACCATGAAGCGCTGCGAGGACCCCGACCGAAGTTGAAGACATGATCAACCTTGCCCCCGATCAGCTGTGGGTGGAGCGGCTCAAGGCTAGCGAGCGAACCGAGAGGCTGTTCAGGCTCCGGCCGTGGCGACCACCACACGATCACCCGGGCTCGCCACGGGTTGCACCCAGGGCGAACGCATTGTTGAGGAAAGCCTGGGACCAGCGCTGTACCTCACCCATGATTCGCACCATCTTCGAGAAGCACGTCTACGATCGGAGCCCGATGGACCACTGGGTGGTCTACGGAATGCTGATGGGTCTCTTGGAAGAGACGCTCAAGGGCCGCATCACGATGGCAGATGTTGGCCCCGTCGACATTCCGCCGCCTCCAGTGCCTGAGCTCAAGCTTCCAGACAAGAAGGCCTTGAAGCGGTGGGACAGGAAGTGGGGGTAGACGGTGGCGTTCCCAGCTCGGCCTTCCCCGACGAGGTAGTGCGCCTGTGGTCGTCACCGCACCCTCTCCCACCCCCGCCGAACCGCGCGCTGCAGCAGACGGCGAGGTCGGTCGCGCCGAGGGCGCTCCCTCGCGTCGCCGCAGCTGAGCGCCAGTGTTCGGCACCAAGGGCCCGATGCTCGCCGGCGCGCGGCCCCGATCGCCGCACGAGAGACTCGCGCACTCGGGCGCGCGCCGCGGCGCGCGCGCCCGGGTGCCGTCTCGTCGCGAGGGAGATCTCGAAGGAGCGGCGCTGCCGGATCTGATCTGAGGGAAGCGAGGAAGCGCTGGCAGGAGCGAGCGAGTCGCCCCCACGAGCTCGGGCTTCCTCTTTGATGGTGCCTGGTCAAGACGCGACCACGACGCCGACGACGCGGCGGCGAGTGGGGACGACGCGCGACGGGACGAGCTCAGGTGCCCGTGAAGACGGGCTTGCGCTTCTCGACGAACGCGCCCATGGCCTCGCGCAGATCGTGGCTGGCGAGGTGGGCGGCGTTCCACAGCGCTGCATAACGCAGGCCGATGGCCTCGCCGTGTTGCTCGCCGACGCGCAGCACCTCTTTGGTGCCCTGCACCACCAGCGGCGCGTTGGCGGCGATCTCGGCGGCCAACGTGCGCGCGGCCGCCAGCGTCGCCTCGGCGCTCGGATACGTGTCGTTCACGAGACCGATGCGCAGGGCGCGGGCGGCGTCGATGTCCCGGCCGGTGAGCGCGAGCTCGCGCAGGTGCCCGCGCCCGACGATGCCGACCAGGCGCTCGAGCGAGCCCATGTCGGCGACGATGGCGATCTTGGTCTCGCGCAGGCTGATCTTGGCGTCCTCGCTGGCCAGTCGGATGTCGCACGCCGCGATCAGGTCGAGGCCGCCGCCGATGCACCAGCCGTGGACGGCCGCGAGGAACGGCTTGTTGCTGCTGGCGATCGCGTCGAAGCCGCGGCGCATGCGCTCGATCGTCTTCCACAGATCGTTGCGCTCCTTGGCCAGGCCGCCCTCGAGCATGGCGGGCCCCACGGCCGGCGCCATGCGCAAGAGGTCCAGGCCGGTCGAGAAGTGCGGGCCCTTGGCCGCCAGCACCACCGCCCGCACCTCTGGATCCGCGTCCAGCTTGGCCACCACCTCCCCCAGCTCGTCGAAGAACTCCGGGCCCATCGCGTTGCGCCGGTCGGGATTGTTCAGAAACAGGGTGGCGGTGTGGCCTTCGGTCTCGATCAAAAAGGGGCTGGTCATGGCGGGCGCAGCCTACCACCCCCCTGGCCGGCCAGACCTTCGGGTGGGGGCTGTAAGGCGACAAGCTCTGCTACGTTCCCCCTCCAACATGTCCCGCTCGGCCCTCCTGTTCGCAAGCGCCTTTGCCCTGTCCACCGCTGCCGGCTGCGCCTCGTACGTGCCGTTCACGCAGGAGCTGCGTGATCAGCACAACCTGCAAGCCGGCGACCTGAAGAACCTCCAGTTCTACAACTCGCACACCATCACGCTGCGGCGTGAGGTCGAGCGCGGCGGCCGCCAGGTCACCACCGGGCACAAGCTGCTCGTCATCGCCGGCAAGCAGATCGAAGAGGTCGTGATCGAGGAGCACACCCCAGGCGTCATCGTCGGCGTGTCGGACACGGCGCTGCAGGTGAGCTTCGAGGAGGGCTCCAGCATGGAGTTCTCGCTGCGTGGGCCCGAGCCGCTGATGGATCCGGTGGTCCAGGGCGGCCGCTTCGCGACCCCACCCGATCCCTTCCCCGGCAACAACAGCCGCGAGCCCGAGCCGCCGCGCGTGCGCTTCCTCGGCAGCGGCAACTTCTACGTGCAGCCGGCCGGCGTCGGCAGCATCTCGTTCATGGGCCAGGCCTGGGACGCCATCGGCCAGACCAACCAGGCGCACCTCGTGATCAGCACCGAGTCGCTCGAAGAGGTCGAAGAGGAGCGCACCGTGCTCAAGGGCCGCAAGCTGTAGGGCGCAAACGTGGGCGCGCCGTCCGTCCACACGACATGATACATGGGATCGCGCATGGACCCGCGCGCCTCCGTGTGGTTGGCCTCGATCTCGCTGCTGTCCGCGTGTGGGGACGGGAACCCTGGCGCAGGGTCGGGCTCGGCGAAGAGCGACGGCCCACCCCAGCCGGAGGGCACCTATTCGCTGGACGACCACAGGAGCAACGCGAGCGCCTGCGACGAGAGCGGCCTCTCCAAGATCGCCTCCAAGAGCTCGCACTTCGTCGTGGCGCGCGGTCCCGCCAACACGTGGGTTGTGCTGGGATGCTCTGGCATCGAGTCGTGCAAGCAGACGCGTGCGGCGGTGGAGAAGGGCGAGTCGATCAGCGGCCACAAGTACGCCAAGTTCGACAAGGCCACTGGCACCAAGCTCGAAGGCAGCAGCAAAGACGCGATCGGCAACTACCAAGCGGGGCAGTGCACGGGGCTGAAGCGCATCACCCACACGCTGGAGCTCTCGGGCACCAGCGCCACGCTCGAGAGCCGCACCGAGGTGTACGCCCCGTTCCAGGCCCCGCTGGTCTCCGACTGCACCAGCGTCGACGCAGAGAAGAAGACGGTGTCGACCACTTGCGCGGCGCTCGATCGGCTCGCCGCGACGCGGGTCGCCGACTGAGCCTCCCTCGCCCGCTGTGCCCGGAGCTCGGGCTTGCGCTCCGCGCTACGCCCTCGAGGAGCGTGCGGTGCCGCACCCCGTTCTTGCTCGCGCGTCAGAGCCGCACGAGCTTGCACCCGACCAAATACGGGAAATAGGGGCGCGGACCCGAGACGACCGTATCCGTTCGACGAGTCACGTCATTGCCGAGCCCAAGGCCGTCCCGCATGAGG
>CAZXMG010000199.1:0-5202 GCA_964641275.1 uncultured Polyangiaceae bacterium
CGTGATCGAGCAGGATGCGCGGGAGATCTGCGCACGCTCGTTCGGCCCACGCAGGACTGGTGGCGACCAGCAGGCTCAACACGCGCCGATGGTACACCGCCGAAGCGCGTCGTGCGCGGCGCTGCTACTGAATCTCGTCGCCGCGCCCGGTCAGCCCGCTCGACTCCAGGAAGTACGCCGCGCCGAAGATGATCTCGGTCATCTCCGGCCCCACCAACGTTCGACGCACGCTGGCCTCGATCATGAATTCCGGGGAGAGGAAGCCCAATCCGCTCGACAGTTGGTGGGAGTCCGCGCCTTGATCGAAGCGGTAGCCGAGGCGCAGAGGCACCCGATCGACAAGCAGGTACTCGCCGCCACCCATCACGCGCGCGGTAGGCGTGCCGTAGGAGTTGAAGTCCGCGACACCGTCCACTTCGATCGTGAAGTCGGTGTGCGCGATCGCGACCCCTCCGCCGATGGTCGTCGGCAGGATGGCGTTGTCTGCGTAGGTGAGATTTTGGCCCGAGATGCCGATCATCACCAGGTCTCCCGCCTTGATGCCGATGCCGGCGTCGAAGGTCGGGATGTTGAGGATCGAGAGCCGGCCGTCACCCTCGGGGTCCTTGAGACCACCGGTCACCTTGCTGTTGCCGAGCGGACCGACACCGTTCTGGTTGAGCTTCATGTAGCGACCACCGAGCCCCACGCTGAACGCGTCCACGATCGGGTAGGCGAGCGCGAGCCGGACGTCGACCCAAGACCGATCGACCGAGGTGAGCGGATCCGAGAACGAGTCCAGGAAGCCACCCGTGACCGCCACGCCACCCGCGAGCTTGTTGGTGATCGAGTCGACGATCACGCCGCCATACACTTGGCGGCCGTACTCGGGCACGACCTGGCCGAGCGCCTCGATGTGGTAGACGCGAGTGAGCGCCATCGCCGCCGGGTTCAAGAACACGGAGCTGGTGCCAGCGCCCGACGCACGCAGCGCGCCAGAGAGCGCCCCGCTGCGCGTGGTGTCGACCTCCCCGTAGTTGAAGCCGAAGGGCAAAGGAGTGTCGCCGGTCACGAGCGGGCTACGCTCCCCCGACTCCTCTTGGGCGTGGGCAACCGTCGCCACGCTCGCCATCGCGAGCAGCAAGCTCGAGCCCAACACGCACACAAGCGGGCGCAACATCAGCCCCGGCTAACGAAGCTCGAGGCCGCGGGCCAACTTCCCAGCTCGCGCAGCGCTGGCAGAAAGCGCTCATATCAATGGAATTATTGGATTATTTCTTTCTTGACGAAGGTCCGCTGCGGATTTGGTGCGGAAGCGTGCGCGACGCGCTCCAAACGGCGCGAATTGACGCTCTTCCGAGCAGCGCCTTGCGACCGCCTCGAGGAGGTCGACGCGCCGCATCCTTTCGGGTTCGTCGTACGCGCCGCGCCAGCGCCCTCAAGAAAGAAAATCCTCAAACAAATTCGGTAACTTGTGGAAACCTGGCAAGATCAGGATTGTCGCCCGGTCTGTCTCAGTGGTACCTCCGAAAGGTGTCGGCGCGGTGAAGTTTGGCCCCGCTGACCTGACCCGAATCGAAGGTCGCCGGGCGTCTGTCCCACACGAGTGGGGTTGGCTCGGTCTTCGACGGGGCCATCTTAGGACCTGGCTGTGCATCGAGCGCGATGTTCTACGGCCGGGGTGGGGAGTCGCCTGTGGAAAAGCTGTTCAAACCTTCGTCTGCCGCGTTGGAAGACCAGCGAAAACTGAATGACATCAGCTTGTTCGAGCGTGGTACCCGGCCGCCTCAGCTGGGGAAAGTCTCTCCTCGCGCGCACCAGTCCGTCCGAATCGGCTGACTTCTGCTGTTCACCGGCGTTCCGGGTCTGAGCCCGGCACCTCATCGCGCCCCACGTTTCTCCGCGAACCCACCTCGGCATGGCGAGCATGATCGGAAAGTCCAACGCAAGAAAGGCCTTCGACGAAGCGGTCGCGCACACGCGAGCGCTGTCACCGGCCACCTTCGACACGTGGTTCGCGGGCGTGCAGCTCGACGACCTCACCGATGGAGTGCTCAGCCTGCGGGCCGCGAACGAGTTCGTGCAGGAGTGGGTCGACGCCAACTTCCTACCGCACATCAAGGCGCACCTGCGCGCAGCGACCGGCCAATCGATCCAAGTGGCGTGGGTGCTCGACGCGGACCTCTCCGCCCCGATCTCTGCGCCGCTGGTCGCCGGGCCGGGCGGCAGCGTCGGCGTGCAGTTCCCCCCCATCCGACCGCGGGCCATGGCGCTCGCTCCCGAGCCGCGGCGAGATCAGTCGCAGCCGCCCCACGCAGGAGACGCCAACGAGCGCCGAGTTCGCTCTGCCCCTCACTGCGTGACCTTCGCGGATCTCAACTCCAAGCAGACCTTCGCGAGCTTCGTCGTGGGCCCGTCGAACCAGCTGGCGCATGCTGCCGCCGTGGCCGCCGCCGGGGGCGGTGGGCGCCGCTACAACCCGCTGTTCATGTGCGGTGGGACCGGCCTGGGCAAGACCCACCTGATGCAAGCGATCGCCCATCGCATGTTGAGCGAGCGGCCGAACGCGCGCGTGGTCTACGTTTCCGCCGAGCGCTTCACGAACGAGTTCATCCACGCCATCCAGCACCAGAAGATGGACGAATTCCGCGCGCGCTACCGCTCCCAGTGCGATCTCCTGCTCGTGGACGACATCCAGTTCCTGGCCGGCCGCGAGCAAACGCAGGAGGAGTTCTTCCACACGTTCAACGCGCTGCACGGACAAGATCGCCAGATCGTGGTGACCAGCGACAAGTACCCGCAGAACCTCGAGCGTATGGAAGAGCGCCTGGTGTCGCGGTTCTCGTGGGGGCTGGTGGCCGACATTCAGGTGCCCGAGCTCGAGACGCGAGTCGCCATCTTGCGCCACAAGGCCGCGCTCGAAGGGATCGACATGGACGACGACGTGACGCTGTTCCTCGCGCAGACCATTCGGTCGAACGTGCGCGAGCTGGAGGGCACGCTGATCCGTCTGGCTGCCAAGTCGTCACTCACCGGCAAACGTGTCGATCTGTCGTTCACGCGGCAGGAGCTGTCGCACACCAACTCGGTCAAGCCACAGATGATGAGCGTCGAGGACGTGCAGCGGCTGGTGTGCCATCACTTCCATTTGCGCTCGACCGATCTCACTTCGAAGGATCGACACAAGACGGTCGCTTTCGCGCGGCACGTCGCGATGTACCTGTGCAAGCAGCGGCTCAAGTGCAGCTTCCCCGAGCTCGGGCGCGCGTTCGGCGGTCGCGATCACACGACCGTGATGAGCGCCGTGCGCAAGATCGAGGCGCAGCGCGAGGCGGACCCTCAGGTGCGAGCGCACCTCGAAGCGCTCGAACGCAAGCTCAGCGAGGGCTGAGCTCGCTCAATCCGAGCCTGATGGCGTGCCGGCCAGCGTGAACGCCAGCACCAGCACGACGACCAGGAAGACGCCTACCGCGAGGGCTCGGATCCACTTGGAAGCCGCTTTGGGATCGGTCTTCGGATGTTGGGCCTCGAAGGTGGCCATGGCCAACGCGATGATGGCGTTCAGGTGCTTTTTCGCGTCAGCTCGTTGCTGCTCGCTGGACCGGTAGGCCCCCGCGGAAGAGTCCTCGGCGACTGCGCGGTAGCGCCTGGCCGCCTCCCCGAGCACATCGTTTTCACGGCAGTAGCTGATCAGGGCGGTGTGACGTTTCTCCTCGTCCCAGCCCTCGAGCACCTGCTTCCAGAGCAGCTCGATGGTCTCTTGTCGATCGCTCAAGGCGCTCCGAGCATAGCGCCTTCAGGCCACGAATGCCGCTGCCAGGCCATCCAGACCGAGCGAGCGAGCACGCTCCGCGAGCGCCTGGAGCGCCGGCTGGTCGCGGCCGTACAAGCGCCGTGCGACCACAGCCAGCAGCCGAAGCGCGTCGTGCGATCGCCCTTCGGCTTGAGCACGCTCCGCGCGCCGCTCGATCGAGGCGCGCGCGGCCGGCCCTCGCTCGAGGGCCTCGAGCTCCGACAACGCTAGATCGAGCGAGGCCGAGTCGTTCGACGCTCTCGCATGGTCGACGGCGTCCGAAAGGCGCGCGAACGCGAGCGCACGATCGCCCCCAGATTGGTCGAGCTCGATCTGCCCGCGCGCCAAGCTGATCCGAGCCAGGAGCGACTGCGCCCCGCCGAGGCGCGCGAGATCAGCGGCCTTCTCGAACATCGTCGCGGCCTCGGCGAGCTCGTGGTTCGCGAGCGCCACGGCCGCAAAGCTCGCGTGCACGCGAGCGCGATCGGGGATGGTCGCATCCGCTTCGGGAGCAGCTTCGAGCAATGTGCGCGCGAGCGCGCTGCGCCCGGCGAGCAGAGCGACTTCGACCGCGTCGAGCCAAACTCCGAGCGGCGGCGTGGACGCTCGACGGACCTGGCCCTCGAACGCCGACAGGGCCTCCACCGCACGCAACGGCTCGCGCGCTCGTGCCGCGATGGTGAGTCGCGCCTGAACCACGGCGGCGGAGAGCGTTGGCTCGCTCTCGGCCTCGGCCTGATCGAGCAACACGTGCGACAGCACCCCGGCGCGCTCGCGCACGAATGCGACGGCCAAGCGGCACCGCAGCAGGATCCGCGTGCTCTTGTCGAGCGTTCGATCCGCGAGGGCGAGCGCGTGCCCCAGCCCCTCCTCGAGATCGCTCGCGGCGAGATCCGTTCGGCCGCCTAGATCGGCCAGGGCGTCCAGCGCACGAGAGGCGGCCAACGGATCGGCAAGCCCGGGCAGCGCCCGGGCGAACAGCAGCAGCGCCTGTTCGAGCAGACCCACCTGGTCGAAGGCGCGGGCGGCTTCGGCGAACGCGGCGGCGCTAGACTCGGGCTGCCCGGCACGTTGATAGTGCTCCCCCGCGCGTGCCCACGTCGCGCCGTCGCGAGCTGACGAAGCGAGCAGCTCTGCCGCCGCCAAGTGCAGCTCGACGTGGCGCGACGCGGCCGCGCCGTACGCGGCTTCCCGGTACGCGCTCGCTACCGCGAGCTTGCCGCTCTCGTCCTTCCGGCCGAGCCCCGCGCGCTCGAGCGCCTCGAGACCCGCTTCCGCGGCTTGGGGAGTGAGCCCAGCGACGCGCGCGAGCAGCGCTGGCTCTCCGTCTCCATCCAGCACCTGGAGCGCCGCGAGCAGCGCTCGCTGCTCCTCCGTGAGCCCGTGGATGACCGCCAGCGAAAGCTTCTCTGCGCTTTCTCCCAGCGGCG
>CAZXMG010000200.1:0-5110 GCA_964641275.1 uncultured Polyangiaceae bacterium
CCTCGCCGCCTCGACTCCTCGCTGCTCGAGCGCGCTTCGTGCCTTGTTGGCGCGTTCGAGCGAGAGCGCGACGGGCTCTCGTTCGGCGCACTCCCCGACCACCGTGACGGTCAGATCAGGGTGCTCGCTCATCACCTTCACGATCAGATCCAAGATCGGCGTGCTCGCGGCTGGGATCGCGCTCGAACCGCGGGTGAGCTCCAAGCGCTCCAGGATCTTCAGGTCGCGCGCGACCGAGAGGCAGGGGCTGGGTCGACAGCCCCGTCCGCTCCAGCTGTCGCGTGGTCCGGGCTGCTCAGGGCAGCGGTCGTCGCGGTCCGGGACGCCGTCGCCGTCGCTGTCGCGATCGTCTGACGCGTGCGCCGAGCTGGCGCTGTTCGCCGAGGGCACCTGTTTCGGCTGCTGGCCGTGGGTTGGTGCAGAGGACGCCCGCTCGCGCTCCGCGCACCCCGTGGTGAGCTGGGTGAGCGCCACACCCACCAGCAGTGCGCGCCGCGCGAGGATGGCTTGCCGATCTTCGCCGTGGCTCATCGATCCGCTCCCGTCGCGCAGCATACGCTGCATCGCGCGGAGGGTCGGCTAGACTCTGCCCCGTGGCGCGGCCCCCCCACTCCGACGACGAGCTCGCGTCGGCGCGCACGGTGCGAACGGATCCAGGGGAGACCGATCGCACCGTGCCGGCGCCCACGCCGAGCGGCGCGGCGCCTGCCGGCTCTCGCTATGAGATTCGCCGCGAGCTAGGCCGAGGCGGCGAGGGGGCGGTGTACCTCGCGTTCGATCGCCACGCCGAGGAGGTTGTCGCGCTCAAGGTGCTCGAGAACGTGTCGGTCGGCAGCGAGGACCTGGCTCGTTTGCGGAGGGAGCTCGGCATGGCCCGGCGCATCACCCACCCCGGCATCGTGCGCCTGCACGACCTGGTCGAGCTCGATGGCCGCTGGGCGCTGTCGATGGAATACGTGGATGGCACCAGCTTGGAAGCGCGCATCGAGTCGGGGGTGCGATGGAGCGCGGACGAGATCCTGCTGCTCGCGCGCGAGATGGCGGCCGCGCTCGCGGCGGCGCACGACGCCGGGGTCACTCATCGCGATCTGAAGCCTGCCAACGTGCTCTTGCGAGGCGGCGGGCGCCCAGTGATCTCCGACTTCGGCATCTCCCGCGCGCATGGCCAGCGCCATTCGCGGCAGGACGGCGCGTCGACGTCGCCGCGTGGGTTGGCCGCGACGCACGAGGGCGCGTTGGTCGGCACGCCGCTGTACATGTCGCCAGAGCAGCTCGAGGGCAAGACCGCGGCGGGGCCGGTCGTCGACGTGTACGCGCTCGGCTTGATCTTGTTCGAGGTCGCGACGGGTCAGGTGCCCCACGCCGACGCGACGCTGCCAGCCATCGCGCGGCGCCGCACGAACGAAGACGCTCCGGCGATCTCGTCGCTGCGGCCCGACTTGGGCCCGCTGCTCTCTGCGGTGATCGATCGCTGCCTCGCGCGACAGGCGCACGAGCGCTACCGCGACGGCGCGGAGGTGCTGAGCGCGCTCTCTCCCAAACCTGTCGCGGGCCCTCAATCGCGCGCGGCGATCTCGCGGCGCGCTCGCAGCAAGGCGCTGCGCTGGGGAGCAGCGGCCGCGCTCGGATCGGCGGTGGTGGCGGTCGGGCTCATGGTCCTCTTGCGTCCACCCGTCTCCGGGACCAGCTCGCCTGAGGCGCCCGAGCCGAGCGCGAGCGTCGACGCGCCTGCGGCGCCGCCGCCATTTCGTTTGGCGGCGACGGGGCACAGGCGACTCACGTTCGCCGACGGGTGCGAAGAGTTCCCGAGCTTTTTGCCAGGCGGTACCCGCGTGTTGTTCGACGGCTCGATCGGCCCGAAGTCGCACTTGTTCGTGATCGACGTGGACAGCGGCGAGCAGCGCCAGCTCACCAGCTCGCCAGGCTGGGACTTCGCCGCGAGCGTGTCGGCCGATGGCAAACGGGTCGCCTTCCTGCGCGCGGGCGCCGAGCGGATGGCGACTTACGTGATGGATCTGGACCCGCCTTCGGAGCCTCGACTTCTGCTCGGTGGCCAGCTGCGGCCCTCGTTCACGCGGCAGGGCGCCGAGGTGTGGGCCGGCGAGTCGGGACGTCCGTCTCGCGTGGACGCAGCCAGCGGGCAAGTGCGCGAGCAGCTGACCCTGCCCGAAGGCAAACAAGCCTGGCGCGTGGTGTCGTCCCCGAACGGCTCGGAGCTCGCGGCTGTGTTCGTGCCGTTCCTCGATGGCGGCGCGGGTGGCCTCGGCTTCGCGACGGGCCAGCCCGGCGCGCGGGTGTGGCGCACGCTGCTGTCGGAGCCCACGGAAGAGGTGCTGAGCTTTGCGCGGGGCGGGGAGATGATCGTCACGGGGCTGCAGCTGCCGGCGGCGGTCGAGCTGGTCGCGATCGGGCGAGAGACGGGGGCGCTCACGCGCTTGACGGAGAGCGGCATCGTTCCTGGCAAGGGGCTCTCGTTTTCGGCAGATGGGCGGCGCGTGGTGTGGTCCACCTGCCGTGGCTTCGCCAACGTGACGCCGCTCAGCGACGCCAGCTCCCCCGTGGCGCAGGCCTGGGAGGACATGGACTACGCGGCGATGCCGCAAGGAAAGTTGATCGCGCTCTCGAACCGCGACGGCACGATCAAGCTGTGGTTGCTCGATCCCAAGAACGCCAGCGACGCGCGGATCGTCTCGCAGGCCGTCGCGGCGTCGGGGGTCGCGGCGTCGCCGTCGGGCAACGAGATCGTGCTGACGACCACCGCCGGGCTCAGAGTCCTGGAGGGAGGTGGGGCCGGCGCCGAGCGCGCGTTGACGGTCCGGGCCGGTGACGCGGAGCCGGCCCTGACCTGGGACGGCGACCACGTGCTGTTCAGCCGCCGCGACGGCAATCAGGCGCAGGTCTTCCGCGTCCCGCTCGCGGGCGGCGTCGCGGTGGCGACGGGAGCGTTCGGAGGCAGGCCCGTCGCGCTCCCGGGAGACGAGCTGTTGTTCTTCGAGCTCGCTGGAGGCAGCAGCCAACCCATGGTCTGGGACCCGACCACACGCGCAGCGCGCCCGCTCTCTCCTCTGCTGGGGCCGGGGCGCTACGAGCGGGCCGCGGTCTCTCCGGATGGGGCGAAGGTGGCGGTCGCGCGCAACGGCACCGAGGTCGCGCTGGTCGATCGCGCGAGCGGTCGCATCGAGAAGGTGCTCACCATGGGAGGCGACGAGCTCGTCCGGCCCCTGTTCGGCAGCGACGGCGCGCTTCACATCCTGCGCACGCGCTGGGTCGGGGATCTCTGGGTGGCCGACCTGCCCCCGGATGTAGGTGCGCGTTGACAGAAAAGCTCGGCCGGGTATAGTGCGCGCCCCCACGGCCCCCCAAGGCCACTGGAGCCAGCCTACCGCGATGACGAAGCCGACATAAGGATCGGGTTACGCGCCACGCCTCGGAAAACGAGGCACCGACGTACCCCGAGCCCTCTCCGGGTTCCCCGAGCGCTCGCCAAACTGCGGCGAGCCAAGCGCCGATCAAGATCGACGCGGAACGGACCGGAGGGGGTCTTGTGTTTCCACAGGCCGAGCATCTGCGAGTCCCTCCCTCTCGCCCACCCCCCCGAAGACCCCCCACCATGGCCCGCGATTACAGCCTCGAAAGGACCCGAAACATCGGGATCATGGCTCACATCGACGCGGGCAAGACGACGACGACCGAGCGCGTCCTCTACTACACGGGCGTCAACCACAAGATGGGTGAGGTGCACCAGGGCGCCGCGACCATGGACTACATGGTCCAGGAGCAAGAGCGTGGCATCACGATCACCTCGGCCGCGACCAACTGCTACTGGAAGCCCGAGGAAGGCCCGTTCAAGGGCATTTCTCACCGCATCAACATCATCGACACGCCCGGCCACGTGGACTTCACCATCGAGGTCGAGCGCAGCCTGCGCGTGCTCGACGGCGCGGTCGCCGTGTTCGACGGCGGCAATGGCGTCGAGCCGCAGAGCGAGACGGTGTGGCGCCAGGCAGACAAGTACCACGTGCCGCGCGTCGCCTTCATCAACAAGATGGACAAGGTCGGCGCCGACTTCGAGATGTGCCTGGCCTCGATCAAGGAGCGCCTCGGCGCGGTGCCGGTTGCCTTGCAGTACCCCGTCGGGCAAGAGGACCAGTTCCGCGGCGTGGTCGACATCGTGACCATGAAGGCCGCGTTCTTCGACGAAGAGTCGAAGGGCATGAAGTACGAGTGGCGCGACGTCCCGGCCGACATCGTGGGCCGCTGCCGCGAGCTGCGCGACCAGATGCTCGAGGTGCTCGCGGATGTGAGCGAGAGCGTGATGGAGAAGTTCGTGACCGGCGACTCCGCCTCGATCACCGACGCGGAGATCCACGCCGCCATCCGCAAGGGCACCAACGAGTTCAAGTTCGTGCCGGTGCTGTGCGGCTCGGCGTTCAAGAACAAGGGTGTGCAGCAGCTGCTCGACGCGGTGATCAACTACCTGCCGTCGCCGCTCGACATCCCCCCCGTCAAGGGCATCAACCCCAGCAAAAAAGACCACCCGGAGGTGGAGCGCAAGGCCAGCGACGACCAGCCGTTCGCCGCGCTCGCCTTCAAGATCCTGCACGACTCGTTCGGCACGCTCACCTTCTTCCGCGTGTACTCCGGCACCGTCTCGAACGGCGCGAGCGTGCTCAACTCCACGCGCGGCAAGCGCGAGCGTTTCGGTCGCATCTTGCGCATGCACGCCAACAAGCGCGAGGAGATCGACGTGTGCTACGCCGGCAACATCTACGCGGCGGTGGGCCTGCGCGACACGCGCACCGGCGACACGTTGTGCGACGAGAAGCACCCCATCGTGCTCGAGAAGATGGAGTTCCCCGAGCCGGTGATCTCGATCGCGATCGAGCCCAAGACCCAGGCCGATCTCGACAAGCTCGGCATCAGCTTGCAGAAGCTCGCCTACGAGGACCCGAGCTTCCGCACCTTCACCAACGAAGAGACGGGCCAGACCATCATCGCCGGCATGGGCGAGTTGCACCTCGAGATCATCGTCGATCGGTTGCTGCGCGAGTTCAAGGTCGACGCGAACGTCGGCAAGCCGCAGGTCGCGTATCGCGAGACGATCCGCAAG
>CAZXMG010000201.1:0-5088 GCA_964641275.1 uncultured Polyangiaceae bacterium
CTGGCCGCCCGGCAGCGCCACCTCGAGCGTGTGCATGCTGCCGTCTTTGGCGACCTTGGCAGAGAATGGCGAAGGCCCGAGCGCGCTTCCGTCGAGCTTGGCCGTCGCTCCGGCGGGACCGTAGGCGATGGTCACGCTCACCATTTCGGCGGCGGGAGGCGCCGAGACACTCGCAGGTTGTGAGGGGGCGTCGCTTCGAAGCGCCCGCGAGGAGAAGAACGCGAGGCCGGCCACGAGCCCCACCGCGAGGGCGATCACGAGGGGGTTGTTCTTGCTCTTGCGGCGCCCTTGACCCACCGTGCCCGCGATGGCGGTGGACTCCGTGTCGGCCGCGGGAGTGACTGCGCGGCCCAGCGAGTGGGGCGTGGGGGTGGCGCTGCCGCCGTGGGTGCCGAGCTCCAGGATGGGCACCGCCTCGCCGGAAGCGGCCGAGCGCACCAGCTTGATCTGCTGCTCGATGCGCGCGGCGATGTCCTTGCGCTCCTCGCGGAAAGCCTCTGCCAGCAGCGCGCTCACCTCGCGCGCGGTGGGTTTCTCGAGCAGCGAGTCGAGCCACGCGTCGAGCGCGATCTTCATCTCTTCCGCGGACGCGAAGCGGTCTTGCGGCGAAGTGGCCATGGCGCGATCACAGATGGCGGCGAGCGCCTCGGGCGCGTCGGGCACGAGCTCCCTCACTTTGGGGTCGTCGCCCAAGACACGCGCGTGCAGGGCGGCGGCTTCGGGCATGCCCTGCGTCATGCGCCGCCTCGCGAGCGCCTCCCACAACATGACGCCCACCGAGAAGAGATCGGCCCGCGCGTCCACCTTGGTGGCCATGGCTTGCTCCGGCGCCATGTACGCGACCTTGCCCTTGTACATGCCCTCCTGGGTCACGGCCATGCCACCCGCGGCCTTGGCGATGCCAAAGTCCACGACCTTCACGTGCCCGTCGTAGCCGACGAACAGGTTCTGCGGGCTGATGTCACGGTGCACGATCGAGAGTGGCGAGCCATCGAAGTCCGTGAGGGTGTGGGCGTAGTGCAGCCCGCCCAGCATCTCGCTCAGGATGCGCACGTGCACGGCGAGCGGCATGTGCTCGCGCTTCACGCGGGAGAGCACGAGGTGCAGCGGTTGCCCCTCCAGGAACTCCATGGCGATGAAGTGGCGGCCCTTGTCCTCCCCCACCTCGTAGGTGTGCACCACGTTGGGGTGGTTGAGGCGCGCGGCCAGCCGAGCCTCGTCCAAGAACATCGTGAGGTACTCGGGATCGTGGGCGACGTCGCTGCGCAGCTCCTTGATCACCATCAGCTTGGTGAAGTTCGCCGGGCCGGACACCAAGCCGAGCCAAACCGTGGCCATGCCGCCCTGACCAAGCTTGGCCACCAGGCGATACTTGCCGATCTGGTCGGTGCGGTCGGGGCTGCTCATGCGCTCGTGCTCGCGGCGGGGACGCCAGTCCGCGAGCATAGGCCACCGGAGAAAGCCCACCAAGGGCGCCTTGACGAGGCCGATGCGCGAAGCAAGAATGGTCTCGTTCCGGAAGGAGCGTGACCTATGGAAGATCTCACCCGTTCCATAGAGGGCCGAGGGCCCTCGGTCGCCGCCTTCCGTTCGCGCAGCGCGTAACGTCGCGTTCCCCCCATCACGCGAGCTCGGGAGGTTGGCCTTCGACCTCCCGTCCGAGGCACCCGTGCGTGCCGTGGAGCTCCGCGTGAAATCAGCAACGACTGGCAACGACTTGATGGCGTTGGGCTACGGCCCGTTCTTCTCCGAATCGTTTCAGAGCCTCTCGCGCCCGGACTGGGCTCCGGCGCGCGTCCTCACGAGCAGCGGCGCGCGCGTCTCGATCGCGGGCGCGTCCTCGAACGTCGCGCGGCTCAGCGGCAAGCTGCGCCACGAGGCGCTCGCCCACGAGCTGCCCACCGTCGGCGATTGGGTGGCAGTCAGCGACGAGCCTGGCGGCCTCGCCACCGTGCACGCCGTGCTCCCACGGCGCACCCAGCTCGTGCGTCGCGCCGCCGGCGAGCGCGATCAAGAGCAGGTCGTCGCCGCCAACGTCGACGTGTTCTTCCTCGTCACCTCCGCCAACCGCGACGCGAACGCCCGGCGGCTCGAGCGCTACCTGGCCGCGGTGTGGGACAGCGGCGCGAGGCCGATCGTCGTGCTCAACAAGATCGACCTGATGGCGCCCGCACAGGTGTCGGCGGAGATCGACGCGCTCGGCCGCGTGGCGCTGGGCGTCCCGGTGGCTGGTGTGAGCGCCCACACCGCCGAGGGCGTGCGCGAGCTCCACGAGCTGGTCGCGCCCGGCGAGACGTTCGCGTTGATCGGCTCGTCTGGCGTCGGCAAGTCGTCGCTCATCAACCGCATGCTGGGCGACGGCGCGCAGGCCGTGCTCGACGTGGACGAGAACGACCGCGGCCGCCACACCACCACCCACCGCGAGCTGTTCCTCTTGCCCGATGGCCGCTTGGCGATCGACACCCCCGGCATGCGCAGCTTCGGGCTGATCGACAGCGACGACGGGCTCGACCACACCTTCGCGGACATCGCTGCGCTCGGCCGCGAGTGTCGCTTTCGGGATTGCCGCCACGAGGACGAGCCTGGCTGCGCCGTGCGCGGCGCGATCGAGGCCGGCGAGCTCGACGGCGCAAGGCTCGCGAGCGCCCACAAGCTCGAGCGAGAGATCGCCGCCATCGAGCGCCGCAAGGACCCGGCCCTCATGCGGGAGCACAAGTCGCGCTGGAAAGAGATCCACATGGCGCAGCGTGCGCGCAAGAAGGTGGATCCCAAGCTTCAGCGGTAGCCGGCTGCGGCTTCGGACAGTCGGGTCGGGGTCGGCTCGGCTCCGCACCGGCTTCGCTTAGGCCTCGGCGCCGGCTTCGGTTTCGGCGCCGGCTTCGGTTTCGGCGTCGGCTTCGGCTTCGGCTTCGGTTTCGGCGTCGGCTTCGGCGTCGGCGTCGGCTTCGGCTTCGGCTCTACGGCGCGGCCGCAAGGGCGGCCCCCCTGTCGAACAGGGTCGGCGGTTCTGCGGCGTGGGTGCCGCAAAGATCGCCCCCCTGTCGAACAGGGTCGGCGGTTCTGCGGCGTGGGTGCCGCAAAGATCGCCCCCCTGTCGAACAGGGTGGGCGGTGTAGCGGCGTGGGTGCCGCAAGGATCGCCCCCCTGTCGAACAGGGTGGGCGGTGTAGCGGCGTGGCAGCCGCAAAGGTGGCGCCCCTGTCGAACAGGGTGGGCGGTGTAGCGGCGTGGGTGCCGCAAGGATCGCCCCCCTGTCGAACAGGGTGGGCGGTGTAGCGGCGTGGCAGCCGCAAAGGTGGCGCCCCTGTCGAACAGGGTGGGCGGTGTAGCGGCGTGGGTGCCGCAAAGATCGCCCCCCTGTCGAACAGGGTGGGCCGTGTTGCGGCGTGGCAGCCGCAAAACGCGCGTAGCGCGGAGCGCAAGCGCGGCGATCGAGGGCGTAGCGCGGAGCGCAAGCCCGAGCCTCATGGTCTGATCGCCGGCATGAGCAGGCCCACGTCCGCCTCGCGCCCGGCCCCCGTGCCCATCGTCCTGCACGACGCGCTGTGCTTTGCGGCCACTGGCTGGCTCCTTCGCGCCGCGAGCGCGATCGAGTCCTGGCGGCGGGGCGCGCGCCGGGTCGGCCTCATGCTGGTCGGCTCGCTGCGCAAGCTTTTGCGCGCCTACCAGCACGCTCGCGGCGTTCAAGCGCTCGCCGTCGTGCGTCGCCGCGCGGCCAACCGCACGCCCGGCGACCAAGAGGACGGCATCGTCTGGCTCCACGTCACCCACCGACGCCTCGGCACCGGGCAGCTGCGCGACCTGGCCTTTCGGCTGTTCGGGTTCACGGGGTCGCGCGAGACCGTGCGCAAGATCCTCCTGCGCAACCAGGCGCACATCGCGCGGCTCGAGCGAGCAGGGAGGGAGCCTCCTCGCCGCATCACCACCGACCACCCCAACGAGCTCTGGGGCGTCGACCTCACCCTCGTTTGGATCCTCGGCTTCTTCCCCAGCTGGGTCCTCGGCATCGTCGACTACCACGGCAGCTACGCCGTCGCCCTCGAGCGCCTGCGCGATCCCACCGCCGAGCACGTCGCGCAAGCGCTCTCCCGCGCCTTCGCTCGCCACGGTGCGCCCGTACGCATCCTCAGCGACCGCGGCACCGTCTTCCGCTCCGAGCGCGTGCGCCGGCTCCTCGCCTCCGCCCGAACGACCCACACCGTCACCCGCCCATGCCATCCGTGGACCAACGGCCGCATCGAGCGCCTCTTTCGCACCTACAAGGGCCTGCTCCGAGACCTGTTCTGGCTCGTGCCCAGCCGACGAGCCCTCGATCGCATGAACCGAGACTTCGTCACCTTCTACAACCAAGACCGGCCGCACCAGGCCCATGGCGGACGGACGCCGCATGAGGTGCGCCGCAACCTACCGCGCAAGCCAACCCACTCAGGCCCGGTGTCGTACTTCGGGGGCAAGCTCCACTGGTGGCGCCTGGGGTAGCTGCCGGCGTCGGGGAGGAAACACAGCCCGGCGCCGAGATCCTTGAAAACCTGCATCGACGCGGCGCTCGGAAGCAGGCGGAGCCATGCGCGAAGCGCGGCAGATGTGAGGAAGATGGGCGCCAATTCCTCCTGTTCGTCGATGTCCATGCCATCGGCATGTTGGGTTGGCACTACAGTGCTTCAATGGAGCCACCAGCCGGAGCTGGTGGAAGGGTTCGAGCGCGACTTTCGTCCGCTGTTCCAGGCGCCACCGCTTCAATGGAGCCACCAGCCGGAGCTGGTGGAAGGGGATCTGTTTCAGCCCCCGCCGCTACTATCGTTCGATTGGCTTCAATGGAGCCACCAGCCGGAGCTGGTGGAAGGTAGGGGGCTAAATAGAAGAGACGAGCTACCTTAATCGAGCTTCAATGGAGCCACCAGCCGGAGCTGGTGGAAGGAAAGAGAAGCTCGAGGAGCTCGCCGAGAGCATCCGCGAGCTTCAATGGAGCCACCAGCCGGAGCTGGTGGAAGGCTGGTTAGCACGTTGCCGTGCGGCAGATCGTTAAGCTTGCTTCAATGGAGCCACCAGCCGGAGCTGGTGGAAGGGTCCCCTATCCTTCTAGGATAGG
>CAZXMG010000202.1:0-4891 GCA_964641275.1 uncultured Polyangiaceae bacterium
TCTTGCGGTAGTTGATGTCGCCGGTGAGCTCGGTCGAGTCCTGGTTCTTCTCGTCTTTGGGCTGGAACGTGCCGATGCCGATGCGATCCTTCTCGCTCAGCACCAGGCGGCGCACGCGCACGTGCTGCATCACCTCGGCCCAATCGCCCTTGTACTTCTCCATCAGCTTCTTGAACACGAAGCGACTGGCGGGATCGACGTCGCCGACCACCTTCACCGCGTAGCGATCATTCGACAAGTTGAGCTCGCGAATGGCGCGGTCGCGCCACTCGATCGGGATCAGGCGCAGCGGGTCTTCGTGCATCGGGCTCGGGAAGCGCTCCGCCTCCAAGCTGGTCATGCCAATGTCCGACAGGTGCACCCAGTCGAAGGTGTAGAGCGCGCCGTCGGTGGTGCGCGAGTAGTGCTCGAGCCCCTTCTTGAGCAGGCGGGCGATGGTGGACTTGGCCGAGCCGACCGGGCCGTGCAGCAAAATCACGCGCTTCTCGGGGCCATACCCCTCGGCCGCGGCCTTGAGCACGTGCACCAAGCGCATCAACGGGATGTCGAGGCCGAACACGGCGTCGCGCCCGCCCTCGATCTCGTCCTTGAAGAAGTTGTAGCGGATCAGCTTCTTCTTGTTGTCGGTGTACTCCTCGGTGCCGTAGCGGATGATCATGTCGTAGACGCGCTGGAACGCGTTGCGCGTCACCTGCGGCGTCTTGCGCACGATCTCGAGATAGTCCTCGAAGCTGCCCTCCCACGCGAGGTCGCGGTAGAGGTCGTAGTCCTGCATCGCTGCGATCTTCGAAACCATCCCGCTGACTTGTTCGGCCATCCTGTCCTCGCTTGTAGGGGGCGGACCCCTCGGTGCCGGGAGCGTACCAACAAAAGCACGGTTCTCGTCGTCGACGATCGCCCCTTCATCGAATACGTTTGTCAGGCCGCTCGTCCACCCAGCCGCCCTCGTGTGTCTTCGGGGGCCAGGAGAGTCGTCCATGTCGAAGCGTCTCGCGTGGCTCTGCGCACCGGCCTTGCTGTTGATCAGCTCGGTCGCGAGCGCCGCACCCACCAAGTCTTTCACCGCGGCCACCGCCAACCTCCCGGCAGACACCGAGGTGCTCGGGTCCAGCAACGTGAAGGCGGTGCGCTCGACGCAGGTCTACCAGAAGCTGTTGCCCGACCTGCTCAAGCTCGAGAAAGAGGTGCCCGAGCTGCTCGACAAGGTCAAGAAGACGTGCAGCATCGACATGCTGACCTCGATCGACGACCTCACCGTCGGCATGAACGCCAAGGAGAGCGGCGCCTTCTTCCTGGCCGTGAACGGCGTCACCGAGCAAAAGATGCTCGAGTGCCTGACCAAAATCGGCAAACAAGAGGGCGAGTCGGTCACCAGCAAGAAGACCGGCAACATCACCGAGGTGAAAGGTGACAAGTCCAAGAAGGGCCTGTTCTACGCGTGGCTGCCAGGCGACGTGCTCACCATCGCGTTCGAGCCGGACGACAAGTCCATGCTCGAGAACGCGCTGTCCGGCAAAGGCGCGCTGACCACCAAGAGCAAGATGAGCGGGCGCATCGCCCGAGCCAACCCCGAGAACGCGGTCACCGTGATCTGGACCAAAGAGCGCACCATCGAGAAAAAGACGGTCAAGAACGGAGAGTTCACCATCGCCGCCCAGGGCGGCAACTTGAACATCGCCGCCAACGCCGAGATGGGCAGCAGCAAAGAGGCAGAGGACGTGGCCAAGCTGGCCAAGGAGGCGCAGCAGTCGTTGCCGCTGCCCAAGGACGCGCCCAAGGAGCTGGAGAAGATCCTGAAGTCTCTCCAGGTGAGCGCCAGCGGCGCCGAGGTGCGGGCGACCCTCAGCGTCAGCGAGCGCGACGTGGTCTCGGTGATCCAAGCTGCGGCCAAGCGCAAGTCGAGCCGGTAGCTCGAGCAACCCCAGGGGGGCTCGCTGCGCGCCCGGTCGGGCGCTTACGCTCGCCGACCGGAGCCGAAGCGCGCACGCAGCGATCGCACGGCCGAGAGCTCGAGCGCGCGCCGGGCCAGCGCCACCCACGCGGCGGCTGCCAGCGCGATCGAGATCGGGTCGCTCGACACGCGCACGCGCGGGTTGCCGTTGTACACGTAGAGCACGAACAGCACACTCGTGAGCACGCACCAGCCGAGCAGCCGCGGCGAGAGCTCGCGCGGCCTGGGAGCGGAGCGCCAGAGCCACGCGGCGTGCAGCAGCGCAGGCAACATGACGAGCCAGAAGAAGGCGCGCGAGAAGTGGTTGATGCGCTCCTCGTTCTGCATCGATCCCGGCCAGTAGGGGACGTTCGGCCACGGCCGGTAGGGCGCGAGGCCGAGCCCCTCCCCTACACCCACGAACGCTCGCACGAGCCTGCTCGGGTGCGCGGCGATCTCCGAGAGCCCCGCGCGATAGAACGTGGCCTCGTCGAACACCGGCTCGGTGAAATGGCAGTCGTGGTCGAAGTGGTTGCGGTTGTAGTGGGTGGTCACGAGCTTGATGCCTGGCCCCTCGCTCACCACCGCGCGGCAGGTGGAGTGGGCAAGGAAGAAGTTCACCCCGCCGTTGGTGGCGAGCAGGGCAGGCCGGCCCAAGATGCTCGTGTTTCTCCACGAGACCGGGACGAGCACGAGCGCAGCCAGCGCGAGCGTGAGGCCGAGGGCTGCGCGCGCAGGGCGAAAGCGCAGCGCGACCAACCCGAGCAGCGGCGCCAGCGGCAGCAGGCTGGGACGCACCAGGATCGCCGCGCCCAAGCACAGCCCCGCGCCCACCGCGAGCGCGAGCCGAACGCGCCCGCGTCGGCTCAACGCCAGCAGCAGCGCGAGCAACGCTGCGACGAGCAGCGCTGCGAACAAGGTCTCGGTCAGCAGGAAGCCGGTGTAGAGCGTGAGCGGAAAGTACCAAGCCAGCGCCAGCCCAGTGAGCCACTGGGTCACGGGCGCATCGTCGAGCTGGCGCGCGTACAGGCTGGCCAGCCCGACCGTGACCGCGCTCAAGACGGCTTGCACCACGGCCACCAGCACCAGGTCGCCCGGAGAGAGCGCGTGCATCAGCCGCAGAAACAGCGGGTAGCCCACGGGGGTGAAGGTGTCGGCGGGCACCGCCGCCCGCGTACCGAGCTCGACGCCTCGCTGCAGGTAGATCGCCATGTCGGCGAGGAGAAAGTCCTTGGGCGGGTGCTCGACCAAGGCCCACTGCCAACGGGGCGACAACGCGATCAAGCTGGTCCACGCTGCGATCCACCAGGGGCGCGTGACCAGCGGCCCCGAGCGGCGCCTCAGCCGTGTCGCAAAGCCCAGCACACGCGCGGCAAGCAAGCCGCGATGCTAGTCTGATCGGGGTCCCAGCGTGAATTCGCCTGGCTTGCCAGGGGAATCAGAAAGCAAAATTCTCCCGTGCCCTGTGAACGAGCAGCGCCGAAGGCCCCGCGACGAGCCGACTGGCACGGGAGAGTTCAACGGCTGCATCCTGCCCAAGGTTCGCCGGTCGCGGGGGTCTGTAACCTCGTGACGCTGCCCTCCTGGTGCGCCGTGATCGTGGCCACGGCCAGCTTGGGCTGCGCCGCGCCGCTCCAATCCGGCATGCTCGACGTGCTGCCCGGCGCCACGGAGCGAGCGATGTTGGCGATGCGCATGGGCTACCTCGGCTTCGAGCGCGAGGCTGTGCCTGGGCAGGTGCGCCAAGCGATGGTGCCAGAGCTGCTCCCGAACGGCGCCGCGCGGCGCGCCAAGGTCGGGGACTACGTGCTGGAGAACGGCTTCGTGCTCGCGGCCGTGACGGCCATCGACGGCACCGCGCGTGGTGGACGTCTGGTCGACCTCGCCACCAAGCCCAAGCTGATCGACGGGTTGGGCGACGTGGAGCTGCGCGTGCTCGGGCAGGTGGTGGTGTACGACTCTCTGCGCACCGGCTTCGACGAGTCCACCAACGCGGCTTACATCGAGGTCTCGGGCCGTGTGGACCAGCGCGCACAAGGCGGCGCGCTCGTCACGGTGTCGACTCGCTACGACGCCGCCCCGGGAGTCGAGGCGATCCTGGTGCACACCCACCTCAAGGTCGACAGCGGCGACATCGCGCTCGACGCCCCCCATCCTTTGCTCGAGGAGAAGCTCAGCGCCCAGGGCTTCCATCGAGCGCTGATCGATCCGGAGGGCAGCTACGGCGCGTCCTTCGGCGCCGAGGGCGGCTACCTGCTGCGCGCGCTCGGAGATCCAGGGACCATCGGCGACGGCGAAGTCCCCGTGTTCCGGGTGCCCGCCACCGCCGCCCCCGGCACGGGTGGAGTGCTGGTCGTGACGCGGGTCGTGGCCGCGCTCGCGCGCTCGGACACCGCCGCGCTCGCTGTCGCAGTGGCGCGCACGCAGGGTGACCCGGTCGGCGACGTGGAGGTGCGCGTGCACCCGGCCGAGAAGGGAGCTGCCGCGCCCAAGAGCGGCGCGCTGACCTTCCTGCGCGACGACGGCCGCTGCTTCGATGTCTCGCGCGCCGACGCCAAAGGGGAGGACTCCCACTTCGAGGCGAAGCTCCCGGCCGGCAAGTATCACGTGGTGTTCGAGGGCAACCCGGGCAAGAGCGGCACGCTGGTGCGCAGCGATCCCGTGGCGGTCGCGATCGCCGGAGAGCGGCTCGCGTTCGTCTCCACCTGGGGGCGCGTGTCCACGGTCACGGGTGATCGCGCCACCTGCGGCAGGTTCTTTCCGGTCGCGGCGACGGGCGACGTGGTGCCGGGCGATTGACCCGGCCCACGCGCTTGCTGCGAACGCGCGAAAAGGACAAACCGTGCGCAGGATCTTGCCGTTCACGCCCGAGGCGCTCGCTCGCGTGGGCCCATGCGCTGAGGCGTGACCCCCTGTGTCAGAGGAGTTGTCCGGTTGGGTGACCAGTTGAGGTCAACCAGC
>CAZXMG010000203.1:0-4870 GCA_964641275.1 uncultured Polyangiaceae bacterium
GGCTTCCCCGCCTTGGGGGTCGGAGCGGGCTTTTTCGCTGGTTTTGCAGTCTTCGCCTTGGACATCTCAGCTCTCGAAGGACCCGCCGCCGCCCGCAGGAGGGCGAAGCAGGTCGGCTTTTGTAACGAGGATGGGCCGAAACGCAGAAGGCCCCACAGAAACCCAAGGCCCGCTTACCAAATTTCTACCCACATCGTCCAGCTTTCTTCGCGGATTCGCCAGCCTGCCTGTTAGGCCTGGCCGCTCGGAGCGGGCTTGGTTACGACCTGGGCCCGATGTCCGACGCTCCGCCCGCCGCGAACCCGCCACGTCCGGGCGGCAGGGTGGCCGTGGTGGTCAACGGCAACGCCAAGAGTGTCAGCCGCGAAGTGATCGCGGCGCTCGATCAGATCTTGGAAGGTGGGGACCTGTTCGTTTCGAAGCGGGTCGAGGACAGCGAGGCCATCGCGAAGAGCCTGCTCGACCGCAGCTACGACACCATCCTCACGGGAGGCGGTGACGGCACCTTCACCGTGGTGGTGACCGCGGTGGTGCGCGAAGCCAAGCGGCGCGGCTGCGTGGCGCCTCGCTTCGGCTTGCTCAAGCTGGGCACCGGCAATTCGCTGGCGTGGGTGCTCGGCGCGAGCCAGCCGGGCTCGGGCCCGCGCGCCATGCGAGCGCTGTCCGCCGACATCGCGCGTCTGCGCGCCGACGCCGGCAGCCGTGCCCTGCCGCTCGTGGACGTGGAAGGCATGCTCTCGCCGTTTTGCGGGTTTGGCATCGATGCCAACGTGCTCAACGACTACGCGGCGACCAAGCGCGCGCTGGCCCGTGGTCCGCTCGCGAGGTTCGCGCCAGGGCTGTTGAGCTACGTGGTGGCCGCCACGACGCGAACGCTGCCGGGCTACCTCTTCAAGGCCACGCCCCACTGCCGAGTCACCAACCGTGGCAGCGCCGCTTTCCGTGTAGGTTCGAGCGGCGCCCCGTCCGGCCCGCCAATCGCCCCCGGACAGGTGATCTACGAGGGGCCGGCGACGATCGCGTCACTCTCCACCATCCCTTACTACGGCTTCGGTTTTCGCATGTTCCCCTACGCGAGCGAGCGCACGGACCGCATGCAGCTCAGGATCTCGACCATCTCGAGCCTGCTGTTCGTGAAGCATCTTCGCGAGATCTGGAACGGAACCTGGGAAAACCCCGAGGTCTTGTTCGACTTCTTCGTGGACGCCGTCCAGATCGAGATGGACCCGGAGACCAACTTCCAGATCGGGGGCGACACGGTCGGGCAGCGTCGTTCTGTGTTGGCAGAGCTCGCGGAGCCCATCCGTGTGGCGGACTTCTACGCACCGCCTCGCGGCTGAGCGCCGGCGCTCAGGGCGCGATCAGCTCCTCGGTGGACAACGCGAACAGCGTCGTGGTCGGTTTGTCGCCGAAGCGGGCGTCGAAGGTGTCCATCTTGGACAGCACCGAGGCGGTGCGGTGACCGGCGAGCTGCTTCGGGTGCTTCTTGCCCTGGTCCAAGTACGCCCGCAAAAACATCGCGTTCTCGTTCTTGGGCAACGCGCGCACGTTGCGCGCCCACTTCTTCCAGACCTTGGGCTCGAGCAAGTATTGCTCCACGTTCGACACGTAGAACAGTCCCACTCGTTTGCCTTCGCTCTTCAGGTAGGAGGCGAGCTGGGGCAGCGCGTGGTCGCCCGCGAAGTCGCCCACGACGGGCACGATGCGCCCGCTGCGCTGGAGCTCTTGCAGGAAGCGGAACGACTCCTCGGTGGCCAGGAAGCTCTTGCTCTTGCCGCTCGGGCTGGTGGTCTTCAGGAGCTCGCGCAACGTCGGGTAGGCGCGGCCGTTCTTCTCGTGCAGCTCGAAGCGGATGCCTAGCTGCGCGTCGTAGAACGAGCGGTGCATCTTGCCGATCGTGCGTTTGTCGTCCTCGCTGAGCTTCACCCCGTAGCCATTCACGCGCGCCAAGAGCTTGGCCTGAGCGGCCTTGAAGCTCGCTTCGGTGGCGGCGCCCTGGCTCGCGAGCTCGAGCACCGCGTCCACCTCCGCCTCCTTGGCGTTGGTGTTCGCCAGATCGTGCTCCCGTCCGAGCAACAAGGCGGCGAAGTGCGATCGACTCTGCGCCTCCTCGAAGGCGGCGCGATAGAGCAGGTGGAGCAACATGTTGGCGCGACGGATGTCCACGATGAACGCCGCGCTCGGGCGAGCCAGCGCGATGTAGCTGAAGTTCTGCTCCGGACCGACTCCGAGATACACGCTCGAAGGGTCCGATAGACGCGTCAGGTCGTCGCCGATCTGCAGGTAGCTGGTCTCGTTGGAGATGATGTTGTCCGAAAAGAAGTAGGTGTCGGGCTCCGAGAGATCGTTGACCAAGTCGGCGTAGCGACGGCCCGCAGCCTCGCTGGCGCGCAGCGCCGACGCGGAGGGGGCGACCTCGACGCTGCCATCGCCCGCGGCCGATGCGCTCGCGGGACTGGTCAGGCCGGAGCTCTCGGCGGCGCCCGTCTGAGCCCCGCTGTCGCCGCCGCTGCTGGTAGCGCAAGCAGCGCCCCCGAGCAGCGTTGCCAAGAGCCACGGTCGAGCCATCTTTCCAAGCACGTCCAGCCTCATCGCCATGTCCCTTCAACGCCCGGTAGGCACCCGGCCATTCCGGCCCGGGCTTCTCGCGGACGTCGTACTAACCTACGCTCCGCACGGCATGATGGGTCGGTCCACGAAGCAACGAGGGGGGCGCCTGTTGGGGCTCGCTTTGCTGCTGCTCGCGAGCGCCCCGCCCGGCGAAGCGCAGGCGTTCGTGTGGCCAAACGTGCCCGAGCGCATCGAGAAAGCGCTGTCTTCGAGCGATCCGGCCGAGCGGCGTGGAGCCGCGAGGCAGATTGCTGCGCTGTCTCGTGAGCTCGCCAAGCCGCTGCTGCTGCGCGCGCTCGCGGACGACGACGTCGAGGTGCGCGTGATCGCCGCGCGTGCAGCCGCTCGGGTCAAGTTGCCCGGCGCCAGTGAGATCGTGGCCAAGTGGCTGACGGAGCCCGACGCGAAGCTGCGACTCGCAGCCTGCGAGGTCATCCGTGCTGCCCCCGGGCCTGGGTCCGTCAACGCGCTGTCGCGCGTGCTCTCGGACCCTTCCACCGAGGTGCGGGCCGCCGCTGCGCAGGCGCTCGGTCGCACCAACTCTGCAGACGCCGTGTCCCTGTTGTTGGGTCACCTGGACGACAGCTCGCCGGAGGTGCGGACCGAGGTGGTCGTGGCGCTTGGCCGCTTGGCCGACGCGCGCGCGGTTTTGCCGCTTGTGGGGAAGGTGCAAGACGCGTCACCCGAGGTTCGCCGGCGGGTCGTGCGCGCGCTCGGGGATCTGCGCGACGCGCGGGCAGGCAGCGCGCTGGTGTTGTCCTTGTCGGACGCCGTGCTCGAGGTGCGTGTCGAGGCTGCGCTCGCGCTCGGGCGCATCGGAGTGGACGACGCGACGGTGGCGTTGTCACCGCACGCGCTGAGCAACGCCGGATCGAGCGTGAAAGGAGCGCCACCGGCCACCGAGGGCGCCCTGGCCATGCGGCAAGCGGCTCTGCGCGCGCTCGCGCGGATCGGCTCCGCCCGCGCGATCGACGTGCTCGTCTCGGCCCTCGAGCACGATCGGCCCGAGGTGGGCCGCACGGGTGCCCGAGACGCGCTGGTGGCCGCGGGGACCAAGGTCGTTCCGCCCCTCACCACGTTGCTCTCTGGCGCGGTGTCGGAGCGCGCTGCGATCGGAGCGAGCCTCGCGCTGGCGACCCTGGGTGACAAGAGCTCTGCGCCTGCGATTGTCCGAGCGATGCAGCGCAACAAGCTACCTGCCAATGTCGCCCTGCGCGCGCTCGAGACGCTCGCCGCAGAGAGTGCTCTCCCAGCCGTGCTGGAGCTCCTCGCGGACCCCTCGCCGGATGTTCGTCGGGCCGCGATCAAGGCAGCGGCGGCGCTGATCGACCCCAACCTGCCGGACGGTCGCGCCATCGATCCGGTGCGGGACGCGCTTTCTGATCCCGCGATCCTCGTCGACGAGCGTGCGGGGTTGATCGACCTGTTGGGCCGCACCGCCTCGCCTCGCGCTGCGGAGCTGGTGACGCCCTACCTCACGTCCAAGTCTCCGTCGCTGCGTCGTGCCGCGCTGCGGGCGCTCGGGGCCATGCCCAAGGGCAGCGCTGAGCTCGACAAGAAGCTGGTGGCCGCGCTCGACGACGAGCTCGGCAGCGTGCGGATGGACGCGGCGATCGCGCTGTCGAAGGTCGGGACCGGCGCCCTCGGCAGCACGCTCTTGTCGCGGCTGTTGAAGGGCTCGGAGGAGGATCGTGGGGCGCTCGGCATCGCGGTGGCCGGGGTGCTCGCGCGCAGCCAAGACGCGGCACTGGTCGACGCGGTCAAAGCCGCAGTTCCAGCGTTGCCGAGCTCGGCACGCGATGCCCTGGTCGAAGGCTTGGGCCGGATGCAGCACGAGAAAGTGCCTGCCGCTTTGGCCGCGCTTGCCGAGACCACGACGGACGATCGGCGCAAGGTGGCAGAGGTCAGCAGCGCTCAGGGCACGCTTGGCCGCCCGCTCTTGCGCCGCTTCCTCGGAGATCCGGACGCAGCCGTGCGTGCCAACGCAGCGTGGGGCCTCGGTTCCGTGGGCGAGCCCAGCGACAAGACCGCACTGGTCGCGTTGCTGTCGGATCCCGATGCCCACGTGGCCGCCAACGCCGCCGCGTCGCTGGGACGCATCGCAGAGCGAGCCGGCGATCCCGCGGTCGCAGGCGACCTGTGCAAGTCGCTGAACGACGGCCGAGCCTACGTCAGAGCCAACGCCCTCTCCGGAGCTCGCAGCGCCAAGGTCGCGTGCGACACAGCCGTCGTGTCAGCGCTTCTGGCGTCCGATCCCTCG
>CAZXMG010000204.1:0-4841 GCA_964641275.1 uncultured Polyangiaceae bacterium
GGGCGTAGCGCAGCCTGGTAGCGCACCTGGTTCGGGACCAGGGAGTCGGAGGTTCAAATCCTCTCGCCCCGACTCATTCGTCGGAAACGACGGTCAAACAAGGGTAACGCGAGACCAAACGGGGTCGTTGCCCACCAGGTGCCCAGCGCCTCCTCAGTGGAGGAGGCCGATGGCGCGCCGCAGGTCTCCTGCGGTGGCGTGCACGTAGCGCTCGGTGACGGTCAGCGAGCTATGACCTGCCAGCATGCGCACCGCCTCGACCGAGGCACCTCGCCGAACGAGTCGGCTCAAGAACGAGTGCCGCAAGGAGTGGAACGACCGCTCCTTCAGGCCCAGCTTGCGGAGGAGCCGCTTGAAGACCCGCAGCAGCTCTTGCCGCCTCGGCGTCTTCCCCGCCTCGTCGAGGACCACCTGTGCGTCGTGAGCGCGGCCGGCGACCTGGGTGTGCAGGAAGGAGCTGAGCTCAGGGGTCAGAGGCACCACCCGCTGGTCACCGCTCTTGGGTGTCAGCACCTGGCCCCCGGAGAGGGCTCGCTTCACCAAGAGATTTTCTTGGTCGAAGTCGATGTCGCCCACCAACAGCGCGAGCACCTCGCCCATCCTCAACCCGGCCTGGGCCGAGAGCTGGATGGCCGTCGCGAGCCAGCCGGTCGCGTGCGAAGCGATGATCGCCAACTCGTCGTCGGTGAACGTGTCGGGCAACTTGCGCGACGCCTTCACCAGGCGAGGCAGCTCAGGCAGCCGCTCGAGCTCGCCCGACTCGAGCGCAGCGCGGAGAACGGTGCGAACCAGGTTCACCCCGCCCTTCACCTGCACCTTCTTCGCCGAGAGCATGGCCGCGTAGCCACGCAGTGCCGCTGCATCGATCGCTGCAAGCCTCATCCCACCGAAGAAGCTCATCACCGTCTGCCGCAGCAGCGCTTCGTACCGCTCCCGCGTCGAGGGCCGGTAGCGTGGCATGAACAGCCTCGCGAACGCGCCGTCGACAAAGTCGCGGAAGCTCAGCTGCCCCGGTTCGGCCATGGCGGCGGCGGTAGCCGCCGCCTCTGGCGTTCCGGTCTCGGCTGCGTGCTTCATCAGTCGCTGAGCTTCTGCCATTGCGGCTTCGCGCGCCTGCACCGATGCCGCTCGGCGAAAGCGCACGCGCTCGCCATTCGTGTCCGTGTATCGAAAGTCAATGATCAGCCGGAGCTTGCCGCCCCGCTTCACCTTGCGAATGCCGGTAAAGTTCTTCGCACCCATGATGTCTCTCCATGGGCGGTCGTCTCACGCGCGACGAGGCCATCGTACGCGGCGACGACCGCGCCCGTCAGCTGGCAAGAAAGCGCACGCGCCAGTTCGCCCCGAACTTGAATCCGACCACACCCGCACCGAGCCTGGCCACAACCTCGCGGCCCTCGCGACGAGCGTTGCGCCGGCAACGAGCCCGCAGCGCGGTGGGCGTCGTCGACAGCATCAGCGCCGCCATATCAATGGTGTACAGCCCCCGAACCTCTTCCAAGGTCGCCCCCACGTCGCCGAGCCGACGCTCATCCGCGCTCCCCATCGTGACCTCCCAACCGTCAGCCCAGGCCACGGCAAACGCTGCCGCGACACTCCGAGAGCTGAGCATCCTACCAGTAGCTCATCTGCTACTGATAGTCAATGGGCGACTTCACTTCTTTCTCGTTCTGGGAACGATCTTCAGCTCGGCATCGAGCGCGTCGAGCACGTCCTCGAGCGTGCGGGTCCGCGGCTCAGGCCCGCCCTCCGCCTCGTAGCGGTGGATGGTCGTACGAACGCCCTCGATGCTGCGCCCGGTGCGGGCGGCCACCAGGGTGGCCAGCTCCCTGACGGTAAGTCCGGCGTCGACGCGCGCCTGCAACAGCAGCTCTCGAAGCATCTCGTTCTGGGGAGCCTACCCGTCCGGCCCATGCGGGTCGAGCGCGCCGGCCCAGCTGCAGAAGCGCGTCGCGGCGCTCTCGGAAATCCTGAAAATCAAAAAATGGTCGCCGTCGGCGGTGTGGTGAGTGTGGGAAACGCGAAGCGTTTTCCAAGCGCCGGTGGACAACGGGGGCAACCGCGCGCCCGAGGCCATCCAGCAGGACGAGGACGCTGCCCGCGCGGTTGTCCCCGTTGCCCACGGGCGCGGCACTCTCCACACCGCTCTCCATTCAGCGCGGCACTGGGCGACGGGAAGTGCGCCGAGGAGCGGCGGGCAATTGGTGCGTCCCGTGCGAGCCGCCGCCCAGAGGGGTCCGCTAGTGCTGATGCGTGGCCATGGCCTGCTGGTGGCTCGCACGTAGCGATCGATATCGCTCGGGGTCCATCGTCGGCAGCTGGCGAACGAACGCCGCCACGGCCCACAGGTCAGACTCCTGATGGGTGGGCCCGAGGGCGATCATGCCGGTGTCTTTGATGCCATGTTTGATGATCCAGTAGAGCTCTGCGTCACTCCAGCGGTCGACATACGCGGCGTCCGTCAGTGGCTGCGGGGGCGGATACATCACGATCCAAGGCGCCCGCGGCTCGCCAGGTGCGGCGTGGCAGGTGGCGCAGGCGGCGCTGTAGTGACCGATCGCTCGCGCAGCCAGCTCCGGGTCGTGGAGATCCACCCCCGTAGGCGCTTGCACATCCTCAGCCTGTGCGCGAACAGAACGCTCCATGACCTCGGTGAGCGCCCACTCGACCGGCGGAGAGTGACGGGCGGTCGCCGCGACATTGATGGTCAACACGAGGTAGAGCGCGGTGCCCAGTCCGACCACAACCGAGCAGATGAAGGCGCCGCGCCAGCCCAGGTACCTCGCCAGCCCCGCCAGCCTGCGCCGAACGCCCTTTCCGAAATTGGTTTGGTTCACTTGTTCCTCCGGGAGGGAAGACGCAGTGAGGTCGACGGCATTACGGGTGTAATGCGCGAAGCACCCCAGCGTCAGCCTCGTGAATGGAGGCGTCATGCTGGATCTTTCAGAGGCTCGTCGCGTTCTTTGGTCTTTGCTAGCGGGAGCGAGCTTCGTCGCGTGTGAGCCCAGCGCGGAGGTCGCTATCGACCCCTCGCCGCATGACGAACACCAACGATCCGGGGCTCCCGGTGCGTCAAGCCACGCCCCGCCCGACCCGGCTAGCGCCGATCTGCCGCAGCCGGTACAGAGCTCGGCCGGTGGTGCCCACTCGGTCGCGCGCCCACCCGAGGCTCCGTCGCGAGCAGGGGGTCCGAGTCACGCGCCTACCGTTGCCGCGCGCGCGGTAGCGCCGGGTCCCAGTGCAGTACCTGCAGCGGAGCGGCCCCAGCCACAGAAGAGCGCGGCTCCGCATGGCGCCGGCGCCGAACATGCCTGCGGCGAGGGCAAGTGCGGCGGGTAGTCAGGGCGTCATCACGAGGTTGGTGACTTCGTCGGTCGCGGTGTTGCCATCGGAGTCGGTGGCCTGAAGCGTGATCGTATGTGTGCCCGCCGACAGCAGCGCGCTGAAGTTTTCGCCCGTCCCGAAGACGCCGTCGATGTTGCTCGACCACTGTAGTGCGCTGCCCGTGAGCGCGCCGTCCTCGGGGTCGTCCGCGTTGCCGATGAAGGGCACTGCGGTATCCGCCGGTCGCGTCTCGTTGCTGCCTGGGTGCGTGAGGAATACAGCCGGCGGCTGGCCCATCATCGAGCCGGTGCTGCTCGATGTCGTGGGGTCCGGTGCCGCGCACGCGTCGACCGTTCCGTCGGTCCTCGGCGCGCCAGCCAGGATCCACTGCCGAATCGTTTCCTTCTCGTACGGATCCATCATCTTGTCCGGCGGCATCGGGTCGGACTTGTCGGCGGGACCGCACAACGGCGCGCCCTGGATCTTGTTCCACACGTAGCTACCGTCCGGGTCGCACGGCTTAACGTACGGCACGCCTTGCCCATTGCACTCCTCCCATGACGTCAGGTCGAGGAGACGGCGGTAGAGCTCCAGATCCGGACATGGCGGGGTCGGTGTGCACTTACCGTTCTCGTCACAGAACTCCGAGCCGAGCGGCTTGTTTTCCAGCGCGAGCCAGCCGCGACAGCCCATGTCGGGCGTCGGCGCGTATGCGTTCTGCGCATGGCACGCTTTGTCCGTTGACCTGCAAGTCTGCGCAAAGATGGGGACGATGTCAGTCTCGAACATCGGCGTGCCGCCACCGATGTTCACGAAGCCGCCCGCGCCATTCGCTCCTGAGGCCGTGCCGTTTCCAGCGCCGTCGTCACCGCCGGCGCCGCCGGAGCCCGCGTTTCCAGCGCTGTCACCACACGCTGCCACCGCTCCGAGCGCGAGTGAAATCAGCAGCGCGCACTCCGCCATCCAAGCCTTCGACATCGCAAGCCTCCGGTCTCGCCCATATGGTCACCAGACGTGCCCATCAGCAGGCATGTGGAATCACGCCGCCTGCATTTGTGCGGTACGGTGACTATCTGAACGTGCCACCGCGCCTCGACTGCACTCAGCGTCGCATCCCGGCCCGCCTGTCGCTGCTCGGCGGGCTCGCTCTGGCGCTGTGCTCGTGCGGCCCTGACGAGACGCTCGCCCTGTTCCCGGGTGGTGGCGGCGCGGGAGCCGGGGGCGGCAGTGGCTCTGGAGGCAACGCGTGCGCGCTTCACAGTGACTGTGGTGGGCCGGCGCCGTGGTGCGACCGGGCCGACGCATCGTGCTCGTCTTGCCCCGAGGGACTGGTGCAGTGCGGCGGAGAGTGCGTGGACACAGCCCGGGACCCACGGCATTGTGGCGGCTGCTTCGGCGCGTGTGGCACCGGCGAGGTGTGCGACGCCAGTGAATGCCAATGCTCGGGGTCGACGGTCGAGTGTGGTGGGGCCTGTGTCGACACGCATGTCGACCCCGCCCACTGCGGTGGCTGCGAC
>CAZXMG010000205.1:0-4748 GCA_964641275.1 uncultured Polyangiaceae bacterium
AACGGCAGCGGCGCCAACGGCAGCGGCGCCAACGGCAGCGGCGCCAACGGCAGCGGCGGCGCAGGCGGTACGGGCGCAGGCAGCTCCACCGGCGGCAACGGAGAGGGAGGGTTCCCCGATCTGGGCGACGGCCCGCCGGCTGGCAACCCCAACCCAGAGGCCACCTGCAACGTCCCCTCCGAGGCTGGCCTCGAGGACGTATCCAACCCCACCACGGTGGTGGGGGACGGGAGCCCTGCGAGCTGCACCTCGCAGGCAGTGGTCTCCGCCGTCGCGAACGGCGGCATCATCACCTTCGATTGCGGCCCCGACCCGATCACGATCACGCTGGACGCGACCGCCAAGATCTTCAACGACACCGGCCCGGAGATCGTGATCGATGGCGGGGGCTTGGTCACGCTGAGCGGCAACGGCCAGCGCCGCATCTTGTACATGAACACCTGCGATCAGGCCCAGGTGTGGACCACCCCCAACTGTGACAACCAAGATCACCCGCGGCTGACGCTGCAGAACATCACCTTCATCGGGGGCAACTCCAAGAACGAGAGCGAGTACGATGGCGGCGGCGCGGTGTGGGCCCGCGGGGGGCGCCTCAAGATCGTCAACTCTCGTTTCTTCGGCAACGAGTGCGCGGACACCGGTCCGGACGTGGGCGGCGCGGGCGTACGCACGTTCTCGCAATACAACGGGCTGCCCGTCTACGTCGTGCACAGCACCTTCGGCGGCGCCGACGGCTACGGCAACACCTGCTCGAACGGCGGCGGCATCAGCAGCATCGGCGTGTCGTGGACCATCATCAACAGCCTGTTCTCGCACAACCACGCGATCGGTAACGGCGGAAACCCCGCGCAGCCCGGCACCCCCGGCGGCGGCAGCGGAGGCGCGATCTACAACGACGGCAACACCATGACGCTCGACCTGTGCGGCACGCGTATCGAGAACAACGACGTGGTCCAGCATGGCAGCGCCATCTTCTTCGTCTCCAACAATCACACCGGCGACATCGTGATCGACAGCTCCAACATCTCGAACAACACCGGCGGCTCGTGGTACCCGACCTACCCGCAGATCAGCGGCCACGACGACACGCCCATCGTGGTGACCAACTCGGTGATCGACGGCCAGGTCATCCCCTGACGCTGGCCGACCACTGGCCGGCCACCGAGGCGCGCCCAGACCGACCCCCTATTTCTGCGCGCCGCGCGGCCTGACCAGCAGGCACGTGGGTTGCTCAACGATGGGCATGAAGATCTTGCTCGTGCAGCCCGCCCCCTTCGAGCCTGGCCGCGTCGGCCTGGAGAACAGCATCTGGTTCTGCGAGCCGGTGGCGCTGACCTCCATCGCTGCGATGGTTCCGGAGCACGACGTGCGCATCCTCGACATGCGTCTCGAGGAGGACGCCGAGCTCTGCCGCGTGCTCGAGGAGTTCGCTCCCGATCTGGTCGGGACCACCTCGATGACGACCGACTGTTACCAAGCGCTGGCGGTGCTCGAGACCGCGAAAGCGCTGCTCGGCGACGCCTGCTTCACCATCGTGGGCGGCCATCACGCCACGCTCAGCTCCGAAGACTTCGAGACCTCCGCCGTCGACGCGCTCGCCATCGGCGAGGGCGAAGACACGTTCCGCGAGCTCTGCACGCACCTGGCTGCGGGAGGCCACGCCAAAGATCTGGGCGCCATCGCCGGCTTGCGCTGGCGCGGCGCAGATGGCCGCTGGGTGAGCAGCAAGAAGCGCGAGCAGAAGCGCGCCCTCGACGAGTTCCCCGCCCCTCGGCGCGACTTGGTGCGCCGCTATCAGGACGAGTACTTCTTCACCATCGCCGGTCCGATGGCGTCGATCGTCACGTCGCGGGGCTGCAGCTTCGACTGCAACTTCTGTGCGATCTGGGAGTTCTACGAGCGCAAGACCCGCTTCTTGAGCGCCAAGGTCATGGTCGACCGCATGGAGGCCGTGGAGCAGAAGTTCATCTTCTTCCTCGACGACAACTTCCTCACCAATCGACGCCGGCTGGAGGAGTTCTGCGCCGAGGTCGAGCGACGCGGCGTCAAAAAGTATTGGGGCACCCAAGGCCGCACCGACTTCATCGCCGACAACCCCGACATGATGAGGCGCCTGCGCGACGCCGGCTTGGTGATGGTGCTGAGTGGCTACGAGTCCAACGACGACGACGGCCTCGAGGCCTTGCTCAAGCGCGGCACCGTCGAGAAGAACCGCAAGGCCGCTCAGATCCTGATGGACCTGGGCATCTTCTCCACCGGCATCTTCATGGTGCGGCCCGAGTTCGACGAGCAAGACTTCGATCGCCTGTACGAGCACATCAACGAGCTCGGCATCGCGCTGCCGATGGTGAGCATCCTCACACCGTTGCCCGGCACGCAGCTCTATCGACAACGTGAGTCTGAGCTGCTCACCAAGGACCGGCGCTTCTTCGATCTGCTGCACGCGGTGTTGCCGACCAAGCTGCCGCGGCGCCGTTTCTACGAGAAGTTCGCCGAGTGCAACCAGGCCACCTGGGCCGGCTGGGAGCGCGCGAACAAGACCGTTCTCAAGAACCGCACCCGTTTCGTGCTCGAGTCGCTGCCGGGGATCGCGCGCTTCCTGCTTCGAGCGCGGCGGTATCGCGCCATCCTGGAGAGCGCAGAGACGCACCTGCGCGACGAGGTCGGCATCATCGACGAGCACGTTCGACTCGCGTCCGCGCCGACTCCAGCCAAACGCAAGCTGCCGCTGGCGCCCCCGAGCGCACAGAAGGAGGTGGCGTGATGGCGAGCACCCTGCGCAACGCGTGGACGCGAGTGAGCGACGTCGCCCGTCAGAACCAGATCGCCGTCGCGGCCAAGAGCGCAGTGCTCACGCGCCTGCCGTTGGTGCTGCGCGAGCCGAGCTTACCTTTGGGATCGGTGCGCGAGGCACTGGCTCCGGACGAGTTCTTGCAAAAGCTCCGCCGGGAGGTGGAGCACCACTTCGCGGTCAATCACCCGCTGCTCATGCGCCTGCGCCACGTCCCCTTCACCCGCGCCGACTATCGCGTGTTCGGCCTGCAACACTACTCCTTGGTGGGCACCTTCACGACCTACCTGGAGCTGCTCCTGGTCAAGGCGCCGAGCTCGGACCAAAAGACGTGGATCGCCAAGGTGCTGGTGGACGAGTATGGCGAGGGCTCCGACGGCGAGGACCACGCCGCCCTCTACCGCGGTTTCCTGCGCGCGACCGGCTCGCCCGAAGGCGAGGAGTACCGCACGCTCTTGCACCGCCATGTCACGGGCTTCGTAGGCGAGCACCTGCGTATCTGTCGCGACGAGCCGTTCCTGGTCGGGCTCGGCGCAGTGGGTCCAGGCCATGAATGGACCATCCCGCGCATGTTCCCGCCCATCATCGACGGGCTGAGGAAGGCCGGCTTCACGCCGGACGAGATGCGCTACTTCACCTTGCACGTCGTGCAGGACGAAGACCACGGCGCGTGGCTGGAAGAGGCGCTTCGTCTGACCGCGACGACGGCCGACGCGCAGGCGCAGATCCGGCGGGGCGCCCTCTTGTCCCTCGAGGCGCGCGGTCGCTTCTGGAGCGCGGTGCAAGACATGATTGTGCGCTGGCGCCAGCCGGAGAACATCCACCTGCGATCGCAGAGCCGCTCGGGCTACACCGAGGCCGGACAGGTCACTTTGCCGGAGTGGAAGGCAAAGCTCGCGCGCGCCGGCATCACCGCCGCGTCCCACGCATGAGGCTGGTCGACCGCTACGCCGATTGGGTCGGACGCCGCTACGCCCTGCTCGCCTGTCCCGACGAGGAGCTGTGCGTGATGGTCGACGGCTGTCGTCTGGGCATTCGTCGTTATGGTCGCGGGCAGCCAGTCGTCTTGTGCCACGGCTTCGGCGGCAACCACCTGAGCTTCGAGCTCGGGGGGGGTCAGGGGCTCGCGCCGTGGCTCGCGGCGCGCGGGTTTGCGGCCTACGTGGTGGCGCTCCGCGGAACGCTCGGCAGCGAGCCCCACCCGGCACCCTTCGGGCTTTCAGAGTGGGCTCAGCGCGACGTCCCCGCGCTGCTGGGCACGGTCACTCGTCACGCAGGGACTCGAGAGATCGATTGGGTGGGGCACTCGCTCGGGGCGCTGCTGCCCATGCTGGCGCGCGACGAGCGCGTCGGCTCGCTCGTCGCCCTCGGTCCACCGCTGGACCTTCGCGCGACGAGCGTGGGCAGCTCCTTGCGCACTGCACGGACCTTGCTGCGGCTGCTCGGCGACGGTGAGCGGTTGCCGATGAGGCGCCTCGCTCGTTTGGAGGCGCCGCTCATGGGACGCGTTCGGCTACCCCGTGCGCTGGCCTTCGTGTCCCCACCCAACCTCGAAGGCGCCATCACCCGCACGCTCCACGCCCACGCGACCGAAGATCTCCCAGCCGGCGTGATCCGCGACCTCCACGACTGGTATCACGGCGCCCAGAGCGGCTGGGACCATCGCGTGCTGACCGCCCTCCGTGACCTGCGGGCGCCGCTCACCTGCTTGGTCGGCGCAGAGGACCCTTGGGCTCCGCCCGAGGTGGTCGCCGCTCGCTCCAAGCGCCACGCCCCGCACGCGCACACGCTCGCCATGGGCCTGCGGCACGGTCACCGCGGCGGCTACGCCCACATCGAGTTGATCGCCGGTGAGCACGCGCCCCGTGAGGTGTTCCCCCAGGTCGAGCGCGCGCTCAGGCTCGCCCGCGATCGACCGACCGCCACAGCTGTCTGAGCTGGGTCTCTACTCGAGCAA
>CAZXMG010000206.1:0-4672 GCA_964641275.1 uncultured Polyangiaceae bacterium
CAGACGTTCATGTGCACGTGCGGGGGAACCCAGGGGAAGCCCACCAACGCATCGAGCCCGCTGTAGCCCGAGAGCGCGATCAGCTCGCCGCGGCGCACCGCCTGCCCCACGGAGACCAAGGGACGGCTGAGATGGTTGTAGGTGGTGACCAGGCCGCGACCGTGATCCAGGAACACCTTGCGCCCGCCGCGGTGGTACTCGCTCGACACCCTGAGCACGCGCCCCTCCGCCGCCGCGAGCACCCGCGTCCCCGGAGGGATGGCCAGGTCCGTGCCGTTGTGGCTGTCATACGTGTTGGTGCCGCCGCGGAAGTCGCGCACCCGCGTCACGCGCACCGACCAGCCAAGCTCGGGCGGTGGCTGCAGGTAGTTGAACAGGTTGGTGACCGGCACCCGGCGCCCGGCGGGCTTCTGCCCACGCCAGAGCGGGATCGAGAGCCAGGGCTGGAATTGCCGCAGCGAGCTCAGGCCGAAGCGGCTCTTGGGCGTGACTCCATCGCCCAGCACCGCGATTTTCGCCTCTCGCAGGGTGTTCGACAGCGGCAACACGCCCAGCGCCTCGATCAGCCCAATCCGTTCGCTCACCGGGCAAGTGTCGGAGTTTTGGCGCCGGAAACATAGGGAGATTGCCGCCCGGGGTGCCTGAAGGTAGATCTCGCGCCCCGAATGCTTGCCAAGCTTCGCCGTCTCTCAGAGCGCACCGACGCGGCGCTGGTGCCGCTGGCGCGGCTGGCCAGGGCGGGCATCTCGCTGTTTCCGCTGCTCTTGGCGCCGCCGGTGTTGGCCGGCTCGGTGTACTGGTTCCTGAAGCAGCCGACGCCGCAGCTCAAGCTGCTCGACACCAACAAGCTCACGGTGGACCAGCAGATCCTCGCCGCGAAGCCGGTGGGCATCGCGGTGGGCGTCGTGGCGGCGTTGTTCCTGGTGCTCTGGCTCGTGCTCGCGCGGCTTCGAGGCGCCAGCTTCGCCAGCGTCGCGGCGCGTGTCGGCGCGTTGCTCACGCCCTTCTTGGCCGTGCCCTTCGTGGTCGCGCTGATGCAGCCCGGGATCGAGAAGGAGAGCCCCAAGCTCTCGCTCTTCTTCGGCCTGGTGATCGCAGCCATCATCGGCGTGTCCGCGTATCGCATGCGTCTGCGCGCCAAGGCGGCGCCGCTCTCGGCGGGCGATGAGGAGCAGGGCCGTTCGCCCAAGGAGATCGCGCGGATCCGCTGGATCGAGCGCGGCAAGACCGCCGTCGCGTGGGCTTGCCTGCTCGCGATCTGGGGCGCCTATGGCTGGTTCTTCACCGACCTGGCGATCACCCACCACCGCGCGATGGGCTCGCGCACCATCGATCTCGGGCTGTACGACAACATCTTCTACAACTCGCTCCACGGCCGCTGGCTGGCGTGCACCTTCATCAAGGGCGAGACCCACCTCTCGGCGCACTTCGATCCCATCCTGGTGCTGCTGGCACCGCTGTACAAATTCTACCCACGCGCGGAGATGATCCTGGGGCTGCAGAGCGTGTGGATCGGATCCGGCGTGATCCCGATGTACCTGCTCGCACGCCACCACCTCGGGAGCCGCGTGCACGGCGTGCTGTTGGCCGCGTGTTACGCGCTGCACCCTGCGCTCCACGGCGCGAACATGTACGAGTTTCACTCGCTCACGCTGGCGACGGTGCCGATGTTGTGGACGCTGTATGCGCTGCAAGCGGGCCGGATGAAGGCGTACTGGCTGCTGCTCTTCGTGAGCCTGCTGGTGCGCGAGGACATCTCGCTGATGATGAGCATGGTGGGCGTCACCTGCCTGCTCTTGCCCGGCAAGGGCCTGCGCCTGACAGGCCTCTGCACCGTGCTGTTCTGCTTCGTCTACTTCGTGGTCGTGAAGGCGGTGTTCATGACCTCGGCCGACGTGACCAACAGCGGCTCGGGCTCGTACTCGTTCGCCTACTACTACTCGGAGATGATCCCGGGTGGCAAAGGGGTGGGCGGACTCCTGCTCACGCTGGTGACCAACCCCACCTTCGCGCTGCGCCACGCGCTCGAGGAGCCCAAGATCATCTACCTGGTGAAGATCTTCGGCCCGCTCTTGCTGATTCCGCTGGCCACCAAGTCGTGGCGGCTCACGCTGCTCTACGGGCTGGCGTTCACGACGCTCGCGACCCGCGACGCGGTGTTCTCCACCGCCTTTCAGTACTCGACGGCGCTGCTCGCGTTCGCCTTCGCCACCGTGCCGATCGGGGTGAAGCAGCTGTCCGAAGGAAAGCTGGCCCAGGCATATGGATTGTCTCCGAACCGGATGCGCCACGCGCTGGTGTTCGGCGCGCTCGCGGCGTCGCTCGCCATCTCGTACAAGTTCGGCGGCGTGATCGACAACCAAGCCTTCAAGGGCGGCTTCTCGCGCATCATTCGCAAGCCCACGCCCGACCAGATCGAGCACTACAAGTGGATGGAGGAGACCAAGGCCAAGATCCCGCCCAAGGCCAGCCTGGGCGTGACCAACAAGATCGGCCCGCACGTCTCCAACCGTAAAGACGTCTACTTCTACGGCCAGAAGAACGTGCAGTACGTGTTCGTGGACGAGAAGGAGCTCAAGAAGGACCGACTCACCAAGCACAAGAAGTCGGTCGAGCAAGGCAAGCTCGAGCTTCTGTCGCGGCGCGGCAGCTACGCGCTGTTCAAGGTGGTGAACAAGCCCAAGCCCGCCGAGCCACCCAAGCCCGAGCCCGAGCCCGAAGACGAGAACGTGGACGACGTGCTCGGCGACGATCCTCGCGAGTGATCCCCCCCTGACGAGAACCACCACGTGCTCCCCGACGCCTACTTCGAGCGCTTCGACACCCCGAAATACCGGAACAGGAACCCGCTGCAGCGGCACCTGATCCGCCGCTTCGTCACCTCCATCCACTCCATGTTCGTGGCCGCGGGCCCCGCCACGCGCATCGTCGAGATCGGCGTGGGCGAGGGCTTCCTGTCGGGCTACTTGTCCGAGCAGTTCCCAGAGAAACAATTCACCGGCGTGGATCTCAGCGCGGCGGACATCGAGCGCCTCAAGGCGAAGTTCCCGGGCATCGAGACACACGTCGCCCCGATCGAAGACCTGTCTTGCTTGTCACCGCCCTACGATCTGGTGATGTGCTGCGAGGTGCTCGAGCACGTTCAAGATCCTGCGCGCGCGCTGTCGTCACTCGTCGCGCTCGGCAGCAAGCGGCTGATCGTGAGCGTGCCGCACGAGCCGTTCTTCATGTTGTCCAATTTGGCGCGCGGCAAGAACTTCACGCGCCTGGGCAACGATCCGGAGCACTTGCACCACTGGTCCAAGCAAAGCTTCACCAAGTTCCTGAGTAGAGAGCTCGACGTGATGCACGTCGAGACCTCCTACCCATGGATCCTCGCGCTGTGCGCGCGGCGCGGGTGATCGGCTCGTGACGGATCGGTCTCGCCTCGCTCTGAGGTGGGCCCTCAGGCTGCTCGGGCCGGTGCTGCTGGCGCTCGTATTGTGGCGCCTGCCAGAGCCGCGCCGCGTGCTCGAGCTGTTCGCGCAGGCCAATGGCTGGCTCCTGCTGGCATCTTTCGCCGTCAACATCGTGGCCATCCAGCTGAAGGTCACGCGCTGGCAGGTGATGCTGCGGGCGCGGGCGATCCACTACGCGACCAAGGACGCCTGGCTCGCGTTCACCGCGTCGCTCTACTTGGCCATGCTGACTCCCGGCCGCGTGGGGGACGTGCTCCGGGTGCAGTACCTGCGGCACGACCGCGACGTGCCTTACGCCGAGGGGCTCGCCTCGGTCGTCATGGATCGGCTGTGCGACCTCTACGTGCTCGCAGGCTTCGTTGCGATCGCGATCGTGCACTACAGCGGCATCGTGTCCAACGACCTCCGCCTCGCCAGCTGGGCGGTGGTGGCGGTGACCGTCGTCGCGCCGCTGGGCCTTCTGGTACCTGGCGTCGCGCGGCGCCTCTTGGGCCGCATCTATCGTCGCTTCAGCGGCGACGATCAGGGGCTCGAGAGCTTCCTCTCTGCGCTGTCGGCGCAGCTCGGCAAGACGCTCGTGTGGACGCTGCCCTTGACTGTGATCGCGTTCCTCGTCTCGTTCGGCCAGAGCTGGCTGATCGCGCGCGCGCTCGGGCTGAACCTCGCGTACTTCGACGTGATCTGCCTCACCGCCGTCGCCAACCTGGCGGGCCTCTTGCCCATCTCGATCTCCGGGGTCGGGGTGCGCGAGGCGTTCTTCACGGCGGTGTTCCCGTCGCTGGGCTACGCGCCGGAGCAGGCCGTGAGCTTCGGCTTGATGGTCTTCTTGGTGATCTATTTGAGCCTCGCCGGCGTCGGCTTCATCGCCTGGCAGATCCGTCCGCCACCGCTGCACCGATCCGAGCGCGTCTCGCTTTCGTAGCCAGACTGCGACTCAAGAGTCGGCTCAGTCGTCGGCCAGCGTGCCGGGTCGCAACGGTTCTGCGCGCAGCTCGCTGCGGATGGGCAGGTCGCGCGCGCGGACGCGCTTCTGGTTCAGGTACGTCAGGTACTCGCCGATGAAGCCGGTCGAGAAGAACTGCAGCCCGATCAGGATCAACATCGTGCCGAACAAGAGCAGCGGGCGATCGCCGATCTTCGCGCCGCGGAACCACAGCACCGTGAGGTAGCTGTTCACCGCCAGGCCGGCCAGGCCCATGAGCAGACCGATCGCG
>CAZXMG010000207.1:0-4664 GCA_964641275.1 uncultured Polyangiaceae bacterium
GGAGAGGAGCTTGTCGGGCGCGGAGCGCTGGAGCGCGGGCAGCTTGCGCTCGTCCTCGCCGGTAAGGAGCCGGAAGCGCACGCGCTTGCCGGCGTCGGGCAGCGTCGTCTCGAAGCGGTTCCCGGCGACGAACGCGGCGCGACTCTCCTCGGAGAGCGGGCGCACCGGGAGCTTCGTCAGCTCGACCTCCCACTCGATGCGCGCGCGGCAGGCGTCGTTCCGGCAGCCGACGCCGAAGGCGTACTCGGGGCCGTAGGTCAGCGCCCGGACCATGAGCAGGGCGAAGAACCGATCGCCCTGGAGCACCTTGCCCCAGTCGACCTTGCCGCCCTCGCCGAAGGCGTAGGGGCCCGGGTCGAGGGTCTCCTCCCAGCACGAGCCGAGCAGCTCGTCGATCTGCCCGCCGCTCTTGGCGAGCTTGCGGTCAGCGAGGACACGCTCCTCGCGAACCTTCATGCCGCGAACGCGGCCGGTGAGCCCCGAAGGGCACGTGATGACGTCTGCCATGCGCTGCCTCCTCGGGGGCAAAGCCGCCTGGGAGGCGCTGCGGGGACAGGGGCGCACGGAAGGGAACCGCTGGTTCCGTTTCGTGCGGGAGGGTCAGCCCGGGCTTTTCACCTTGGCGAGCAGCTGGCCGATGAAGCCGACGACATCGGCCTGAAGCTCCTCGTCCTTGCCTCCGGTGACGAAGGCCGCGACCCGCATCGGCCCGACCGCGTCGGGCTCGGAGAAGTCGCGCTTCAGGATGGTCAGGGCGCGCTGGGCATCCGCGTCGTCGAGCAGCGGCTGCAGCTTCGACGCCACGTCGGTCGGGCCGGCGCCGTAGTTCCGGACGACGTAGTAGAGGTCGTAGGCGTCCTTGTTTTCGCCGCGGCTGTCGAACGCGAGGGCTTTGAGCACCACGTACGCGCCGGCGTCGCACACCCAGATGTCGCGCGTCGCCTTCTCGCCGAAGAGGGTCTTCCCCTTGAGGGTCACCTGCTTGCGATCCCGGAACGCGCAGCGCAGCCCCGGGGCGATGATCGCCGCGAAGTCCGGCTCGAGGTCGCGGAGCTTGCCGCCCTTGTCGCCCTCGAGCGTCGGCTGGATGAGGAAGTCGATGGTCACGCGCTCCGCACTCGCGATGGCCCAGCGCTGACGGGTTGGGTTCCCGGCGTCGTTCTTGTCCATCTCGAAGCCCGCATCGCGCAGGCGCTCGGTGAGCTGCCGGTAGCGGCCCTCGTTCAGCAGCGCGACCTGAAGTCCGACGTCGAGGTCCATGGTCCCGACGTGCGGATCCACGTCCTCGCCGAGGTGCTCTTGGTCGATGATCAGCGATGGCACCAAGCCGCCGACGATGAGCAGGTCGTCCATCATGTCGCCGAGCTTCGTGGCGACGTAGAGGCACATCGCGCGGACGAGCTCGACCTGCTCGCTCTTGTACTCCGACGCGTGCTTGGGCTTCTCAGCCATCATGCCTCCAGCTCAGCAGCTCGCTTCGCAGACGCTCGGCCGCTTCCGTCGCTCGTTCGGGGTGCGCCTTGAGATCGACGTACGCCTGAACAGGGTGGACACACCGCAGGCCGTCGCGCGTCTCCGCTCCGTGGAAGACACCAGCATCGTTCGGAAGCACGAGCCAGAGGTTCGCACCGCGCGCGTCCTCGCGGAAGCCGAGCTTCTCGCGCAGCTCCTTCGAGGGGGGCTCGGCGAGGAAGAAGGTCGCGATGCGAAACGCAGCGAAGTGCGTCATCTGCCAGGCCGCTGCGAGGCCGGTGGCTGCGTGCTCGACCGAGCCTTCCGCGAGCGTGTCGCCGACGAAGCGGGCGAGCGCGTCGCCCGAGCGCGCGGCGACGTGCCCCTGGAGGAGCACATGCTTGTCGAAGCGGTACTCGTCGCGCCACGCATCGAGAAGGAGCGCCGGGTCCTTCACGCGGAGCGCGCCGCCCGGCTCTCGCAAGACGTAGCTCTCGTGCTCGAGTCGGGAGACGATCCGGCTGACGAAGCCGTCGGTCATGTCGGTCGCGCGCGCGATCTCCCGCTGCGTGAGGGCGCGACCCTCGTTCTCGAGCAGCCAGCGCACGACGCGTGCGCTCTTCGGCGCAAAGATGCTCGCTGGGCGGCCCGGCCCACGGAAGCGATTGGGCCGCCCGTCGACGATGATCCGGATGCCGGGCGCGACGATGTGCGCGTTCCCGCTGAGGTCGAACCACGGGATGCTCGCGCCCTCGCAGACCCTGCGTCCCGCGTCGCTCATGAAGGGCACCACCAGGAGCGGCACGGCCTTTCGACCCTGGCGGCGGGCAGCAGCGGCCACCTGCGAGGCGTGGGCCGCCAGGGCACCAGGCGACGCGGCACCGAGCACCTCGACGACGAAGGAGTGCCCAGCCGCGCTCACGAGCAGGTCAGCCTCGCTCCCAGCCTCGACCTTCACGTCCTCCTGGGGTACGTCCAGGAGGCTCGCCAGCGCCGCGGGGACATCCGCAACGAGCTGCTTTTCCGTGGTTCGGACGGCCATGCTTCACTAAATAGCACGGGTTCACCCGCAAGTGAAGCGGGCCGATTTAGTGAACCTCGATGTCCGGCTGGAGGCGGTGACTTCACTAAAATACCGAGGTCTACCGCTATGGTGAACCACGCTGTTTTAGTGAAGTCGAGGTCGCCGCCAGGCGGTCGTAGGGGCAGCGAGAACGCCCCCACCGGCGCCGGGCGGCAACCCGCCGTCACTGCACCAGCTCGAAGAAGTCGTACGTGAGCGTGACCTGCTCGATGACGTTCTCGTCGCTCTCGTTGTCCCACTCGCCGGCCACGAACTTGATCGGCCAGGCCCGCGAGAGCGACCAGCGGCGCAGGGTCACGCCGTCGCGGTCCTGCTGCACGACGTCGAGGTTGCGCTTGTAGTTCACGTCGGTGAGCCCGAGCCCGCTCGACGTGATGGCGACGTCCTGGAACCAGTCGAAGAGGTCTCGGTCCTCGGTGGCGCCGCGCTCGAGGGTCACGTCGGAGAACGTGAGGCGGCCGGGGCTCTTGTTCGGGATGAGCGAGCCGCCCTCGAAGTACTGGACGTTCGCGACCTCGACCGACAGCTCGCTGCACTTCTGAAAGCCAGCGTGGCCGACGTCGTCGATCTCGACGATGAACTTGAACTTCTTGTGGAAGCTGCGCGGGTTGCCGATGACGGTCATGGGTTAGCTCCTCGTCACACGCCCGCCGCAGCCAGCTCGGCCTCGAGGGCCCGGGTGTCCTGGCTGATGCGGAGGATGATGAACTCGGCCGGCTTGTTCGTGGCGAGGCCCACCCGAGCGATGAGCTGGCCGGCGAAGATGACGGTCGGGGTGTTCAGCTGGTCGGAGACGTCGACGAAGAAGGCCTTCGCCGGCTCTCGCGAGCGGAACGCCCCGTTGTTCATCTGCGCGAGGAGAAACGCCGTGATGGTGCGCCGCACCTGCGCGCGGAGCCCCTCGGTGTTGTTCTTGTGCCGCGCGAACTCGAGGCCCTGCTTGAGACTTCGCTCGATGAAGATGACGCCCCGACGCTCGGCGATGTACGGGAAGTTCCCGTCACCCTTGAGCGTGCGTGAGCCGTCGATGTAGCGCGGCAGCCCCGGCCCCGTCGTGAGCGGATTGATGCGGTGCGGGTACACGAGGTCGCGCTTGCGCTCCTCGAGGACCTCGTCCGTCTCGAAGCCGAGCACACCGAACATGCGCCCAGCGTCGATGCCCGCGGGCGGGTCGTAGACGCCGCCAGGGCGCGCGGAGTCGGTGCGCGAGTAGACGCCGGCGACGATGCCCGAGGGTGGGACGACGAGCTGCTCGGACGACCCGAAGACGCTCTTGGCCGGGTTGAGCACCTTCACGCGGGGCCAGTAGATGGCCGCGAACTCCGAGAGGTTCTCGAGCGCCGCCGTCGTCGCGACGTACGTCACGATGTCCGTCGCGCTCTGGTTCGCGGGAGGGTCCAGCACCGCGAAGACGGCGCCGTCGCGGTCCACCTCGGCGTAGCGGACCATCGCGTTGTGGACGGCCGGCGTGGCGCGACCCGGCACGAGCAGCAGCGTCAGCTCCTGCACCTGGTCGAGCGAGTGGAGCCCGGTCTTGCCCACGTCCGAGCCGATGAAGTCGTTGTCGTCGAGCCCGACGAGACCGTCACCGCCGCCCGCCAGCGAGATGGTCTGCGGAGGCGGCACCGGCATGCCGACGAGGAGCTGGTCGATCGCGCGCACGTAGAGCGAGCCCGTGCGCGGGTCGTTCACGACGCGGTCCACGTAGCGGGTGTCGTCGGGGTTCATCGAGACGTTCGGGAACGCCTCGCGGTAGACGCCGTCCTCGACGACGAGGAGGTCGAACGCGGTGGGCGAGCCGTTGGTCGCAGCTCGGACCTCGGCGTCGATGCGGTTGGCGTAGGCGCCGGGGTCCTTGCCCTCAACGCGCACCGCGTTGGCGGTGCCGGAGGCGGCGCCCGTGTGAAGCGTCGTGTCGAGCCCGAAGGCGGCAGCCGTCGCGGCCCGCGCCTGCACACTCGCAGCGGGGCCGGTGGCGACGGTGCGGACGTCGAGCACGCCGCCGATGCCGGGCGCGACCACGACGGTGGGCATCGCAGCCTCGACGACGGCCTTCACCTCGACGACGGCCACGGCGCGGAGGTGGGCGACGTTGCCGCCGCCCACCGACGCGGCGCCGGGGAACGCC
>CAZXMG010000208.1:0-4621 GCA_964641275.1 uncultured Polyangiaceae bacterium
GATGCTACCGGGCCGGCTGTAAACGTGCCCACAAATGCTTTATCACCGGGGCGTGGCTCGCTTCCTCAGTTACGCCGCTGCCGTCGTCGTCTCGCTCGCGGGTGTCCTTGGCTCCGGTGCGGGCTGCGAGGGGACCTGCGAGTTCGCGATCATCCCCAAGAACGAGACCTGCTCGGCGAGCTGCGCGACGCTCAATCGCCAAGACATCCTCGAGGGCGTGATCTGCGCCCAGCCTGACTGCTCGCTCGACGCCCCCTGCGAGGCCGGATTTACCTGCGTCGCGGTGGGCAAGCCCGTGTGTTTGCCGGCGTGCGAGACGGTCGACGAAACGTGCGAGGGCGGCTTGGTGTGCAGCGAGCTCGACGACGCGGTGACGGGCGACGTCACCACCGCCTGCTTCTTCGACGGCTGAATCGACGTTGCCGTTGCCGGCCCGCGCCTACTCGGCAGCGGCGTAGGCCTCCAGCGGCTCGCACGTGCACACCAGGTTGCGATCGCCGTAGGCGTTGTCGATGCGGCTCACGGGCGGCCAGAACTTGTGGTCGCGCACCCACGGCAGCGGGTACGCCGCGAGCGAGCGCGGGTAGGCGTGAGACCACTCGTCGCCACAAACCACCTCTGCGGTGTGCGGAGCGTTCTTGAGCGGGTTGTCTTGCTTGTCGAGCTTGCCAGCTTCGATCTGCCGGATCTCCTCGCGGATGGCCAGCAGCGCGTCGCAGAAGCGGTCGAGCTCTGCCTTGCTCTCGCTCTCGGTGGGCTCGATCATCAGCGTCCCAGGGACCGGGAAGCTCATCGTCGGAGCGTGGAAGCCGTAGTCCATCAAGCGCTTGGCGATGTCCTCCACCTCGATGCCGGCCGCCTTCTTGAACGGGCGGCAGTCCAAGATGAACTCGTGCGCCACGCGCCCGTGTTTGCCGGTGTACAGGATCTCGAACTCGCCCTCGAGGCGTTTGGCCATGTAGTTCGCGTTCAGGATCGCCACCGAGGTGGCGCGGGTGAGGCCGGCCCCCCCCATCAACGCGATGTACATCCAGGGGATGACCAGGATGCTGGCGCTGCCGAACGGCGCTGCCGACACCGGACCGATCGCCTTGGTGCTGCCACGCTTCTCCCACGCGAGCGGGTGCATCGGCAGGAAGGGAGCCAAGTGTTTGGCGACACAGATCGGCCCCATGCCCGGGCCGCCGCCGCCGTGCGGAATGCAGAACGTCTTGTGCAAGTTGAGGTGGCAGACGTCGGGGCCAAAGTCACCCGGCCGACACAGGCCGACCTGCGCGTTCATGTTCGCGCCGTCCATGTAGACCTGCCCCCCGGCCGCGTGCACCACCGCGCAGATCTCGCGGATCTGCTCCTCGAACACGCCGTGCGTCGAGGGGTAGGTGATCATGATGCAGGACAGGTGCTCGCGGTTGGCTTCCGCCTTCTTGCGCAGATCTTCGAGATCGACGTTGCCGTGATCGTCACAAGCCACCGCGACGACCTTCATGCCCGCGAGCGCGGCGCTCGCGGGGTTGGTGCCGTGGGCGCTGGTGGGGATCAGGCACACGTCGCGGTTGGGGTTGCCTTGGCTCAAGTGGTACGCGCGGATGGTGAGGAGCCCCGCGTACTCGCCCTGTGCGCCCGCGTTGGGCTGCAGGCTGGTGGCGGCGAAGCCGGTGATCTCGGCGAGCCACCGCTCGAGATCCGAGATGATGCGCTCGTACCCCTTGGCTTGCGCGGGCGGCGCGAACGGATGGACGCCGCCGATCGAAGGCCACGTGACCGGGATCATCTCGCTCGTGGCGTTGAGCTTCATGGTGCACGAGCCCAGCGCGATCATGCTGGTGGTGAGCGAGAGATCGCGCGACGAGAGCCTCGTGAGGTAGCGGAGCAGCTCGGTCTCCGAGTGGTACGAGTGGAACACCGGGTGCTCCAGGTACGCTCCTTGGCGCGCAAACGCTGCTGGCAGCGGCGTGCTCGCCGCTGGGGCGAGGTCCGCGACCGCAGGCGCCGGCCCTCTGCCCGCGGCAAACACGGCGAGCAGAGCGCTCACGTCGGCGGGCGTCGTGGTCTCGTCGAGCGAGATCCCCACCGCGCCGTCGGCGTACGCGCGCAAGTTGATGCCGGCTTGCTCGGCCGCGTCGAGCAGGGCGCTGCCTTCACTTGGGCTCGTGCGCACGCGCAGCGTGTCGAAGAACACGCCGCTGCCCAGATCGAAGCCCAGCTTCTTCAGGCCCTCGGCCAAGAGCAGCGTGAGCCCGTGAACGCGCTCGGCGATGGCGCGCAGCCCCTCGGGCCCGTGGTAGACGGCGTACATACCGGCCATGATCGCGAGCAGCACCTGCGCCGTGCAGATGTTGCTCGTGGCCCGGTCGCGCCGGATGTGCTGCTCGCGCGTCTGCAGCGCCAGGCGCATGGCCTTCTTGCCGCGCGCGTCCTTGGACACGCCGATGATGCGGCCCGGGATGAAGCGGCTGTGGCGCTCGTCCGTGGCCAAAAACGCGGCGTGTGGGCCGCCGAAGCCAAACGGTACGCCGAAGCGCTGCGCCGAGCCGATGGCGATGTCTGCGCCGAGCTCTCCAGGCGGGGTGAGCATGGTCAACGCCAAGAGATCCGTCGTCATCGCCACCAAGGCGCCCTTGGCGTGCGCGCGCGCGATGATCGAGCGGTAGTCCTCGACGCGCCCGTCCGTGGTGGGGTACGAGAGGAGCACGCCGAAGTACTCGCGCTTGTCGAAGTCGAGGGCAGACGCCGGCCCGATCTCCACGGCGATGCCGAGCGGCTCCGCGCGGGTGGCGGTGACCGCGATCACCTGCGGGTGGCAGTCGTCGGCGATGTAGAACGCCGTGCCAGCCTTGGCGATGCGGTGACACATCGTCATCGCCTCCGCTGCGGCGGTGGCCTCGTCGAGCAGCGACGCGTTGGCCAGGCTCATGCCACACAGGTCGGCGATCATGGTCTGGAAGTTCAGCAACGCCTCCAGCCGGCCCTGCGAAATCTCCGCCTGGTAGGGCGTGTACTGCGTGTAGAAGCCCGGGTTCTCCAGCACGTTGCGCAGGATCACGGGCGGCGTGATGGTGCCGTAGTAGCCCAAGCCGATGTAGCTCTTCAGCACCCGGTTCTCGTTCGCGACGGCGAACAGCTCCGCCAACGTCTCGGCTTCGCCTCTGTCGTCGCGCGCTGCAGCGCCGCTCAGCGCGAGCGGCTCGGTGCGGCGGATGGACTCGGGCACCGTGCTCGCGACCAGCTCCGTCATCGAGGCCAGCCCGAGCTTGCCGAGCATGGCGCGCTCGTCTGCCGGGCTCGGACCGAGGTGACGACGGGCAAAGGTGTCGGATGGGCGCAGGCGGTCGTGGGTCACGAGGAGCTCCTCCGAAACGGTCGACCGGAATAGCTGTAGCCGTCGGTGGTTACAGTCGGTCGGTCTCGATCGCTCTAGTCCAAGGCCCCGTGGGTGACAAACGCGGAAGCGGTCGCGGCTCAGTGTGGCTTCTTCTTCGGCACGTGGGGTGCCACAATGTGGGGCTCCCATGGCTCGTCACCTGAACACCCTTCAACCTTCCATCCCCGAGGCGATCAAGAACGCCATCCTGCAGGCGATCCCGGACGCGGCGGTCGAGGTGCAGGGCAGCGGCGGTCACTTCACGATCGAGGTCGTGTCGCCGGTGTTCGCGGGCAAGAGCATGTTGCAGAGTCAGCGCCTGGTGCTGGGCTCGATCAAAGAGCTGATGGCGGGGGACGCGGCGCCGGTGCACGCGGTCGACAGTCTGAAGACCAGGGTTCCGTAGGAGGCACGCATTACCGAGCTGTTGATCATTTTTTTGCTGACCGTGGCGAACGGCGCCTTCTCCGGCGCCGAGATAGCGATTGTCTCGATCCGCAAGACCCGCGTGGACCAGCTGGTGACCGCGGGGCGCGGCGGCGCGGCAGCGCTGCTTCGGCTACGCAAGTCCCCCGAGTCATTCTTGGCCACGGTGCAGATCGGCATCACGCTGGTAGGCACGAGCGCCGGGGTCTTCGGCGGTGAGGCGCTCGGCGAGAAGATCGAGCCCTACGTCGCGCGCGTCGAGGCGCTGCGCAGCAGCGCCGAGCAGATCTCGCTCGCGCTGGTGGTGCTGCTGCTCGTGTTCTTGGGCTTGGTGATCGGCGAGCTCGTGCCCAAGTCGCTCGGGCTGCGCTACGCCGATCGCTTCAGCCTGCTGGCCTCCCGGCCGCTTCTGTGGATGTCGATCGGCGCCAAACCGATGGTCTGGCTGCTGACAGCCAGCAGCAACCTGGTGCTGCGTGTCTTCGGAGACAAGACCACCTTCACGGAGGCGCGCATCTCTCCAGGTGAGATCCAGCAGATCGTGGACGAGGCCACCGAGGCCGGCTCGGTCGACCCGCAGGTCGGGGAGATCGCCTCACGCGCCATCGACTTTGCCGATCTCCTTGCGGGGGACGTGATGGTGCCGCGCCAGCGGGTCGTGGGCATCCCACGCAACGCCAGCGCCGACCAGATCCGCGAGATCGTGCTGGAGCACGGCAAGACCCGCATGCCGGTGTACGAGGACATCATCGACAACGTGGTGGGCTACGTCACCCTGCGAGACTTGATGGCGCTGCTGGTCGAGCAGCAGCTGTTCGTGCTCGAGGACGCGAC
>CAZXMG010000209.1:0-4612 GCA_964641275.1 uncultured Polyangiaceae bacterium
CCACCACTTGCGGCAGCAGCATGGTGCAGGGCTGGCCGAGCATGGCCGCCTCGGCTTCGATGCCGCCCACGCCCCAACCCACCACGCCCAGGCCGTTGACCATGACCGTGTGCGAATCGGTGCCGACCAGCGTATCCGGGTAGAGCACGCCGTCCTTCTCGTAGACCACGCGCGCCAGGTACTCGAGGTTCACCTGGTGGCAGATGCCGGTGCTGGGAGGCACGACGCCGAAATTCTGGAACGCACTCTGGCCCCAACGCAGGAACACGTAGCGTTCGCCGTTGCGCTCGTACTCGAGGTCGGTGTTGAGCTTGGGCGCCAGCGGGTTCTTGTACTGGTCCACTTGGATCGAGTGGTCGATCACCAGGTCGGCCTGCTCGAGCGGGTTGACGCGCTGAGGGTCACCTCCGAGCTTCGACAGCGCCTCGCGCATGGCGGCCAGATCGGCGACCGCGGGCACACCGGTGAAATCCTGCATCAGTACGCGGGCTGGGTAGAACGAGATCTCGTCCACCGGGGTGGCCTTGGGATCCCAGCTCAGCAGCGACTCGATGTGGTCGCGCTTGATGACGCGGCCGTCCTCTTTGCGCAGCAGATTCTCGAGCAGGACCTTCATCGACCACGGGAGCGTCTTCACGCGTGGGTACTGGGCCTCGAGCGCGCTCAGCCGGTACAGCGAGTAGCTCTTGCCAAGGACTTCGATGCTGCCTCGAGTCTTGAAGGTATCCATAGGGAGGCTGGTACTTCACCTGGCTTGCCAGGTGAATCGACAAAGGCGGCTTGACGCGTCAGGCCGTGGGTGGGAAACGCTTCTAAGTGGGCAAAGATGCGCCCTCCAAGTCCAGCTCTCGCCCGTCGACCGGCGATCCGTGGGGGGACACCGGATTAGACAAGGCGGTCGTGCGCACGGCGCTCGCCGCGGCGGGCGTGGGGGTGTGGGGGTGGGATGTCTCGGCGGGGACGGTTGCCTGGTCTCCTGAGGTCGAGATCCTGTTCGGTCAAGAGCCAGGCGCCTTCGGCGGCTCGTATGACGCCTATCGTGCCGCCGTCCACGAGGAGGACCGCGCAGCAGTCGAGGGGGCGCTGGGCGGCTATCTGAAGCAGGCGCAGCAAGACCCCTCCGCCGTCTACATGTTGCAGCATCGGATCGTGCGTCCAGACGGCGAGGTGCGCTGGGTGGAGTGCCGCGGACGGCTGCTGGAGGACGACCCCGATCGGATGGCCGGCACCGTGACGGACATCACCGACCGCAAGACCGCCGAGGACGCGCTGCGCGTGAGCCAAGAGCGCTACCAATCGTTCTCGGAGCTCAGCCAATCCTTCGTGTACGAGGTGTCGCGTACCACGCCCGACCAGCCGCTCACCATCATGATGGGCGCGTTCGAGCGCACGACGGGTCTCACTCGCGAACAAGTGCGAGCGCGCGGCGGCTGGCTCGAGGTCATCCACGTCGATGATCGAGAGACGGTCAGGAGTGGTCTCGGTCGAGTGTGGGCCGGCCAGCAGGTCATGCTCGAGTACCGAGTCGTCGACGGCGCCGGCGAGGTGCGGTGGTTGCGTGATCGTGCGCGACCGGTGATCGACGACCGCACCGGCGCGGCGCACAAGATGGTCGGCGTGATCGAAGACATCTCCCCGGCCAAGGTGCTCGAGCACCAGCTGATGCACGCGCGCCGACTCGAAGCTCTGGCGCGACTGTCCGGCGGCGTAGCTCACGACTTCAACAACCTGATCATGCTCTCGTACACGTCGCTCGACTTCCTGCACTCCGAGGCGCAGCGCCTGAGCCCAGAGGGCCGACAAGCGCTCGAGGACTTGGCCTACGCGGCCCAGCGCTCTGCCGAGGTGACGCGCAGCCTGCTCACCTTTGGCCGCCAACACGTGGACGACCCGCGACAGATCGACGCGGCGGCGCTGCTCCACCAGTTGGTCAAGGTGTTCGCCCGCACCGCGGGACCCAAGATCCGCATCGAGGTCGAAGTCTGCGGCGAGGATCTGCTCGTGCGTGTAGATCCGGGCCAGCTGCAGCTCGTGCTGCTCAACCTGATCTTGAACGCGAAGGAAGCGATGAACGGCAGCGGCACGGTGCGCATGAAGGTGTGGCGCGCCGAGCTCGAGGAACACGATGGCTGCCGGCCCGGCGAGCTCGCGCCCGGGCCGTACGTGGGCATCAGCGTCTCCGACAGCGGCCAGGGCATGGACGCAAGCGTGCTGCAGCAGCTGTTCGAGCCCTTCTTCACCACCAAGAGGCCACACGGCAACGGCATGGGCCTGGCCACCAGTCACGGCATCGTGCGGCAAGCCGGTGGCGGCTTCTCCGTCGAGAGCGAAATCGGCGTGGGCTCCACGTTCCGCCTGTACCTTCCGCTGGTCAACGAAGCCGCTGTCGACTCGGTCAACTCGCAAGCGCGCGTGAACGTGGGCGGCAACGAGACGGTGCTGGTGGTCGAGGACGAACCGAGCGTGCGTCGCTTCGTCACTGGCGGGCTCGTCAGCCGAGGCTACACCGTGCTCGAGGCCGACTCTGCCGAGCACGCGCTCGAGCTGTGTGCGCACGAGAAGGAGCGCGTCGACTTGCTGCTCACGGACGTGCACCTGCCAGGCATCGATGGCCTGAGCTTGGCGCAGCGTCTGATCGGCGAAGGGCGGTGCGGGGCGGCCTTGCTGATCACCGGCTTCATCAACGAGCGGCTCGCCGCCGAGCCGCTGGCAGGCCACACGGTGGCGGTGTTGGCCAAACCCTTCACGGCCGAGGGGCTTTGCGCGCGGGTCCGCGACCTGCTCGACGCGCTCCCCGAGAGCGCGCGCTGAACGCCAGCAAACCTCGACCGATGTAGGGCAGGGCTGAGCGACGTCCAGGGCACCCGTCTGGTCTCGCGCGTCGAGATCGCGGGCCGCCCTTCGGGCGGATTAGGCGACGCGTTGCTGCGCGAACAGCTCGCAGATCTCGCGATGCACGGGGGCGCGGGAGAGGAACGTCTGTCGCAGGCGCTCGTCGGGGATGAGCGCGGCCTGCGCCAGCAGAAAAGCGTGCGCCTGGCTGGTCTCGGTCTGGGCTGCCACTCGATCCCCTCGAGCTTGGTAGAGCTTGATCTTGGCCAGGCGGATCAGCATATCGCCCTCTTCGCTGTTGGCGTTGGCCAGCACCCCGCGGGCCGCCTCTTCGATGCGCAACGACGCGAGCTGCAAGTTCTGGCGCTCGAGCGCGATCAAGCCCAGCCTGGCCAGCGCCTCCCAGCGGATGGTGGACGTGTCGAGCGAAGCGATCGCGCGCTCCAGCTCGAGCTCCGCCAGATCCAGCGCTCCAGCCTCGTGCCGCATGACGCCCATGTAGTGGCGGCAATACGCCTCGCCGATGCGATCGCCACGCAAGATGGCCTTGTCGACGCAGCGGTGCTGCATGTCGATGGCCTCGCGGTGGCGGCCGATGCGATGGAGCGCGAGCGAGAGGTTGTGCTCGATGGTGCTGACGAGCGCGTCGAGCCCGAGCTCGCGCGCGTCGTCCCGAGCCTCCAAGAAATACTGCACCGCGAGCTCGTAGTCGCCGAGCATGCGCAGGTCGTAGGCGATGTCGAAGCGCGAAGTGGCCACCTGGCGTTGGTCGCCCGCGCGCAGGGCGTACTCGAGCGCCTCGCCGTCGAGCTTGGCGCAGCGCGCGAAGTCGCCGTTGAACATGGCCTGCCAAGAGCGGCAGCGGAGCAGCTGCGCGTAGACGGACGGATCGCCCGGGGCGCTCCGCAGCGCCGCCTCGCCCAGCACCTTGAGGATCTCCTCGGCGAATGCGTGTTTGCCTCGCCGCAGCGCGGCGGTGACTGGATGCGTCAAAGCCGAGGCGGACGGAGCCAGTCCCGGATCTGCGCGCACCGCTTCGACCAGCGCGCGTGTGGCATCCAGCGCGCTCTGTTCGTCGAGCCGCACCAGCACGGCGATTCGCGTGGAGCACGCGTCGACCCAGCCTTGCGTCCCCACGAGGGCGCTCGCGGCGGCCTGGTTGGCGAACTCGAGCGCGCGCTCGTACTCGGCGGTCCAAGTCAGGCTCTCTGCCAACATGACCAGCGTGCGCGTGCGCTCCGCTCCGCTCAGCCCGCGGTCCAGCGCTCGTTCACAACACTGGGCCGCGCGGACAGCGTCGTTGCGGCGGTGCGCCACGGTCGCTGCGAGCGCCCACTCCGTGGCCGCCGAGGCCTGCTCGTGCGCCGCGTCGTAGTGCTCGGCGAGGACGGCGGGCTCACGTTCGCCTGCCTCGGTGAGCCAAGCCGCGGCGCGCCGGTGACCGCGGATGCGATCGTCGGCGGTGAGCATCTCGTAAGCGGCGCCGCGCAGGAGCGAGTGTCGAAACGAGAGCTCGGTCTCTCCTGCGAAACGAGTCGTGGGGCTGGGCTCGATCATGTCGCGCTCGATCAAGAAGCGCAGCCACTCGTCGATCGTGCGACCTTCGGGGGTTGCCTCGCCGAGCAACGCGGCCACGCCTCCCCGCCAGAAGCGCTCGCCGAAGACGCTGGCCGCCCTCAACACCTTGCGTGCGGTCGCGTCCAGGCGGAGCAAGCGCGCCTCGAGCGACGCCAGCACGGAGCTCGGCACCAGGCTGCCCGTATCGGCGGCCGCCGCCGTC
>CAZXMG010000210.1:0-4553 GCA_964641275.1 uncultured Polyangiaceae bacterium
ACCCACTCGATGTACTTCGGCACCGTGAAGTCCTCGACGCCGAACGCGATGTCCTGCATCGCCTTCACGATCTGCAGGGCGGTGCCTTGGAACACGCGCCCGTCTCTCATCACGATCTTCATGCTGCGGTCTCCTTCCGGCGCGCTCGCCAGTTGCCCGAGTCGATGACGGGGCGACCTTCGACCTGCTCGGGCGCGAGGAGGTAGGTCTCGACGGCGGCGCCGTCCTCGAGGGCGATGCGCGTGCGCCGGTAGAAGCGCGGGTGCCCTTCGAGCCGGTCGAGCGCGGCGAGCGTCGCCTCGTCGACCTCATACACCTCGCCGGCCACCGCACGCTCGCCGCCGCGCACGAGTCCGGGGAACGCGCCGAGGTCGCGCAGCTCGAACGCGGGCTTGGTCCTCGCCTCCGCGACGAGCCGGGCGTCCGTGAGGAGTCGGTGGTTCGGCTCGCCCGCGAGGAGCGTGCCGTAGACGAAAACGCGCGTGGGCGCGCCACGCTGGCCCTTGGGCGCGTTCATGGCTCCACCCCCGCTGCGGTGGCCAGGGGCGCGACGTCGAAGCCCAGGCGGGCGTACGCGCGCCACAGGACGCGGAAGTAGCCGGGCTGCGGCGCCCAGGGCTCGAACCCGTCCTCGGGCTGCAGGTACGTCGTCGCGCGGCGGCGTTGCCCGTGCTCGTCGAGCACCAGCTTCACGACGCGCTCGTAGGCGAACGGGTGGCCCTCGAAGCGATCGAGCGCGCGGAGGTCCGCGTCGTCGAGGCGGTAGAGGAGCCCCTCGACGCGGGCGCCGCGGGCCCGCACGACGCTCGCGACCGCCCCGTCCCAGCGGTGACTGAAGCCGCCGAAGGCGAGCGCGTAGTTGGGCAGCACCGCGCGCGCCACGGGCTGCGCGCTCGCGCACCGCGAGCGCATCTGCTCGTCGTCGAGGTTCGAGCCGTACGCGAAGTAGAGCACCTGTCCCATCTTCTCATCTCGCCGCGGGCCGAGGCCCGCCGTAGTCATCCATCGCTTCCGTTGGCGGCCGAGTCCAGGGCCGGCGTCGTAGCCGGCCCTGCGCCCCTCACGCTGCTGCTCGGGCATCGCCCACCTCCTCGCTCGCCGGGGCGCTCGCGGCCGGGCGGCGGTCGCGGCGCTCGCCCTTCCAGGCCGCCGAGCCCGCGAGCTTCTTGGTGAGGTGCAGGCGCGCGGTCTTGAACTCGTCGCCGATGAGCCCGAGGTGCAGGAGCACCACCCGGAAGTCGTACTTGGCGGTCGCAGGGTTGAACTCGCGGCGCTTGCTCGACGCGGCCTTCGATGAGAGCGCCTTCGCCGCCATCGCGAGCGCCAGCTGCACGTAGGCCTTCACCTCGCCCGCGTGCAGCGTCCCGTTGAAGTAGCGCAGCTCGATCGTGCCCCGGAAGAAGAGGCTGTTGAGGTTGAGCCCGTGGTAGCGCGTCTGGTCGTAGCGCTGCGGGCTCGTGTTCCGGTACCCGTACCAGGCGTCGCTCACCTCCTGCATCGTCTTCGGGCGGCGCGCTTCGAGGCGCTGGATGAAGCTCGCGTCGATCGGGCGGCAGTAGCGGCTCAGGCGCGTCTCGCTGACCCCGAGCGCGTGCTCGAGGAGGCGCTCCTGCTTGTGCACCAGCTTCACCAGGTTCGTGACGCTCTTGGCGTCGAAGCGGCTGCCGTCGATGTGAATGTGGATGCCCGTCGATGGGTCGGCCTTCGCGCCCGCGGTGCGCACCGCCCGGACGACGTTCTGCAGCTCGTCGATGTCGTCGTAGCCCAGGACCGGCGAGACGATCTCGCCGCTGTTCTCGCCGCCGCTCAGCGAGCCGTCCGGCACGACCTTCCAGGTGCGCCCGCTCGCGGTGGTGATGCGCACGTCCCGGTAGTCGTTCGAGACGGTGCCGCCCACCACGCTGTGGATGGCCTCGGCGAGCTTCGTCCGGCTCAGGCCCACCGTCTCGATCTCGATCCCGAATCGCAGCGTCTTCATCGTCGTCGTCCTCGCGTTCTGCGCGGGGCCCAGTGCCCGTCGCGTGAGGACATACAGGCTTCCGTTCGCGCCCCTAGCAAGGCCGAACACGGCGCTTTCTGATGTATTTTCAGGCACTTGAAATAGCCGCGACCTTCCGCGGACTTGGGGCGTCGCGGCCTCCGTGCCGTCGCGACGCCCCCCGGATCTCGGCGCCCGTCACGCGCTGGCTGCGCCCGCATTCGCGAAGAGCGCCGCGGCCTCCTCGGCGCCCAGGTGCGAGAGGTAGTGGCCGAGCGCGCGGCGGAAGAACTCCATGCGGTTCTTGATGCCGCGCGCGCGCCACGCCTCGTCCATGCGCTCGACGACCTCGGCCTCGAGTCGCAGCGGGAGGATCTTCACGTCGACCGGCTCGCCGTTGCGCTCGCGCGTCTTGCGCGGGCCCACCGGGATGCGGCCCTTCTCGGCCTCGCGGATCTTCCAGATGAGGTAGCGGCGGTCGTCGCTGCCCGTCGCGCGGCCGACCGCCTCGAGGTACTTCGCCTGCAGTTCCTCGATGCTCATCGACGTGAAGCGTCCCCTCACGTGCGTCGGCGTGGCCGCGCTCGCGTCCGACGCGGCGCTCTCCTCGGCGGGCGTGTCGACCGCGGGCGGCGGGCTCTCGGACGTGGCCGGCTGCTCCGCTCGGGCGGCGAGCGTCTCCTCGATGCGCCGGATGAGGAACTTCCGGTTCGGGCTCCGCGACGTCTCGCCCACCACGTCGCGGAAGCGCGCCTGCAGCTCCGGCAGGCGCAGTCGCTCGAGCTCGTTCCTGGTTCGCTTGTTTCGGTTGGTCATGGTCGGTCTCCTCGTCGGGCGCCGGGTACACGTCACCCTTCACGCGCGCGCCCTGGTTCGCGTGTCGGGCTGCGCTCCGCGACGGAGCGCGCTTGTCGGTCAGCTCGTCGTCAGTCCTTCAAGTCGGCGAAGCACTCGAGGTCGATCGCGCGCGGGTCGCAGTGCACGAAGCTCGCGCTCCCGTCCGCGCGCAGGTGGGCGACGTCGAGGCGATCGAGCCTCGTCACGCCGCCGAGTCGCGCGAGGACCTCGTCGTCCGTGAGGAAGTAGTCGTCCGCGTCGACGTTCACGTCGGGGCGCAGGGCGCCGCGCATCACGCCGAAGATGCGCACGCGCTGTCCGTTGAGCCCTGGGATCTCGCTGCCGACATACGTCGTCGTCGCGCCGATGACCTTCATAGCTCCTCCTTCTTCGCGGCGGCGAGCCCCGCCCGATACGCAGCCTCGAGCGCTGCGCGCAGCTGCCACACCGCGAGGTCGTGGAAGTCGAGGCTGTCCGAGCGGCGCGTCTCGAGCGTCGAGAGCCCGAGGTGCTGCTTCGCGATGTCCTCGATGACCTTGCTGTCGCTGGCTGATCGCTCGCGCTTCATGCGGGACATACAGGCTTCCGTTCGCCGGGCTAGCAAGGTCGTTCCGCGAAGAATCGACCTCGCTGCTCCACTCAGCGCGAGGCGACTCGCCACGCAGCCTTCGAGCCGTAGCGAAGCTGCTGTCCTTCGACGATGAACACGTCGCTCGGCGCGGTGCCCTTCTCGTACCGGGGCTCCTCGCGCTCGTCGTCCTCGCAGTCCTCGTCGTCGTCGACAAACTCCTCGCGCACCGCGACGCCAGCGACGGCGTTCTCGAAGGGCCAGTTCTCCTGGCTCATGATCATCACCTCGGCGTCGGGGTCCTGGTCCTGCAGCAGCTCGATCAGCTCGCTCACCTTCATCGTCGTGCTCCGCTTCGGGGTGGTCCGTGAATGCGCCCGGTTCGCGAGGGACATACAGGCTTCCTTCCGCGGGCTATCCAAGGCGAAGAAGCGAGAATCGACCTCGACCGCGGAACTGCGCGTTACCTCGCGAGAAGTCCGGGGAGCCTCGCCAGATCCAGCCACCCGCGCAGCACGCGGGCTCCGACCCGAAGCGCCGTTGCGCCGACGCCGAAGCTCGTCTCGCGGGCGCGCCCCGCGGGCCTGTTCGCGGTGCTGTCCCAGAGCCCGTAGTCGAAGGTCGCGATGCGGCCGTGTTCCTCGTCGAGTCGCTCGAGCACGCAGACATGCTCGGGCGGTGCGAGGTACAGGATGTCGCCGGGTCTCGGTCGCAGGTCGCGCTTCGCCCAGACGAACGCGTCGCCGGTCGCGAAGACGAGTCGCGAGAGGTTGGCTCCGACCTTCCAGGCGACGTGCCCGCCGTCGTCGTTGCGGTTGACGACGCGCTCGTCGCGCACACCAAGCTCGCGCAGCACGTAGTGCGCGAGGTCGCCGCAGGCCGAGTAGCCCTTCCAGCGGCTTCTCCCCTCGGTGACGAGCTCGAACACGGGGTCGCCGAGCACGCGGCCCGCGGCGCCGTTACAGGCGAAGCGCGCTGCCTCGACGGCGGCGCCACGGAGCGTGGTCTCGTCGACGAAGCGACGCGCGGGCGGCGAGGCCTGCGGGTTCATCACGCCGCCTTGTCGTGCAGGTCCTCGATCGCCGACTTGAGCGCGACGAGAGCGGCCTCCACCTTCGTGACGGCCTCGGTCTGCGCTCGGCCCATCTCCGCGACCTTGTCGAACAGCTC
>CAZXMG010000211.1:0-4321 GCA_964641275.1 uncultured Polyangiaceae bacterium
CCGCGAGGGCGGCAAGACCGTCGGCGCCGGCATCGTCACCAAGATCGTCGAGTAACAACCTGAAACGTAGGGCCAGGGAGGCCGCCCAAACTGGGCGCGCCTCCTTGGGTGTCTCTGGAGACCGGGGCGCGAGCCTCCGCGACGGAACGAAAAAAAAGTAAAAATCGTAGGGGTATAGCTCAGTTGGTAGAGCAGCGGATTCCAAATCCGCAGGTCGGGAGTTCGAGCCTCTCTGCCCCTGCCGTCACACCGCTCGAGGGTGGCGCTGACTGGAAGAAGCCCCCCCGGGCAACGGTTCGAGATTGGTGATCGGTCATGGCGAAGCGCGAAAAAGAAGAAGACGAGCGCGCGGACGAGTCGGAAGACGAGCGTGAAGCTGCGTCCACCGACGACGACGCGCGTGAAGCGGACGCCGCCGACGACGACGCCACCAAGGCGTCCAAGGCCGACGAGGACGCCGAGGACGAGGACGACGCCGACGAGGACGACGCCGACGAGGACGACGAGGACGACGCCGACGAGGACGACGCCGACGAGAAGGCCGCATCGAAGGACGACGACGAAGAGTCCGAGGAGGAGGAGCAGGAAGAGAAGTCCGCGTCCGACGCCGACGACGACGACTCCAAGAGCGCGGAGGACGCGGACGCCGCAAGCGAAGCGGGCGACGAGTCCACGTTGCCGACCCAGCTCGGCGCGCAGCGTTACGTCCTGGCCGCGTTCTTCGCGGGCTCGCTGCTGTTCGCTTACTTGCTCGGGCGCGCGATCGACGGCGTGTGGCAGGCGCTGGCCCACCGCGACTGGCTGGTGGAGCGAGCTCCGGTGGTCGCGTCCATCTCGGACGACGACAAGGGCACCTACTCCACGGTGGCAGCTGGCGCGATCGCGCTGGTGCTCGCCATCCGGACCTCGCGCAAGCCCGAGGTGAAGCAATGGGGCGAAGAGGTTTCTGGCGAGCTCCTCAAGGTCAAGTGGCCCACGCGCAAAGAGGTCTACGCCTCGACCGTGGTGGTGCTCGCGACCAGCGCGATCGCGGTGGTTTACCTGTTCTTGCTCGACCGCTTTTGGGGCTTCGTCACCAACAAGATCTACGGGGGCTGAGGCCGCGCCCGATGCAGCACACCCGATGTCTGGAGACCATGGCGAGATGACTTCCGAAAAGTCCCAAGAGAGCGCAGCCAACGCGACCGTCGACGCCAAGTCGGTGGCGATGAAGTGGTACGCCATCCAGACGCACTCAGGGTACGAGGCTCGCGTTCGAGACTCCTTGGTTCACCGCATCAAGCAGAACCACATGGAGGATATGTTCGGCGAGATCTTGGTGCCCACCGAGCAGGTCACCGAGAACCGCGCCGGCGGCAAGACGCGCATCAAGCAGAAGCTGAGCTATCCCGGCTACATCTTCATCCAGATGCGCATGACCGAGCTGGTGTGGCACCTCGTGAAGGGCACCACCAAGGTCACCGGCTTCTTGGGCAACCAGACGCCGTTCGAAGTGCCGCTCTCGCAGATCGAGAACGCGCGGCGCGGCACCGCGGAGGGCACGGTCAAGCCCAAGCCGCGATTGTCCTTCGAGGTGGGCGAAGAGGTCCGCGTGCTCGACGGGCCGTTCTCCAACTTCACCGGTACGGTCGACGAAGTGAACATGGACAAGCAGAAGCTGAAGCTGAAGGTCTCGATCTTCGGCCGTCCCACGAGCGTCGAGCTTGATTTTGCTGCGGTCGAGAAGCGCTAGGAAGAGGGTCGAGTGTCATGAAGAAGGTAAGTGGTTACGTCAAGCTCCAGCTCCCCGCCGGCAAGGCCAACCCGTCCCCGCCGGTCGGTCCCGCGCTCGGCCAGCACGGCGTCAACATCATGGGCTTCTGCAAGGAGTTCAACGCCAAGACCGCGCAGCAAGGCGACATGATCATCCCGGTGGTGATCACGGTCTACTCCGACCGCTCGTTCACCTTCATCTTGAAGACGCCGCCGGCCAGCGTGCTGCTCAAGAAGGCCGCCGGTTTGCCCACCAGCAAGAAGCCCGGCGCGGGCTCGAAGGAGCCCAACAAGAACAAGGTCGGCAGCGTCACGACCGCGCAGCTCAAAGAGCTCGCGCAGCTGAAGATCCAAGACACGAACGCCGCGAGCGTCGATGCCTGCATGCGAAGCATTGCCGGCACTGCGCGCTCGATGGGCATCGAGATCAAGGATTGACCAACAGATTCACCACGGTTTGGAGGCGAGCCGTGGGAGGCGAAAGCCGCAACGAAAGGAAGGCATAATGCCGAAAGTCGCCAAAAAGACAGCGGCCGCAAAGAGTAAGGTCGACCGCTCTCAGAAGTACTCGCTCGAGCGAGCATGCAATCTCGTCAAAGAGTGCGCATTCGCGAAGTTCGACGAGACCGTAGACATCGCAGTCAGGCTCGGAGTGAACCCGAAGCACGCGGATCAAATGGTCCGTGGCGCAGTCGTCCTGCCCCACGGCACCGGACAGAAGCTGCGCGTGCTCGTGTTCGCAAAGGGCGAGAAGGCGAAAGAAGCAGAAGCCGCGGGAGCCGATTTCGTGGGCGAGGCCGACCTCGTCAACAAGGTTCAAGAGGGCTTCATGGACTTCGATCGCGTCATCGCGACCCCGGACATGATGGGTCTGGTAGGCAAGCTCGGTCGTGTGCTCGGCCCTCGTGGCCTCATGCCGAACCCGAAGGTCGGCACCGTCACGTTCGACATCGGCAACGCCGTGCGCGAGGCCAAGGGCGGCAAGATCGAGTACCGCGTCGAGAAGGCGGGCATCGTCCACGCCCGCATCGGCAAGGCCTCCTTCCAGCCTGATCAGCTGCGGGTGAACGCCAAGGCGCTGATCGACGCGTTGGTGCGGCAGAAGCCGTCCACCGCCAAGGGCACCTACCTCAAGAGCATCACGCTCTCGAGCACGATGGGCCCGGGCGTGCGCGTCGACGTCCTGGAGTTCAGCGGCGTGAAGGAGGAGGCGTAAAGGGCTATGGAAAAGACCCAGAAGCACGCGCTCGCCGCCCAGCTGAAGGACAAGTTCGGCAAGATGACCTCGGTCGTCCTGCTCGACTTCAAGGGGCTCAACGTCGAGGCTGTCACCAAGCTTCGCAACGAGTTCCGCAAGCAGGGCATCGAGTACCGGGTCGTCAAGAACACCCTGATCAAACAAGCCGTCAAGGGCGAGCCGTGGGCAGATGCGCTCGGCAAGACCCTGCCCGGGATGACCGGTGTGGCTTGGAGCTACGAGGATCCGAGCGCCGCCGCCAAGGTCGTCAAGGCGTTCCGCAAGGACAACGAGAAGCTCAAGATCAAGGGTGGTCTCGTCGATGGTCAGCTCATTGCCGCTGACCGCGTCGAGACCGACCTCGCCAACATGCCGGGCAAGGATGAGCTCCGGGCCATGCTGCTCGCGACGCTGCAAGCGCCGCTCACGCAGTTCGTCCAGCTGCTCAACGCACCCGCGCAAAACCTCGTCTACGTGCTGAAAGCAAAGGAGGAGAAGGGCGGCTGAGTCGCTCTCTCCCCATCAACTTCTTTCGCGAGTCTCCCGCCGCGCGGGCCTCGCACGAGTCTTCTGAAAGGTTGGATACGAACATGGCTGAAGTTTCCCGCGAGCAGGTCGTCGATTTTCTCTCGAACCTCCCCGTGATCCAGATGGCGGAGCTCATCAAGGACCTCGAGAACAAGTGGGGCGTGAAGGCTGCGCCCGCCGCTGTCGCCGTGGCCGCAGGCCCCGCCGCCGGTGGCGCGCCGGCTGCCGCTGCCGAGGAGCAGACGGAGTTCAACGTCATCCTGGCCGCCTCGGGCGCCAACAAGATCCAGGTCATCAAGGTGGTGCGCGAGCTCACCGGCCTCGGCTTGAAGGAAGCCAAGGATCTGGTCGAGGCTGCGCCCAAGCCCGTCAAGGAGGGCGTGAGCAAGGCCGACGCCGAGGACATGAAGAAGAAGCTCGTCGAAGCCGGCGCCACCGTCGAGCTCAAGTAACGTTCGTCGTGTCTTTGCTGGGGCCGCCCCCCGCGTTCGCGCGGAGGGTGGCCGCAGCTCGTTCCTGTTTCTTTGCGCTTCGCTTCCGCATTCTAGAAGAGCTCCGGAGGACACCCGATGGCGTCGATCGTTCAGACCAACTTCCGCGTCCGTAAGAACCTTGGGCGTGTCCGTCGCATCGTCGACGTCCCCAACCTGATCGACATCCAGAAGTCGAGCTACGACAAATTCCTGCAGATGTCCGTGCCCACCCACAACCGTGGTGAGGTCGGTTTGCAGGCGGTGTTCCGCTCCGTGTTCCCGATCAAGGACTTCAACGGCACGAGCGAGCTCGTGTTCGTCTCCTACAACC
>CAZXMG010000212.1:0-4318 GCA_964641275.1 uncultured Polyangiaceae bacterium
GCGCCAAAGCTGAAGAATTGGTCCGCACCCTCGCGCGAGCGCTCGCTGGGGGCGGCGGTCGAGGCCTCCTGCGGGGCCAGCGCAGGCTCCAGCGTCTCAGCTTCAGCTTGGGGGCCGAGCTCGGCGAGACCCCCCAGAGTCTCGAGAGAGCTCGGCCCCCCTCCGTCTTCGTGCTCGGGCGGCGCAGCAGGAGGCGCAGAGAAAGACGGCGCAGAGGAAGCAGCTAAGGATGGGAATCGCTCGCCTCCCATTCGCTCGGCTTGCCGCACCACCAGCTCCAGCGCCTTGCTCGCGGGCGTCATCTTCCGCGCAAACGTGTTCGCGTCCATCCCCCGCGGAAACTGCACCCGGTACGTGTCCATCCCCAGCTCCACCAGCCGCGCCGACAGCTTCTCTGCTCCGCGATCTCCTGCCTCGTCTCGGTCGAAGGCGATCCACACCCGCTGCGTCCCGGCCTCCACCAGCGCGCTCAAGAGCTCCTCCGTCACTCCCTCCACCCCGTAGCTGCTCGTCACGTGCCGCAGGCCCGCGCACCAAAACGTCAGCGCATCGATCAGCGCCTCGCACACGATCACATCCGCACCCAGCCCCTGCCGGTTGAAGACGCCCCGGTGCGGCCCGGGCAGGTACAGATGCTTCACCGACGCGCTCCGCTCGAGCCGCCGCCCGTACATCCCCACCACGCCGCCGCCGGCGTCCAGCAGCGGCACCACCAGGCAGCCAGAGAGGTGCTCGTGGCCGCTCTCCCGGTACACCCCGAGCTCCACCAGCCGCGCACGCAGCTCCTCTCCCTCCTTCCGCGTCGCCGATGGAAGCTTGTAGCCCAGCGTCCGGTCCGACAGCCCCAACCGAAATTCCCTGATCACCTCCGCGTGCTCGAGCCCGCGAGCCCGCAGGTACGAGAGCCCCGCCTCGCTCTCCATCAGCACGCTCTCGTAGTGCTCCACCACGCGCGACATCAGCTCCGCGTCCGCCGTGCTCGCCCCCGCCAGCGGCTCGAGCTTGCGCTTGCGGCTCTGCTTCGGCGCTGGCCCGCTCGTGTGCACAGCGCCAAGACCCTTGCGCCGAAGCACCTCCACCGCGTGCCGAAACGAGATCCCTTCGCTCCGCATCACCCAGTCGATCACGCTCCCGCCAGCCTGGCACGCGCCCAGGCAGTGCCAAAGGTTGCTCTCCGGCGTGATCACCAGCGACGGCTCTCGGTCGTCGTGGAAGGGACACAGGCCCATCAAGTTGTCGCCGCTCTTGGTGAGCGCGATGCCGCGAGCGGCCGCCAGCTCTGCCAGCGAGATCTGCTTCTTTAGCCGCTGGATCTCCTCGTCCGGGATGCGAGCCATCGCGCTGCTCCTTGCAAAAGGCCGTCAAGCGAGAAGTTCTCGCCGAGAGGACGATCTTGTCCTGCTCCCGATCTACCAGTATGGTGGTAGTTCATGCAACACCAACGGCCGTGGATTCAGGCTCGAGCTGGACCCGCCCCTTACAATGGCGGCGTGCCGGGCAAGCCATCTACCAGTCCCAACAGACCCAAACAGGGAGCTCATTTGCTCGCTCTGCGCATGGCCGCTGGTCTCTCCCAGACCCAGCTCGCCAAGTTCCTGGGCGTCTCGCAGGGAAACATCACCTTCTGGGAGTGGAGCGACAAGCCGCCGCGAGGAGACGTGCTCCCCAAGATGGCCAAGGCCTTGGGCGTCTCTGTCGACGAGCTCCTGCTCGAGACCGCTAGCCGCCAGCTCGACCGTCGCCCCGGCCCCGTCGGCGAGGTTCAGCGTGCCTTCGACGAGGTGCGCCGACTGCCACGCAAGCAGCAACGCAAGGTCGTCGAGATGGTCACTGCCCTCGTCGACCAGTACAAGCGCAAGGCAAGTTGACCTCTCACCGGCCCCCCCACCGGTCCAGTGCTACCCTTCATTTCACCATGACCGCGCGCGACATCCTCCAAGCCGCTCTCGCTCTGCCCCCGGACGAGCGCGCTCGCCTCGTTGACGAGATCGCCGCAAGCCTCCCCATCGAGGACGACGACGCGTTCATCGACATGATCAATGAGCGCGTGGCGGCTTCAGAAGCGGGCGCGCCGGCCTATCCCGCAGAAGAAGTGTTCGCGCGTCTCCGCGCTCGATGAAGCTCGAGATCCTGCCGCAGGCAGAAGATGAGCTCGCCGCTGCCAGCGATCACTACGAGGCCGAGCGTGCGGGCCTCGGCCGTGAGTTCCTCGACGAGATGGAAGCGCTCATGCGCCGCGCCCTCGCCGCTCCGCTCGAGTTTCCTCGTGTGCGGCGTTCGCGAGTGCGCCGCGCCCTTGGCGACCGCTTCCCCTACCAGGTCGTCTTCTTCCTCTTCCCCGATCGCGTCCGCGTGATCGCCGTCGCCCATCAGCACCGGCGACCCAGCTACTGGCGCGGCCGATCCTGATCGCGTGGTCGACACAGACTCTTGCCCGCTGGCGACGCCGCGCGCCGAGCTCGTGGGGGCGGCTCGCGCGCTCCTCCCTGCGCTTCCGCGCTGCTCTCAGATCAGATCCGGCAGCGCTCCGATCTCCAAGGCGCTGCCCAATCAGAGCGTTGCACCTGACGGCTCCTCAGTCGGCCCTCCGGGCCTCCCTCGGCGCCGCAGGTGAACGCGTGTCATTGGGCAGACGTGACCAGCCAGCGCGTGCTGCTCGTGAGCGGCACCGCCCAGCTGCGAGCTGTCACCGCTCCTTCGAGATCTCGCTCGCGACGAGACGGCACCCGGGCGCGCGCGCCGCGGCGCGCGCCCGAGTGCGCGAGTCTCTCGTGCGGCGATCGGGGCCGCGCGCCGGCGAGCATCGGGCCCTTGGTGCCGAACACTGGCGCTCAGCTGCGGCGACGCGAGGGAGCGCCCTCGGCGCGACCGACCTCGCCGTCTGCTGCAGCGCGCGGTTCGGCGGGGAGCGTCGCTTCATAGTCCGGTCTTCCCGCCAGCTCTGCACGTAGGCGAACGATGACGGCGTCGGACGGTGGAACAAAGCCATGCACGCATCTCGGGCCCTCGCTGCTCAATCCAAAGTCGCGCACAAGCTCTGCGAACTCGCGTCGCGCATCATCGGGGATGGCGTCCAAAAGGAGACCAACCTGATAGTGTTCGGCGCAACAGAACATGTCGTACAAGTAGTTGCCGCGGCTCAGGTTCCCCTCGTTCCACTCCTGGACGATGTCCTGTATGCGCGTTGCGCTCGGCATCTTCCTTTCCATCACTCTCCACCCTTTCGCATCTTGACGATGAGCCTGTCGGAGACGTTCCAAGCTTCATCATGAAGATTTCCGGCTTTGGCGCCCGGTGTGATCAGCTCTCCAACCCGCCTTCCTGGGAGCTGCCATCCAGACGAAGCGAATTCGGAGTGAAGCCCAGTGAGTTCGTGCAACTCGTGGGCGAGGTTGGCAACGATCGCCTCATCGCTGTACAGAGTTACGGGGTGCACTCTGATTCGGACGTCACCTTGCGGAGACGCGAAGTCTCCTTCCCATCGGTAGATCCCCTTTGGGGGTGCGCTGCTCTTTGAAGGTATGTGGTAGGCCATGCCGGTGTCTTGCGCCAGATCAGGGTCGAGCGCGAACTTGAGGCCGAACTCCTCCGGAATCGCAACGCCGTGAGCCTTGCCCACCTCAACTATCTCACTCAGTTGGCGTGGACCTGATGGATTGGGGCGCCAGTCCTTGATCGTCGGATACCGCCCTGTTCCCTCAACAAGAGCCACCTCCCCTGCTGTTGTGACTTCACCGGCCAGGGCACTCCGGACTCCGGCGCGAAACAGAGACGGCGCCAGCAGCGTTATGGCGTCAGCCGTGACGGTTCCAGCTGCCTCGGGATCGCCACCAAAGGCATCTGAGACCTGGCGCGCTTTGGCGAGCGTGGGCTCCACGATTCCTTGCTCGACCGACGCCTTGGCCGACTTGTTGGCTCCTCCACTCGAGGCGGTAGCGAAGGCGTCACCAAACAAGGTTGTGGCGTTGACGATCGTCTCGTCGAACCTGGCGATCGCATGGAGGCCCTGACCCACCAGCTCGAAAGCTCGGCCGCCAAACGCGGCCGCGGCTCGTTCACCCCAGGAGGGAGCGAATCCCGGCTTGGTACCTCCGACCCACGCAGTGGCGACGGACGCCTGCAACCTGGCAGGCGGTAGGGGGTCGTGGTCTGGGTGTACCCGGTTGCCGTCCGTGCCGTTCGGGTCGACGTAGTTGACCGGCGACCCCCGCGTGTAGTTGTACAGCCCCGGCCCATCCGCCCCGATGCCCAACGGGTCGGCGCTGGTCCACCTCCCCAGCCACGCCGCCAGATATCGAGCCCCGTAATAGTAGAGCCC
>CAZXMG010000213.1:0-4272 GCA_964641275.1 uncultured Polyangiaceae bacterium
GCCGCGAACCGTGCGATGAGCTTGGGGTAGACAACTCCTTTGACACGCACCGCCCGCCCCACCGAGCATGGTCCCCGCCGATCGCGCGCGCGGTCGCTGCGCCCGAGAAACGGGCCCCCCTCCGTGTGGAGCGACGTGAGGCCTCTCAGGCCCCCACTACGCCACGTGCTCGGTCTGCTGCCCCGGGCTCAGCGCGTCCTGAATCAACACGAACGGCTGAACCACGATCGCCACCCAGCGGCGGGCCTCGTCGAGGGGCCACTCGTCGCGCTCTCGCTGCGAGGGCTTGCGCAGCTGCCCCGAGGCGACGAAACCACCCACCTGGTCGACGTCGTCGAGCGCGACCGCCACCCCGCAGTCGATCAGATCCAAGTCGGCCCGGACGACGAACACGCAGTCGCGCTCCAGGTGAGCGCGAAGATCGCTGTATTGCACGGGCCCGACGCGCTTCTCGAGCTGGCTGCGCACGGCCTCGGGCACGCTCATCGGGCTCGACATCCGCGCCACTCTGCGACGGCCCCGGTCGCCGATCAAGCGAAGAGGCCGAGCTCGCCGTTGCGCCCCCAACCGGGGAACACCTCGCCGGCGCGAGCGTTGCCGAGCGGGCCTGCCAAGGTCTCCGAGAGCAGCGAGCGGAAGTCCACCCGGACCGACAGATCGCTCATGTCCTCGGTCCCCAGTGTTTGAAACGGCCCCACTACGCCGCGCGCCTTGAGCCGCCCGCTCATCACCAGCGCGACGCTCGCGCGCCCGTGGTCGGTGCCGAGCGACACGTTCTCGTAGGTGCGCCGACCGAACTCGGTCATCACCAGCACGGTCACGTGCTCGAGCTCGTCGCCCAGCGCCGCGCGCAGCGCCGCGAGGCCTTGGCCGAGCTCGGTCACTTGGCTCGCGATCGCCTCGGCTTGCACGAAGTGGCTGTCCCACCCGCCTTGATCGACGGTCACCACCTCGACGCCCAAGCGGTCGCGGTGGCGCAGCAAGATCGCTGCCTCACGCAGCTGCTCGCCGAAGCTCGACTTGGGGAAGGCGTGCTCGATCTCGGCCTCGGACGCGGCGGCGACACGCGACAGCTCGCGGCTCACCTGGATCGCGTCGCGCCCCGCAGCGTAGAGCTCTCGGTCGTGCACCAAGCCGCGACCTTGGCTGGCTTGGTACAGTCGCTCGATGCGTGCGAGCGAGCCCGCGGAGATGGCGGAGGCGTTGGCTTCGGCCAAGCTCGGCATCACCGAGGCCGCCTGACCACGCAGGCTCTCGGGCGCGATCGACCCGAACGCCACCGCCGAGAGCGGCCCCGCCTGGGCTCCGTTGCGCGTCGCGAGGTGACGCGCGATCCAACCGCTCGCGCTCGACGCCGCGGAGACTCCCGCGCGCTCCATGCGATCCTGCGCCTCGAAGTGGGAGCGCGTCTCGTCGTCCGAGCCGACCGCGTGCACCACGCACAGCTCCCCTTGCTGGATCAACGGCAACAGCGGCGCGAGCAGCGGGTGCAGCCCGAAGCGACCATCCACATCGACGACGCGGCGATCGGCGGCAGCGCGGCGATCGTCGGGCCGAGCCAAGGCCAGCGTGGGCCGAGCGTCGGCCAGCGCCGGATCGGAGTGTGGCGGCACCAGCCACAGGCCATCGGCGCCGCCGCGCAAGAACACCACCAACAATCCGTGTGCCATCAGAACCTCTGGAAGTCGGGGCTCGCGATCAGCTCCGCGAGCAGGGTGGGTGTGTCCTGGGCGAACAGCTCGAGCTCGGCGCTGCCGGGGCGCCTGCCCAAGAGGTGCGACGAGAGCGCGGCCACTTTGTCTTCGCCGCTCGCCGCACCCTGCAAGCGAGCCAGGTCGACACGCGTGTCGTCGAGCCGCCCGCCGGTGAGCGCGAAGGCGAAGCGAAAGCGGTTCATCAGGGTCGACAGCCACGCCTCGCCCTCCGCGGGGTAACCGTCGGGCGTGGGCCAGGCGTACGGCGCGTGCCCCATGCGGCCCAGCCACGAGCAGAGCTCGCCCTTGCCGTGGGTGTCGGCGCCGAGCGCGCGCAGCGCGGACACGACGAAGCGAAACGGGCGCTTGATCTTGGCGGCTCGATGCGACACCAACTCCTCTGACTTCAGGATCGTGCGGAGCACCGCCGCGAGGTCGCCGCGGGTGGCGGAGAACGTCTGCGCGGCGCTCTCGACCAGCGCGTCCGGCGGCTCGTCGGCCACGAACGCGGCAACCAGCTTGCGCGACACGTGTTTGGCCGTGCTTGGGTGGTGCGCCACGATCGAGAGCAGCTTGTCCACGTCGCTGCGCCCTCCTCCGGCGGGGATGTGCTGGCCGAGCACGACCTTCTCGCCGTCGTCGTGGCGCTCGGGCACGAACTCCACCCTGCCCGGGGACCACTCCTCGTGAACGATGAAGCCGGTCAGGCAGCGCGCCGCTTCCATCACGTCGGTCTGGGTGTAGCCACCGTGCACGCCGAGGGTGTGCAGCTCGAGCAGCTCGCGCGCGTAGTTCTCGTTGGGCTTGTCGCCCGGGGCCTGGTGTTTGTTCTCGCGCCCGTCCAGGTACACCAGCATGGCCGGCGAGAGCGCGCTCGCTCGCAGCAGGTCTTCGAAGCGGCCGAGGGCGTGCGCCCGCGCCACGTGGCGGTCGTAGTGCGGGAGCAGCTTCTGGCAGTGCGACTTGCCGATCGCGACGTGAAAGTGATCCGTCCACAGCTCCACCATCACCTCCAGCAGCTGACGTTTGGAGTACACCGCACGCACCAGCGCGTGGCGCGCGATCTGGGCCTCGATTTGCTCCGAAGGCAGCTCGAACAAGAGCCCCTCGTCCAGGTGCACCACGTCGATGGCCGAGGCGCGCAGCTCACAAGCACGGTCGTCGATCGACGCGGGGTCGAGCTGCTCCTCGATCAGCCCGGCCGCATCCATCCGCGAGATTCGCTCCCAGTCCCCCGGCTTGGCGCCAAACGACAAGCGGCTCCAGAGCGCGAGGTTCGGGTCGATCTCTGGAGCGTGGGGCGTCTCGAAGCGCGAGGGAATCGGCGCGTCGTTCAGGTTCGCGAGGTAGCTCAGCGCGCGGTCGCACCCCGGGAGCGCGCCGAGCGACAGCCCCGCAGCCACGAAGCCGCGGCGAGACAGGCCCTCAGCGCGGGGCATGAGACACGTCCCACGTGGGGTAACCATGCAGCGTGGCGGGTGCGGCGACGGGCTTCGATGCGCGGCGCAGCGACGTGCGGACCAGTGCGCCCCACCCCGCGGCGAGCGACAGAGGCAACACCACCAACCAGCCAAAGAAGGGCATCAGCGAGGCGATCTCCACGACCAGCACGCCCGAGAGCAGCGTGCGCGCGCTGACCGGCGCGGCCTTGTCCACGGCGAGCCGCTGCCCCACCACGCGACCGACCGTCGCGAGCGCAGCGCTCGACAACGTCATGAAACCCGCCAAGAGCAGCGCGCCGACGAGCTTTGCGCCGCCGCCCCCTTGCAGCAGCGCCCCGCCCACGAACAACACGATCACCCCCGCCGGCAGACCCACGAGCACCGAACGATTCGGCCGCGCAGCGAGCGCCTCCGCAGCGGCCTCGACCCGCGCACCGAACAGCGCTGCGGACAGAAGCGCCAACGCCGCCAAACTGCACACCACCAACACCGCGATCGTCGCTACGAACAGCGTGCTCCCGAAGTAGGGCATGACTCACCTCGGCTTGGTCTTCGTCGGAGCCCATCAGATTCTTTCAAGCTTCCACGACACCGTGGAGGCGGCTTCCAACGGCAGGGACCATGCGCCGGGCCGCGGGACCATGCGCCCGGCCGCGGGACCATGCGCCGCGCGACGTCGGCGCGCCTGCCCGACTAGCGATCCGGGAACATCACGCCGTCGTAATCCTCGTGCGAAAACGGCAGGTCCAGGCGCGGCTCGCGCGGGTGCTCCTCGGCGTACAGGCAGAAGCCAGCGCCGAGCCGCGTCTGGTCGAAGCGCGTGGGGAAGTACGCGAGCTGGAACATCGCCGCGCCGTGTTTGGCGTCGAGACCGTGCTGGGCCTCGATCTCGGCCCGCGCGTCGGGGTGGACGCAGGCCTCGAGCGCGCGGCCGAGGGCGGCCGGGTGCCAGCGTGTGGGCTCGGCCTCGCGCGAGTCCGCCTCGCCCGGAGGCGTGGGCACCGGATCGTTGTGCCGACGCCACAACGACGGCTCGTTCGCGCCTTCCGGCACGAAGGGATCGACGTTGCGCCCGTTCAGCCAGACGTTCATGTGCACGTGCGGGGGAACCCAGGGGAAGCCCACCAACGCATCGA
>CAZXMG010000214.1:0-4229 GCA_964641275.1 uncultured Polyangiaceae bacterium
CAGTCGTCTCCTCGGTGTGGAAGGCGTGGGCGGTGGCGCTGCCGCTGCTCGTGGGCTGCGGCGGAGACGACAGTGCGGCGGGGGGTGCTGGTGGCGCTGGGGGCGCGGCGCCCGCCGAGCCCACGCGGGTGCGCGGCGGGTTCATCCGCGACGACGAGGGGCGTGCGCTGATCCTGCGCGGCATGAACCTGGCGGGTGCCCACAAGAACCCGCCCTACTTCTCGTTCCACACGCTCGCGGACTTTCAGCGCTTACGGGACGAGTGGGGCATGAACGCGATCCGCTTTCTGATCACGTGGGCCGCGGTCGAGCCGGAGCAGGGCGTGTTCGACGACGCGTACCTGGACGCGGTCGCCGAGCGCATGGACTGGGCGCGCGACGCGGGCCTGCATGTGGTGCTCGATATGCACCAAGACGTGTACGGCGAGGGCTTCGTGGCCGGCGGCGGAGACGGCGCGCCGCGCTGGACGTGCGACGAGTCCAACTACGCGTCGTTCGTGCCCGATCCGAACCAGTGGTTCTTCAACTACCTCAAGCCCGAGGTCACGGCTTGTTACGACCACTTCTGGAACACGCCCGAGCTGCACGACGAGTACATCGAGGCGTGGCGTCGCGTCGCCACGCGGCTCGAGGGGTACGACGACGTGATCCTCGGCTTCGATCCCATGAACGAGCCTTATTGGGGCTCGTACTCGGTCCCCTTCTTCGAGGCGACCCACCTGCAGCCGTTCTACGAGAAGTTGGTGCCTGCGGTGAGAGAGGTGCGCCCGGGTTGGATCGCGTTCTTGGAGCCTGCCTCGAGCCGCAACCTCGGTGTCCCCACCGGGCTCAAGAAACTCCCGTTTCCGGACGTGGTGTACTCGCCGCACTCGTACGATCGCGACGCCGAGTCAGGCATGGGCTTCGACCCGGCGCAGCGCGAGGTGGTGATCAACAACGGCGCGGCGCTGGCCGCTGAAGCAGCCGCGCTCGATGCGGCGCTGTGGATCGGCGAGTACGGGGGCATGGCCGCGTCGCCCGGCATCGTCGAGTACATGACCGCGGAGTACGACGCGTTCGCCAAGGTGGCCGCCGGCACCACCTATTGGGCCTACGATTTGGGCGGCAGCTACAGCGTGCTCGACGACGACGGCACCGAGCGCGAGCCGCTGCTCTCCACCTTGGTGCGCCCGTTCCCCGAGCGCGTAGCGGGCGATCCGGTGAGCTATGCGTTCGACGCCGCGACCTCCACGTTCACGCTCAGCTACCTGCCCGATCCGTCGGTCGAGGCGCCCACGGTGATCTCGGTGCCGGCCCGCGTGTACCCCAATGGCTACGTCGTCCAGTGCGATGGTTGTGAGACGCGCGAGCTCGATCAGACCCTCGAGATCACGTCGCCGCCGAGCGGCGACCCGGCGGTGGTGACCGTTGCTCCCGCCGGCGGGTGAAGGCCCGCCCATCCACCCGAGCGCGTAGCGCGCAGCGCAAGCGCGAGCAGCGTGTTGCTGATCGAGGCTCCGACGGGTGAGGTATAGCTCGAGCTCGGCATCGCGATGCACCAGCCCCCCTGGACTCCTCCTCCGCCGCCTCGCTGGGGGCATGGCGCGTGGCTGATGTTGCTCGGCGGCGTGTGGAAGGTGGCCGCAGGCGTCGCCGGGCCCTGGCTGTACGCGGGCCAAGGATCGCAGGGGCTGGGTGGCGCGCTCGTGTTCATGGTGCTCCTCGGCCTCGGCGGCGTCGCCATCGCGTTGGGCGTGTTCGACCTGATCGCGGGCATCGTGACGCTGAGCAAGGCCGCTCGCGGCACGGGCTCTCGGGCCCTGTGCATCATCTCCGCGGTGCTGGGGTTGCTGGTCTATGGGGCGGTGGCCTTCCTCGGCATGCTGTTGGCCTTGGATCAGTCCGAGGGGGCCTCGATCATGCTGGCTTCGTCGTTCTCAGGGATGGCGGTCAATGTGTACCTGCTGGTCATCGTGCCGAGGGCGCCCTCGATCGACGCGCTGCGCGGCCCGGCAGCCCGCTAGCCTCGGCCCGCGGTCGATTTCTGGGCGACACCCGGCCGAGGTCTGCGTCCTCACCCATGAGACGGCGAGGCTCCCCTCCTTGGGGCGGCTCTCAGCCGTCGTGACCCTGGGAAAGGATTTGGATCATGAAGCTCTCGATGCTCAGCCCCGCGCTCGTTTTGGCTCTGGCCCTCGCCTCCACTGGCTGCAAGAAGGGCGCGGCCCTGGAGGAGCTCAAAAAGGTGGAGGGTGCCTGCGCCGAAAAGGACAAGGACAAGGCCAAGGAGCTCGCGCTCAAGGCGGCGGAGTCGAACAGCTCGTTCAAGAAGGCCTTCGACGCCGTGTTCGCGTCGGTGCCCGACAAGAGCCAGGCGAACGTGTGCGGCGCGATCAACCTGAGCGAGATGAAGATGCGGATCGAGAACGGTCCGGCGATTTGAGCGGCTCTCTCAGCGCACCCGCCGCTGGTCGAGCACCCGGTTGGCGGCCTCGGCCCGCGCTGCGGCGCTGGGGCTGCCAAGCTTGCCCAAGATGCGCGCCTCGAGCGCGAGCGCGACGCCGTAGCGGATGTGATCGGTTCCGACCTCGCGAGCGAGCGCAGCCAGGCTCTCGCCGACGTGACGGCTGGCTGCCGCCAGGTCTCCGCGCCGCAGCTCGAGCAAAGCGAGGTTGTGGTGGATGGCGCCGAGCGCTCCCGCGACCAGCGCCGGGTTCTCGTTCGCGCGCGCGAGCACGTCTTCGAGCAGCGAGATGGCCCTGGGCTCGTCGCCCTCTACGGCGGTCGCGGCTGCCTTGGCGTTGGACTCGATCAGCGCGCTCGCATCGGTCGGCCGCTGCGCCCGCCCTTTGATTTGCTCGGCGATGTCGATCGCGCCGGCGGTGCGCTTCTCCCCGGAAGGATCGCGGTAGTCGAGCGCGCCTCCATCGACCTCGATCACGAAGCTGGACAGCGCGGCGTCGGCGGCTCTCTGAGCGTCGTCTCGCAGATTGCGTGCAGCGCATGCACGCGCGAGCGCGTCGTACAGCCTCAGGCTCTCGCCTGCGAGCCGACCGAACTCTGCGGCCTTCGTGATGGCGGGCTCGAGCTCCGCGGCCGCATCGGCCGGCTTGCCTTGCGCCAACAAGACCTCGGCCAGCTCGAGCGAGTACCTGCTCGACTCTCGGCTGCCGCGCAGGATCACGTCGTTTTTCACGAACGCGAGCGCCAGGGTAGCGTCGGTGTGTGCCTCGGCGAGCGCGCCGCGGGCCCGCGCCGCGCGGGCCCGCTCTCGCCGCACCTCGGCGACCTCACGCGAGTCCGAGCCGAACCTCTGTGCTCGCAACGCCAGTGCGCGGTCGAAGTGCTCGGCGGCCTCGCTGGCCTTGCCGTCTCCGAGCCGCAGCCTGCCGATCGCGAGATCGAGGCGCGCCTTCACAGCGGGATCGTCGCTTCGCTTGGCCTCGGCCTCGGCCAGGCCGACCCAGCTCTCGGTCTCGGAGCTCGGCGCGGAAAGCTGCGTCGCGATCTCGACCAGCTCGACGCTGGCCTCGATCAGGAGCTGATCGTGGCGACTGGCGCGCGCGAGCTTGACCGCCTCCTCGTGGGCGGCGCGAGCGCGTTTGGGGCGCTCGACCAAGAGCTCGGCGCGACCGACCCGAACGAGGGCCTCGGCGACGAGCGGATCGTAACCGGTCTTGCGCGCGCGGCCCACCGCGGCCTCCGCGCGCTTCTGTAGCGGCTCCAGCTTGGGCAGGAAGCCAGCGAGCTCGCGGTCGATGCTCTGCAGCTCCTTGCGAACCGCGCCGACCTCGGCCGCCACGTGACCGGGGGGGGGTGCGAGCCCGGCGGGCGAGACCTCGACCGGATCGGTGGGAGCGGCGCTCGCAGCAGGTTGTTCCTGCGGCCGCGTGAGCGCCAGGCCGCCGGCGACGGCGCCCGCGGTGAACAATGCTGCCAGGAGAACCCACGGCCCACGCCGCGTGCGGGGAGCAGCCGGGACGAGGGCCGCAAGCGCGGCGCCCATGTCTGCGAAGCGAGCGTCGGGCTCCCGCGCGAGGGCGCGCGCGAAGAAGGCCGGTTGCCAATGCCGCAAGCGCTGCCAAGCGGGTGAGCGGCGGCCAGCGATCACGCTCTTCTGCAGCTCCCCCAAGCTGTTGCCGACGAAGGGGCGCTCGCCGGTGAGAGCCTCGAACAGCGCCACCGCGAACGCGAACTGATCCGTGCGTGGATCCGTGGCTTGGCCCAGGAACTGCTCCGGCGCCATGTAC
>CAZXMG010000215.1:0-4186 GCA_964641275.1 uncultured Polyangiaceae bacterium
CGACGCCAGCACGGAGCTCGGCACCAGGCTGCCCGTATCGGCGGCCGCCGCCGTCGAGAAGCTCGCCAGCTCGCTCAAGAACAGCGGATTGCCCTCGGCCTGCTGCACGATTTTGGCGATGCGCTCCCCGGTCGCGCGCGACCCGAGCGCATGCTCCAGGAAGCGCTCGGCGGACTTCTTGGACAGCGCGCCGAGCTGGATGCGCTCGTGTGGGACCTCGCGTGGGGACGGCAGCAGCTTCGCGTCGACCTCGGGCCGCGCAAAGCTCACGACCAGCAGCGGCTTCTCGCGCAACGCGCGAACGATCCGGAGCAGCACCCGGGCGCTGATGGTGTCCACCCATTGCGCGTCGTCGATCATGAGCACCAGGCCCGCCTGGTGCGAGGCGAGCGCGCCCAACACCAGCACCAAGGCTTGGCAGACCTGGTCCTCGAACACTTGCGGATCGCGTGCGGCCGCGAGCAGCTCGGGGCTGGGCGCGTCCGTCGGTACGGGCAGGCCCAGCACCAACGCCAGGAAGGCGGCGACGCGCGGCTCCCGGGTCGGCTCCACCAGCGGCGCGAGCGCCGAGCGGAGCAACGACAGCTGCTCGTCGGGGTCGGCGCCTTCGACCAGGATGAGCCCGCGCCGCACGAGCAAACCCACCAGCGAGAGTGGCCGCTCTGCCTGACCCGGCTCCGCCCGCACGTCGAGCACGAACGGCGTGGGCGAACGCTCGACCAAGCGCACGAACAGCTCGCGCAGCAGGCGCGATTTGCCCAAGCCTTGCGCACCCGTCACCATCACCGTGCGCGCGACACCCTGCTCGACGACCGCCTCGAAGGCATCGCACAGCGCCGCAATCTCACGCTCTCGGCCTACGAACTTCACCTGTCGCGACGAGGCGTCGCTCTCGCCGCGAGCCGAGAGCAGGGAGAGGCCCTCCGGCTCCGCCTCGATCACGAAGCGGTCTGCCAGCACCTTCCTCGCAGCGTCATCGATCAGCACCTTGCCGGGCGCGACCGAGAGGCCTGCCACACGCTGTACGATCTCGCCGTCCGGCACCACGCCGACCTGTGAAGGACCGACCGTGAGCCCGAACGACAGCAGCGGATCGCTGCGCAGGGCGAGCAGCGCCGTGCTCGCCGCGCGGGCGGCTGCCTCCGAGATCGTCTCTTCCGAGGTGAACGAGATCAAGGCGGCGCCACCCGGCAGCACACGGAGGTCACCGCCCAGCTCGCGCGCCAGCCGGGGCAAGAAGGTGCCGCGCATGGGCATGGTCGCGCCTGCGTCCTTGCTGGGGGGAGCAGCGGGCTGCATCACGCCGAGCAACGCGATCATCCGTCGCTCGTCGGCCGACACGGTGGCCATGCGGCTGCTCGTGGGCAGCTCGAGCGAGGACTCGATGGCGAGCAGTCGCTCGGCCACGTCCCGCCCATCTCGAGGGCGATCGGCGGGGCGCTTGGCCAACATGGACGCCACCAGATCGCACAACGGCTCGGGCACCTCTTGCGAGCGCGCGCTCAGCCTCGGGGCGGGGCTCAGGAGCACGTCGGCGACCACCGCCACCGGGGAGGGCCCAGCGAAGGGCGGCCCACCCGTGACGCACTGGAACAAAAGGCAGCCCAAGCCGTACACGTCGACGCGCGGATCGAGGTTGCGCTCACCTCGGGCCTGCTCCGGCGCCATGTAGCTCGGCGTTCCGACGCTGATGCCGGTGCGCGTGATCCCCACTGACAACCCCGCCAGCGTCGCGATGCCGAAATCGAGCAAGACCGGCGAGCCCAAGTCACCCTCGCGCAAAAACACGTTCTGCGGCTTCACATCCCGGTGGAGCACGCCGCGGTCGTGGGCGACGCTGAGAGCCTCGGCGACGTTGCGCACCAAGCGGACCGCGGCGGCGCAGCCGATCGGGCCGGCGACCAGCCGCGCCGCGAGATCGATGCCCTCGAGCCACTGCATGGCCAGGTACATGCCGCCCGCGGGCAGCGACCCGGCGTCCACGAACTCCACGATGCCGGGGTGCCTGAGCTGGGCGAGGATCTCTGCCTCGCGACGGAAACGCTCGATCGCGTCCGGCAACGCCAGATCCGTAACGAGCTTCACCGCGACGGCGCGCTGACGCGCCATGTCGTGCGCACGGTGCACCGTGCCCATGCCGCCCACGGCGATCTGGCCGAGCAGCTGGAAGCGCCCGCCGACGACCGCGCCGGCCCACTGGCTCACGGGTGCACCACGCGCCCATGATACGCTCGCTGCCTGTGTGCGGGCGCTTCACGCTGACGGTGCCGAGCTACGAGGACCTGGCCGCTGGTCTGGGGATCTCGTTCGACAGCCAGCTCGCGGCCCTGTACCGCCCGCGCTACAACATCGCGCCCACGGATCCGTGCTGGGTGTTGCGGATGACGTCCGGGGTGCGAGAGCTCTCGCAAGCGGATTGGGGACTGATTCCGCGCTTCTCGAAGACGCGTGATCAGAACAAGCTGCCGATCAACGCTCGCTCGGAGACATTGGCGCAGAAGGGCACCTTCAAGGACTCGTTCGAGCGCCGCCGCTGCGTGGTCGTCGCGGATGGGTTCTTCGAGTGGGAGCCGCCGCCCGAGGGATCCAACGCGCAGCGACAGCCGATCTGGTTCCGCCCTCGCGGCGGCGGTCTGCTCTCGATGGGAGGCCTGTGGGACAAGTGGGTCGACCCGGCGACCGGGCTCGAGCGGCGCACGTTCACGATCGTGACGACGCGCGCGAACAGCGACGTGGAGCCACTGCACGACCGCATGCCCTTGCTGCTGGCTGCGTCCGACGTGGACACGTGGCTCAGCGTGCCCGCGCGCGATCAGCCTGCCACGGTCAGCGACGACGTGCGCGCCCTGATCCGCCCCGCCGCCCCAGGCACGCTGGATCGCGTGCGCGTGTCGGCGCGCGTGAACTCGGTCAAGAACGACGATCCGCTGTGTATCGCGCCCCCGAGCGCGGAAGATCTCGCGCCGCGCCCGCCCAAGACCAGGGCTCCGCGCAAGCCGGCCCAGACCATGCCGCTGTTCGCCGAGCTCGCCACGCCCGGACCGACGGTGCGTGCGCGCCGACATTGAGGCGGACGGGAGGGGAGCCCGATCAGTCGACGCAGAGGTCGGTCTGCGGAGGAGGCATCGCGTCTGCCTCTGGGGTCCAGTAGCTCGCGACCTCGCAGCGCAACCCGTCTGGACAGGGCTGCTCGGCGAGCGGATCACACGTGTTGCGGCACTCCCCGGTGCCGTCGCCGTACAGCCGGTAGCGGCACTCCTCCGTCTCCAGGCAGCCATCGCGCTCGAACGTCGGGCAGTCGACGAACGTGCTGCTCTCGCAGCCGAGCACGGCGAGCGGCACCAGCAGCCAGCGCGTCATGGCGCGCGAAACGTTCCGATGGCCACGATCCCGGCGTCCGAGATCTCGAGCACCTCGGCCGACAGCGGGTAAGGCGACCCTTCGAGCTCTCGAACGACGATCGGTGCGAGCTTCGGCAGCAGCGCGTCGGAACGCTTGGGGAACACGAACACGAAATCGCGACAAGGCACGACGGCGCGCACGGGCCACCCCAACGACGGCTCGACCGCCGCGCGCAGAGAAGGTGCCGCCACCAGCGACGCTTTGAACGCGGAGTCGATCGGGAGCATGCCGAGCTCGCCGTCGCTTCCGACCTCGAGGGGCGCCATGGCCAACAGGGCATCCATGCCTGCGCCGGCGTGCTTCCACGCAGCATCGATCGTCACGCCCTGTTCCGCCAAGAGCGCAGGGCTCACGAAGCGGATGACGGCCTCCTCCGGATCGGTCCACACCAGGCAAAGCACGAGCTCGCGCGAGAGGGGCCTCTGGAGCAGCTCTGGCGGAACGATCGCGCGTTGCTCGATCATCGTTCGCAGACCGGCGATCAGGGCCGGGGCGTCCGATGGGCCAGCGGGACGCAGCGAGGCGGCGAACGCGCCCATCACTTCGTCCACGGGCTCGCCGCTCGCGATCCGCCGTCGCGCGTTGTCGAGGAACACGTGGATGGGCGCACCGTCGAACGAGAGCACGACGGTGTCGTCGGCATCGCGCACCGCCTCGAGCTTGCCGCCCAGCGGCCTCGCTGCCTTTGCGAGCTGCCTGGCGAGCGCGGCCGTCGAGAGCTTGGCAGCCGCGGGCTTCTTGGCAGCGGGCTTCTTGGCAGCGGGCTTCTTGGCAGCGGGCTTCT
>CAZXMG010000216.1:0-4176 GCA_964641275.1 uncultured Polyangiaceae bacterium
GTCCGCGCGCAGCACGCGATGGGGCGCGCTGGGCTCGGCCAGCGCCGCGGCCGTCGGCGGCGTCGCGGTCGCGCGCGCGGCGCCGATCGGATCCGGCAGCTCTTGCTCGACGAGCGCGAGCTTGTCCTTGGACAACGTGCGTTTCGAGCTGACCACCTCCCGCCCGCACAGCACCGCGCGGCGCTCGACGCTCAGCGTCGCGCGCTCCTTCTTGTCGCGCTTCACCACCACCTCGGTGGAGCTCGCGCCGCCCACGAAGCCCGACCACAACAGCTCGGGCACCTCTGCTTTCGTGTCCCGCACCGCGAGCAACATGCCGTAGCTCTTGCCCGCCTCGGCCGGCACGCGCACCAGCGCCGCGGCCTTGCCGCCCTCGAGCACGAGCGGATCGAGCGTCGCGCGCTCGACCCCTTTGCGGGCGCTCTCGGGCGGCCTGAGCCCGGCGCCAGTGCGCGGCTCGCAGCCGTCCTTCGCGCAAGCGATGGCGTGGACGACGCCCCCCTCGAACGCGAGCAGCAGGTTGCGCTGCCCGGGGCCGCCCTTGACCAGGATGTTGGCCTTGGGGGTGACCACCTTCTCTTGAGCCACGGCGACGTTCGACTCGAGCGCGCACATGGCGCCGAAGGCGAAAGCCCACACGCGAACGGTCGCCCAGCGGTCTCTAGCCATGCGTCTTCCTCTGCCGGCGTGCTATGCCGTCTGACTCCCCGCCGAAAGCCCCATGTCGATCGAGCTCGCCTTCGCCACACCGCGCAAGCTGCCCCGCGCCAAAGAGCTCAGCGGCCGCGTAGTCGTGCTCGACATCGCGTTCGCCGCCGACGGCGGAGGCAGCTCGTTCGAGGCGACCACCCTGCCGTTCATCGACTCGTTGGGCGCGCGGCTCGCGGCCTGGGTCGACCACCACGACAGCGACCACCACGCGCGCTTCGCAGGCGACGCGCGGTTCGTGCTCGCCACCAAGGCGCAGCACGGCGCGTGCCCCGAGATGATCGATCCCGCCATGGTCGAGCGCGTCGGCCCGGTCGGGACCATCGTGTGCCACAACGACTTCGACGGCCTGGCCAGCGCCGCAAAATGGCTGCGCGGAGGCATCGAGCCCTACCCGGGGTGCGACGCCGACGCGCGCGCGATCGACACGCGCCTGGGTCGTCCTTCCGCCGTCGGCGTGCGTTTCGATCGTGCGCTGCGCGCCCGCCCGCGAGACGCGGGCCTGTTCGGATTGGTCGTGCGCCACTTGTCGAGCGGCCTCGCCGACGCCTCGCTGTGGGCGCCGATCGACGAGGCCGGCCAGCACATGGTGGAGGTGGAAGGCGAGACGCGCCGGTTGGCCGAGGGCTACCGCGTGCTCGGCGATCGTGTGGCCTTCGTCGACGCGAGCAATCACACGCGCCCTTACGACAAGACGTTGCTGCTCCTGATCGGTCAGGAGCGCGCCAAGACCTCTGCCGTGCTCGACGGTGACAGCCTGACCTTGGCCGCCCCGTTCGACAGTGGCCTGAACTTCCTGGCGCTGCTCGGAATGTCAGGTGGCATGCCCACGCGCGTGAGCGTGCCCAAGAAACGCATGCGCGAGGCGCTGCTCGCGCTCGGCGTCGCTGAAACCGACCTCCCGGAGCGTTGACGCTTCTTTCGAGAAACGCTAACTGCCGGCCCCTTCGCGCGCTGTTCGTTGTCGGGACGGCGCCAGGGCCGCAACCTGCGCTGCTTCACTCGCGCTGGCTGCGGAGTACCAAACCGGTCGTTGCCGTGGGGGCACGCGTGCTCCCCGGTGGGTGGGTGATATGGCAGCTACAGCAGAGCGACAGAACGAGCGGAGCATCGACGAGCTCACCTTCCACAACGACGCAGTGTCGCTGTGTTTGCTGGTGAACCGTCGACACGGCAATTTGCGCGTGATCGACTTTCGCGCCGGCCCGACCTTGGCCAAGCGGAACTTCGTGCTCAACACCGCGCGTCGTGAGGGCATCGACAAGGTGTTCGTGTTGGTCGAGCGCGACGAGGTGAACACCTGGACGCGCCTCGGCTTCCGCCGTGAAGGCAGCATCCCGAGCTTCTACCGTCGCAGCGACGCGTGGCTCATGGGGGCGGTGGTGTCCCAGGTGGGGCCGATGCGGCCCGAGCGCGCGTACGACGAGGACGACGAGGACGACCTGCCCGAAGAGCCGAACCTCGCGGTCGAGCTCGCCGACAAGCTGATCGACAAGGCGCGCCGCCTGACCAAGGAGACCGCCGACAAGGTGGTGCCAGTGACCAAGCTCGCTCCGGCCAAGCGCAACGTCGTCGACAAGGCGATCGCCACCGCCACCAAAGCGGGGCGCGCGCTCACCGGCTTCGAGCTGTTCAGCCGCGACGCCGAGCGCCACTTCCTGAGCGTGACCGGCAAGGGCAACTTCGAGCTGATCGCCTCCTACGAGGTGCAGCCGTCGTTCGCGAGCTCGATGATGGAGATCTTGGTCGGGCCGCGCGACGAGTCGGAGCGCCTGCTCACGCTGAGCGCCATCCGCTCGGTCGTCGCGAAGCTGGTCGACGGTGGCGCGATCAGCACGTTCTCGCTGGCGCCGGCCGACGATCTGCTGCTCGCGTCCTGCTTCCTCGGCGCCGGCTTCCGCAAGTCCGGCGTGCTCGCGTCGCACATCTCGATCGGCGGCAAGCGGCGCGACGCGATCATCTGGTCCAAGAAGCTCTCGGACAATTGATCGGGCAAGCCTGTGCGCGCCCTGTCGCTGCCCGGTTGCGGCTGTAGGGGCGCGTTCCAGTTCGCGGTGCTCGCTCGGCTCGTGGCCCAGGGCGAGCGCTTCGATCTGGTCGCAGGCGCCTCGAGCGGAACGCTCGCCGGCGCCGCCTACGTCGCCGGCAAGAGCGCGTCCGGACCGGATCTCTACCGCGCCATGCAGGGCACGCGCGTGCTGTCCACGCGCTGGCTCAGGAGCCAACGCAGCCCGTTCGGCATGAGCCAGATCGTGCGCGACGCGCTCGAACGCCACCTGCCCGAGCGCGACATCCGGGAGGGCGCCGCCGAGCTGTTGATCGCGACCACGCGCCTGTCGCGCTTTGCGCGCAACTTGCTCGAGCGCCCGCGCGACGTGGGCCGCGGCGCATTGGTGGTGCATTCCACACGCGCGCGCGCCGACGTGCACGACTTGATCCTCGCGAGCTGCACCTTTCCCCCGTTCTACGCCAAGATCCCGCGCATCGACGGCGAGCTCGCGATCGACGGCGGCGTCGCCGACAACACGTTGATCGACACGCTCATCGCGCGCGGCGCCAGCGAGCTGACCGTCATCACCCCCCACGCCCGCGGCACGGTGTACCCCGGTTTGTGGCAGGCCGCTGCGGTGCCGCGTGTGCCCGCGCACGTGCGCTTGCGCATCCTCCACCCCGCTCGGCCGTTGCGCCTCAGGAGCTTCGACTTCGATCGCGAGCGGCTCGAAGAGGCGCTCGACATGCCTCACCGCGAGGCGATCTACCAGGGCGAGCGCTAGCGCTCACGCGCTTACGCGCTCGAGAGCGGCGCGCTTGCGCTGCGCGCTACGCGCGCCGGCGTCGTGGAACGGCTTCGGCTTCGTGGCTCGGCTTCGTCGCTCGGCTGCGGCTGTCGGCTGCGTGGCTCGGCTGCGGCTTCGTGGCTCGGCTTCGTCGCTCGGCTTCGGCGCGCCCTTCGCCACGCCCCGCGGCCAAACGCCCTTTTGCAAGAGGACCCGCTCCGAGACGGCGAGACGCACCCGCCATCGGGCGCGCTCAGCCGAGCGCGGCGGCGACGAGCTCGCGCAGGTTCTCTGGCAACGTGAGCGCGAGGGCGGCGTCCCGTCCCCTGTGGCTCATCTTCTGCCAGGTCTTCTGCAGGATCTCGATCAGCTTCTCGCGCGGGTGCTTCGACGCGAACGGCTCGAGCTCGAGCTCCAGGAACGTGAGACAGATGGCGTCCTCGAGCAGCTGCACCTCGGCGTCGGCCTTGAGGTTCCGCTTGGTCAAGAGCGACGCGACGCGATCGAGCGTCTCCTGCTCGTAGCCGCAGCTGGCCAGAAGCGTGCGCGCTTCGTCGGCATGGCGCCTTGCGAGATCGGCGCGCCAGCGTTTGTAGCCGAGCACGCCCGCGGGGTAGTCGCGGCGCGGGAACGCGTAGCGCCGGAGGTGCTGGCAGCGCGCCGCCAAGCGCAGGGGCTCGCTGGCGGCAGG
>CAZXMG010000217.1:0-4115 GCA_964641275.1 uncultured Polyangiaceae bacterium
CATCTTACTGGCGCCCCGTCGCGCGATCTGCGACGCGATTCGTCGAACGGATACCCTTCGACGAGCCCCAAGAATTTGATCAAGACGACCTCCCCATGAAACCAACACGATCACCCTGGCCCCCCGATCAGGCGTACAGCAGCTGGGGGCAGTCGGTGCTGTTTTCACCGATCCCGGAGCTGGCCCAGTCGGGGATGTTGGGGTCACGGGTTGTGGGGAGCGGTTCTTGAGGTGAGCCGAGTGGCCAAGAAGATGAGCCCGGACGCCGCGAAGAAGGGGCGACTAAGCCCGGAGATGCGGCAGGAGCAGGACAGCCTCAACCAGATTCGTTACTGGCTGAAGGGCTGGAACCCAGGGTCTTATGAAAGGGACCTTGGCGAAGACCTGGTGGTCCAGATCTACGACGAGGACGGCAGCTCCACCGGGTTGTCGTTCCAGATCCAGGCCAAGAGCACGACCAACCTAGGCCAGCACGAGGCTGGGGTAAGGACCACGGTCCCGCAGCGCTTGGACGTGAAGGACCTCACCCACTGGGAGGACACTTCCCCTCCAGTTGTCGTAATCCTCTGGGATGTCGGCCTCCAACGCGGCGTCTGGCAAGACGTTCCAGCGATCATTTCCACCCTCGACAAGGCGGGGACAGAGTGGCGATCCAAGGGCACCGTGACGGTTCAGTTGCCGCTCGCCAACACAACCGATTGCGGCGGACGTAGCGCCATCCGTCACCGTGTGGCTGAGCTGGCCCTGCCGCTCTTCAAGGACAGGCCGCTCCAGGTGGACTGCGCCTTCAGCTTTCCGAAAACCGAGGAAGGCATGGCCACGTTCACTCAGCTTCATCGTGCGATCGACGAGGGTGAGGAGGTGACGATCAGCAGAGAGCACATCGTCTCGTTGAAGCACTCGTCGTGGTGGGAGCGGCTATTTGGCTCGGCCACCCAGGTACAGTCGTTAAAAATTGGTCCGGGAACTAGCACTGCGACGCTTGAGGTTCTGCTGACTGCGGTTGGCCCAGACCGGACTGAGGAGATCCCGATCCTGCTGAAGGGTCGTCGAGCTGGGATGAAGAAGACGGTCCTCGACAACCACGACGACAACGCAGCGGTTCGTATGTCGCTGACCTACGAGACCACCGGCCAGGGTGCTCGGATCCACACCACCTTCAGCTTCCGCTTGCTTGGCAAAAACCTGGCCGAGAGTCAGCGTCTGGTTCGATTCTTCGAGGCCTTGCACGGGGGTGCCAGGATGGTGCTGTGCATGTCCGACGGGAGCCCGGTTGCACCAACACAGGATCTGAGCCTCCGAGGCTTGCCACCCCGCGAGGAACTTGCCGCTGTCGCTGATGTTCTACAGAAGCTCTCGTTCGTGCAGGCTAGCTTGCGCAGCTTCGTCGAATTCGATTTGTCGGGCGGAATCAACCCCGAGCACCGAAAGGCCATCGACAAGTTGCACTCCTACTTCAGCACGGGATCGTGGGAGGAGCGGCCGTCCACAATCACGCTCGGCCTTAAGCGACCCGCGCAGCCACTCAAGCTCCGCCGCAGGAACAAGCCCAACATCATCACCATGGAGTCCCCCAGCGTCACCTTCGACATCTTCGGGGTGACAATTCCGCTCGGGACGGTCCGTGGTGAACTCGTGAACCAGGAGGCCTTCTTCTCTGCCTGGGACGAGGCCGTCAGGACTGGAGCGTCCCGCGTGACGATCAAGAACCCAACGGTCCGGATGAAGGTGGTGAAGCCTTCCGCTGATGCGCCGTCACAGAGCCAGGTTGCCGGGCAGAAGATCACCCCCAAGAAGCTCCCGGGTGGCAGGCCAAAGCGGCGCCGAAGAGGATGACCTTGTCCCTCAACCGTCCGCTTCCTGGACACCTTCCAACGACAGTTACAACACCCCCAAATCCGCCGTGATCGAGACTTCCCGGACAACGCCTCGAAGGGGGACTTGGTGGACACCAAGGAGGGCCTTGTGAACCGTGCTCTTGGGCAAGCCGAGCTTGGTGGCGATCTCCCGGACCGACAAGCCCTCACCCCGGAGCTTCACCGCCACCTCCATGTCCACGTTCACTGGAGGCCGTCCGATTCTCTTGCCGGCGGCCCGGGCCCGTTCAACGCCAAGCTTGCTCCGGCTGGCGATCTGCCGACGCTCCTCTTCAGCGACCCAGCTCAAGATGGCGATCAGAAGGGTTCGGACAGGGCCCCCCATGTCGAGCCAGGGCTCGCGGACCGAGACGACTTCAACACCAAGCCGGTCGAGCCCGAGGATCTCTTGGACGTTGCCGATCATCGATCTGCCGAGCCTGTCGATCGCGTAGATGACGATCGCCGTGAACTCGCCTCGGTGGGCAGCGGCCTTCAACGCCTCCCACTGGGGCCTGATCTTGGTGGCCGACATCTGCTCTTCGAAGACTTGGACCACCTCGAAGCCCCGGGCCTCGGCGAGCCGAAGCACGGCCGGGCGCTGGTTCGTGGTGAACTGCTTGTCCGTGGAGGTGCGGAGGTAGATAGCAGCCTTCTTGGGGGTCGTGCTCGTGATCATCGTCGTCCTGGCCGGGATGGGTTGTCCCTTGAGGGACTCTCGTGGCACCACGTGGACGACCTTCTTGAGCTTGTCCTTGAGGAACAACACAAGGCACCCGGGCCAGTTCAGCGGGTCTTGCATCCGGGAGGGCGGGGTGGGTTCAGGCGTCTGAGAGGAGAGTAGCAATGGCTGTATGTTCTCTTTCTGAAGTGCTGGCGGGGGTCGATGCTCTGCCTTGGAAGTTCGCCTTGTTCGTTCCCAAAGGCGAGCTAGTGCTCACCACTCCGGTTCTCGTTCTGGATCCCAACGATGCCGAGCCGGACGAGGAAGCGCCCGCCGAGGCGCTCGCCCAAGGCATGAGGTACTTCTTGAGCATCCAAGAAGTGCGCTCGATTCGCGACAACCTCGAGATGCAGCGACCCGGAGCCGGCCAAGACCCCAAGCTGGTTTGTGCGGCTCTCGCTCATTACGAGTTCAACGATGCGTTTATGGAGCTGTAGGAGTCCAAGCAACCATCAAGCATCGCAACCCAGGCTCTTCGACGACTCTGAAACCCAACATCCAGGTCAACGACGAACCCACCCCATGACCCGCCTCAGCCCCCTCCACCCGAGCAGCCCGCCGCCGCGCTACGCGCAGCGCGCGCGCAGCGCCGGCACGGCGCTGCTCTGGGTGGGGCCGCCTAGCGGCTCGGGGCCGCCTCACCACGGTAGCGCCCAGCTACTCCCCAGCCAGGGCAGCCACCACCTGGAGCAGCGCCTGTTCCAGGTGGTCCCGCACCAGCTCATGCGAGAGGCGCAACACGCGGTAGCCCATGCGCCCGAGGTCCCGGTCCCGCCTGGCGTCAGCCCGCACCCGGGCTGGGTCACTGTGGTAGGGGCCGTCCACTTCCACCACCAGCTTGGCCGCTGGAGCGAAGAAGTCAGCCACGTACCGGCCCAGCACCACTTGGCGCCGAAACCCCACACCGAGCCGAGAGCCCCGCAAGCCCTGCCACAGGATGAGCTCCGTGAGCGTTGGCGCTGCCCGCATGGTGGCGGCACGCTCGCCGAGGACTGCGGAGCGGTGAGCGGATGGACGAAGAGCACGACGCATGACACCTCCGAGAGCTCGGCCGAGGGGGCCGGGCTTCGCCCCACAAAGCGCAGGCGCCGTGACACGGTCCCGGGCCCGCTCCACGCTCGCCGGCCGCTCCCCATTCATCGCCTCACAGCCCCATCCCGGGAACGTGGCACGCCGCGTGCGCAAATGGGGCGAGCCAAGCCCGGCCCCCTCGGCCGGGCTCGAGCTGCATGCGCGCGGTTTGATCTCGCCGACGGCTGCGCGGCACACACGAGCCCCAGCTCCTCGCAGACGAGCTCCCTTCTTTCGACCACCTGCAGCGGCCACCACCTCGCCGCCGGCAAGAGCAGGGAGGTCTCCCCCATCCGCGCGGAGGTCTTTTCGCGCGGCTTTGGGCGCGAAAAACCGAGCACGGATAAGGGGGAGACCGAAGGCGCGGAGGGGCGAAGCCCCGAGCACCGGCGAGTGCGGGGCATAACCAAGACCTACGCCTGGTCCATCGCCGGCCAGCTCCTCAAGCAGAGCAACATCGACAG
>CAZXMG010000218.1:0-4103 GCA_964641275.1 uncultured Polyangiaceae bacterium
GATCACCTCGATGTGCTTGTCGTTGATGGTCACGCCCTGCAGGCGGTAGACCTGCTGGATTTCGTTCACGAGCCACGCCGCGAGGGCGTTCTCGCCCTTCACGCGCAAGATGTCGTGCGGGTTGGGCGGGCCGTCCATCAGCGGGTCACCCGCGCGCACCCGGTCCCCCGGCTGCACCTGGATGTGTTTGCCCTTGGGGATCAGGTACTCGCGCGCCTGATCCTGGAGCAGACCACCCTCGGGCGAGGTCGGAGTGATGAGGACCTTGCGCTTGCCCTTGGTGTCCTTGCCAAAGGTCACCACGCCGTCGATCTCGGTGATGATCGCGTGGTCCTTCGGCTTGCGCGCCTCGAACAGCTCGGCGACGCGGGGCAGACCACCAGTGATGTCCTGCACCTTCGTCGCGTCGCGAGGCATCTTGGCGATGATATCGCCGGCTTCGATCAGATCGCCTTCCTGCGCGACGATGTGGGCGCCGACAGGCAGCAGGTAGCGCGCGTCGAGATCCACACCAGGCAGCTTGAGCGTCTGGCCCGTCTTGGGGTCCTTGATCGAGATGCGCGGCCGGAGATCCGCGGCCTTGGACTCGATCACGACCTTTCGGCTGAGACCGGTGACCTCGTCGAGGCGCTCCTGCACGGTGACGCCTTCCTCGAGATCGCCGTACTTCACGATGCCGCTGACCTCGGTCAACATCGGCGTCGCGAACTGATCCCACTCGGCCAAGAGCTCGCCGGCCTTGCACTTCTCGCCGTCGTTGCGCTTGAGCACCGCGCCGTACACCAGCCGGTTGTGCTCACGCTCGCGGCCGGTGTCGTCCACGATCACCAGCTCGGCGTGGCGGTTCATGACGATCAGCTGACCGTCCTTCTTCTTCTGCACCACGCCGCGGCGCAGGCGCACGGTGCCCTCGGTGCGGGCCTCGAGGTAGCTCGCCTCGATCTTGCCGCGGGCCGCGGTGCCACCCACGTGGAAGGTGCGCATGGTGAGCTGCGTGCCGGGCTCGCCGATCGACTGGGCTGCGATGATGCCCACGGCCTCACCCGCGTTCACGCGGTAGCCGCGCGCCAGGTCGCGTCCGTAGCAGAAGGCGCAGATGCCGCGGCGCGCTTCGCAAGCGAGCACGCTGCGGATGTTGACCTCCTCGATGCCAGCGTCCTCGATCTGCTTGACCTCGCCCTCGCCGAGCTCGGTGTTGTGCGGGATGATCACCTCGCCGGTGAGCGGGTCGATCACGTCTTCCAGCGTCACGCGGCCCAGGATGCGGTCGCCCAGCGACTGGATGACCTCGCCGGCCTCCTCCAGCTTCTGGACGCGCACGCCGTTCAGCGTGCCGCAGTCGATCTCTGCGATGACCGCGTCCTGCGCCACGTCGACCAAGCGGCGGGTCAGGTAGCCCGAGTTCGCCGTCTTGAGCGCCGTGTCGGCCAAGCCCTTGCGGGCGCCGTGCGTGGAGATGAAGTACTGCAGCACGGTCAGGCCTTCGCGGAAGTTCGCGGTGATCGGCTGCTCGATGATCTCGCCGGAGGGCTTGGCCATCAGGCCGCGCATGGCGGCCAGCTGCCGGATCTGCTGCTTCGAGCCTCGAGCGCCCGAGTCAGCCATGATGTAGATCGGGTTGAAGCTGGGCTCGATCGAGCTCTTGTTCGTCTCCGGATCGATGACCGTCTCGCTGCCGATGACCTGCATCATCTCGTCGGTGACGCGGTCGGCGACGTCGGCCCAGATGTCGACGATCTTGTTGTAGCGCTCGCCGTCGGTGATGAGCCCCTCTTGGTACTGCTCGATCACGCGCTCGACCTCTTCCTGGGCAGCCCCGATCAGCACGCGCTTGGCGTCGGGGATCACCATGTGGTCCATGCAGATCGACACACCGGCGCGAGTCGCGTGCTCGAAGCCGAGCGTGCGCAGGCGGTCGGCCAGGAGCACGGTCTCCTTGTTGCGGTGCACGCGGTAGCAGGCATCGATCAGGTTGGTCAGCGCCTTCTTGTTGAGCACCTTGTTCGCGCTGTCGAAGCCCAGCTTGGGCGGCAGGACCTCACCGATCAGCACGCGGCCGACGGTGGACTCCACCATGCGCTTCTTGGGGCGGCCGTTCTCGTCGCGCACGGCTACGCCGTTCTCGTCGAGCACCGGCACGCGCACCTTCACGCCCGCGTGCAGGGCGATCTCGCCTGCGTCGTAGGCCATGCGCACCTCGTTCGGGCTGGAGAAGACGCCGCGCAGGTAGCCCTGAGCCACGCCCTTCTTGTCCACGGTGAGCCCACCTTCGCGGTGGCAGCCCTTGGCGAACTTGCGCTCGCGCGTGGCGTAGTAGAGCCCGAGCACGATGTCCTGCGTCGGGTTGATGATGGGCTTGCCGCTGGCGGGCGACAGGATGTTGTTCGTGCTCATCATGAGCACGCGTGCCTCCATCTGGGCCTCGACCGAGAGCGGCACGTGCACGGCCATCTGGTCGCCGTCGAAGTCGGCGTTGAAGGCTGCGCACACCAGCGGGTGGAGCTGGATGGCCTTGCCCTCGATCAGCACCGGCTCGAACGCCTGGATGCCCAAGCGGTGGAGCGTGGGGGCGCGGTTCAAGAGCACCGGGTGCTCGCTGATGACCTCCTCCAGGATGTCCCACACCTCGGGGCGCTCCTTCTCCACCATCTTCTTCGCAGACTTGATGGTGTTGACGTAGCCGCGCTCTTCCAGCTTGTTGTAGATGAACGGCTTGAACAGCTCGAGCGCCATCTTCTTGGGCAGACCGCACTGGTGCAGGCGCAGGCTGGGGCCCACCACGATGACCGAGCGGCCCGAGTAGTCCACGCGCTTGCCGAGCAGGTTCTGACGGAACCGGCCCTGCTTGCCCTTGAGCATGTCGCTGAGCGACTTGAGCGGGCGCTTGTTGGGCCCGGTGATGATCTTGCCGCGGCGACCGTTGTCGAACAGCGCGTCGACCGCCTCTTGCAGCATACGCCGCTCGTTGCGGATGATGATCTCCGGCGCGTTCAGCTCGAGCAGCCGCTTCAGGCGGTTGTTGCGGTTGATCACGCGACGGTAGAGGTCGTTCAGATCGCTGGTCGCGAAGCGACCGCCGTCCAGCGGCACGAGCGGACGCAGATCCGGCGGCAGCACCGGGATCACCGTCAGCATCATCCACTCGGGGCGGTTGCCGCTCTCGCGGAACGCCTCGACCACCTTGAGACGCTTGGCCAGCTTCTTCCGCTTGGCCTCGCTGGTGGCGGAGCGCATCTCGGTGCGGAGCAGCTCGCCGAGCGCGTGCACGTCGACCTGCTTGAGCATCTCGAGCACGGCCTCGCCGCCCATGCCGGCAGCGAACTTGTCGTCACCGTACTCGTCCAGGATCTGGAGGTAGCGGTCCTCGCTGAGGAGGTCGCCGCGGCTCATCCCGGTCTCCTTGGGATCGATCACGATGTACGCCTCGCAGTAGAGGACCTTCTCGAGGTCCTTCAACGTGATGTCGAGGAGGTTGCCGATACGGGTCGGCAGCGACTTCAGGAACCAGATGTGGGCGGAGGGGGTGGCCAGGTTGATGTGGCCGAGGCGCTCACGGCGCACCTTCGACTGAATCACTTCGACGCCGCACTTCTCGCAGACGATGCCGCGGTGCTTCATGCGCTTGTACTTGCCGCAGTTGCACTCGTAGTCCTTCACCGGTCCGAAGATCTTCGCGCAGAAGAGTCCGTCGCGTTCCGGCTTGAACGTGCGGTAGTTGATCGTCTCGGGCTTCTTGACCTCACCGTGCGACCACTCGCGGATCTTTTCCGGGCTCGCGAGCGAAATGCGGATGGCGCTGAAGGACAGCGGATCCTTGGGCTTCTCGAAGAAGCTGAAGATGTCGCGCATCGGGACTTTGCCTTTCTAGAAACTGCTGACGAGAGAAGACTGCGTTGGGCCCCGCATCGAAGTGGGGCCGGGGCGAGACGAGAAAGGGGGGAGCCGAAGCTCCCCGCGCCTTACTCCTCCGCCGCCTGATCGGTCGCGCGGACCTGGCCCGGCTCGAGGAGCTCGATGTTAAGGCTGAGCGCCTGGAGCTCCTTGATGTGGACGTTGAACGACTCGGGGAGACCCGGTTCGAGCGTGTACTCGCCCTTCACGAT
>CAZXMG010000219.1:0-4085 GCA_964641275.1 uncultured Polyangiaceae bacterium
GACCGCCCCCGCCGCCGCAGCCGCCTGCGCCGCCGCCGCCGCCGCCGGGGCCGGCTGCACCTGCCGTGCACGAGCGCGCGCCGCCGCCACCGCCGCCGCCGGAGCCGCGTGTGCCGGCTCCGGCATCTGCTGGAGCTGGCGCGACGCCATAGCCGCCCGCCACGAGTGAGCCGATGCCCGAGCCAGCAGATCCGTTGCCTCCCTCAGTGCCAGGGGAGCCGGTGCCGCCGGGTTGCGCCGCTGCGAGGGTCGTCTGACCGGTGCCGAGGGAACCAGGGGCGGGGCCGTTGCCGGCGGAACCGTTGAAGCCGGTGCTGGTGTTGCTCCCGCCGCCACCAAAGCCGCCGCTGACGTCATTGAGGTCGCACTCATTCGTGCCCGGCGGACCGCCTGGCTCTGTCGCCATGCTCATGCACCCGGCGTCGCCCGGCATTCCGGGCGCACCCGATTGCGCGCCCATTCCGTACGCCTGCCCCTCTTCCCCAAACCCCCCCACGCCGGCCTGGAGCTCGCAGCGCTCGAGGGTCACGGTGCCATCCGCCACCAGCATCGCGATGCTGGAGCTGGCCCGGAGTCCGGCGTCCTCTGCCTCGAGGCGGACGTCGTGCATGAGGAGCGTGGTGTTCGCGCCCTGCACGGTGAGGACCGGGGAGTTGGCGGTGCCATTCACGATCGACTTGTCGGTGACGCGGTTCCACGTCTCGCACGCCAGCCCGCCATAGATGGCGACGTCGTTCGAGACGATGACCGTGTCAGTCAGCGTGCTGGTGGAGTCGCACACGTACACTGGGGTGGCGAGCGACGCGGTGGCGAGCGCGGCGCTGAGGGTCTGGAACGGGGTGCCGCGCGAGCCGTCCCCGCCGGGCGCGGCGCCTGCGTCCACGAACACGCCATTGCAGTCGGTGGGCAGCGGCATACCAACGGCGATGTCCCCCGGGATGCACTCGGCGGGGGGCATGCCGCCGTCGCCTCCGACGCCGCCCGCGCCGTTGCCGCCCGGGCCGGCGCCGCCGTCGGCGCCTGTGCCACCGCTGCCGCCGGGCCCGCCCGCGCCGGGGCCGTCGCCGCCGAGCGCGGCATAACACTCGAGGTTGGGGTTGCGCGCGCAATCGTTGGCGGCGTCGCACGCGAGCAGGGGAATGGCACCCAGGAGAAGGAAGGTTCGCATGGCCGTCTCTTTCAGAACGCGAGGCCCAAGAATACGCCAGCCCCGTCGGGGCTGAACCACGGAGCGAAGGCGGTGACGGTGGGGCCCGCGGGCTTTTCGTCGCTGGGGCCCCCGCTGGTGGCGCTGACGGCGATCAGCACCGCGCCGGTGGCGAGCAGCGCGCCACCGATGGCAAAGGTGGCGATCGAGCCGGCGGTGAGCGCGTCGCGCGTCTCGAGATCGTCCTGGATGGTGTTGCACACCTCGGGCTTGGGATCGGTGAGGCACGCGCTGCGCGACTCGAGGCCGGCGGTGAGCTCGTCGGCCTCGGAGCCGGCGCTGCCCGCAGCGAGAGCGAGACCAAGGCCGGCGCCCAAGCTCGCCACGCCGACACCGCCGACCAACAGGCCTGGCCACAGGGGGAACGCTTCCCCGGGCGGAGGCGTGCCGGGCGTGGAGCCATCGTCGGGCAGCTTGGGCCCCTTGCCGGGCTGCAGGTCGAGCGTGATGGCCAGGGTCTGGCCCTTGTCCACCTTGAGCGTGATCACCGCGCCGCCCTTCTCGCGGTGCGCGCCGCTGAGCTCGTAGGTGCCGGGCTCGAGCAGGATGGTCGCGTTGGGCCCTTCGCCCACGGGCTTGCCATTCAGGAACAGCTTGGTGTTGGCGGGGCAAGCCACGTCGACCGCGCCAATCTCTTTCTTGGAGGCGGCGATGTCGGCCTGGATCCGCTCGCGCACGGCGACGTCCACGCTCGGGGGGAAGTTCTTGAGCGCGAACTCCAGGTGCTCGACGGCCTCCTTGTGTTTACCGAGCTTGCGCTCCATGCCGCCCAGGTTGGCGGCGATGTCGTAGCTCTGTTTCAGCGACCAGGCCTCGAGCAGCTTCTGGTAGGCCGCGTCGGCCTTGTCCGCCTTGGCCAGCTCGACCGCTTCGCGGAATAAGTCGTCTGCGCGATCGGCCAGCGCCACGTGAGGGGAAGCCAAGGCTGCGCTCGCAGCCAACACGGCGATTTTCGCTCGCCAGGAGGACGTTCGGGTCATCGTTTGCCAGGCTCGAAATAAAGGCCGGAGTCGTTGGTGGCAGTAGGCTTGGCGCTGGGCGCCGCGGTCTGTGTCGGCGCCGTGGTCGCGGTGGGCGCGGCGGTGGTCGCGGTGGGCCCGGCGGTTTTCGGAAGCGCGCCGGTGGGCTTCACGCTCGGCGCGGTGGTCGCGGTGGCGCTCGGCTCGGACGTGATCGGCGCGGCGGCCGTGCTCTCCGCGGTGGCGGCGGTGACTGCGGGCTCACTCGGCTTGGCCGTGACGGTGGGGGCTTGCGCCGTCGGGCGTGCAGGTTTGGGGGCGGGCTGGGGCGCGGCGCTCTCGTTGGGATCTGGCGCCTTGGACAGCATGGTGAAGGCCAGGCCGACCACCGCCATGAACAGGACCGCCGCCGCCACGTAGATCGCGGTGCGCACCCGGCCGGTTTTGTCGCTGCGCTTGAGCTCCGCCTCGAGCTCGCCCGCGAGCAGGTTGCGGTACTGCGAGGACTTGTACGACTCGATCTGCTTCCAGTTGAGATCTTTGGGTGGCGGAAAGTGCAGCCGGATGCGCACGTCCATCAGCCGCGCGAACTCCTCGGAGCCGGGTTCGGTCTTGGCGATCTGCGCGTCGTTCGAGGCCAGCGCGCGATCCCACTCGCCCTTTGGCATCTTGGCGCGCTCCCAGCGGGGGCGCTGGTCTTTGCCTTGGAACTCGCCCTCCTCCGGGTGGGGCAGCGGACGCAGTCGTGCCTCGACCTCAGCGTCGGGATCCTCGGCGTCCGCGCCGTCGGCGTCTGGCGCGTCGTGCTCGCCGGGCACCGTCTGCGAGGACTTGGCGTCGGCGATGGTGTCCTTCTCCACGGAGCCGAGGCCGCGATCGGTGCTGCGCTGGCTCGGGGCGCCCGAGCGCGCGAGCTCCGCCAACGCACCCGAGCCGTGGGGCGGGGCTCCGTTCGAGACCGGCGGAAAGAGGTTGGGATCCGTACCCATGGCGCCTGCGCCGTGTAGGGTAGCAGCCGGTCCAGCACCCGGGCAGGTTTACGGTGTCACGGCCACCAGGGCCGAGCCCATGCGCAGGCAGCGCGCGATGCTGTCCGCCGCGCGTAAGCGCGCAGCGCGCAGCGCGGCCCGGAGGGGCATGAAGGAGGAGCGCTCGCATCGAGCAGCGCGGCCGGGGAGGTGGCTCAGAGCGCGGCGGAGCCGAGGGTTGCGTCGCCGAGCGTGGGATCGCGGAGCGGGTTATTCACGCCGAGCTCGAGCAGTGGGGTGTAGCCCTCGGTGCCTTCGCCATCGACGTGGACGACGGTGAAGGTGTGCGGGCCGACCATGGCAAAGTTGGAGACCTCGGCCGGCAAGGCGGGCAACGTGATCGTGCCGCTCTCGGCGGCGGGCGCCCACAGCACCCAATAGAGCTCGTCGCTCTGCTGCAGCTCGATCACGACGGCGTCGCCGACGGAGCCGCTCCCAGAGAGGGCGAACTCGGCGATGGGGGATGCAGCGTCGGGCTCTTGTAGCCCCGTGGGGACGGCGGGGAGCTTGAGGGAGGTGACGTCGAGGGTGGCAACCTGGTCGTCGTAGGGCGCAAAGCTCTGTTGGCGCCAGAGGGACTGTTCAGAGCCAAGACGCACGGTCTGCACGGTTTGGAGGTTGGGGGTGAACACGTCGAGCACGCGGATGGTCGAGGTGACCTCGTTGTCGTCGAGGTCGCGGACGAAGGTGAAGCCTGGGCCGACGGCGTTGGGGACGCGCACGAGGCGGGTGGCGTCATACTCTTCGGCGCCGTCGAGCTCGAACATGACGGGGCGGCTCTGGCCGAAGGTGACAAGCTCCGGCGCCGGCAAAGAGACGTCCTGACCGAGAGTGTTCCCGAGGGCCTGCGAGGCCTCCTCCGGCACGCCGAACGGGTCGTACCCAATCACG
>CAZXMG010000220.1:0-4045 GCA_964641275.1 uncultured Polyangiaceae bacterium
AGCTGGCGGCGGAAGGTGTCGATGTTGGCGTCGGTGGTGGCCTTGGGGTGGGTGCCGGTCTGGATCGCGTACTGCTCGGCCGGCAGCCCGAACGAGTCCCAGCCCATGGGGTGGAGCACGTCCTCGCCGCGCATGCGGGCGAAGCGCGCCACGATGTCGGTGGCGGTGTAGCCCTCGGGGTGACCCACGTGCAACCCGGCGCCGGAGGGGTAGGGGAACATGTCGAGCAGGTAGCGCTTCTTCTTGCCTGGGCGGCGCTCGGCCTTGAACGTCTGGTGCTCTTCCCAGAAGCGCTGCCAGCGAGGTTCGACTTCGAGATGATCGAAGCGCTTGGGCTCGGACTTTTCGGCGTGGGTCATGATGGAGAAGTGACGCGTGCGTAGCACGGGTCATGACGGGCACGAAGGGCGACGCGCTGGATGTAAGCTCGACCGATGCAGCTCCGTTTCGAGCCCGTGCAAGTCGCGGCGCTCGCCCTCGCTACTCCTGTGCTCGCGCTGACGCTCGGAGGTTGCACCCCGGCCTGGCAGCGACCCACGTACGAGAACTGTGTGCGAGAGCCGCGGGCGTGGGGCGAAGGAAGCTTGCGGCGAGGGACGATCACCGCGGCCGGGTTCCAGGAAGGATCTTACCAAGCAAGCCCCGACGAGCTCGCGGTCACGATCACGCGGAGTGACTGCCTCGACTCGGTGGAGGTCCGTGGGCGGGGCATCGAGTTCCGCGGTGGACCCTACCGCCCGCTGTGGGACTCGGCGTTCGCGTTCAGTCACGAGAGCAACAGGCTCGCCCTGGCGCACTACAGCGCCGAAGACGAGGCTTGGGTGTGGCTCGACGGCAAGCGCCATGGTCCGTACCCGGGCATCGGCATCGGGCCGCGCTTCTCGCAGGACGGCACACACGTGGCGTGGGCGACGCTCGACGGATCGGACCAGGTGCTGTGGGTCGACGGCCGAGAGGTGCGGCGCGGCGAGCGGCTGCTCGACCACCCGTTCTTCTGGGTGCTGAACGACGGGCGCGTCGCGGCGCCCGTGCTGCGCACGGACGGCAAGCACCAGATCCTGATCGGCAACGACTACGACTCCGGCCCGTTCGAGGAGCACTGCTCGTCGTGGGGCTTTCGGGTCGGCACCGGCCACCACTGGGCCTACACCATCAAGCGCAGCGGCAAGTGGGTCACCGTGGTGGATGGTCGCGAGGTGAACGTGCCCGGGGTGCCTGGCAGCTGCGACGTGGTGTTCAGCGAAGGTGGTCGCTGGGGTTACGTGAATCTGCCCGCGCCTGGCATGCCCGAAACGTGGCGCGGCGCCGTGCTCGACGGCAAGTTCCTCGCCGTCGAGGCGAGCAGCGCGACCTTCGAGTTCGTCGGGGAGCTGCCGATCGTGCGCGGCACTCGCAAGGTCGCGCCCAACGTCGAGGACTGGGAGCAGAGGACCGTCGCGCTCGGCGTGCCGACGCCGGCGACGCCCCCGAGCGAGGACGCCTGGGAGCCGCAACGCACGTCCATCTCCAGGCAGTGGGCCCGCGTGCAGATCGGCGCCAGCGTCGGACCCAAGTTCGATCGCATCAAGGAGCTCGCCCAAGGGCCGGACGGCAGCATCCGCTACGTCGGCCTGCGGCACGAGACGCCACACATCGTGGTCGACAACGTGATCGTCCCGCCAGGGCAAGTGCAGAAGCCAGGCGGTGCCGTGATCGCACAGTGAGCGGTGCGCAGGCCGGCGGCTGTGGCGTCAGCGCAACCCTTCCAGGAAGGCCTCGCCGAGCTCGGGCTTGCTGCCGCCGCGCACCACCAAGCTGAGCGCGCGCTGGGCGTCGATGCGCACCTTGCCGCGCAAGCGCTCACCGCCCTTGGCGCACGCGGTCTCGAAGCGGAAGAAGGTGAGCTTGTCGCTGTCGACGCGCCCGTTCAGCTTGAGCTCTTTCTGACAAGAGATGCCGACGTGCGCGAGCACCAGCTTGAGCAGCGGCTGATCCTCGAGCTTGTCGGGGCGCTTGAGCTCGACCACCTCGTAGGTCGTGCCGTCCACCGTCGCGCGGTAGGTGCGCGTCTTCTCCCCTGCGAGCGGCAGCGTGCCCTTCGGCACCAGCAGTGACACGCCCCAGGTCTCGTCTTTGACGCGCTCCCAGCCGTCGGGGACTGCATCCGCCTTGGAGGCCGAGGGCGCTGGCTTCTCACCGCGCTGGCAGCGCTGCATGCGCACGAACGCCTCGGTGCAGCGCGCGGAGGCAACGTTGTCGCACAGGCCGTCGGGGGCTGCAGCCTGGCAAGCGAGCGCCGCCTCCACCTCGCCCTCGCAGCCCTTGGACTTGGCCTCGTGGCTCTGACACTGCGCCAAGCAAGCTTCGCCGCGTCCTGCCGGGCAGCTCGTCTTCACGCGCTCACACAGCTTGGCGCACGCGTCGCGCACGCGGGTGTCCGCCGCGGGTTGCGCGGTCGCTTCGGTGGTCGCCGCTGCGCTCGGCGCCGAGGACGGAGCCGCTGGCTCGCTGGCGCGCGCCGTCGCCGAGGTCGTGCTCGCGGGGGCGTCGCCCGCCGGCGCGTCGGGAGATGGGGGGGCGCAAGCCGCGAGTGCGGCGAGTACAGCGAACGGGCGCAAGGAGGTCATGGTGCCGCTCTAACCCAGCTCGCGCGCCCCACCAAGCGCCCGGCTCAGTAGGGGTAGCCGAACACGCCGATCCTCGCGTCCGCCTCGATCCCGAAGCTCGCCAGCGTTTGCCAGTTGAACGGCGGCTCGTTCGCGCTGCTCCAGAAGCTAGCGTCTCCGTTTTCGGGATCCTGGCAGGTGGACACGCAGGTGTAGTTGCCCTGCCCGCTGCAGCCGTTGGTCGCGTTCCCCGCGTTCTGGATCGAGACGTAGAGATACTCCCCTGCTTCCAGGTTGGCAGGAGTCATGAGCCAGAGCGTGACGTGTCGATCGTTGATCGCGCTGGGATCTCCGGCGACCTCGAAGGTCTGGAGGATGACAGGCGTGCTGTCTGGCGCCGATCCTCCGATGTAGACGGAGGCGCGGTGCCCCCGCCTCGAATCGCAGCCAGGGGCGTCGACGCGGTTACCTGCGAGCGTGTAGGAGACTTCGGACGCGACGAACGGATAGGCGCTCGGCTCAAAGCGCGTCGCTACCCAGTGCCGCTCCTCGCCGTCGCAGGGTGCGACTTGTGACTGCTCACATTCTTGCGCGCTGTAGTTCTCCTCCCATTTGGCGTTGGGTGCGGCCACGCATTTTCGGTAGGCCACCTGGTCGTACGACACGTTCTTGCAATCTTGCGGTGCGGCGACGCTGTCCTGGCCAAAGAAGATGGCGGCGCAAGCACCGGTCAAAGCCAAAAGCGGAAGCCCTCGGAGCATGTTCTTCATGCCGCGCCGACTGCACCGATCGTGCCTGGCGGCAGACCGCTCGATACCGAGCCGACTGCTCCGCTCGTGACCGCGAGAGCTGAGGGCGCGCGCACCCAGGGCTGAGTCAGTGGACTCTCAGTCGGAGTCGGTCGCCAGACGCTCGCGCAGCCGTGACCCCGAGGGCGCCTCAGGCGGGATTCGAACCCGCACAACCCGCGCAAAGAGCCCGTTTGGGAAACGCGCTTCCCTACGCAAACCTCGTGAGCCTGCGCCCGGTGCTTCCGCAACCCTGAGCTCACCCCACCCCGCGCCACCTCTCCCCCGACCTCGCCGGCGGACGTGCACGCGAAGCAGGTTCACGGGTCCCTTCTTACAGTGCCGCTTCCGTTCGTTTTGCGGTGCTCGTCCCTTGAGCTTCTGAGGCATCGTCAACGACGGCGCGTGCGCGTCGGCCTGACTGCGGGCGCGCGACGAGGCACTGTGTCAAGCGCACCAACTTCGGACCCCCTCGCGCCACGAAAACTGACCCCGTGCTTTGATCACTGCTCGTGTTTCGCGTTGGTGGTGCCGACCTGGAGGGCGGACGCGGTGCGTGGCCGGCGGACGTGGTGAGGTGCGGAGCCTGTGGAGCGGGGGACCATGCACCGAGCGCCATCCCCCTGTGTCAGAGGAGTTGTCCGGTTGGGTGACCAGTTGAGGTCAACCAGC
>CAZXMG010000221.1:0-4011 GCA_964641275.1 uncultured Polyangiaceae bacterium
ACGCCGCTGCCAGGCACCTCGTGCGCAGACGGCACCGTGTGCAACGGCGCCGAGACCTGCGACCTAGGCCGAGGGCTATCTGCCCGCGCACCGCGAGATCAAGAGCGCCCCGCAGCAGTACGGCACCGCCTTCGACATCGAGCTGGTGGCGCCGGATGCGATCGTCACCCAGGTCGACCTCAGCACGCTCGCCGACGTGGCGGTCGCGCAAGGCAGCGTCGCCACCGACGCCGACGGCCCACGCCAGGGCACGCTGCTGATCCAGCCCGGCACCGAAGCGGTGCTGCGCCTGCCGGATGGCTCCGCGCTCCCCACCGCCACGCTCTCGCTGCGCATCACCGAGTACACCGTGGGCGAGAACGGCGAGGCGCGCATGCCCGCCCAGCTGCCTCCCACCAGTCACTATACGTACGCATTCGAGGTGTCCGCAGACGAGGCCATGGCCGTCGGCGCCACCAGCGTCGAGCTCAGCGAGCCCGTGAGCTACTTCGCCGAGAACTTCCTCGAGGTGCCGGTGGGCACCGTGATCCCGCTCGGTACCTATGATCGCGCGATCGATCTGTGGAGACCCGAGCCCGATGGTCGAGTCATCGGCGTGATCAGCACGCTCGGAGGCGAGGCCGCGATCGATCTGGACGGCGACGACATGGCCGAGAGCGGCGCGGCGCTCGACGCAGTGGGGCTCGATCAAGAGACCCGCACCGAGCTCGCCTCGCTGTACGTCGCTGGCGACGAGCTCTGGTTCCTCAGGCTCAGTCACTTCACACCGGTAGACCCCAACTTCGGCGTCGCGCCGCCCACGGCAGGCAACGGCACGCCGTGTGGTAGCGGGCCGCAAACGATCCTCGACCCGGACGATCCACAGACGTGCTCTGGCTCGGTGCTCGAGTGCCAGACGCAGACGTTGCGCGAGTCGGTGCCCCTGGCTGGTACGCCGCACTCGATCCACTACACGAGCGATCGCCAACCGGGGCGTGTCGCCCCGCGGCACCTGTCGATGCGACTCGCGGGCCCCACCGTGCCTTCCTCCCTGGAGCGCATCCGTGCAACCCTCCGTGTGGCGGGCGAGGAGTACACCACGCTGCAACAGTGCCCGTGCGAGAACAGCACCTGGGAGCTCACCTGGGATGGGCTCGATCGCTTCGGTCGGGAGCTCTCGGCCAGCCAGCCAGCCACCGTGACGCTGCGCTATGAGTACGAGGCGGTGCTCCGCACCAGTCCGACGTTTGGCGCCAGCTGGGCGCGCTGGGGCGGTGTCGCCGTCAACGCCACGCTGGCCAGCGACACGCGCCGGTTCGTTGGGCTCGAGACCACCTGGGACATCCAGCTAGGCAACTCGAACGCGCGGCCCGCCCAGGGCCTCGGCGGCTTTACGATCGATGCCGTGCACGCGCTCGACTTCGAGCGCGGCACCTTGTTCCGAGGAGACGGCTCGCGCGAGCAGGGCGAAGAGCTGACCAAGACCATCGTCCCGCTCGCGCCGATGGCCCGCAATGGCAGCATCCGCACCGCGATCACCCTGGCCGACGGCGGCGTGGCCTGGGCCGAGTTCGACGCCATCTTCAAGCGCGACCGCGAAGGCAACGTCACGCTGCTTGCGGGGCCCGCCACACCCGGCGGCGCCTGCGTCAACGCTGTCAACCGTGCCGCGGTCGGCGCGTGCCTGTTCTGTACCGACCTGGCCGAAGCAGCGGACGGCAGCTTGCTCTGCACGCACGGCGATGTTGCGCGGATAAGCCGCCTGCGGACGGACGGGTTCCTCGAACGCTTTGCGGGCAACGACTTTCTGGGAGACGGCGGAGACGGCGGCCCCGCAACCAGCGCGCAAGTTTACGCGCAAGCCGTTGCCGTGGCGCCGGACGGCTCCGTCTACTTGGCCGCCGGCCCAGGCGCGTTCAGCACGCGCATCCGGCGGGTGCGGCTCGATGGCGTGATCGAGACCGTGCTGGGAACCAGTACGAGCGGCTCGTTCGGCGACAACGGTCCCGCCAGCTCAGCGGGCGCGGGCGACGTGAAGGACATGGCCTTCGGCCCCGACGGTTCGCTCTACTTCATCGACACCATCGGCTTCGACGACGCCGTGCGGCGCGTCGATCCGGGGGGCACCGTCACCCGCATCGCAGGCGGCGGGTCCAACATCAACACCAACGCCATCCACCCACTCTCGGCGCGTTTTCGCCTATTGCGCGATCTCGCGATCAAGTCCGACGGCACCATCGGTGTGCTGTCTTCAGACTTCGCGAGCTCCATCGGTAACCGCCTGTACGAGATCACGCCCGACGTCGTCGTGCTCGCCGTCGCCAGCAACCTCACCCCCACGCCCACGCCTACCGGCGAGAACGGGCCCGCCCTGCGCGCTTGGATCGGCCCCATCACCGCCATCGACTACTTCGACAACGGCGTGATGCTCACCAGCTCCGACACCAAGCTCTACACCGTGCGCCGCGCGTCTCCCGGGCTCGCCACCAGCGACATCGTCGTCGGCAGCCAAGACGGTCGAGAGGCCTACGTCTTCGACGAATTCGGCCGCCACCTCCAAACCCGCGACCAAGCCCGCGGCATCACCACCCTCAGCATCGGCTACGACAGCTTCGGCCTCCCCGTCACGCTCACCGACGAGCACGGCCTCGTCACCCAGATCGAGCGCAACGCCACCGGCGCCCCCACCGCCATCGTCGGCCCTTACGGTCACCGCACCGACCTCGCCCTCAACCCAGACGGCTGGCTCGAGACCATCGAGGATCCGCTCGGCTTCAGCACCGATCTTGCCTGGAACGGCAACACCGGCCTCCTCGCAGGCTTCTCCACCCGGAACGGCAACACCACCACCTTCGACTGGGACGCCGACGGTCACCTCACCCAGCACACCAACGCCCTCACCGGCACCACCACCTTCACCCGCACCCCCATCCCAGGCGGCCACCAAGTCATCCGCACAACGCCGCTCGGCCGCGCCACCAGCTACGACCTCTCCACCAACCTCGGCGGCACCGAAGTCCGCAGCGACCAGCTCCCCAGCGGCCTCCTCCGAGGACGCACCCGCACCCGAGCCGACCGCTTCACCACCACCGCCCCCGACGGCACCATCACCACCACCCAGATGGCCCCCGACCCAAGGTTCGGCATGCGATCGAGCTTCGCCGAGCTCGTCACCACCCAGCTCCCCAGTGGCTTGACCAGGACAGAGACCGCCACCCGAGCCGCCACCCTCGCCATCCCCGGCGACCCGTTCTCCATCACCGCCTGGACCGAGACCAGAAGCATCAATGGACGCACCACCACCACCAGCTACAATCTCGCGAGCAGAGTGGAGACCACCACCACCCCCGCAGGCCGCGTCACGTCGAGCCTCTTCGACGCCCAGGGCAAGATCATCCAGATCGATCCCCCCGACGACGCCTCCATCTTCTTTTCGTACGACACTCAGGGCCGCTTGCTCTCCACCCAGCAGGGCACCCGCACGACGACGCGCACCTACGGCGCCGACGGCCTGCTCGCCACCGTCACCGATCCCATCGCGCAGCTCACCAGCTTCGCGCGCAACGTCCGCGGCGACGTCGTCTCCGAGACGCGCCCCGACCTCGAGGTCACCGCCTTCGGCTACGACGGCGAGGGGCACACCACCGCCGTCACGCCACCTGGCAAGCCCACGCATGGCATGGCGTTCAACGCGATCGAGGAGATGGGCAGCTACACCCCGCCCAGCATCGCCCAGGGCAACACCGAGACGCTGTACACCTACGATCTCGACCGCAACTTGGACCTCGTCCAGCAGCCAGGGCCTCGCGCCGTGGACTATTCGTATGACTTTGCCGGCAGGTTGAGCGACGTCGCGTTCCCGAGTGGCGACATCACGCGCGCGTATTCACCCACCACCGGCCGCGTGGTGTCGATCGGCGGGCCCAGCGGGGTGCTGCTTTCGATGACGTACGATGGCTCGCTGATGAAAAGCGTGACGTTCAGCGGGGCGGTGAGCGGCACCGTCGCCTGGACCCACGACACCGACTTCCG
>CAZXMG010000222.1:0-3985 GCA_964641275.1 uncultured Polyangiaceae bacterium
CCGCTCCTCCCGCAGAAATTCCCGCCGCCCCAGCGTCAGCATCAGATCTGCACCCCACCGGCAGGCCTTCCGAGTGGGTGGAAGGACGCCAAGATTCGCGGCATGGACGCCTGCGCCTACCTGTCTGCACCAGGCCCATTCTGGAAGCACCCACCCAAGCGCATCTACGCGATGGTGCTGCACCGCTCGGGCATTGGCCGTGCGGACGCAGACAAGGTGCCGTTCATGCTCCACGAGATCCCCACAGTCGACCAGGGGTCCCCGGGCCCAGCCTTCGACCCGCCTGGAGAGCTTTGGGACACCCTGGCCCAGAGCCCGAAGCACCGCGCGATTCTCAACAACCTCGCGCGCGCCCACCACGCGATCCCAGATCCGTTGCCCATCGACGGCAAGCGGCGCGTCTGGGCGCACTACCGGGATGAGGTCTTCGACCCCTGGCCAGACGACCTCAGCATCGACTTGGCTGCTGACTTTCGCGGCGGCACTCCGGTTTGGGGACCCTTCCCGATCGGTACGGCCGACTGGAGTCTGCAGATCATCCAGAATCGTTACGATGCGAGAGGCGCGGACATGTGGCCCATTGCAGTGGGGGTCAACGGCCGACAGAAGGGCAGCATGTGCCTCACGCTCGCGCGTAAGGGCCGGTACAAGCCGCTGCGCCGCAAGTTCTTCGCGGTGGTGCAGGGCTCCACCCCCGGCCCCGAGCGCCTGGGCGGCATCGTGTGGAGCGAGCTGGCTGGCTCGGGCGCCGCGATCCAGGCGTTCGGGGGCGGCCCGGCTGGCCCCGCAAAGTCTCCCAAGAACAACCAGAGCACCGCACCGGGTGGCCCCGGCCAGGGCACAGTGCAGGCGGCGCAGGCGCAGTCAGCGTACGAGGCCGCTCAGCAGGCGGAGGCCACCCTGCTCGCCGCGCGCCAGGCGGCGCTCGAGAAGCTCCACGACATCGTCAAGGATGAGATGGACCGAGTTGGGTCGCGTGCCGTCACGGTCGCCGTGGCGCGCAACGGTGAGCTCCCCCTCGTCCTTGGCTACACCCGCGCAGAGGCCAACTACCCGGTCACGCAGGTCCGGCACAAGTTCCGCTTTGCCAGCGTGGCCAAGATGTTGTGTGGCATGGCCGCCAGCGTCGAGCTGCCGGACCGCGACAGCGTGGATCAGTGGCTGCTCTCGCCCATGCTCACCGCCTACGGCTTACAAGACCTGGACGTCGCCGCGCTCGGTGGCGACGAGGAGCAGCAACAATCTCTGCGCAAGATTCGCGTCATCGACCTGCTCCGCATGACCTCCGGCTTGGGCGACAAGGACGAGGATGACGGCTGCATCACCAAGGACATCAACTACTGGCGCGAGCTGTTCTTGCACGGCGAAAAGACGCTGCCGCTTCGGCCCGGCGTGATGCGCAAGCTGATCGAGCGGCGCGGGCCCAGGCTGGTGGACCGCCCGCCCAACGAGTGTTGGCACTACAACAACGCCGACTTCTACGCCGCGGGGGAGCTCGTCAGCAGGAGGTTTACAAAGAATCGGTTCAACGACCAATACCTAGCCGAGCTTGTCAGATGGTGCGGTCTGGAGCCAGGCGACATCAAGGTCATCGCAGCGAATCGAAAAGACACCTTCGACCAGGGCGAAGTGGTGCCCAATGGTGTGCCCAACTGGGGAAGGTCGACCTTCGTCCCGGAAGAGGACCTGCAGGCGCGCATCCACCAGCTCGTGCAGCTGGCCTTGGCGGGCGAGCCCGTCCAGGCAGAGCTGGAGGCGCTCGAGCAAGCGTCGGAGATCCAACCCAATCTGTTCGGCTACGGCGGACCCGACTCGTTGGTGGGCGCCGCCGGTGGCACGCTGGTGATGAGCTCGGTGGTGATGGCGCGCATCCTCTCCGGGCTGCACCCCTTTGCGCCGCCACCGGTCAAGCGCCTGTTTACCACGCCCGACGATTTCCGTCGGCTCGGGTGGACGAGCCCCGTGTCGCGAGGTTACGGACTGGGGACTGACTACCAGGCCTCGCCCGAGAAGGTGCGCGTTGGCGCGGAGCACACCGTCGTCCGCGACTATGTCAAAGACGGAGACATCCGGGGCGGCCAGCCCTATGTCCACCACCGCACCTGGGACACCCGCGCAGACGGCCTCCCGCACGAATCGCTCACTTTCGTGTTGTGCAGCAATGGCTTTGCGGTCAACCGGGGCCTGATCTGGGCGCAGATCCTCAAACTGGAGGATCTCGACTTCTTTCGCGCCTCGCCCAACCTCTTCCCGGAGTTCTTCCCGTGAGGGCTCTCTTCCCCTTGGTGCTCCTCCTCCCCGCCTGCGGCGAGGAGCTCCCCGCAGCGCCGCTGCCGCTCACGTGCCCGTTGCCTGCGGAAGACCCTCACGTGGTGGATCTCGGCTCCAGCCACGACACGATCTACGCCATCATGAGCGATGGCTCGTTGTGGTGCTGGGGCACGGACCTCGGCGACCTGTGCCAGTTCACTTTCCTCGGCAGTCCCTACCCAGCCCGCGGGCAACAAGAGTGTTTGGTGTCCGTATCGCGCGGGCTCACCAACATCGGCTTCGATGGCTGGGGAAAGGGTCGCGCCTGGGATCCCGGCGGCTGGGCGGACACCATCTTTGGCGATGACGTGGAAGAGCCGCTGGCGGGGCTGGATGGCATCGTCGACTTTCGCCTCTCCGGCGGCCGCCCTGCGGCATTGGACGCCCAAGGCACGGTCTGGCAGCGCGGCCTCTTTCAAGAGGTGAGCATGGGTCCCGAGGTGAAGCATCCAGACTGGGAGAAGCTTGCGTTCTCTCAGCCCGTGGCGAAGATGCGCATCGTCGGGGACAATCTGTGTGCCATCCTCCAAGACCGCACGGTCGAGTGCGAGGGCGCCAACAGCTACGGCGAGCTTGGCTTTGCTCCATCCATGGACGCATACGGCTCGCCGGTGCAGCTGCCGCTTGCTGATGTCGCCGACCTCACCGGTGACCACGATCTGACGTGTGCGCTCACTGGCAGCGGCGAGGTGCTCTGCGCGGGCAGAAACAGCTCAGGCATCCTCGGCATCCCCTACGTATTGTACGAGACAGAAACGCGCGCCAGCTTCGAGCCAGTGCCAGACCTGCCACCGGCAGACGGCTTTCACGTCGAGAGCGCGGCTGCCTGCATCCACTCCAGCGGCGACATCTGGTGCTGGGGTGGCTACACCCGCCCCGGCGGCGAGTTCTCCGACAACGCGCCCCGCCGTGAGAGTGATTTTGGTGACGTGATCGACGTCGCGGTCAACAACTGGGCCCTCTGCGTGCTGCGCGAGAACCGCGAGGTCTGGTGCGCCGGCGATGCCTACAACCACGGCTTCTGCGACGGCGGCACGGACTGGGCGCTGTTGAAGTTCGAGTCTTGTGACCTCCCCCTCTGACGGAAGGCCCTCATGGATTGTGGATGCAGCCCCTTCGAGAAGCGCGATCCTGGCGAGCCAGAGCCAGAGCATCAGCCCCTCCCCAACCTGCCCTTCGACCCCACCCACGTCGTCGTCCCCATCGTCCGCCGCGCCCAGTACAGCTTCGTCGGACGCGCCAATGGCGCGACGCAGGTCATCACCCTCGGCAACGGCGTGGACGCCACCCAGTGGCAAGACGGCCAGCTCGTGGTGCTGGTCCACCAACAGAACAGCTGGATGCCCACCGCGCAGCTCACCGTCGAGGTCCAGAACGTGTCCCTCACGCCAGACGCCCCCGACGAGACGGTGACCGACGTCGAGTCCACCGCGTCCTCGCCGATCATCGAGGACAGCACCGTGGTGCCCAGTATGTTCGTGGTGCCGCTCTCACCGCCCTTTGGACCGCAGCTGATGGTGTCGCTCCGCTTCACCCAAGGCGCCGTCAGCGACACGTCGCAGACCATCACGCTGACCGTGCAGTTGGTGGCAAGGCTCTGCTGACCCACCCTTGCCTCCGTCGGATCTCCATGGTGCCCAAGACGGACTTCAGCTTCTGCGGCCGGAGCTTGGTC
>CAZXMG010000223.1:0-3577 GCA_964641275.1 uncultured Polyangiaceae bacterium
CGAAGACTGCAAAACCAGCGAAAAAGCCCGCTCCGACCCCCAAGGCGGGGAAGCCTGCGGCCAAGAAGCCCGGCAAAGATCCCAAGTCCGAAGCAGCTGCGGCGAAGCCCGGCGCCACCAAGCCCGGCGCCGCCAAGCCCGCGGCCGGACAGGCTCCGCTCAACCCCAAGCGCAAGCTCGGCTTGCGCGGTGCGGCCCCTTGGGCCGCGCGCCACGCCGCCAAACACGCCGCGGAGGCACGCGCTCGCGCCGCCGAGCCTGCCCCCCCCGGCAGCGCCCGAGCAACCATCCGCACCCCGAGTGGCGCGGAGGAGATCAAGCAGAAGATCGGCGATCTCCACAACACCACCCAGAAGATCCGGACGTTGCGCAAGCGCCTGGACCGAGGCTTCTACGAGATCGGCATGCTGCTCGGCGAGATCCAGGTTCGCGAGCTGTTCCAGGCGAAGGGCTACGGCTCCTTCGAGGCGTTCCTCGAGCGCGAGATCGACCTGGGCAAGCTCACCTGCATGAAGCTGATCAAGGTCCCGACGGTCTTCAACAAGGAAGCTGCGCTCGACTTCGGCATGGACCGCGTCTTTTCTGCGCTGTCCGCGCTCGAGGGCGAGCTCATCCCGAAGGCGATTCCCTCGGCGCCGGGCTCCAAGCCCGGGTTGCCTCTCAAGCCTCCGTCTCGCTTGGTGGGCTGAGTTACGTCAGGGCAGACGCAAGGGCGCTCACGGGCGCCCGAGCGACAGCGGCAACGTGACCGTCGCCGTGGTGCCTTCGTGCGCACCTGGCGACAGCGAAACGCGGCCGCCGTGCTGCTCCGTGAGCTTTCGCACGATCGCGAGCCCCAAGCCGGTCCCTGCTGGCTTGGTGGTGAAGAACGGATCGAACACGTCCGCCAAGTTCGTCGGATCGATGCCCTTGCCTGTGTCCGTCAGCTCGATCACGGCCTCATGACCGTCGCTGTGGACGCGCGCTGTGAGCGTCCCCCCGTCCGGCATGGCGTCGATCGCGTTCACCATCAGGTTCAGCACCACTTGTTTGAGCTTCTCCACGTCGCCAAGCACCGAAACATCGGGCGACAACTCACACGAGATCGCGATCTTGGATCGTGCGAGCGTGGCCGCCTCGAGCGCCAGGACGTCCGACACCACGCGCGCCAGCTGCACAGGCTCGCGCTGAGGCGCGCGTGGGCGCGCCAGCTCCAAGAACTCCGTGAGCAAACGCTCGAGCCGACGAACCTCCCCCACGACGATCTCGACCCGGCGAAGGAGCGGCGGCTGCGCGCGCGCGTCCTCGATCTTGGCGATGCCCCGTGACAAGAGGTGGAGCTCGAGCACGGCCGCGTTCAACGGGTTGCGGATCTCGTGCGCCAAGCCCAGCGCCAAGGGTGCCATCGCGTTGAGCGCCTCGGCGTTGGCGGCTCTGCGCTCGAGCGCGCGCCGCTCCGTGAGATCGATGCCGATCGCGTAGATGTGATCAGGGACGTCGGGGCGCTCTTCTTTCACCGCGGTCAGGTGCCAGAGCACGCGCCGGTGCGATCCTTGAGGGTTCACCATGCTGACCTCGAGCGGCGCCGAGGTCACGCCTTCCATGGCCTCTGCGACCGCGGCCGAGAAGCGTTTGCGATCTCCCGACTCGACCCAGGAGCCGACGAACGAACGGCCGGTCGCAAGAGCTTCGCTCACGCCGATCAACGCGAGCAGCTTGCCGTTCGCGAAGGCCACCTCGCCGGCGGAGTTCAAGCCGAGGATCAACACCTCTGCAGCGTTCATCAGTGCGTCGTAACGCCGCTCGTACTTCTCTCGCTCACGTAGCAAGCGCACCTTGGCCAGCGCCAACTCGACCGCAGCGATGAGCTCGTCCGGGCGGAACGACTTGAGCACGAAGCCCGCCGCCCCGGCGCGCAGGGCGCTGATGGCGCTCTCCACGGTCGCGTTGCCGGTGAGCAGCACCACTTCGCCGTGGGGCATCGCGCGCCGGAGCGGCCCGATCAAATCCACCCCTGATCCGTCGGGCAAACGCACGTCGACGATGGCAACATCGAAGGGCTGAGCCTTGGCCTGGGCCAAACCGCCAGCAGCATCGGGTGCGATCACGACCTCCGTGAGGCCGCTGCCGCCGTGGCCGAGCACCTGCGAGCGTTCGAGCACGTCGCGCACGTTCTCGGCGAGCTCCAAGTTGTCGTCGACGACGAGGATGCGCGCACCCATCTGGAGGATGGAGCCTACACAGCGGGAGCCACACGCGGGGAGGCTTTGGGCGAGGTGCGAGCGATCCGGGCTCGGACCTGGAAGGGCGGCGTGGTAAAGCCGAACGGTGCGCTTCGTCGACCATTGCTCCATCCGCGTCATCGCGGGCGACGGCGGGAACGGCGTAGTCGCGTTCCGCCGCGAGAAGTTCATCCCGTTCGGCGGACCAAGCGGGGGCGACGGCGGGCGCGGCGGGGACGTCTGGCTCGAGGCGGCCGAGGGGCTGTCGTCGCTGCAGGACGTGGTCTACCAGCACACCATCCGCGCGGACCGCGGCGAGCACGGCCAGGGCAGCGACAAGTACGGCCGCAAAGGCGAGGATCGGGTGGTGCGTGTGCCGGCTGGCACCCAGGTGTTCGACGCCGACAGCGACGAGCTGCTCGCCGATCTGACCGAGCATGGCGCGCGCTTCCTCGCGGCCAAGGGGGGCCGCGGTGGGCGCGGGAACATCCACTTCGCGACCCCTTTCGACCGCGCGCCGCGTCGGGCGGAGAAGGGTGAACAAGCCGAGTCCAGGAACCTGCGCCTCGAGCTCAAGGTCATGGCCGAAGTGGGCCTGCTCGGCTTTCCGAACGTGGGCAAGAGCACGTTCGTGGCGTCGGTCAGCGCGGCTCGACCGCGGGTGGCGGACTACCCGTTCACCACGTTGGTGCCGATGCTGGGCGCCGTCGACGTGTTCGGCGGACCTCAGCGCGGCGGCGAACGGATGATCATCGCCGACATCCCCGGATTGGTGCCGGGTGCCAGTCAAGGTGTCGGGCTGGGCATCGAGTTTCTCAAGCACGTCGAACGCACGCGCGTGCTCCTGCACTTGGTCACGCTCGACCCTGCAGAAGATCGCGATCCGCTGCGCGACTATCACGCGCTGCGGAGCGAGCTCGAAGCGTTCAGCCCGGAGGTGGCCGCCCGTCCCGAGGTGGTGGCCCTCTCCAAAGCCGATCTGCCGGAGGTGGCAGAGGCCTACCCACAGCTCGCCAAGCGCTTCGCTCGCGAGGGGATCACGCTGCGACTCGTGAGCGCAGCTTCTCGCCAGGGGCTCACGGAGCTGGTCCCCGAGCTGTTCCGTTTGGTCCGCGGGCTCGAGCAGCCACGCAGCGCGACCAAGCTGCCCAACACCCAAGAAGGCTCGCCCACCGAGGCCAAACGCGCGGCCGCGCCCAAGAAGGCCGCGCCCAAGAAGAAGAGCGCTGCGCCCAAGAAGGCCGCGCCCAAGAAGAAGAGCGCCACGCCAAAGAAGGCCGCGCCCAAGAAGAAGAGCGCCACGCCCAAGAAGGCCGCGCCCAAGAAGGCCGCGCCCAAGAAGAAGAGCGCCACGCCCAAGAAGGCCGCGCCCAAGA
>CAZXMG010000224.1:0-3489 GCA_964641275.1 uncultured Polyangiaceae bacterium
CACCACCCCCGCAGGCCGCGTCACGTCGAGCCTCTTCGACGCCCAGGGCAAGATCTTGCAGATCGATCCCCCCGACGACGCCTCCATCTTTTTCTCGTACGACACAGACGGGCGGCTCTTGTCGACCACGCAGGGCACCCGCGTCACCACGCGCACCTACGGCGCCGACGGCCTGCTCGCCACCGTCACCGACCCCATCGATCAGCTCACCGCGTTTGCGCGCAACGTCCGCGGCGACGTGCTCAGCGAGACCCGGCCGGATCTGGAAGTGACAGCGTTCGGCCACGACGGCGAGGGGCACACCACGGCCGTCACGCCGCCCGGCAAGCCCACGCATGCGATGGCGTACAACGCGATCGAGGAGATGGGCAGCTACACCCCGCCCACCATCGCGCAGGGCAACACCGAGACGCTGTACACCTACGATCTCGACCGCAACTTGGACCTCGTCCAGCAGCCCGGGCCGCGTCTCGTCGACTACCAATACGACTTTGCGGGGCGATTGAGCGACGTCACGTTCCCGAGCGGATCGATCTCGCGCGGCTACTCCCCGACGACGGGTCGGGTGGTCTCCATCGGCGGGCCCAGCGGCGTGCTGCTGTCGATGACCTACGACGGCAGCCTGATGAAGAGTGTGGCGTTCAGCGGAGCGGTGAGCGGCACCGTCGCCTGGACCCACGATACCGACTTCCGCGTCATCAACGAGACCGTCAATGGCGCGTGGCTCGCCGCCATGACGTACGACCCCGACTCGCTGCTCACCAGCGCCGATGGGCTCACGCTCGTGCGCGACCCGCAGAGCGGGCGCGTGACCACTGCAACGAGCGGCAGCGTCGTCGAGACCAGGTCCTACAGCGAGTATGGCGAGCTGTCGGCGATGGCCACCACGGTGAGTGGGTCGCCGCTGCTGAGCTTCAGCTACCTGCGCGACGACCTCGGCCGCATCACCGAGAAGACCGAGAACGGCGTCGTGACGGCGTACGGGTATGACGCAGCCGGCAGGTTGACCACGGTCACCGAGGACGGCGACCTCGTGGAGAGCTACGCGTACGACCCCAACGGCAATCGCATCTCGTCGCTCAACTCGGCCGGGACCTTTGCCGCCACCGTCGACGACCAGGATCGGCTCGAGACCTACGGCGACCTCGTCTTCTCGTACACGCTCAACGGCGAGCTGCTCAACAAGACCAACACCACAACCAACGAGTCGTTGGACTTCACCTATGACGCGGTAGGCAACCTCCGCGAGGTCGTGCTCCCGAGCGGCGACATCGTCAGCTACCTCGTAGACGGCCAGGGCCGGCGCGTCGGCAAGCTGTACAACGGCGTGCTCGAGCGTGCGTGGCTCTGGCGTGGGGCGCTGCAACCCGTCGCAGAGCTCGACGGCGCGGGCAACGTGGTCGCGCGCTTCGTGTACACCGAGGGCGTCAACGTGCCTGAGCTCATGGTGACGGCGACGGCAACGTACCGGTTGGTCAAGGACCACCTCGGCTCGGTGCGCCAGGTGGTCGACGTCGCGACCGGCGTGATGGTGCAGGAGCTCGTCTACGACGCTTGGGGGCGCGTGCTGCTCGACACGGCGCCGGGGTGGCAGCCGTTTGGGTTTGCGGGCGGGCTATACGACGCCGACACGGGCCTCGTGCGGTTTGGCGCGCGCGACTACGACGCCCAGGTCGGGCGGTGGACTGCCCGAGATCGACCGGACATGATCAGGGAGGAGGGGAACGCTGTGGTCTACGCTGGCGGGGACCCTGTCAATAACCTCGATCCTCGCGGGAGGAGCTACAACAGCAATCGCAACCTTGGCCGGGACTGTAAGGACTGCCAGCGGATAGCGCGCCAGATCTTCAGGGAGTGCATGGAGGAGTGTTACCAACCACCCGATGACGATATCCTCGAGTGCTCGATCGTCTGCGAGCTCGCTCTGGATCAATATCTGAAGCAATGTGAGAACCGATGGGGAAAGGCCAAGTGCAAGAAGCCCCCACGTGTGCCCAATCCTTCTTGTGGAGGAGGGTTTGGTGGCTAGCACCAAGAGGTCATCAGCGGCCAAGCGCACGGCGCTTCTCTGCGCGCTAGCGGTCTGCAGCTGTTCAGCGCAATCATTTGCCCCGCTCGAGAGAGAGGAGGCGACTCGCCTGCTCGACCAAGCGGAACAACGTGAGCAGGCTGGCGACAAGCGTGGAGCAGCTCAGATTCTTCTCGACTGCATCGAGCTATGCCCCCCGCCGTTGAAGCACATCGCTGCGGATCGAGTTGGCCAGCTGTCTCTCAAGGTGCCCGGTGTCGAGCGACAGGTGGTTCGCAGGTGCGACGAAATAGCTGAGCGAGTTCTTGATGGTTCCACCGCCAACACGAGCTGGGACCTGATCGCCGTGGCGGTGAGCAGCAACATGTTCGAGCGGCCGGAGATGGTGACCCGACTATTGCAGCGGCTGCGGTCCAGCGGCCAGTCCAAGCTCTACCACAGTGGTTTGCTGACGTTCGCCGCATTCTCTCCGAGGGCGCTCACCGACCTCAGCGAGAATGATGGCCTCGCGCTGGTCGAAGCCGTGCGACGGGCCCCAGGTGACGACAGCAAGCTAGTGTCCCACGGCTCATCTGATAGAGCAGTAATCGCTTTGGAGCTATTGCGAGTGGGAAATGCGGCGTCCTTCGCACTCGCTCTGTCGCGGTCGGGTCGACCAGAGCGAGCGCGCGACGTGATCCGGCTAGCGATCCAAGGAATGAGGAATTCAGACTGCGGTGTGCTCATAGACGAGATCGCATCAGAGGAGGACCAAAAGCTCCTAACGCTCGCGTGTGAGGAGTGCACGTCGGCTCCGCAGTGCGGCAGGGGTGTGGGGGAGGAGGAAGTGGCTCCACCACCAAGTCCAGCAGAACCTCAATGAAGCCACCGGCCAGCGATCGCAACGGCGGAAGCTGGTGGCGCTCGGACCTTCATGGTGCACCCATTGTTCCCACTTCTGCCGAACGCCGACGTTGAGCTGCGCGCAGTCCTGCGCGTCAGCTCCAACGTGCTGTTCGGCTCTCCTTCACGGCGACACTGGTCACGAGCCTGCGTGTGAGCAAAAGCAGCTCACCCACGTTCCAGCCGGCAAGGCCGAGTTCTCCCTCATCCGCGCGCAGGTTTGCGCGGCTTTGCGCGCAAACCGAGCACGGATTTGAGGGAGAACGATGGCGCGCAGGCGCGCAGCGCCGAGCACCAGCGAGTGGGAGCATGATCCTCACCGGCACCACCACCTTCACCCGCAGCCCCATCCCAGGCGGCCACAGGGTCGTCCGCAGCACCCCTCTCGGCCGCGCCACCAGCTACGACCTCTCCACCAACCTCGGCGGCACCGAAGTCCGCAGCGACCAGCTCCCCAGCGGCCTCCTCCGAGGACGCACCCGCACCCGAGCCGACCGCTTCACCACCACCGCCCCCGACGGCACGTATCCGTTCGACGAATCGCGTCGCAGATCGCGCGACGGGGCGCCAGTAAGATG
>CAZXMG010000225.1:0-3394 GCA_964641275.1 uncultured Polyangiaceae bacterium
AGTGCAGGATGGACCGCATGAGCTGGCGGTACACCTCGAAGGGGTTGGACTCGGCGGCGTAGATGATATTGCGCGGCTCCACACGGAGCTGGTCGAAGAGCAACTCACGGTACTCAATCATGATGGAGTCTCCCTCGCGGGGGTCTCTCGCTGGCGACGGGAGCAGCGGACAGATCTCGTCTGGCATTACGAACTGGTTGATTCGCTCCAACTGCGCCGGCTGGCGCTTCCCCAAGACGGGGATCCAGATCTTCGGCTGGCCGCTCGTCGACTCGCTCTCCAGGGCGGCGGCCGCAAACCCGAAGAGGTAACTCGCGCTCTCCTCAAGACCCTCCTCGACGATGGCACCGTCGATCGTGGGAGAGTGCGAGACGATGACGTGCAGATTGCGCTTCTCGCCGCCTTTCGCTTCACCATCGAACAGCGCGAGGAGCTTCGCCAAGAGCGGCATGTAGAGGCTCCGAGGCAACGCGCTGATGTCCACGACGACGTCGGTATAGGAGCGAAACTCGGCCGACGACGCGAATTCCTGGGCGATGCTACGAGCGCCGATTCTGCGGTTGTCATCGGAGAACATCTTGATGTTCCTGTGCCCGATCGTGCCGCGTCCTTGAACCAGCTTCTCGAGTCGCTCGCCATTCGCCGTGCGCTGGGCCAGGTAGATCTGCGACGGCGACTCCGCGCCCTCATCGAACGCAATCAGCGCGACGTCGCGCGTGCCCTCTCCACCGAGGTTGAGCACCCGTTCGATGCCGTCGCACATACGCGCATCGAATCCATGCCCGAGCACGAAGAGGAGGTTCCTCTTCCGCTCGGCCAAGAAGGCCCTCCAGAACTCGTCGAATCCCTCTCCATCACGAAGGAAGTAGTCACGCCAGCGGAGCGAATCAGGGCTCATAGCAGCGTCTCCGACTTCGAGGGCCGGTAGCCCTTTTCCGCCCAAGTGATGAACTCGCGGAGCGGCTTCTCGCGGAAGCCACCGAACTGCAGCGGCAGCTCGTACTTCGGACAGAGGAGACGGTTGAGGTAGAGCACCATATAGCGGTTGCCCTTGACCTTGTAGTCAACCTCCGCGTGCAGGAGGTTGTGGGCGATGGCCGTTCCGAGCATGGACGCGAACGCGGCCGTCGGTGGGCTCTTCGCGAGGTGTGCCTGGTCGAGAAGCGTCTCTCGCTCCTGCATGAGGATCGCGATGCCCGTGACGCCCGGTGAGTACGGAGCGTTGGGCTGGTGCGTCACGTCGCGACAGAACTGACCAACGGCGTCCAGGAAGCGCAGCACGTCTCGGCCATTCTTCGCGCGGCGCGGCAGGTCCTTGACGCGGGTGTCATACGCGCCTTCGAGAATGCGCTGCTGGCGCTCGGGAGCGAGTCGGGGACTGCGTCTCATCACGGCTGCCGCCAGGGACTCCTCAAAGAGATCGCCGGCGAGTCGAATGAACTGCTCCACGTTGAATGAGCCGAGGCTCGCGAGCTTGCTCAGTCCGAAGTAGTAGGGGAAGCCGAACTCCTTGCTCAGGAACAGTTCGGCCGCAGCGCGAACGTCGGACTCGTCTTTGTCGTCGAGCTCCTCCGTACTCAGCGGCTCGAGCAAGAGATTCATCTGCTTCTTGCCCTGTTGCCGCGCGATCAGGATCTCGAGCGTGCGCCACTTGATGAGCTGGTGGCGAAGCGTACCCTCCACGTCCGCGCGAGACTTCACCCAGCCGGCGTACTGTGCCTTGCTGGCAGCGAGGACTTCGACGCGCTTCCGAACGACGTCGAGCGCAGCCTGCGTCTTCTCCTGCCACGCCGGCGCATCAAGGTCGGCCTCGATGGTGGGGGCGAAAGCATCCGGCGCATTGGCGCCCGCAGACTCGGCGGCCATGCGGGCGCGCCGTTCGGCGATGAGCTTCACGGCAGGTTCGAAGCGCCCCTTCTTCCACTCGCGCTCGAGGTTGATCACGAGATGGTCGCGACCGCTCAGTGCGCCGGAGGCCAGCAACTCGTCGGTGGAGAGCGCCTCAAACCGTTCAGCCAACCAGACAGTCGACCGCGCGCGTTGGTCGACGACGACTTCGAGCAACGCCGCTCGTTGCGTCGGCGCGAGCTTCTGCATGTCGTCGAAGGTGATAAGCCACCGCGTCTCGAACGGCTTCCCGTCGAGCTGGATGCAGTTGGCATCGAGCAGCCGCAGTGAGAGCAGCGCATCGTGCCCCGGGGGCCCGGCTCCCTCTGGTGACATGAGGGTGTCGATGAGGTCCGCGACGCCTTGCTCGATCGTCTCGGCCCACCGCTGGACGGCAACACCGTCACAGGGAAAGGACAGGCCCGGAACGTGGTCGTCGGGTGGCGCGACGAGGGTCAGACGCGAGAGGTCGTCGGGGAAGCGAAGACCTCGGGCGATAAGGATCGCGCGAAGCGCACCGAGGATGACGCGGGCATCGATCAGCGCGAGGAGGAGGCGCTTGGCGCGCGCCGGCTTCAGTTCCACATCGGCCAGGGCGGGAAACGTCCGTCCGCAGGGCAGCATCACCGAGAGCACGTTGACGTCGTGGTCCGACACGGCGCCCAGACCCTTCAGCTTGCCGAAGAGTTCCTTGACCGCGTCGTTGCCCTTCATTGCCACGAGGTGCTGCAAGACCGAGGGGGTAAAGAGCTTGAGGAGCGACGTCTTGCCGCCACCGGGCGCGCTTCGAATGAACAGCGGGCGTCCCGTCAGTGCGTCCTCGGGGAGTAGGTCAAGCACGCCATATCCGAACAGGCGCAGGAAGTCGGCGTCTGAGTCGATGCTCTCGGCAGTCTGCAGCCGGAAGGGGTTGCGCACGTCCTTCATGCTTCCCTCCGGTGACGACTCACTCGGGGGAACAAGGGCCTGATGGATTCACTGTCTTCGACCCAGAGCAGGAAGATCGAGTTGTTGGGCGTGTTGTGGTGAAGGACGAGAGGCAGACCGCCGGCGGCGAAGCCGAACCTCAAGTCGGAGCCACCCTTCTTGGTGTGTTCGTCTTCGACAGATGCGTCGTAGTACTTCTTGATCACGTCGATCATCGAGCCGTTGTCGGACGCCTTGAGCGAGAGGTCCCCGGCGATCCGCTGCACGCACAGCACGGTGGCATCGATGCCGTGCTTCTTCCTGACGATCTCGGCGCCCGCGTGGATGTTGGCCAGCGCTTGCTCCGTGGCGACGTACAGGACGATGACGAGCCGGGTCTTGGGGAAGGAGACCACGGACTTCCATGCATCGCTGGATTGGATCCTATCGATGAACTTGGAGACCTTTCCCTTCGCCTTGTCGCCGTCTGCCATCAGGCAGCTCGTGCCACTCGCGGAGAAGTCATCCAGCAGGATGAGCGCTGGCGCGACGTAACCGTCCGGTCTGGGACGTGCTTGTGGCGGGGCGCGGGTCTGAGAGG
>CAZXMG010000226.1:0-3252 GCA_964641275.1 uncultured Polyangiaceae bacterium
ACGGGTGTTCGGGTCTGACCGAAATCAGCGTTCGGGTGCGGCCGGAATACGCAGCTGGCGACATTGCGTCCTCTGTAAGAGGATCCAATGGCGAGATTGGTGGCCGCGTGATCGAGCTTGCCGGCCACGAATATGCCATTCGTGGGCGAGGGTACGTTGGGTCCAAGCTGGACCTCGAGGGCGCCGTGGTCGCCGTGCGCGGTGGCGGAAAGCCGATCGTGGTGAGCGACGTTGCGAACGTCACGGTGGGCGGGTCGATGCGGCGCGGAATTGCTGACCTCGATGGGAAGGGCCCCGTTGTCGGCGGAATCGTCGTCATGCGCTCTGGGGAAAATGCGCTCGACGTGTGTAACAGGGTTAAGGCGAGGCTCGCCGAGGTCGCGTCGAGCCTTCCCGAGGGCGTTCGTGTAGTTCCCGTCTACGATCGCAGCCGCCTCATTGAGCATTCAATTCGGACACTGGGGACGAGCCTCGGACAGATCATCGCCGTCGTGCTCGCGGTAATTGCTATCTTTCTGTTTCACTTGCGTTCGTCGCTCGTCGCCGTGATAACGCTGTTGGTCGCAACGTCGGGCTCGTTCGTCGTGTTCTGGGCGTCTGGCCTCGCCGTCAGCATCATGTCACTCGCAGGCATCATTCTGGCGCTCGGTGACATGGTCGACTCGACCGTCGTCCTAGTCGAGGACGCGCACAAGCGGATCGCCGAAGCCGAGGAAAGGGGCGAGCGCGCGGGCCGCGCGCAACTCGTGCTCGATGGAGCCAAGCGGCTCGGGCCATCTCTCTTCGGCGCTCTTCTCGTGCTGACGATCGCGTTTCTCCCCGTGTTTGCGCTCACCGGGCAAGAAGGCCGCCTGTTCCGGCCCCTTGCTGTCGCAAAAACCGCGTCCATGGCGGTCGCTTCGATCCTTGCCATTACGCTCGTCCCCGCACTGATGGTTTGGTTCTTGCGTGGCAGAATTCGGCCTGCAGGGCAGAATCCTGTCAACCGCGTTGCAGTCGCCCTCTACCGACCAATCCTGCGGGCCTGCCTCCGCGCTCGCCACGTCTTGCTGACCCTTTCGGTGATACTCGTGGGCGCGACGACGCTGCCGTACACGCGACTCGGGTCTGAGTTCATGCCGCCTCTGTACGAAGAGGATCTGCTCTTTATGCCAGTCTCGGTTCCGTCGATTTCGGTCGCTGAGGCCGAGCGGGTTCTCCGCTGGCAGGATGAGCGCATTCGTCAGGTCCCAGAGGTCGAGCTCGTCTTCGGCAAGGCCGGGCGCGCCGAGTCTGCGCTCGACCCGGCGCCGCTATCGATGTTTGAGACGATTGTACGTCTGAAGCCCAAAGGCGAATGGCGTCCCGAGATGACTCTCGAGAAGCTCGTCGCGGAACTCGACGCTACCACCAGGTTGCCCGGCATGCAGGGTGCCTGGACGGCGCCCATCAAGGCGCGTGTCGACATGCTGTCGACCGGCATCCGAACTCCGATCGGAATCAAGGTATTCGGCGCAGACTTGGCTACCATCGCGTCGGTTGAGGCCGAAATTGAAGAGGTCATCCGCAGCGTGCCCGGTACCCGCAGTGTGTATGCTGAGCGTGAGCTCGGCGGTCTCTTTCTCGACATCACCCCGAAGCGGGACGTCATTGCCAGATACGGCTTGTCAGTCCAGGACGTACTTGACGCGGTCGAGAGCAGCGTCGGCGGCGTCCAGGTCACCACGACGTTCGAGGGGCGCGAACGATATCGCGTCATTGTGCGCTATGCGCGTGCGTTTCGCAGCGATCCCGATGCGCTGCGGTCCGTTCTCATTCCTGTGCGAGTTGCACCGCTCCCTGACGCTTTAGGGTCACGACTTCGCTCGGGCGCGGGCGACGAGATACTGAGGCCGGGTGGCTCGCGCGGCAGCGCGGTCATGAGCGACGAGAGCTCAGGGGCGACAGGGTCCATGACGGCGGCAGGCGCAAAGGGCGGTGCTATGGGCGGCATGAGCAACTCGGGTGCACCTGCGGCGGCCGCGGCGGAGATGGGGGCGCCGACTGGGACGCCAGGGGCGGACGGCTTCAGCTCCGGCGCTTTGGGGCCTGCGGTTCCTCTGGGGCAGCTCGCGGATGTGAGGGTCGTCGATGGGCCACCCATGATCAAGAGCGAACTTGGGCGGCTCGCTGGGTGGATCTATGTAGATATCGAAGGACGAGACATCGGCGGTTATGTAGACGAAGCGAAGGTGGCGGTAGGCGCTGTGAGGCTGCCGCCGGGCTACACATTGAAGTGGACGGGGCAATACGAGCTGTTGGAGCGTGTGCGCCAACGGCTGGCGTTTATCTTGCCAATAACGCTCGGAATCATCGTTGCAATTCTTTATGTCAATTTTCGGGGAATGGGGCCCACGCTGCTCGTGCTTACTGCGGTGCCGTTTGCCGCTGTCGGGTCGATCTGGGCGCTTTGGCTCTTGAACTTCAACACCTCGGTGGCGGTGTGGGTCGGGATGATTGCGCTGCTTGGCGTTGCTGCCGAGACGGCAAGCATCATGGTGGTGTACCTTGAGGAGGCCTATCTTGCGGGCGTTGCGTCAGGAGCAATCCGCGATGGCGGGTCGCTCATCGACGCAATGGTCGACGCGGGCTCGCAGCGGGTTCGGCCGCTCCTCATGACCGTCCTCACAAACGTCTTCGGCCTCTTGCCTATTCTTTTTGATGATGGCGTGGGAGCCGACGTTGCGAAGCGCATTGCAGCCCCCATGTGGGGTGGGCTGGTTTCGCTGACCATTCTTACGCTGCTCGTGATTCCCTGCGGCTACGTTGCGTGGCGCTCACGATCCCTGCGGGCTTCAAGCGCCAATAACCTCTGACCCCCTCGCGCCACTAAAGCTGACCCCCCAGTGTCCATCCCGAGCGCGGTCACCAGTGCGATGAGCTGCTGCCCCGGCGTCCCGCACGGCACGCGTACTCGCACGGCGTTCGGCAGCACGAGCTCGACGTCGGTCGTCGCAGCCGTGGCGTTGGGCTCGTCCTCAGCGACCCGCACGAACGTCATGCTCGCGCCCGAGTCGCGCTCGAACTGCATCATCCTCCGCTTCCAGCAGGGCAGTGATTTCGCGCTGACATTTTCCTTCGCACCGAACTCATGCAGCGGCAGCCCGGACGCCTTCCAGCGATCGTAGCGCCCGCGCCAAATGTCCTCCGAAACGTGTGCTGCCACGGCGGCACCTCCGGCAGCGTAACCGTCCGGCCTGGGACGTGGCCGAAGACGGTGGACCGCTGCGCGCG
>CAZXMG010000227.1:0-3229 GCA_964641275.1 uncultured Polyangiaceae bacterium
TGTAGGGCCTCGCTTCCCGTCGTGATCCGCCGGCCGATCTGCCCCGGTCTGCCAACTCGTGTGATCGCCTGAGACGTGAGCCGAGTCCGAGAGGCATCGGCGTTCGATCAGCGTGAGAGGGGATGGTGCGCGAGGATGGGGCCAGAAAGGGTGAGCCCTCGCGTCTGGACCACGCGGGGGCTCGTGTCGGCGCCATGCAGCTGGATTGGATCTGCCCGCTCTCCGACGAGAAGTACGTTACCGAGCGAGGTTGGGAGAGTGCAACCTTGGCGAGCTGCCCGTTCCACGCCGAGGGTGGTTGCGGGGTTGGTCGGCTTGGGACCTACGCTCGGGTAGCCCCGCCGGGGACGCGCGTTCCACGGTGGTGGTGCCCGAAGAAGCGCGCCTCGATCAGCCTCTTGCCATCGTTCCTCGCCGCCAGGTTCTCCGGCACGCTCGCCGCGGTCGAGGCGGTGGCCACCGCCGTGGAAGCTGCCGGCGGCATCTCGGCAGCTGTCGATCAGGTCCGGCCGCCTGATGTCATCAACCCGGTCGCTTTGCCGGGCGCATTGCGTTGGATCCGGCGTCGCGTGGTCGCCGTGCGCGCGGCGCTGCTCGCGATCGCGACGCTGCTGCCCGCGCGTTTCGAGGGCGTGACGCCGACACTCAGCTCGTTCCGCCGCGCGCTGGGGACCGACCAGGTGCTCGTCACACTGCGAGAGACGCTCGGCTGGCAGCTCGCCACGCTGACCGTGCCACTCGGATTCCGCGCCCGGGTTACCGGGTGAAGCGGGGCCGTCACGGTCGCCCCACACAAGAGGGGGGCGGCCGGCGACGGCGATCACCACGAGCCTCGCGGCACGCCGCTCCGGACCAGCCGGAGCCGCGCACCGAAAGGCGCCACATGCCCTCCCATCCCGATGATTCCGCAACCCGTACCGAGCTCGATGAGCGACGCAAGGAGATCGCCCTCTTCCGCTACGGCGTTATCGCCGACCTGGTGCAGCTCGAGCCGCACCAGCGTGGCGTCTACGCCCTGCTCGAGAAGAAGGCTGCGCAGGACTACACGATCCCAGGCTCACTGCGCCGCCGCGTTGCCGCGGAGACGATCCGAGGCTGGCTCCGCGCCTACCGTCGTGGCGGCTTCGACGCGCTCGTGCCGCGTCCTCGTGCTGATCAGGGCGCATCGCGCTCGATTCCACAAGGCGTGCTCGATCTGCTCTGTCACCTGAAGGAAGACGCGCCAGAGCTGTCGATCCCGCTCCTGATCAAGAAGGCGCGCGCTGAGCACGCGAGCATCGCGTCGGAAGAGATCCTCTTGCCCGAGTCGACGGTGCACCGCGCGCTCGCGCGCCGCGGGCTCATGCGCAAGCAGCCGCAAGAGCCAACGAGCAAGGACCGGCGGCGCTTCGAGCACGCCAGCGCCTGCGACCTCTGGATGAGCGACGTCATGTATGGGCCCAAGATCCGCGACGCCGGGCGCTCACGGCAGACATACCTGATCGCGTTCATCGACGATGCGACGCGGGTCGTGCCTTACGCGTCATTTGCCTTCTCGGAAGGGACGATCGGCTACCTCACCGTGCTCGAGCAAGCGGTGCGACGACGCGGCATCCCGAAGCGGCTGTACGTGGACAACGGCGCCGCGTTCCGGTCGAAGCAGCTCGCCATCGTCTGCGCCAAGCTCGGGATCGCTCTGATCCACGCCAAGCCCTACATGCCGCAGGGAAAGGGCAAGATGGAGCGCTGGTTTCGCACCGTGCGCATGCAGATGCTGCCGCTGCTCGGACCGAGCGATCTTACCTCGCTAGAAGTCATGAATCGCGTTCTCTCCACCTGGATCGAAGGCGAGTATCACCACGCGCTACATCGCGGGCTCGGCGACGAGACGCCAGCCGACAAGTGGGCGCGCACGTGCGAAGGCGTGCGCATGCCTGGCCCGGATCTCGGCGACCACTTTCTTACCGAGTCCAAGCGCCGAGTGCAGAAGGACCGCACCGTCACGCTCGACGGCGTCGCGTTCGAGGTCGACGCTGCGCTCGTCGGCGAGCGCGTCGTGCTCCGCTACGACGCAGCTCGCAAACCCGACAAGCGCACGGTCGAGGTCTGGCATCAGGGCCGTCGCATCGAGCTCGCAAAGCGCGTCGACGCGCTCGCCAACTGCTTCGTCAAGCGCTCCGAGACGACGCGCGGGCTCATCTTCCCGAAGGGTGAGGTCGCTCCGCCAGAGGGGCTCGCCATGCGCGACCTGATCGACGAGGAGGGCCTGTTCTGATGTACCGAAAGCACTTCGCGCTCACGCGCCACCCCTTCGACAAAGACCTCGCCCCGGACGACCTGTTCGAGTCCGCGTCTCTCGCCGAGCTCGGTGCGCGTCTCAAGCACCTCGTCGACATGCGCGGCATCGGCCTGGTCACCGGTGACAGCGGCTCGGGCAAGACCACGACCTGTCGTCATCTCGTCGCCGGGCTCCACGCGGGTCTGTACCGCGTGCTCTATGTCTCGCTCACCACGGGCAACGTCATGGACCTCTACAAGTCGATCGCTTGGGAGCTGGGACTGCCCATCGAGCGAAATCGCGCAGCCCTGTTCCGGCAGATCCGAAGCGAGGTGTCGCGGCTGTGCGCGGAGAACAGGCTCCGGCCTGTGTTGATCGTAGATGAAGCGCATCACCTGCGGACCGAGCTGCTCGAGGACCTGCGCCTGCTCACCAACTACGCGATGGACTCCGAGAACCGGCTCACCGTCGTGCTGGTGGGCCATCCCGAGCTGCGCAGGCGCATGACCATGGCGGCGCTCGACGCTCTGAATCAGCGGATCGTCGTCAAGTCCCACGTCCGAGGCCTCACCCGCGACGAGATGGGGCCCTACCTCGTGCATCGCCTGCGTCTGGCCGGCACCGAGCTGCCGCTGTTCGAGCCGCCCACCGTCGAGGCCATCTTCCAAGCCTCGAGCGGCTTGCCGCGCAAGGCCAATGGCCTTGCTCACCACGCCCTCTTCGCCGCCGCCATCGCAAAAGCCAAGTCCGTCACCACCGAGCACGTGCAGGCCGCGCTTCAAGAAGTCGCGTAGCTGAACCCCGTGGGCTTTAGAGAAGCGGCGAGATGGCGCGCTCACGCGCGTCATCTCGTCGCCCGGACTGCGTCGCCGCATCCGCTCGACCAAAGCGATCATCCAATCCGAGAAATCCACCCGGTCGGCTCACGATAGAGCCTGAGACAACGGCGGTGGGATAGCGCGAGAGACAACA
>CAZXMG010000228.1:0-3121 GCA_964641275.1 uncultured Polyangiaceae bacterium
GGAGCATGGCGGTGGCGTCGGAGGAGAAGAGCTCGCGCTCGCAGCCGGTGCCGGCGAGGCGCACGCGCAGGTACTCTGCCGTGTCGTCGGACACGAGCGGATCGACGTGCAGGCGGCGGTGGATGCGCGAGTAGAGGGAGCGGTTCCTGCGCAGCGTCAAGCGGTCGTGCAGCTCGGCGAGGCCGACGAGCACGAGGGAGAGCAGTGCTCTGCGGTCCCACTCGTAGTTGAGCAGGATGTGCAGGTGGTCGAGCGTGTCCTGGTGCAGGAGGTGGGACTCGTCGAGGAGGAAGACGGGGAAGACGCGCTCGCGGCCGAGCTCCTCGACGTGGCTCGAGACGGCGTAAAACACCGCCGCCGCGGTGGCCGACGGCGAGAGGCCGAGTGCGAGGCAGAGCTGGCGGTAGAAGTCACGCCGGCCGAGCGTTGCGTTGTGGCAGTAGGTGAGGCGGAAGCCCTGCTGCGGGAGCTTGGTAAGCGTGTGACGAACCCCATCTGGTGATCGCGGCCGCGTTGCTCGAGACTCGGGCACCATGGCGAAGCGACGGGACGCGGGGGTGCCCACGACACGGCAGCTCGAGTGGCAGCGGGTGCTTGCGGAGCACGAGCGCAGCGGGCTGAGCGTCGCGGAGTTTGCTCGGCGACACGGCATCTCGCCGGGTAGCCTCGGGTGGTGGCGCTACATCGCTCGACGGCGCGACGCTGAGCGATCTGGCACGAAGACACGGGCGAGAGTCGGTCGAGCAGCGCAAGGAAGGTTTGTCGAGGTCCGAGTCGAGGCCGAGCAGGGTATCGAGAGCGACGTGATGCGCGGCGGTTTCGAGGTGGTGGTGCCCGGTGGATGCGTGGTGCGCGTACCGGCGCACTTCGAGGCAGCTGCGCTGCGCCGCCTGCTCGCCACGCTCAGGGCGCCATGCTGAGCTTTCCGCCATCGGTGCGCATCTTCGTCGCGTGCGGCGCGACGGATCAGCGCAAGTCGTTCGACAGCCTGTGCGCCCTTGCGAAGGACGTGCTCGCCCAGGACCCGTTCTCCGGCCACGTCTTCGTCTTCTTTGGACGGCGGCGCGACCGGGTGAAGCTCCTGGTCTGGGACCGTAGCGGCTTCTGGCTTTTCGCCAAGCGACTCGAGGCGGGGACCTTCGCCGAGGTGCGCGGTGCGAGCGGGACGTGTGCCGAGCTCTCGTCGCGCGACCTGCTGCTCTTGCTCGAAGGAATCGAGCTTCGCGAGGTGCGGCAGAGAAAGCGTTACCAGCGCGCCATAGCTTGACATTTAGCTTTACGACTGATAACCACGCCTTCGGCGTGGCGGGCGGTGGCGGTAAGGGGTCGGGCGAAGAGCTGGCGCTGATGCGCGAGCTGATCGAGGAGCTGCGCGATCAGCTGCGCTCGAGCCAGCGCGAGAACGAGCGGCTGCGCCACCAGATGGACCAGCTGCTGCGCCGGATGTACGGGCGCAAGACCGAGCGCTTCGACGCGAGCCAGACGGAGCTCGATCTCGGCCTCTCTCGCCGTGACGACGATGACGATGATCCCGATGCTGCTGGCTCGGGGGATCTGGCTGCTCCGCCACGTAGCGAGCGCCGGCGGAGAGGACGGCGCAAGCTTCCCGAGAACCTGCCGCGCAAGCGCACGGTGCTCGAGCCCGAGGCGCACGCGCTGGTGTGCACGGGCTGTGCGCAGCCGAAAGTGCGCATCGGCGAGGACGTGACCGAGGAACTCGAGTACGAGCCGGCGGTGCTGCGCGTCAACGAGTACGAGCGGCCGAAGTACGCCTGCCGGCACTGCGAGGCTGGCGTGGTGCAAGCCGATCTTCCGACGCGCCCGATCGACAAGGGACGCCCGGGGCCGGGGCTGCTCGCGCACGTGGTGGTCGCGAAATATTGCGATCATCTTCCGCTGCACCGACTGGAGACGATCTTCCCGCGCTCGGGCGTGGCGATCTCGCGCCGCACGCTGTGCGACTGGGTGGCGGCGGTCGCCGAGCTGGTCGAGCCGATCGTCGCGCACATGAAGCGGGAGAGCGTGCTGGCCTCCAAGGTAGTCCACTCCGACGACACTCCGGTCACGGTGCAGGATCCCGCGCACCCCGCCGGCAGCCGCAAGGGCTACATCTGGGTGTACGGCGGGCAGCGGGGAGATCTGGTCTACGACTTCACACCCAACCGCTCGCGGGCCGGACCGCTCGCGTTTCTCGGCGACTACCGGGGCTATCTGCAGGCGGATGCCTACTCGGGCTACGACCAAGTCTTTGCATCGGGCCGCGTGATCGAGGTCGGGTGCTGGGCCCATGGGCGGCGGTACGTCTTCGACGCGGTCAAGACCGCGCTCGCGACGGCGACCGACCTGCTCGCGCTGATCCGGCGGCTCTATGCGATCGAGCGCGAGGCGAAGGAGCAGTGCCTCGTCGGTGATGCCCGCCGTGATCTGCGCGTGGAGCGCAGCCGGCCGATCCTCGAGCGGATCGACGAGAAGCTCATCAGTGAAGTGTCGCGCCATCTGCCGAAGAGCCCGATGGGCGAGGCGATCGGGTACCTGCGTCGGCAGTGGCGCGCGCTGACACGTTTCATCGACGACGGCGACCTGGCGATCGACAACAACGCCTCCGAGCGCGCGCTGCGCATGGTCGCCGTCGGGCGCAAGAACTTTCTCTTCTTCGGCAGCGATGTCGGCGGCCGGCGCGCGGCGACCCTCTACTCGCTCGTGGCGACGTGCAAGAACATCGGCCTCGATCCCTTCGCCTACTTGCGCGACGTCCTCGCGCGCATCAGCACGCACCCGATGCGCCAGATCGACGAGCTCACGCCGCGCGGCTGGAAGGCTCAGCTCGCCACCGCTCCGGCCTGATCCGCGCGCAATCATCCAGGCGGCAGAATGCCCTGACGCTCGGCTCGGTGGCCAGGGTGCCCTTCACCGGACGCTTACGCCGTTCCGTGCGTTCTTCGGGCACACGCTGCCTTGGCGATCCGGTGCCCAGCTCGATGACGCACGCAAGCCCACACGCCTCGGCCGCTGGATCGAGCGCCTTCGTGGCGTCGACCCTCCCCCCAGCGACGTCGAGAACGTCAGTGAAGACGAGCCCGCACCCGACGACGATCTGGCAGCCGGCGACATCGTCGAGCAC
>CAZXMG010000229.1:0-3061 GCA_964641275.1 uncultured Polyangiaceae bacterium
GCTGCCGGTTCGCCGTGCTCTGGAACTGCAGCACCTGATGCGAGAGCCCGGGCACCGCGAGGCGGTTCCAGTTCACCTGCAGCTTCTCGGTCACCTGCGTCGGGTTGAAGAGGCACTCGAGCGACTCCCCGCTCGTGACGTTCACGAGCAGGCAGCGAGGAGCGCGGGCGAGAGCAGCATCGAGCGACACGCTTCCTCCTTCCTCAGTACGCCGGGACCGGCGAGAACGAGCGGGTGGCCGAGTCGCGGTCCGCTCGATGGACCGCGGTGGCGAGGGTCGTGCCGTCGACCTGGAGGTTGACGGTGATGGGGGGCGACGCAGGCGGCGCGGCAGGCGTCATCGGGAAGGACGCGGGGATGGCCGGCGTCATCGCCGCGACCGCGGGCATCGACGACATGGCGTCGCTCGCAGGTGCGCCGGGCGACGCAGTTCCCGGTCGCGTCGGGCGCGTGAACGTCAGGTCCTGCACGCCCATGCCCTCGGCCATGTCGGCGCGGAGCGAGTCGCGGAAGTCGCGGATGCCCTGCTGCCAGTGGGTGCCCTCGCCGAAGAGTCCGGTGAGCGCATCGACCACGCCCGCGATGGCACCGGCCAGCTCGAGCACCACGCCGATGATGGCGTCGACGACACCGAAGGCCACGAGCTTCATGCCCATCCAGATGTCGCTCCAGCTGCCGGTGAAGATGCCGCCGATGATGAAGACGACGCCCGTGATGACGTCAGCGAGCCCGGAGAAGACCGACATCACGATCTGGATGGCTGCGCTGATGACTGCGACGGCCGCCGAGACGATCGACACGAGCACGCCGATGGCGCTGATGATCCAGCCGATGACGAAGGCGATGACGTTGCCGAGCGCGGTCCAGGCGCTGCCGTTCTGCTGCGTCGCCGAGGTGCTGCCGAACATGTAGTTGATGACCTCCTGGATCTTCGAGCCGAGCTGCGAGAGCGCGCTCCAGAGCACCGAGCCGCCGGCGCTGATCCACTCCCAGCCCTGGGCGACGCCCTCGGCGACCTCGACCACGGCCGTCATCGCCTGGACGATCAGCTCGAACACCGTCGCAAGGACGCGGCCCACGCGCTCGCCAGTGAGGCCGAACTCGCGGAACCGCGACGAGGCAGTCCCTGCGTCGTCGCGCTCCGAGAGGAAGCCGAGCGCTGTCCCGAGGCGCCGGAGCGCGTTGAGGAACGCGTCGATCGTCGGGCGCGCGGCCTCGATGCCCGCGGAGAACCCCGTCGCGATGCCTGCGAAGAAGTTCCGGATGCGGTTCACCCAGAGGAACACGTTGATGAGGAAGTCCTTGAGCCCCTGGTTCTCGGCGCGGTTCAGCTCGTCGCGCACGGCGCCCGAGAAGCCGCCCTGGTCGAACAGCTGCGTGAGCCCGCGGAAGGCGAGCGAGATGCGCGCTCCCACGCCCTGGAAGAAGTCCGCGATGCCGCCGACGTTGTTCCGGAAGGCCACGACGAAGCCGGCGACCGCGAGCGCGAGCACACCGAAGATGAGCACCGCCGGCAGGATGGTCGCGAGCAGACCGCCGATGGTGATGCCCGCCGCCTTGAGCCCGATGATGAGCAGCGCGATCCCTGCCTTGGCGGCGATGACGGCGCCGACCATCGCGACGACCGCCCCGGCTCCCACGACGAACGCCGCGAAGGCGCGCTTCACCGGCGCAGGTAGCTGGCGGAAGACGCCGAGTACGGCGTTCACCACGTCGACGACGATGGTGACGAGCGGCCGGAAGACCTGCGCGAAGGGCTCGCCCGCGACGATCGCGAGCGTCTCGAGGGAGCCCGCGAGGAGCCGCTTCTGCCCCTCGAAGGTGTTGAGCATCTGCTCGCGGAAGCGCGCGGCCGTGCCGCCAGCGTTCTCGAACTGGTCGCGCAGGTACGCGATGGCCTGGGCGCCGCGCACGGTCTCGCCGGTGTTCGTGCGAATGCCGCTCGTGACTTGCGTGAGGATGGCGTTCACGCCTCCGAGCGCCTCGCGCCCGAAGGCCTGCAGCAGGAACGCAGAGCGCTGCGACTCGCTCATCCGATCGAGCGCCGGCGCCATGTCGCCGAGGACGTCGAGGAACGCGCGGAAGCCGCCCTGGCTGTCGACCACGGCGACGCCGATGCCCCGCAGGCGCTGCTGCACCTGCGGGTCGGCCAGGCGCTCCATCGCCACCGCCGTCGCGGTGGAGGCACGCTCGACGCCGGGGATGACGTTCTTCACGAGGCCGAGCGCGATGAGCGTCTCGGAGAGCGACTGATGCAGCGCCTGGGCTCCGCGCGAGGCGGTGCCGAGCGCCATGGGCAGCTCGCTCGCGTTGAGCGCGAAGACGTTGACCGCCTGCAACATGCGGTCGACCGAGATCGAGGCCTGGTCCGTCGAGATGCCAAAGGCCTTCATCGCCTGCGAGGCGAGCCCCGCTGCCTGCTGCGGCGACAGCTCCCCGAGCGAGCCTGCGGCGAGGTCGAGCACGGGGATGAGGAGCTGCATCGACTCCTGGGCGTTGAAGCCTGCCTGCGCGAGCTCGCGGAGCCCCATCGTCGCCTCGGTGGGCGAGAACTGCGTGGCGATGCCGGCGTCGATGGCCGCCCCACGGAGCTGCTCCAGCTCCGCGGCGGTGGCGCCGGACACGGCGGCGACCGCGGCGATCGACTGCTCGAAGCGGCCTGCGGCGTTGGCGAGCGAGAACGCCGCGCCCACCGTGGCGGCGCCGGCCGTGAAGACCGCGAGGCCGACGCCGAGCTGCTGGAACGCGCTCTGGATGTTCTCGGTACCGAGCCCGACGCGGCGGTCGAGGCTCGTGAAGTTCCGCTCGAGGTTCGAGATGGCCCCGGAGGCCAGGTCACGCGCGGTGAAGACGAAGCCGAGGCCGAGGTTGTTGAGCGCCATCGGTCACCTCCGCTTCGCGGCCTTCTCGAGTTCCTTCGCCTCCCGGGCGCGCTGCTGACCGATGCGCTCGATCAGCCAGTCGCGATCCGTCGTCGGCAGCTCGAGGGCGTCGTCGAGCGTCACAGCGAGGCCCGAGCCTCCGTGCTGCTGCCAGCAGAGCTGGAAGAGGCCCTCGCGCC
>CAZXMG010000230.1:0-2911 GCA_964641275.1 uncultured Polyangiaceae bacterium
GCAACTCGCAGCAGGTGTTCTTCCGGCGTGACGAGTCGTTCGAGCTCGTGGTCCGCCAGGCACCCGAGGGCGCCATCGGTGTTGCGCCCAAGCCGGCGCTGCAGGCCGACGAGCTGCTGCTCTGCGACGTGCGGCGACGCCCGGGGCAGACGCAGATCCTCGTGGCCGACCTCGATACCTCGCGGCGGCAGGCCTTCATCTTCGCGCAGGGCTCCTCGGTCTCCGTCGTCACGGGGGCGTGGAGCATCCTCGCGCCGCTCGCGGCCACGGTGCAGGCCTCCCTCGACGAGGTCGACGCGGAGCTGCGCGATCACTTCACGGCCGCGGCACGCCGGCATGCCGCGACCGCCATCGACTACGCGGCCCACGGCTTCGTCGGCGCCGCCAACGTGCAGGCGGCCATCGACGAGGTCGTCGACGACCTCACGACCGGCGCCGTGGGCTCGTCCGGTGCCACCCGTGTCGGCGTCGACGCGTCGGCCGGTGCTCCGAACGCGCTGGCCGCGGGCACCGTGAAGACGCAGCTCGCTGCGCTGCTCGGATTCCTCAACACGCATGTCAGCGCCGCGACCGGCGCGCACGCCGCGAGCGCCATCGCTGCGACGGCGCACAACAACATCGCGGGCATCAACGTGCAGTCGCAGCTGCAGGAGATCGTCACCGACCTCCTCGCGACGGGCGCTGCGGCTCCGGGCGCGGGCCTCGTGGGCGTCGACGCCATCGCGGGCGCGCCCACGGCCATCGGCGCGGGCACGCTGCGAGCCGCTCTCGTGACGCTCCTTGGCGGTCTCAACGGCCACGTGAACCAGGCCTCCGGCGCCCATGCGGCGTCGGCCATCTCCGTCGCCGATGCCGGCAACAACCTCAACGCTGTGAACGTCGAGACGTCGCTCGCGGAGATCGTCGACGCGCTCGAGGGCGATCACTTCCGCGGCAACGAAGCGAACCCCGGCCAGCACCGAACGATTCGGCAGCCCGCGCTCGGCGGCTCGAAGGCGCTCATCCTCGACTCGAATGCGTCGGGCACTGCGCCTACGCACCTGCGCATCTACGCAGACAGCGACTCCGTCTGGTTCACGCTGAACGCCTCGTGGAATGGCGCCGGCTGGACGCGCGACAGCACGCTCTACAACTCGGCGGCCTTCCGCTTCGGCAGGAACTCGCTCGAGTTCCTCCACGACTTCAACAACGAGGCGACGTTCACGACGTGGGATCGCTCGTGGAATCTGCCGATGAGCAGCACCACGAACTCGGCATTCGAGCTGACGGGCAGCGTTCAGGAGATCGGCCGACTCGGGATGGAGTACTCGAACGCCGACACCGCCTCGCGCACGCTCGCGGGCGGCGGCGCGACCAACTTCCGCAACCGCTTCCCGGCGTCGCCGTCGTCGATCACGTTCTCGTCGCTCAGCCAGTCGAGCGGCTTCTCGGGCAACCCGTCGACCTTCACCGTCGATCGCGATGGGTTCGGCTACTTCAGCTACCAGACCATCCCCGCGTTCGGGACGGTCTGGTGGTTCGGCACGTACACGGCGGTCGCCTGAGGAGGCCTCGATGTCGATCCACGAACTGAACGCGACTGAGGTCCTCCAGCGCTGCGGCAAGTGCGCCGCGGAGAACCGCATCGTGCTCGACTCGCTCGAGGTAGGCGTCGCCCGCGACGACCAGACCGACGCCAGTGTGGTGCCGCTCCCGGCGTGCCCGACGTGTCGCTCGACGGAGTTCCTGCTTCGGTCGCCCGATGACGAGCCCGTGCACCCTGCGCCCGGCAGCTTCGGACACCTCCATCGGATGCTCGTCGACGAGGTCCACGCCGAGCTGGTGAAGCGCAAGCGGGTCATCGCGCCGCTCAAGGACAAGCAGGGCCGCGTCGACGCGAAGCTCGCGAAGCCGGTGGCAGCCGAGGACGTCGCGCGCTGGTTCCCGCAGGGGCTGAAGATCGAGGCGCGCCTTTCCGAGGCCGCCCGCGTGAAGGAGCCAGGGCAGTGAGCGGGCTCGTCGTCCGCGGCGTCGCAACCAGCGCGCCGGACAGCGTGCCCGTCCGGACCTTCCTCGAGGACGGCACCGCGCGCTTCGTATCGAAGGGCAAGCGAACGCGCGCGACCGAGCTCGTCATCCACGAGACCGTCACGCGCAGCGTCGATTCGACGATCGCCGTGCTGAAGAAGCGGGGGCTCAGCGTGCACCTCGTGCTCGGCCCGGACGGCGAGCTGACCCAGCACGGCGACCTTGCGAGCGACGTGCTCTGGCATGCGGGGCCCGCGCACAACGGTCCGTCGTTCGGCGTGGAGGTCGTGAACCCGTACTACCCGCGCCTGCTCCGCAAGGGCCTCCCGTGGGAGCGGAGCATCAAGGCTCCGTGGGCACACGAAGGGCTGTACGTGCTGCCGACGCCGGCCCAGGCCGAGGCGGTGGCCTCGCTCGTGCGGTGGGCGACGAGTGCGCCGGCGCCGGGTCTCGAGGTGCCGCGCCGCTGGCCGGGGCTGCGTGCCGGGAGCTTCCAGCTCGGGCCGCTCGCCGAGGCAAGCAAGGCGCTGCCCGGCGTGCTCGCACACCACTACTTCGGACACGCCGACGGTGCGTGGCTCGTCCTCTACGCGTGGCTTCGTCTCGAGGCCGGGCTCTCACCGGCCATCGCGTTCGAGGAAGCGGTGCGGCGCGCGACGGGCGTGCGGCGCGCCGCTGACGTTCGAGACCTGCTTCCCGCCACGCCGGTGGCCTGACGACGGAGACAACGACATGGACGACTTCACCAGCATCGCGACTTGGCTCCAGGCGACCGGACCCTACGGGCTCGTGGCTGTCCTCGGCTGGGCCTTCTGGCGCATCAACGAAAAGAAGGACGCCGCGCTCGGGGAGCTGTTCGACAAGGTCGCGGAGATGGGCCGAGCGCAGACCGAGGCCGTCACGA
>CAZXMG010000231.1:0-2826 GCA_964641275.1 uncultured Polyangiaceae bacterium
CACGGTCGGCCTACGGCCTCCCTCTGGCGCTTGCCGCAGAACGCCGGTACGTTGGCTGGACGGATCAAATTCTGCTCCAGTCGTTGTCCGAGGTGCGTCGTGTCGAAGGTTTCAGATCGACGGCTCGCAAGCTTCCTTGCCGCTGCGCGAAGGACGACCACCGCCCTGGACCTGTCGGTCCCGCCGCCGGGGTCATCGCGCAAGAATGAGCGCTCCGTACTGAGCCTCGGCCTGCCGCCAGAAGAGCTTCTCCCGCAGCTTCGCCATCGCAGCATCGCCCTGACGCTCGCTGTCGACCTCAACGACTTCATCTGGCTCCTCGCATCGCGCCCGTTCGACGCGATCGTCGCGCTTCCGGACCATCTTGGGATTCATGCTGTCCGCATGCTCAAACTCGAAGAGCTCGATGACAGCATCTCTGCAGAACTTCACTTCATGGCCCTCCATCACAACCGGTCGACTCCTGTGTTCCTTCTTCCTCTGCCCGAGGAGCTTGAGTGCGCTCTGGTTGTTGCTCCCCCGAGCGTTGTTCACTTCTTTCGTCTCTCGGAGGTGCCGCTGCACACGGCGATTCTCAACGTCGATGTCAGGGCTCTGCTTCGAGACGCTCCCTCGTGACCGCGCCAGCCAACCAGCCGTTGCAGCAGTCAGCGCCGTCGGTCGCGCTTCGCGCTCCCTCTGGACGCTGCAGCTGAACGGCAATACGTTGGACAGACTGGCGGTGAGCATCGACATCTCTCTGCAGCAGTTCCTAGCGTGCGAGTCTGCATGCATTCCTCTCCTGGGCACCGGGACCCCCTCGCTCGCCGACCTTCAGGAATGCGCTGCGCGCACTGAATTCTTACTCTGGGGACTTTTCGGCAAGGATCCCGTAACAGCCGCATTTTGGACCGACGGTATCGAGGCCGAGTCCGTCACGCGCGCGGAAGAAGGCCTTGCGATGCTGGGCATGCTCTGGTGCGCGGACCATCGCGACCAGTGGCGCGTTCCCATTCGTGCAGAGTTCGCCTTTTCGCAAGCCCAGGCGCCGCATCTCCAGCGCGTGCACATGCTCATCGCCGACGGTGCCCACGGAACACTGCGGCAGCCCTCGGTTCGACACTTCCGCGAGCCTGAGCACTGGCTGTGCCAGTTCCAGGTGCACCGGCCGCAGCCGCTCGCCCCTTCTCCAGAGCCAGCCCTGTCTGCCGTTCGTGCTTGGCTTGATGCCAATCCATCCGGAAAAATCGTCGATCGGGAATGGCACACTCTCACGCTCGAAGCCGCCCAGTCTCTGATCTCTGAGCGCTCCGCTGCAGGCATTGCAGTCGCTATCAGGTCGAGCTGGCTCGATGGCGGCGACGTCTTGCAGCTCGATCAGTCTCCGGAGTAGCTGTCCAACTGGGCGTTGCTGCGGACGACTGCCCTCCCTCGCTTCGCTCGGTCTGGCATTCGCCGCAGAACGCCGGTACGTTGGGCGGGCACGACCTATTGGGGGCACATGGGAGCTGACGCGTCGTTCTTCTACCTTGGGGTTCGCTACGTGCTGCAGTCAGACGATGAGCTCGAGGCCGTCGAATCGCAGGCCGATGAACGTGTGCGCCGAGCGAAGCGACACCGCCTGAAGACAGCACTCGTGCGTCTCACCGATGGTGAGCCTCATGTCCTGCTGATCGGCGCTGAACTCGCGGTCGTCGGCGTTGAGAACGATGGGTATATCGAGCTTTCGGAGGCGGATTTGACGCGGGTTGCCGCCGACACGCGCAGGAAGCTGCTCGATGCCGGGTTCACGCAAGAGCCGACCTACCATCTCCAACTAAGCGCGCAGTATTGAGGTTTCGAAGCGGCAATGTTCGAGGCATACGGCTGGCTGAAGCTTTCAGGGATTTCGGATCTGCGCTCTGTCGAGGTGAGACTTGTCGAGTTGGAGGGATCAGGCGTCTTCAAGTTTCAGATCCAGCCTGACTTGAACTGGGCAGGCTCAGTGCTCACTCTGATGACCTGCAGAAATCATCGTAGCGACCGCCTACTCAAGACTCTCCGGTGGATCGCTTCCCAGAGTGCGGACTGTTACGGCGTCGTGCACTTTCGCGACCAAGAGGCGTCGCAACCGAACGAGTTCCGAGTCTGGAGAATCGCCCGCGGAGAAGTCAGCGAGTTCGCAGACCCGTTTCTCTCGCCGTGTGTGCCAACGGTCGAGTCTGAGTACGACCCCAGCCGAAACCTCTAGCCGCCCAACTGGGCGTTGCAGCGGACGACGCCGTCGCTCGCTCCGCTCACTCTGGTCGTCGCCGCTGAACGCCGGTATGTTAGCCGGAAGAACGCCTGGCGATATGCGCACAAGCCGAGTAGCTCCCCGAGCCCTGTGCGTTGGCAACCTGCTTTTACGCGGGCCGGAAGCCATCTTCCCCAGTGGTGGGGATCGCCATCTTTGGCTGGGCTCAGCCCTCGCAATCACGTGGCACTCGGACACGCTTGGCGTCTGGCGGTCGCTGCGGATCTTCACCGATGCGAATGGTAGCGACGAAGACGGCTTTCTGCCTCCCATAGTTCGCTTCGCCACCTGGGACCGCGCCACGGATACTCAGCAGCGCGAGTGTCGCTGGCCAAACGTGTCCACTGAACTTGTCGCTCTCCCACTTGATTCCGTGGAGCTCCAGGTAGCCATCACAGCCTTCCAGGAAGCGGTGGCCAAGGTGCCCTTCGAAGCATGCGGCTTAGCAACTCGACGAAACTTCGGCGCGTGTCCTGCGGACAACAGAGGGCATCTCTCAGTGACGTTGAGCAGTGGTTGGCAAGAACTCGACCGCGCATTCTGGGTCGCGTCAGCACCGACCGTGCATGAGG
>CAZXMG010000232.1:0-2745 GCA_964641275.1 uncultured Polyangiaceae bacterium
CGGCGCGAGCGAGGTCATTGCGGTTGTCGATACTGATTGTTTGAGTAGGCCATTTTCTGCGGAAAAATTCGGTGGACCCGTACACACGCCTGCATGTCGGACTCCGTGTAGATGAGCCCGTTGTACCAATCGGTGACGAGCAGCTCGGGCAGCTCGTTCAGGATCCAGGAGTCCGCCTTCACGGCGTCCGGCCTCCGGCGATCACGGCGTCTTCCTCCCGCTCGACGGAGGATCGTGGCCACCGTTGTCCGCTCCGACTCCCACGGCAGCGAACTCCTGCTTCTTCTGCACGAAGGAGCCAAGGAAGGCGCCCAACGTGAGCTGAGCGAGCTGGAAGAACGTCTCGTGCCAGATGCCGACGATCGCCAAGAACACCGTGAGTCCGATCGTCGCCAAGGGCAGACCTGTAAGCCCGACCTTGGTGAAGAACCCGGTGAGCCCGGTCAACGAGTGGAGCCGGACGTATTGGTCCATGCCCTTCTCGTTGTTGTTCTGCATCAGGTCCCAAAGCTCCTTGCGATCCCGGTTCGGGATGATCTCCCGGCTCGCTGCACCAGCCGCAGACAAGATCATGTAGCCAACCCCGGAGGTGACGAGCCCGGCGAAGAAGAGCAACGGCAGCGGGCTCAGGATCAAGAGCCATGGCTTGTCAGGGGCGCCATCCAAGTACGCCTTCTCGATGCCGCCGTCCCGAATCCTGGTGAACACCATGACCGGGATCGTCGTGAACGACACGGCGGCGACGACGAAGAGCCCGTAGCCAGCAAGGAGCAGGCGTCGAGCGTGCTCGGCATCGATGCTGGACTGGTCCTGCTTCGCCGGAGCTGACTTCGGCTCAGGCGGCGTCGGTGTCGGTGTGCTGCTGGGTCCTTGCGTCGTCACGTGGTCCCCCCGGTCATCGTGGCCTTGCTACCTTCCCCGTCTTCTTGGAAACAGCGTTCCCACCTTCCCACCTCTGGCTCCCGCCATTTCCCCAAGCCGCTCCTTCACCCCAGCCAGCTCTCCCTTGATCCCCAGCTCGACGAGGCCCATGAGGTAGCCGACCAAGACGTTGGGCGAGTTGCCTGCTGCCAACACGGTGGGCTGCCGTTGCCCTCCTTGCCCTCGACGATGAGCCGAGCCCACCCCATGCCCAGGCCGCGGGCAGGCTGCCGCTGTGCTGCGGGCTGCTCGGCTGGAGGGGGCGTTGGGGGCTCATGGCTGGCTCATCGTCGTCTGGTTGGTGGCGGATTCGAGATCATTGGGGGGGCCGGTTCAAAGTCGCTGAACCGCTACCTGGAGGGCTACACCGCAAGCGACCAAAGCTGCTCCAATCCAACACCGAGCGCCACGTGTGGGTCCGAATTGGTGTCGTGTAGAATTGTGTGGACCTGCGCATCATCAGAGTTGCAGTCGACGTAAAGCACATTTCCTGTCGGGTCGATTGCGAACGGGAACCAATGCGTGGGGGCGAGTCCCTTCTTCCGAACCATCAGGTCGTACCACCACTCGGCCGAACCTTCGCCGTCACGCAGCGCGAAGCACCGATCGATCCAGACCCTGCCGGTCTCGTTCCCGAAGATGGCCGGGCTCGGGACGGCACCGTTCGCGTTCTGGAACAACCAGCGTAGTGCGGCCGGAAACCGAAGTCCGAGCCGCGCCTCCGCAGTGCTGAGCTGGGCCTCGGACGCCGCCGGTTCCAAGTCGAGAAATTCGACCATCATCGGCCTCCTCTCGTTCGGCCCATGAATGTGTATTCCCGCCCCGTCGCCTTCTCATATTGCGCCACTCCGCCCTTGTGAGGCTGATTGGCACCATGAGCTTCATCTTTCACCAGCTGCAACGTGCCCTTGTTCGTGGTGACGTTGTAGTCGTTCAGATGGTGCCACGTGTAGCCCTTCGGCTTCGTGGTGAATCCACCCGCCTTGTTGGCAGCCAGAGTGTCTGTCACGTAGTCGCCCGTGTACTCGACTGTGACCACGCTCCTCTGGCCCGGTCCAGCCTGGTAGAGGTCCTTGGATTTTGCGAAGTTGACGCCACCCTCTTCATCCCACTCCTCACCTCGGTCATCGAACGGGTCATCAGAATCATCACCGCGCCCCGTCATCATCGAGACCAGCCCGCCGAGCGCCGCCTCCGCCACTCCTCCGACGACGGGCAGTGAAATCATGCCCTGGGCAACGGTTCCTCCAGCACCCGCTAGAGCTGGCTGAACGGCTACAGGGGGGCCAGGCTTGACCGTTAGTTGGGACCCACTGGCAACGAGCCCAAGGATCTGAGAACCGAACCCGAGCAGATTCTCCGTCGCCGCCATCCAGTTGCCTTCGGTAGCGGCCTGATGGGCACGGTCCAGCGACTGCTTGGGGGCGCTCACAACATCCTCAAGGACCTTGCCTCCTCCGCCCTTCTGGTAGCTTGAGTGCATCCCGCTAACCATGTCGAAGAACGTGCCAGGGGCGTACGCAATGGCCGCCCCGAGCTTCATGCCGAACTTGTCTAGACCCCCTCGAACCTGGGCGTCTACTCCACCTCCTTCACTCGCCACCTTGGCGTCGATCTCGGCCTCTCGTGAAGCGACCTTCTCCGCCTTCCACTTCGAGACCTGCCTGAAGAACTCGGCAGCAGGTCGCAACGGCTCGAAGACCGCGGTCGGACGCTTGATGACTCGGGTTGGTTCGACAATGATGGGTGGCATTGTCTGCGTCCCCCCCGGGTCGACGTAGTTGACCGGCGACCCCCGCACATAGTTGTACAGCCCCGGCCCAT
>CAZXMG010000233.1:0-2696 GCA_964641275.1 uncultured Polyangiaceae bacterium
CGAGCCTCTCAGACCCGCGCCCCGCCACAAGCACGTCCCAGACCGGACGGTTACATCACAGTGGGTCAGAAGGCACGTCAGGCGTTGGACTTCTTGCTGGGCTTGCGCAGCCCGCGCGCGGTGGGCGCGCTCGCGCAGCACGGCTTCGGTCCGGCGGACGTGGAAGAGGGTTGGTCGCTGCTGCGCGCGCTGTCGACGGTGCGCTTCAGCGTGGACAAGGGGCCGACGCAGGTCAGCCCGAAGGTGGTGGCCGAGGTGGACGCTTGGGAGAACCGCTGGTTCACCATCATCGAGGCGTCGCTGGCGCGTCGCTTCCCGGAGATTCGCGACAAGGTGTTCCTGAACCTGTCGCAGACGGACGGGCCGCCGGTGCTGCTCTCGGTGCGTGTGCTGCTCGATCGCGTCAATGCGCTGAACGCCGCGACCGCGTCGGATCGCGAGAAGGAGGCGTTCGCGCTGCTCACCCAGCGCGGGCTGAGCACGGCGGTGCTGGCGGAGGTGCAGGCGCTGCTCGGAGCGGCTGAGGTGCCCGTGGCTGAGACGCCGGTCGACGCGGAGGACCTGGCCGAGCAGCAGACGAAGGCCGAAGAGGCGCTGTGGGCCTGGTACCAGGAGTGGGCCACCATTGCGCGGCGGGCGGTGAATGATCGCCGCGTGCTTCGCGCGCTGGGCTTCTTGCGCCGCCCGCGCACCAGCGGTGAGGAGGCGGAGGACGAGCAGCCGGCGCCGCCTGTGGCGCCGGTGCCCCCGACTCCGGCGCCGGTGTGAGGCCCGGGAGCGCCCGATGGATCCGCACACGATGCCCCATGAGACGGCGGTTCGCCTGGCGCTCTCTCGCGAGACGCTCGAGGCGACGCCGGGTCGCGCGCTGAAGCTCTTGCGCGGGATCGGGAGCTCGCTGGTCATCCGCGCCACGCTCCTCCAGGTCGGCTTCACGCGAGCCGACTTGGAGGAGGGCTGGGCGCTGCTTCGGGAGGCGTGCCACGTGACTGCGAGCGAAGACGAGCCCGATCTGGGCGCGTCCTCGCAAGCGCTGTGCACGCTGGACGCGTGGGATGAGCGTGGCTTCGTCTTGGTGGAGGCCACGCTCTCCCACCGCTATCCGAGCCAGAAGAACTTCCTCCTCAGCGGGCTCGCGTCTGCGGCAGGGCCGGAGGCAGCGCACGGCGTCGCGGCGCTGCTGGATCGGCTCGACGCGCTCGAGTCCGATGCCACACGCGAAGAGCACCGCGAGGATGATCTCGCGGCGCTCGAGCTGCTCGCCAAGCGCGGGCTCCACGCGGCGGAGCGCGCGTGCCTGCGGGAGCTGGTGCGCGTGGTGCAGCTCACCACCGGCGCAGCGGCCAATACGCGCACGCAAGCCGGAGAAGACCTGGCGCGGCTCAGCCGGCTGCGCGCCTGGTTCGACGAATGGTCGGCGCTGGCGCGCGTGACGCTGACGCGGGCCGAGCACCTGCGCCGCCTCGGCCTCGCCGGCTGACAATTCACACACACACTCAGCAGAGGGAACGATGAGCTACCGCGTCGTCCGAGGACGATTCCATCTCTATTACGAAGGCAGCTTGGACCAGCACGTGGGCTCGCGCCCCGACGGCGACTCGGTCTGGTTCGAGCCGCATAAGAGCGATGCGTTCGACGGACTGGTCGGCCCCAGCGGCGAGCCCCGCCGCGTGCGCACCAACCAGGCCGGGTTCGCGCAGCTCCGCTTCGAGGCGATCGACGCCTTGGAGCTCCACTACGGCCCCAGACAGCTCAGCCAGCATCCGGTCGGCGCCCGCCGCGCGCGCGACTTCTTGCTGCGCGCAATTGGCTTCGACGTGGGGCAGCTCGTGTACAGCGGCGAGCGCGCGACGCACGTGCGCCTCGCCAAGCCCGCCACAGCGCCCGGCTACATCGTCACGCGCTCGGTCGACCCCTACGGCCGGCCCGTCTCCTTCGTGTTCGGCCTGGACGCCGGCCTCCGCGCCCAGAAGCAGCTGACGCTCACGCCCGCGCTCGCCCGCCGCAGCCTCAACGCCAAGCTCGTCGCCGCAGGCGAGGCGTTCCCCACCTTCTACACCGGGCTGCCGCTCGAGCTCCGCAACCTGTTCTCCGCCCTCGCCGTCCGCGCGCGCCAGCACCAGCGCGCCATCTATCGCGACGCGCCCAAGCGCGCCTTCGCCGCCCCCGACCTCCGCGCGCTCACCCGCCTCAGCATCTGGCCCAAGCTCTTCCGCCGCCTCGTCGCCTACTTCGAGGAAGACCACTCCGGCCTGATCCAGTTCCAGCCCTGGCTCAAGGCCCGCCCCGACCGCGACGACCAGCTCTGGATCGTCTCGCGCGGCGAGCTGGCCAGGCTGCACGACATCGCTCAGGTGGTGGGCCAGCGGGTGAGGCTGCTGTGCGCGCCGGAGGATGTGGTGCTGGTGCCGAGGTAGTGGGATGGATCTCCAGGACCAAGCGGCAATCAGCGGCAAGGCCTGCTCACCACGCCTGCCGCGCCTCCAGGACGCCTGCCGCGCCGCTCCCGCCGATGTTGGCGCCGCCGCCGTTGCCGCCGAGGCCACCAGCCGCCGCGGCAGCCGCAACGGTGATGGTGATGGTGCCCACCTCGGTGGGGGCTGTGCCCACGCTGGCGATACCCACGCTGGGGCCGCCGCGGCCGCCGCCTCCGGCGCCGCCTTGACCACCGTTGCCGCCGGGGCCGCCGGGGCAGG
>CAZXMG010000234.1:0-2666 GCA_964641275.1 uncultured Polyangiaceae bacterium
ACGCCAGCGGCGCCAGGTTCGAGACCACGTACGAGTACGACGAGAAGACCTTCCGCCTCAAGCAGCTCGTCACCACAAGAGTCTCGCCGTCGAACACGCTCCAAGACCTCGCGTACACGTTTGACGCGTGCGGCAACATCGTCAGGATCCAAGACGAAGCCGACAGCGAGCCCCTCCACGAAGTCGACCCCGGCCTCCGCACAAGCACGTACCAATACGACGCGCTCTACCGCCTGATCAACGCCACAGGCCGCGAGCACCAGTCCGTCGGCGGCGCCACCGTCAACGAAGCAGACGTCGCCGCCCAAGCGCTCCCCGACCCCAGCGACCCAACAGCCGTCCGCGAATTCGAGGAGACGTATTCGTACGACAAGATCGGAAACCTCCTCGAGCTCTTCCACGACGCCGGCAGCGGCGCCCAAACGTGGACCCGCGAGTACAGCTACGTCACCGGCACCAATCGCATCGAGGAGGTCGGCGGCCTCGACGACTACGCCCACGACGAGCACGGCTCCCTCACCCAGATGCCGCACCTCGCCGCCATCACACACACGCCCTTCGACCAGATGCTCAGCGCCGACCTCGGCGGCGGTGGCGACGCGTACTACGTGTATGCGAGCGACGGCACCAGACTGCGCAAGGCAGTCGTCAACGGCGCCACCACCAAGGAGCGCATCTACCTCGGAAGCTACGAGATCTACCGCGAGCGCACCTCCAGCGGCGTGCAGTTCGAGCGGCACACGCTGCACGTCATGGACGACGCCCAGCGCATCGCCATGGTCGAGACCAAGACCATCGAGGGTGGATCGACCATCGGCACGCCGGTCGACAAGATCAGGTACCAGCTCGGCAACCATCTCGGGTCGGCGGTGGTGGAAGTCACTGAGACTGGGGCGGTGATCTCCTATGAAGAGGTGTTGCCATACGGAAGCTGCGCCTATCGGTCAGCGAGCGGGAGCATCGACGTCAGCGCGAGGAGGTACCGGTACAACGGCAAGGAACGGGACGAAGAGACGGGCCTCTACTATTACGGGGCTCGATATCTAGCGGCGTGGCTCGGGCGGTGGACCAGCGCGGACCCGCTGGGGATCGGGGCGGATGGGCCGGGGCTGTACAACTACACTCGGGGCAGTCCGGTTGGGTATACGGACCCGGGGGGAACGGATTCAGTCAGCGCTGACCAGGTGAAGAGCCAGGAGAAGCTCCTCGAATCCCATCGGCTCAGCGGTGAGGCTCGGTACAACGTCGAGCAGGAGCTGCAGACGCAGCAACACAACTTGGGCCAGATTGCTGATGCCTACCAGAAGGCGTCGACCGTCCGGCTTGTGCACAGCGACGGTCCGCAGTCGGCCCAGGGCTCGCGAACCGGGATCGCTGCAAGAGAGGATGGCCTCACCGGCGCCGACGTTGCTAGGGCGCTCACCCCCGCACATGTCACGGCGATCGGGCCCGGACCCCAGCTGCAAGGCCTGCCAGCGGGCCTCGCGGAGTTGCACAACGGTGCGAACCGGGAGGTAGCCACCAAGGGTGGGCAGAGCGCGTTTCTGATCGGGGAGATCGGCGGGGCAGCGCTCAGCGTGCAGACGTTGGGAAGTGAACTCGCGCTTGGCGGAGTGCAGGCCGGGCTGAGGACTGGCGGCAGGCAGCTCATCCGCGAGGCCACAACCGAGGGTGCGCGAGCGCCCGTGTCGCGCAACAAGTGGTTCAGATTCTGGTCCGACAAGGGCGGCGTCACAACCGCAACCAGTCATGGCGCGCCCTACACCGGTCGACTCGCTTGGGCGAACAAGCTTGGCCTTCGACAGGGCTTCTCAACGACCGTGAAGAACTTGGATGCTGGCGGCAGCTGGGCGGCTCGAACGGACACTGCAGTTCACGAGGCAACCCACGCGTGGATCGGGAAGCATCTGCCGAGCGTGTGGCGCGCAGGCAACTTCCGCGTAGGGCCGATTCCGATCGGTGCGCCGGTGAAATACCTGGAGGAGGTTGTCGCGTGGTCACTGGGGCGCTCGGCCGCTTTGCGCGTTCACGCGCTTCCGTTCGCTCCGGTTGAGGCGTTGGGAAGCCTGAGCAAAGCAGAAGCGCTCACGGTCGGGGCCTACGGAGCAGCAGCTGGCGGTGCATTCTGGGCGGCAAGCGAATGACCTGGATCCTGGGCCTTGTTATTTCGGGTCTGCTGATGACCGCCTGGCTCGTGGGATCACGGAGCGAGGCGCAGCGCCTTCGCGCTCTTGAGCGCGCGGGGCTTGTGAAGTCGTGGGAGGAGGCCCAGGACAAACTCGGCGACGGTTGGCAGATGCTCAAGATCGACTTTGGTTTTGGGCTTGAGCTCTGGATTGCGCCGGCCGTGGATGTTGACCGCCGCGCTCGGGTCTTCTGTGGTGGATTCCGAGTGATTCCCACCAGCGCAGCTGAGTTCGACCGCGCGCAGCTCGTGTACTTTCGCACCAAGTAACAATGCACCGAGACGTAACCGTCCGGTCTGGGACGTGCTTGTGGCGGGGCGCGGGTCTGAGAGGCTCGCGGCATGGCACAAGCTCGAGCACGAGAGTTCTGGGAGCGGTTGGTTCGCGAGGTGAGGGCCGGTGAGAGCCAGGCGTCCGTGGCCAAGCGTATCCGTTCGACGAGTCACGTCATTGCCGAGCCCAAGGCCGTCCCGCATGAGG
>CAZXMG010000235.1:0-2650 GCA_964641275.1 uncultured Polyangiaceae bacterium
CCCGAGGGCCTGCGAGGCCTCCTCCGGCACGCCGAACGGGTCGTACCCAATCACGTACACATCGAACGTGTCGCTGCCGGCACAGCCTGCGTAGCCAAAGGTGCGCGTGAACGGCACCGAGGTGACGGCGCTGCTCGGCAAGCAGGAGAGATTCACGTCGTAGCTGTCTGCGCAGGTGCCCTCGCACGTGGCGAGCGAGACCTCGAAGTCTGCGGGCGGGGCTTCGGTGACCCACGTCGGCAACCGAAAGCTCAAGGTGGAGTCGGCGTCTGGGAGCTCCACCGAGTACACGAAGCGCCGCGAGGCGTATCCGAACAGCACCGAGAGGCGCGCACCAGGGGGAGCGTCGAAGCCCTTGACGCCCGAATTGCCTGTGTCGTCGTAGACGAGCTCTGCGCCACTCGCATCACTGATCACCACGTCCACCTCGGGGATGGCCTCCTCCGCGTGGTCGAGCAGCGACACGATCACGGCGATGGTGGGCGTGCCGCCTCCTCCTCCGCCCGCCGCGCCCGCGCCGCCGGTGCCTTGAAACTCGTCCCCGCGGCAACCGCTACCGAGCGCGCAGGCGGCGGTGGTGGCTGCGAACAGCCACCAAGAAGCTCGAGCTCCGTCCCCCATCGCGTTCAACCCTTGAATTGATCCGGGTTGTCCTTCTGGATCTTCTCGGCCTTCTCGTCGAGCTCGTCGGCCTCTTCCACCAGCTCGTCGATCTTCTTCTTGTTCTTGGTGATGGCCTCGATGTCGCCGAAGCCCTTGTCGACCAGGCCCTTGCACTGCTTCTCGAGCGCACCGGCGACCTCACCACGCTTGGCGAAGGCCTTGGATTTGAGCGACAGGTACTCGCCGAACAGCTTGCGCACCTTCATCTCGGAGGCTTCTTTGGTCAGCTTCGCGGCCTCTTCGTAGGCCTCGGCTGCTTCGGCCGACTTCTTGACGCACTTCTTGGCCTCCTCGGCCGGGTTCTCCTTGGTGGCCTTGTCGATGTGCTTGCCGGCCTCCTTGATCAGCCCGTTGCCTTCTTCGAGCTTCTTGTTGGCGGCGTCGACGTTCTTGTTGGCCTTGTCGGTGTCGATGCCTTCGCAACCCACCAGCAAAGACGCGGCAAAGAGGATCGGGATCCAGCGCATGCGACTAGGAGAGCACGACCGGTCGGGCGTTCGGAAGGGGCTCGACGCGCTCGCTACGGCGCGCAGCCAGCAGGCTTGCCCGGGCGCCAGCCGTACTGCTCGCCGATCGCTTCGATCACCTTGCCGGCCAGGCCGCCCTCGCCGTTGACCATCACCGCCGCGCCCATGCCGTCGGTGCGCCACACCACTTGCGCGGTGAAGCCCTTGTTGAGCCCGCCGTGAGAGGCCTCGATCACGTCGCCCTTCTGCTCCACGTGCCAGCTCAGCGCCATCTGCGCGTCGGGCATGACGGGGGTCAGCATGGTGCGCACTGTCTGTTGGGAGATGGGGCCCGGCAGCCCCTGGTATGCACGCACCAGCGCGCCCGCGACGGTGAGCAGATCGGTGGGGGTGGTCCACATGCCCGCGGCGGCTCCCTCGGGGTAGAGGTGGTGGCCGCCGGGCACAGGCTCGCCCTTGCTCAGGCCCGAGGCCGCGAAGCGAAGGTGCGCGGGCGAGAGCGGGTGCGCGAACGTGGTGTGCGTGAGCCCGAACGGGCGGATGAGCCAGTCGTACATGGCCTCGCTGAACGGTGCCTGCACCTCGTTCTCGACCGCGGCCTGCGCGATCATGAAGCCCCCGCCGGAGTAGTCGGTCTTGGTGCGCGGCGCCCACTGCAAGCGGACCTTCTTGATGATCTCTTGGGTGGTGGGCAGCTTGGCCTTGCGCCGATCGTAGCCGCCAAAGCCGTGGATGGTGGTGCCCGCGGAGTGCGACAGCAGATCGCGGAGCGTCACGCGCATGCGCCGGCCGTTCAGGGTGGGATCCCAGTCCACGTACTCGGTGATGTCCTCGTCCAGGCTGAGCTCACCTTGCTGCACCATGCGCATCACCGCGGTGCCGAACATCGGCTTGCTCACGCTGGCCGCTTGCAGCACCGTCTCGGGCGTCATCGGCCGCGTGCGCGCGGGGTCCGCGTAGCCCCACGCGCGCGCCCACACCACCCGGCCCCCGACCATCGCCGCCGCGGACACACCTGGCACGTTCGCCTGCGCGAGCGCGGCCTCCATGCGCATGCGGCCCTTCTGGAGGGGGACGGCGCACGCGACCTGCTCGGCGCGGGCCGCGTCGTCGGGGGCGGGCGCGATGGGGTACGGGAGCGCGGGGAACGCAGGCTCCGGGCTCGGGCCACAGGCGACCAGCACGACCAACGAGAGCAACAGAGCGACGCGCGTCACGAGGCGCACGATAGCAGAGGTGCGGTGCCAGGCTGGCCGGGGGGCGCAGCGCGCCGCGTGGTGGCGCCGCGCGCCGCGGGTGGCGCCGGGTGCCGTTGGGTGGCGCCGCAAGGGTAGGGCCTCCTGTCGAACAGGGTGTCGGTGTTTGCGGCTGGTGCGCCTCGCGCGTCGTGGTCGCGCCGCAAGGTAGGGCCCCCTGTCGAACAGGGTGTCGGAGTTTGCGGCGGTGGCGCCGCAAGGTAGGGCCCCCTGTCGAACAGGGTGTCGGTGTTTGCGGCTGGTGCGCCTCGCGCGTCGTGGTCG
>CAZXMG010000236.1:0-2629 GCA_964641275.1 uncultured Polyangiaceae bacterium
GGCGAAGGCGGCACGCCCTGGACGGGAGTGCCGCTCGACACGCCGCTGCGGCTGTTGTTCATCGGCAACAGCTTCACGCACCAGGGCCCGGTGCCCCATCTGGTGCGGGACCTGGCCGCGTCGGTAGGGTGGCCCGCGCCCGAGGTCGCGTACAGCGCGCCGGGCGGTGTCACGCTGGCTTACCACCGCACTCTCCCAGAGACGCTCACGCTCGTCGACGCGGGCGGCTGGGATTTCGTCGTGGTGCAAGACTTCTCCACGCGCCCCACGGACAACGCAGGCGACCCGGCGGCGTTCAAGAGCGACGCCGCTTGGTTTTATGATCGCATCAAGCAAGCGAGCCCCGAGGCGCAGGTGGTCTTGTACGAGACCTGGGCGCGCCACCCCGACCACAGCGTCTACCCTGGCACGTTCGCGGACCCGGCGGAGATGCAGGCGCAGCTGCGCGCCCATTACCATGACGCGGCGTCGAGCTACATCCCACAGAACGCCACGTTCTCGCCTGCGACCGACGTGTTCGTCGCCCCCGTGGGGGATGCGTGGGAGTGGCACCTGGGCACGCCCGAGGCCTTGGTGCTCCACGGCGACGACCTCTATCACGCGGGGGCCACAGGCCAGTACCTCAATGGTCTCGTGTTGTACTCGTCGATCTATGGCGTGGTCGCCAGCGGCGCGTCCCCGCTGGGGCTCTCGGAGCAAGACGTAGCGGCCTTGCAAGCCGCGGCCGATGCAGCGACCGGCATCTCGGAGCTGCCTCCCGAGTTCCCCCAGCCGATGTTCTCGATTGGGCAGAGCGTGCGACTCGATCTCGGCGCGGTGCCCACGAGCGCGCCGGGCTGGAACGTGTTGGCCGACTGCGTCGCCGGCTCGAGCTTTGGGCTCGTCGATGTGCAGGGGGTGACGACCAGCGTCGATGTCCGCATCGTCGATGCCTTCACCGGCGCGAACGATCTCGGGCTGACGAACAACACGCTCGGCTACCCCGCCGAGGTCTCGCAAGACGTGTGCTGGACGGGATCGTTCGACGGCCACGATCAGGCCCTGGGCGAGCTCGGTGTCGTCGAGCTCGAGGATGTCGCGGACGGCAGCTACGAGCTCGTGCTGTTCGCCTCACGCGCGGGCGACGACGGTGGGCTTGGTCGGCTCACCCGCTTCACCGTCGGCGGCGAGTCCCTCGATCTCGACGTGAGCGACAACACCAGCAACGTCGTGACCGTCACCGGGGTGACGCCCCAAGACGGGACGATCACGGTCGGGGTCGAGGCGAGCCCTGCGGGCGCAGGCCGTTTTGGCTACCTCGGGGCCTTGGTGCTCACGAAGATCGGCGACTGACGCCGGCCGCGTCGCCGCAGCGTTGGCCCTGCGCGCTCCGACGTTGCAAACTACCGGCATGACCACTGTGCGACCTGTGTTCACGTTGCTCCTGCTGGCCGCTTGCGGCCCGAGCACGCCCGCGACCGACGCCCCGGCCAGCGACGCGACGTCGACCGGTACGGCTGCCGCGAGCGCAGCGCCCGACTCGGACCCCAAGCCCGAGCCGACGACTAGCCCGAGCGCGGCGCCGACCGGGCCTGCCGACACGGGCTCGTTTGCCGCGGGCCCCAGCGTGGACGTAGCGGGCAGCACGCTGCGACTGGCCTACCAAGGTGGGGCGTACACGCTGTCTGACAGTGCCATCGTGCCCGCGGGCAAGTCGTACGCGCTGCGCTACGTGCAGTCTGCCTCCGAGGGCACTCATCAGATCCGCCTCCAGCCGAGCGCAGTGAAGGTGGGCGAGCCGGCGAAGTTGGAGGGCAAAGGCGCGCTCCTCCTGCACCTCACGGAGAGCAAGACGGTGGACGGCAAGTTCAACGTCACCGACATCTCGGGCTCGTGCACGCCGAGCGGCACCATCACGTTCACCGAGATCCCCAAGGCCGGCGGCAAGGGCAAGGGCAGCATCGACGTCACCATCACCTGCCAGGGGGTGGCCGCGCTGCGCGAGCCTTTGGTGATCAAGGGCGACTTCAGCGGCGTGCCGCTGAAGAACAAGTAGCGTTCGGGCCGCGTCGCAGGTCATGCGAAGATCAGCGCATGACGACGCGCGACGATTCGGAGGTGCTGGCCGCCAACGAGGCGTTTTACGCGACGTTCGCGCGGCGCGACGCGACCGCCATGGATCGGCTCTGGGCGCGCAAGTCCGGGGTGACCTGCATCCACCCGGGCTGGGCGCCGATCCAGTCTCGCACAGGCGTCATCAAGAGCTTTCGGCGCATCTTGGAGAGCCCCTCCGCGCCGAAGATCGCCTGCGTGGAGCCGCGTGCACACCTGCTCGGTGACACCGCGTACGTGCTCTGTTTCGAGGTGTTCGCGGGCAGTCGCCTCGCCGCCACCAACATCTTCGTCCGTGAGGACGGCGCGTGGCGTTTGGTCCACCACCAGGCCGGTCCCGTTGCGAGACAGGCCGAAGAGGACGACGAGCCCACCGACCCTGGCGTGCTCAACTGAGCGAGAGCGCCGTCGACCGAGCTCAAGCCCCGAGCAAGGTGGGCCGCAGCCCCAACGCGTCGACCAGCGCGAGGAAGTCCGGCAGCCCCAGCACGTGCTGAGGAGCGCGCGAGTGCTGCGTCACGTCCGCCCAACGCAGGTG
>CAZXMG010000237.1:0-2546 GCA_964641275.1 uncultured Polyangiaceae bacterium
ACGCCAGCGGCGCCAGGTTCGAGACCACGTACGAGTACGACGAGAAGACCTTCCGGCTCAAGCAGCTCGTCACCACAAGAGTCTCGCCGTCGAACACGCTCCAAGACCTCAGCTACACCTTCGATGCCTGCGGCAACATCGTCAGGATCCAAGACGAGGCAGACAGCGCACCCCTCCACGAGGTCGACCCCGGCCTCCGCACCTGCACGTATACCTACGACGCGCTCTACCGATTGATCGCAGCCACAGGCCGCGAGCACCAATCCATCGGCGGCGCCACCGTCAACGACGTCGACATCGCCGCGCAGGCGCTCCCCGATCCCAGCGACCCAACCGCAGTACGGGAATTCGAGGAGACGTATTCCTACGACAAGATCGGAAACCTGCTCGAGCTCTTCCACGACGCCGGCTCAGGCGCCCAAACGTGGACGCGAGAGTACAGCTACCTCACCGGCACCAACCGCATCGAAGAGGTCGGCGGCCTCGACGACTACGCCCACGACGAGCACGGCTCCCTCACCCAGATGCCGCACCTCGCGGCGATCACGTACACGCCGTTTGACCAAATGCTGTCCGCCGACCTCGGCGGCGGCGGCGACGCCTACTACGTCTATTCGAGCGACGGCACCAGGCTCCGCAAGGCCGTAGTCAACGGCGCCACGACGAAGGAAAGGATCTACCTCGGCGGGTACGAGATCTATCGCGAGTGGATCTCAGGCGACGTCGAGACCGAGCGCCACACGCTGCACGTGATGGACGATGCGCAGCGCATCGCCATGGTCGAGACGTTGACCGTGGAGGACGGCGACGACGTCACCACGCCCGTCGACAGGATCAGGTTTCAGCTCGGGAATCATCTTGGGAGCGCGGTGCTCGAGCTCACCGAGACGGGGGCGATCATTTCGCTCGAGGAGTACCACCCCTACGGCAGCTGCGCCTATCGCAGCTCCAACGGGTCGGTGGACGTCTCTGTGCGAAGGTATCGGTACAACGGCAAGGAGCGGGACGAAGAGACCGGGCTCTACTATTACGGGGCCAGGTATCTAGCGGCGTGGCTCGGGAGGTGGACCAGCGCTGACCCGCTCGGCATCGGGGCGGATGGGCCGGGGCTGTACAACTATGTGAGGGGGTCGCCCGTCAACTACACCGACCCGAATGGCACGGACTCGGCCAGCGCTGAGGATATGCAGCGACAGAATGCGCTGCTCGAGTCGCATCGGCTCAGCGGCGAGGCTCGGTACAACGTCGAGCACGAACTGCAGAAGCAGCAGCACCAAGGTAGCTTGGTTGCGGACGCAGCAAGGAGCGCGTCGACCTTCTACCCCGCCGGAAGGCACGGACCCGTCTTAGATCAGGCATCGCGAACGGGTGTCTACGCGCAGGAGACCGAGATTACGGGGGCGGACATCGCGCGCTCGCTCGCCCCCGCACACGTGTCGGCGCTCGGACCGGGGCCGCAACTCCAGGGAGTTCCGCCGGGGCTCGCCGCGCTGCACAACGGTGCGAACCGGGAGGTAGCCAGCAAGGGTGGGCAGAGCGCGTTTCTGATCGGGGAGATCGGCGGCGCTGCAATCACTGTCCAGACGGCCGGCAGCGAGGTAGCCCTCGCCGCTGTCCAGCGCGGATTAGCGCGAACGCTCGTCACTTCGACGCTGCGTGAGAACCAGTGGAAGAGTGTCAGCAGAGGATTGCAGGTTCGCCGAGTCGGCGAGACATGGGAGAAGCGCGTCAATCCTCAGGCTGGCCGCATCATGCGTGCGTGGGGCGAGCACTCCTTGAAGACTCAGGCGAAGGCACTAGACAAGCTCGGCGATTTAGCCGTCACTCATTCGTTCAAGGATGGCGTCCTCACCACTGCTCACACGAGCGGACAGCCAATGTTGCGCGTTTGGGCAAGGACGTACTGGGAGGGAAGCAAGAGGATCGGCTTCGCCAACGACATCCGACCAAGAAACATGGGAGCAACCGGCAAAGTCTTTGATCCTGCGTACGACATTGTCGACAAGGCGCTCTTGTTTGGGGGCGGCGTCCTGGCCGTGCTGGGCGCGGTGGCTGCTGCGCTGAAAGCAAAGCAATGAGCGGGGTGCTGCTCGTTGTCGGCGGAGTTGCCCTAGTCGTTGCCAGTGTCGCGCTCTGGGCGTTCGGACCGTCACGCTTGTGGCGACTGCCGACGGCTGGTGTTCTCGCAGGTTCTGGCGTTGGCCTGGTGGTCGTCGGGATCGTTCGCTTGGTTGGCTTGGCTCGGTGACTGCGATCGTGTGTTCGTCCCCCCCTCGCCCCCGAGGCCGAACCGCGCGCTGCAGCAGACGTCGAGGTCGGTCGCGCCGAGGGCGCTCCCTCTCGTCGCCGCAGCTGAGCGCCGATGTTCGGCAACAAGGGCCCGATGCTCGCCGGCGCGCGGCCCCGATCGCCGCACGAGAGACTCGCGCACTCGGGCGCGCGCCGCGGCGCGCGCGCCCGGGTGTACGGGTCCACCGAATTTTTTCTGCAGAAATGGCCTACTCAAACAATCAGTATCGACAACCGCAATGACCTCGCTCGCGCCG
>CAZXMG010000238.1:0-2499 GCA_964641275.1 uncultured Polyangiaceae bacterium
GAACGGGGGTTTTGCTCACAGCCACCTCGGCGGAAAGTAGAATCTACCAATGACCGCGCGGATGATCCCTCCCCGCATCGCCAAGCTCGCGCGGCGCATCGCCCCAGAGCACGGGGCGCACACGGCCATTTTGTACGGCTCGCACGCGCGCGGCGACGCCACGTCGAGGAGCGACATCGACTTGCTGCTGGTCCGTGAGGCGGGGCCGTCGATCCGGGACGCGCGCCTGATCGACGGCGAGTACCTGGACGCGTTCGTGGTGCCCGAGAGCGCGGTCGCGGTGGTGGCGGCGGACCAGCTCAAGCTGCTGGGAGGCGTCGTGCTGTTCGAGCGCGACGGCTGCGGTGCCGCTCTGCTCACGCGTGTGCAAGAGCTGTTCGATGCAGGACCGGCACCGCTCGCCGCCGACGAACGCCAGATGCGCCGTGTGTGGGCGCAGAAGTCGCTGTCGCGCCTCCGCGACGAGGGTCCCGAGGGTGAGTACCGGCGCATGTTCTTGCTGGTCAACGCGCTCGAGGACTACTTCGCCCTGCGAGGCTGGTGGTTCCGCGGCTCGAAGCACGCCTTCGCGTGGCTCGCGAGCCATGACGCGGCTCTGCACCAGGCGTTCACGCGCGGTATGCGCAGCGCCGCGAGCGCGGACGAGATTTCGCAGCTGGTGACCCTCGTGTACGAGCTCGAGGCGGAGCCTTGAGGGGCGCGGCGTTCCGGGCCGCCCTCCTGAGCGTGCCGCCGAGCGAGCGCGACGCGTGGGTCGACAGCGTCTTCGGCATCGAGCTGGTGGACGACAACGCCGAGCTGCCGCGCGGTTGCGTCCCCTACCTGCCGTGCGGCGTGGACGCGTTGCTGCGCGTGATCGAGCACGCCAACATTGGGCCGGACGACGTGTTCGTCGACGTGGGGTCGGGCCTGGGCCGCGCCGCGCTGATCGTGCACCTGCTCAGCGGCGCGCGCGTCGTAGGTCTGGAGGTGCAGTCGCGCCTCGCGCTCGCCTCACGCGCCCTTGCCAAGCGCTTGAACGTCGAGGGCTTCACCGCGGTGGTAGGAGATGCGCCCGAGCTCTGCGAGCAGCTCGCCGCCGGCACCGTCTTCTTCTTGTATTGCCCGTTTGGAGGCGCGCGCCTCGAGCGCATGCTCGATGGCCTCGAGCGCGTGGCCGTCGTTCGCGACATTCGCGTGTGTACCGTCGACTTGCCGCTGCCTGCGCGCCGCTGGCTCCGACTCGTGGCGGAGACGGAGGGCGGCGTGATGGTGTGGCGCCGCGCGTAGCGCAGCGTCATCCAGGCTCAGCTGCCCGGGAGGATGTTGTATCGCTCGCGCAGGGCATCCACCGGCTGGTCCATCACCGCCCAGAAGTCCCAGTGGTCGGTCAGGTCGATGTTCATCTTCGTGCCTCGGGCGAAGGCGCGCACCATCTCGTCCACCACGTCTGGGCTCTCGCTGACGAACCCCCTCGCCGGCTCGGCGAACGCCGACATGCGCAATCCGTGCTGCGCGTTGAGCAGGATGAACACGAGCAGGCTGAACGGATCGCTGTTGCGATAGCCCGCCTGAAACGCGAGCACGGAGCCCTCGCTTCGGAAGTCGGTGCCGTAGCCGCCCAGGATGTGGGAGAGGTCGTGGGTGAGCAGCGGCTCGGGGGCGCCGTGTTTCTCGCCCGGGAACGCGAACTCGTGGGCGCGGTAGAAGTCGTAGAGCTCGCGTCCCAGCGTGCCCGGAGCGTAGGCCTCCAGGCTCAGGTAGCGGTCGCGAACCTCGGTGTTCTCCCAGAGCCCGGCCAAGCTGCCCAGGTTCTTGAGCACGCCGAGCAGCCCTTGGTCCTCGTACAGCTGCCGCAGCCCTGAGCCAGCCAAGGTGCGGCGCGCCACGTCGATCCGCAGCAGCGTGAAGCGCTCTCGATGGAGCTTGCGCAGGTGGTCGAGCGCGGCGGGCGAGACCTCGAGCGCCCGCGCAAAGTCCTCGACCGCCTCGATTTCTCGAGCCTCGAGCGGCTCGCGGGTCATCGCCAGCGTGACCATCGCGCTGACCAGCTGTTCGCGCAGCGCGGGCTCCGTGAGGGCATGCGCGAGGTCGTCGGGTGAGATCGCCCGCAGGGAGTCGAGGTCGTGGTCGGTGCGGAGCAGGTGCAGTTGCACGCTGTCCAGCGCCCGACGCCGCACGTCGTCGATCGGGCCCGCAGCCGTGAGGATCGTCTTCATCGCGCGAAGGCCGGCGTGCGCTTGAACGGGGTTCGGGATCAGGAAGGTCATCGCTCGTCTCCGGGGTGGTTGCCTTCCAGTCCGCAACCCTCACCGGCCCCCCGACATCGGCGCATCACTTTCTTGCGGGGGGCGTCGCCGAGTGGGGGGGGCCATGCTCCGAGTGGGGGGACCATGCTCCGAGTGGGGGGGGCCATGCTCCGAGTGGGGGGGCCATGCTCCGAGCGGGCGGGCCATGCTCCGAGTGGGGGCCCCCTGTGTCAGAGGAGTTGTCCGGTTGGGTGACCAGTTGAGGTCAACC
>CAZXMG010000239.1:0-2480 GCA_964641275.1 uncultured Polyangiaceae bacterium
CACCCGCGCGCGGCGGTCCACCGTCTTCGGCCACGTCTTAGGCCGGACGGTTACATTGCGCCAGGCCTTGTCCGCTCGCCTGCCACGCCACGACCTCCGCCTGCTTGTCGTACTTGCTCGTCCTCATGCGCGCGAGCGTCGCGCGGCCTCAGGACGGCCCCAACACGGGGTCCGTGCATCGGTTACCGATAGTCGAGACCAAGACCATCGAGGGTGGATCGACCATCGGCACGCCGGTCGACAAGATCAGGTACCAGCTCGGCAACCATCTCGGGTCGGCGGTGGTGGAGGTCACCGAGACTGGAGCGGTCATCTCCTACGAGGAGACCTGCCCGTATGGAAGTTCTACCTATCGGTCAGCTAGCGGCAGCATCGACGTCTCTTCGCGCAGGTACCGGTACAACGGCAAGGAGCGGGATGAGGAGACGGGGCTTCATTACTATGGGGCCAGGTATCTGGCGGCTTGGTTGGGGCGGTGGACGAGTGCTGACCCGCTTGGCATCGGGGCGGATGGGCCGGGGCTGTACAACTACACGCGAGGGTCGCCCGTCAACTACACGGATCCGAGTGGGACGCAGTCAAACGATCCGGCGCCTGCGGCTCGTGTCTGGAGGGATGACTCTCCGCCGCCCGGGGGCAAGAGCTATCCACGACAGTCCCTGAGTGGCACCGGCAAGGCCGGCACGGGGCCAACTGCCTCCGCCAACGCGAACGGCGTAGCAGCAAAGCCCGATCCCTTCCAGATGGCGGCGAGGGTTCACGGTGCGACCGAAGCGGAGCTGCTGACTCTTACGGTTGAGTGGAATGAGGCCGCTCGAGCTGCCGAAGTTGCCGCGAAGAGCGGTGGCTCCGCGCCTCCGGCTCAGTTCTGGAAATTTCAGTTGTGGACGGCTTCCGGCGCAAGCGCGGCTGCTGACGAGAAGCTCGCGCAGCTCGACGCATACGTTGAGGCAGGACTCGCAAAGAAGGTCGATGGTCACTATCGCTCCACGGTCAGGGACCAGGCCGAGGCCGCCGGATGGCTTGGCGGCGACAAGGCTGCAAAGTTCGACAGGATTGCGGAGCAGAACTTCAGTGGCGAGGTTCGCGGGTGGGCACTTGGACGGGCGGCCGAGCTCGGGCTGGCGCTTTGGGGGGGGCGGGGGAACCGGCGGCCTGTTTGCGAAGGTACCTCAAGCGAAGGGTGCTGTCGTTGCTGGGGCTAAGGAGGTCAGCAGCACTCTCAAAGCCGGAGACGTCGCCACCTATGCTGAATACGCGGCAAAGCGTGCGTCGCCGTCCGATCTCCGAGGTCACGAGATCTGGCAGTTTGCGAACCAGAATGAACTCGGACTGGCTGAAAGGCGACTCACTGGCGAAGCTTCTCGCCAGAATCCGGTGCTCGTTTTGGCGGACGAGATGCACAAGCTGGTTAACACGGCGCAGAAGGCGATCGACGCCAGAAACATGACGCCTCGTGAGAACATCCTCGCAAACAGAGCGCTGCTCAAGTTCTTGAAGGCGGAAAGCGTTCAGAATATCGCCAAAGCCACGAGGGCGGCGCTCGGCCATGCAAGGCGCCTCGGATTCTGAGGACGAAGCACGATGACCCTGAAAGATCGCCTTGAGGATGCCGCTTCAGACGAGCGGTCGTTTCCCTCCGCGATGGACGACATCGCCGAGGAGCTGGTGGCCACGGGAGCCGGACTTGAGGCAGTGGAGACTATCTTGAGGTTCATGGAAGCGCACCCGGAGGTAGACTTCGGAACTCCTGGAGCATTGACCGAGTTTGCTGAGAGGTTTTGTGGTCGAGGATACGAACGCTTGCTGCTTGATTCGCTGCGGCGGCGGCCGACCGGCCACACCGTGACCATGCTGGGATTCCTCATCAACGGTTCCAAGGCCGGAAGAGAACGGGAGGCGTACCTCGCAGCGCTAGTTGCGGCTGCGACACATCCTGGCTCAGACAACGCCACAAGGGAAGTCGTCGAGTTTTTCGAGGGGATCGCAGCCGAAAGGGGCTGGCTGCTGTAGCGGGTTGTCAAGCGCCACTAACTTCTGACCCTGTAGTACCAGGCAACCATGAAGCTCCGCGAGCACCCCCTTCGACGAGTCTGACGGACCCAAGAACCTGATCTAGACGAGCCTTCCCCATGAACCGCTTCAGCCCCCTCCAGCCGAGCAGCTCGCAGCGCAGCGGTGGCATGCCCGAGGCTTGGGCCTGGGGTGGGCTCACGTCGTCATCGAGGGCAACGAGGGCACCAGCAGCCCACCGTGTTGGCAGCAGGCATCTCGCCCAACGTCTTGGTCAGCAAGCACGGGAACAACGCAGGTCTTCCCCATCTGAGCGCAGCTCGTGGCGCTTTGGCCACGAGCGAGCACGGATGAGGGGAAGACCGAAGGGCGCAGGGGCAAAGCCCCGAGCACCGGCGAGTTGGGACATATCCACGAACGCCAACCTCAAGAAGGAGCGCATCTACCTCGGCAGCTACGAGATCTAC
>CAZXMG010000240.1:0-2465 GCA_964641275.1 uncultured Polyangiaceae bacterium
ACTACGCGAAGGTCCGTGCCTTCCAAGACGAGCAGCTCAGGCTCGCCAAGGAGCAGGGGTTCATCACCACTCTCGCGGGCCGCCGCTGGCCCATCGGCGGCCTGGAGTCGCTCGACCCGCACGATCGCTCCTATGCCGAACGGTTGGCACGACGGGCGACACACGAGGGGTCCGTGGCCGACGTCTCGCGCCGTGCGTTGCTCGAGGCGGATCGCGCCTTGCGCCGCGCGGGGCTCGGCACCGTGCCGCTGCTCCAGATCTTGGACGAGGTCCTGTACGAGGTCCCCGCCGAGGAGCTCCAGGAAGCCGCTCGAGTCACCTCGCACGCCATGCGGCACGCGTTCGAGCTCGAGGTGCCGCTGGTGGTGGGCGTCGAGGCCGGCCCCAATTGGGCCGATCTGGAGCCGGTGGTGGTCGAGCCGTGATTCGTGGCCTCAAACGCGCGCGGCGAGCGCGTCGTCGAGTCGCTGCCGAGCGCGCTCGCTGACGCGAGCGTTGACCTCCTCGGCGCTCGCCGGATCGAGCTGGCCCCAACGTTGGTCGCCCGCCGCCACCTCACGCACGAAGTGCGCTTGCTCGTCGCGCAGCTCTCGCACCACGTCGCGCACCGGGCCGCCGCCCCGCTCCAGCGCGAACCCAAGCACCGCCCAGCCGAGCTCCGCGTGGCGCGCCTCGTCCCGCGCAATGAGGCGCTGCGTCTGCCGAGCTCCGGGGGCGGTCGCGAGCTTCGCTGCGCGTGCGGCCCGCGCGGCGGCGGCTCCCTCGTTGAGGCAGCCGTCGAGCCAGCTCTCCGCAGCCAACCGCGTGAGCAGCGCGCGGCCCGTCAGCGGCGACCGCTTGGGTTGCGCGGGCGCCCTCGGGGTCACGGTCGTCCCGGTGAGCTCGGAGGCGAGCCTGGCACACGCGTGCGCGTGTCGGATCTCGTCTGCCGCCGCGTCGAGCGCGCGGTCCACCAGGGCGAGCGGGGCGCGCGCACGCAGGAGCTCGGCCGCCAACATCAGGAACGCCGGCACACTCGCGGCCTCGGCCTGCGCGTCCTCCACCCATGCGCGCGCCGCCGCGTCGAGGCGCGAGGCGTCGACGCCGTGCGCCTGACCGAGCGGGAGGATGGTCGCGTCGTCGCGCAGCGGCCGACCAATCACGCACGTCTGCTGGCTGATGCCGAAGCGTCCGGGCAAAAACACCCCACCACCCACCGAGTACTCGTTCAGCAGCCACTCGGCGCGGAAGAAGTTCGACCAGACGCTGATCGGGGAGAAGGGCACGTCCACCACCAGGCCTGTGTGAATGCCGGCATCGACGCGCTCCTCGTCCACGTGGAGCGCCACCCCGAGCTCGCCATCGAGCACGGGGAGGTCCATGTCGTCGCCCACGTTTCCGCCACCATGGGCGGCGCCCACGAAGCGGAAGGTGTGCACGTCGATCGCGCCGAGCTGCGCCACCGCGCCGAGGCCGGCGCGGCCTTCGCTCGAGCAGCTGTCTCCCCCCTTGAGCACGACCGAGAACAGGCCCTCGAGGCCCCAGCCCACCCCGAAGTGCCCCTCGCCGAACGTGAACGACGTGTAGATGCCCGCGCCCCCCGCGAACTCTTGCGCCCGAGCATCCTGCGGAAACAGAGCGGCGGCGAGCGCGCCAAGGGAGGCCAAGCGGGCAAGTCGCCGGCGGGCGGGAGAGGTCCGAGCTGTCATGGTGATCCGGACCATCGCAAGGATCATGCTAACCCCCGATGCAGCGCAGTGCCTGCCTCCCAGCGAAGTCGCGGCGCGCCACTGTGCCACGGTCGTGATCGCGTTGTCGCGGAGGCTCGTCGAGATGTGTGGGGGGCCGGGGCTCACGCTACGGGCTGGCACTGGTCCCGCAGGCGCCAAGGGCCCCAAAGTCCGGGCAAGCCGCGGACTTTGGAGAGCCAAGCCCACACGTTTTCTGCGCCTGCGTGCCCAGGGGTCCCTGCGGGCCTTGGAGAGCCCGGCCCGAAGGGGGGGCTGCGTGCGCGCCCGGGGGGACGCTCCTTGCATCCGTCACGGCCGTTTCCAAAAGCGGCCGAGGGGGCCGTCGCGCAACAGCGGCGTGGCCGTGGTGCGCGGCAAAGGGGAGCTCTCCTTGGAGCTGCCTCTCCACGTCTACGGGCATCCTCACCTGACCTCTACGTCGACGACGGATCGCCGATCGCTGGCGTTTACTTGGGCCTGGATGAATGGCTGCTCCCCAACAAGGGAGGGAGATTCCACCCCGCAGCCAGAACAGCGGCCTCCCGACCTGCGGGAGCATGCCATCGAGCTGCTCTGAGCGGAGCGCTGCCCGAGCGGCGCATCGGTGGGTGATCGAGAGAGTCTGGCACCCGCCAGGTCCGAGGCGCAGTTGCTCGACGAGCGCTCAATGCAATCATGCTCGCTCGATCGTGTAGACTCGCGCGATGGTGCGTCGTGAAGAGGCAGGTCGTCCGTCGGGCTCGCCCGACGAACGAG
>CAZXMG010000241.1:0-2419 GCA_964641275.1 uncultured Polyangiaceae bacterium
AGGCGACGACCGAGCCGAGTTTGGGGACAAGCGCCGGCTGTCGGCGCTCGGGCCGGGCGGTCTGACCCGCGAGCGCGCGGGCTTCGAGGTGCGCGACGTGCACGCCACACACTACGGCCGCATCTGCCCGATCGAGACGCCCGAAGGTCCGAACATCGGCCTGATCGCGTCGCTCAGCACGTTCGCTCGCGTGAACGAGTACGGCTTCGTCGAGACGCCCTACCGCCGCGTGGCGGAGGGGCAGGTCACCGACGAGGTGCAGTGGTACTCCGCCCTGGAAGAAGAGGGGAAGTACATCGCCCAGGCCACGGCCGACCTCGACGACAAGAACAAGTTCCGCGAGGGCTTGGTCTCTGCCCGCTTCAACGGCGAGTTCAAGCTGGTCACGCACGAGATGGTCGAGCTGATGGACATCGCGCCCAACCAGATGGTGAGCGTGGCCGCGGCCCTCGTGCCGTTCCTCGAGCACGACGACGCCAACCGCGCGCTCATGGGCGCCAACATGCAGCGCCAGGCGGTGCCGCTGTTGGTCTCGCATGCGCCGATCGTGGGCACCGGGGTCGAGGGCCGCTTGGCCAAGGACTCGGGCGTGTGCATCTCGGCGAAGCGCGCGGGCGTGGTCGAGAGCGTCGACGCGCAGCGCATCGTGGTTCGCCCCAAAGAGGGCGAAGGGTCCGAGATCCCGGACATCTACCACATGATGAAATACCAGCGGTCGAACCAGTCGACTTGCTACACGCAGAAGCCGATCGTGCGCACCGGGGACGTCGTCGCCGCGGGCGACGTGTTGGCCGACGGTCCGTCTTGCGACATGGGCGAGCTCGCGCTCGGCCAAAACGTGGTCGTCGCGTTCATGCCCTGGCAAGGCTACAACTTCGAGGACTCGATCCTCATCAGCGAGCGCATCGCCAAGGAAGACGTGTTCACCTCGATCCACATCGAGGAGTTCGAGTGCGTCGCCCGCGACACCAAGCTGGGCAAAGAGGAGATCACCCGCGACATCCCCAACGTGGGCGAAGAGGCGCTGCGTGACCTCGACGAGTCCGGCATCGTGCGCATCGGCGCCGAGGTGAAGCCCGGCGACATCCTGGTGGGCAAGATCACCCCCAAGGGTGAGACCCAGCTCAGCCCAGAGGAGAAGCTGCTCCGCGCGATCTTCGGCGAGAAAGCCGGTGACGTGCGTGACAGCTCGCTCAAGGTGCCGCCCGGCGTTGCTGGCATCGTGATCTCGGCGCGCGTCTTCAGCCGCAAGGGGACGGACAAGGACGAGCGAGCGCAAACCATCGAGGACCAGGAGCGCGCCAAGATCGAGCGCACCCGCGACGAGGAGATCAAGATCCTGCGCGACTCCTTCTATCGACGCGTGAAGGAGATGCTGGTCGGCCAGGCGACCGGCGGCAAGCTGGTCGACGACAAGGAGAAGGTGCTGCTCGCCAAGGGCACCACGATCACCGAAGAGGCGTTGCTCGCCATCCCGCGCAAGTACTGGGGCGAGATCCCCACCGACCACGCCCCCAAGATCCAGCAGATGCTGAAGGATCTCGAGGACCTGGTCCGCAGCCGCGAGGAGCACTTCCGCGACAAGATCGAGAAGCTGGCCAAGGGCGACGAGCTGCCGCCGGGCGTGATCAAGATGGTGAAGGTCTACATCGCCATCAAGCGCAAGCTGCAGGTCGGCGACAAGATGGCCGGACGCCACGGCAACAAGGGCGTGGTCTCGCGCATCCTTCCGGAAGAGGACATGCCCTACTTGGCGGACGGCTCGCCGGTGGACATCGTGCTCAACCCGCTGGGCGTGCCGAGCCGCATGAACGTCGGTCAGATCCTCGAGGTGCACCTGGGCTGGGGCGCTCGCGAGCTCGGTCGCGACCTCACCCGCATGGTCGAGGAACAGCGCACGATCGCCGAGATCAAGGGCCGCCTGAAGGAGATCTACAAGGGCGACCGCGCCCACGAGTCGATCTGGGACAAGATGAACGAAGCGGACATTCGCCGCTACGTGAAGAAGGTCGACACGGGTGTGTTCATGGCGTCGCCGGTGTTCGACGGCGCCGTCGAGCTCGACATCAAGGGCGCCCTCGAGCTGGCCCGCCTGCCGCGCAGCGGCCAGACGGTGCTGTTCGACGGTCGCACCGGAGAGGCCTTCGACCAGGACGTGACCGTGGGCGTGATGTACATGCTCAAGCTCCACCACTTGGTCGACGACAAGATCCACGCTCGCTCGATCGGGCCGTACTCGCTCGTCACGCAGCAGCCGCTGGGTGGCAAGGCGCAGTTCGGTGGCCAGCGCTTGGGCGAGATGGAAGTCTGGGCCATGGAAGCCTACGGCGCGGCCTACGCGCTGCAGGAGTTCCTGACCGTGAAGAGCGACGACGTGATGGGCCGCACGCGCATGTACGAAGCCATCGTCAAAGGCGAG
>CAZXMG010000242.1:0-2382 GCA_964641275.1 uncultured Polyangiaceae bacterium
AAACGGGTGTTCGGGTCTGACCGAAATCAGCGTTCGGGTGCGGCCGGAATACGCATCTGATCGCGATCCTGAGCTGGGTCGCTGAAGAGGAGCGTCGGCAGATCGCCAGCCGGAGCAAGCTTGGCGTTGAACGGGCCCGGGCCGCCGGCAAGAGAATCGGACGGCCTCCAGTGAACGTGGACATGGAGGTGGCGGTGAAGCTCCGGGGTGAGGGCTTGTCGGTCCGGGAGATCGCCACCAAGCTCGGCTTGCCCAAGAGCACGGTTCACAAGGCCCTCCTTGGTGTCCACCAAGTCCCCCTTCGAGGCGTTGTCCGGGAAGTCTCGATCACGGCGGATTTGGGGGTGTCGTAGTTGTCGGTGGAACCAGTCCAGGAAGCGTTCGGTTGGTGGACGCCCGCGGGGCAGTCTACTTGCGGGTCTGGTCTGCTGGGGAGTCCAAACCACTGACGACCACGACACGTCGCTGCTGCGCCGCCTTGGACAGGAGTTCCTCGGCTCGATCCAACACGGCTCGGTTCAGTTCGACCTGGAGGCGAGCCTGTTCTGCGGTCGCCTCGGGGGCTCCCGTCGGGATCCTACTCTGAGTCATCTTCGTCTCCGTCGGTTGTTGGTGTGGGATGCAGTAGGCCGACAGGATTGGCCCCTGCACTTCCCGATGTCAAAGCACGCCACGCATCAGGGAGGGTTTCAAGCAAGCCAACATCTCCGACATGAGGCGCCAACAGCGCAAACCTGGCACGAACAGCGTGGAATGAAATCTCGGCGAACGGACTGGCTGCCTCGGTCGCTCTCTGAAGCCACTTTCCGTGAAGAGCCCGGAACCACTCGTGGCCCTCGTCTGGGTCAGCATTCACGTTGACGACGGCACCCGCGAATCCGCCTCCGGAGGTCTCATCGACCACGAACGGAACCGACACGAAGTGTCGACCACTGACTTGCGTGGTGATGTGGGTTCTCCATCGCTGGTTCAGCGTGTCGGAAAAGCCTCGCAGTGGCGGAACGTCGTGGCAAAACACTGTTGAGCCGATGAGGTTTGAGTAGGCCTCGGGGGCGCCAGGGAGCTTCGCTCCGTTGTTGCCCTGTGCGAGCGGAACCCAGAACCCAACGTGGCGCGGAGAGTTCTGCACCACAGCTTCTGCGACGATCACTAGCGCCGCACTTCTGTCCCTCTCTGGGAGGTCTTGCCACAACTCTTGAGCACGCCTTGCGGCGGCGTCCACATCGAGCCCCAAGTGTTGCAAAAACCTGAGAGCAACCCTTGGGTTGCCTGGAAGCATCAGACTTGCGGTAAGGCGGCCACCGGAATCCCCCCCAAGCACGGCATGAACGGCTTGCGCGGCAGCTTTGAGGGACTTGCCCACAAGTTCGTCCAATGCGGTCAACGTCTTGGATCGGTCGAACCACGGTCCGAGGCTCCTGAAGAGTTCATTCCGAAGCATGAACTCGACCTCCCGAAATTCAGGGAGTCGATCGACGGGATCCTCGTACTCCAGTAGGGCACGCCGGTATCGAATCCACGCCGCCAGGTCAGGATGCTCCTGAATGATGCGGGTGGCCTCCTGTTGAAGATGGTCGATGACTTCGCGCCGAGAGAGGTGGGAAAGGCCCGCCTTGATCTGCACATAAGGCAACCCCCGTTCCAGGGTTGAGTGTTCGCCGTCCTCGAAGGGAAAGAACCAGTTGTAGGAAGCATGCCGAACCCTTGACTCCAAAGTGAGCTTCCGAAAGGCACCAGCAGCCCCAGCGACCTTGACTTCTATTCCCTTCAGCGTGACGGCGATGTCATCGGGTACTTCCCCGAGTTTCCCCAGCCAAGGTCGCCAGCCGGGCTTGGGAACCGACGCCTTGAAGTAGTCGCGAAGGCGACCTCGGTCGTGGATGGAGAGGGGCACTTCCTATCCCTCCCCAAGCATGGATGACCACCGGAGCCGCAACCGTCGAGCATGCTCAGCGTCGATGCTGGACTGATCCTGCTTTGACGGAGCCGACTTCGGCTCAGGCGGTGCTGGTGTCGGTGTGCTGCTCGGTCCTTGCGTCGTCACTTCGTCCCCCTGGTCATCGCGGTCTTGCTACCTTCCCCGTCTTCTTGGAAACAGCCTTCCCACCCTTCCCACCATTGGCTCTCGCCATTTTTCCAAGCCGTTCCTTCACCCCAGCCAGCTCTCCCCTGATCCGTGTTCGACGACGCCCCCGTGCTTGCTGACCAAGACGTTGGGCGAGATGCCTGCTGCCAACACGGTGGGCTGCTGGTGCCCTCCTTGCCCTCGAAGCTCGGCCGAGCCCACCCCAAGCCCAGGCCAGGGGCATGCCGCCGCTGTGCTGCGGGCTGCTCGGCTGGAGGGGGCTGTGGGGGCTCACGTGCTTGCTCACAGTCGTCTGG
>CAZXMG010000243.1:0-2316 GCA_964641275.1 uncultured Polyangiaceae bacterium
TGCCCTGCCCCGGGATCTGGGCCACACGCGGTCAACAAGCTGGCCACCGCAACAGCAGAATACCCCCCCTGAAGCGCACTCCCCGGGCGAAACCCATCCCGCATTGAGTTGCTACTCTTCCTGCGAACAGAAGCGCGGCGGCGGCTCGTCGGGCACGGGCACAGGTCCTCGGTGGTATTGCGGCTCTGGCTCTGGTGCTGGAACGCAGGGCCCCCAATAGCAGTTCACCTCGCAGTCCTGACGACACCTCTTTAGCCGCGCTTCACAGGCGCGGTAGAGTCCCTGCGAAGCGATGTCAGAGAGAAATGGCTGCGAATAGTTGTGCAGAATCAAGCACGCGTTCCACTCTTGCTCGCAGCGACTCAGGCATGCTGTGTAGCCTTCGAGACACTGGAAGCACCCGAGGTCTGGTGGGCCGTAGTCGACGGACAGCCCTGTCGCGTCTCGGGTTGTAGCCGGGGCGCCACCGCGTAGAGCCAAACATTGGTACCATCATCCAGCCGGACTGGGTCCACTGAGTTCCAGCGCCCGACCTGGGCGTCGTAGTCCCGCGCCCCAAACCGCACGAGGCCCGTGTCCGGGTCGTACAGCCCACCCGCAAACCCAAACGGCTGGAAGCCAGGCGCCGTGTCCAGCAGCACCCGACCCCAAGCGTCGTAGACCAGCTCCTGCGCGACCACGCCGGTCGCCACGTCGACCACCTGCCGCACCGAGCCGAGGTGGTCCTTCACCAGCCGGTACGTCGCCGTGCTGGTGACCATCAGCTCCGGCACGTTGACGCCCTCGGCGTAGATAAACCTGGCGACCACGTTGCCCGCACCGTCCAGCTCAGCGACGGGCTGCAGCGCCCCACGCCAGAGCCACGCGCGCTCAAGCACACCGTTGTACAGCTTGCCCACGCGCCGGCCTTGGCCGTCGACCAAGTAGGTCACGATGTCTCCGTTCGGCAGGACGACCTCGCGCAAGTTGCCCACTGCGTCGTAGGTGAAGTCCCACGACTCGTTCGTGCCCGTGTTCGTCTTGTTGAGCAGCTCGCCGTTGAGCGTGTAGCTGAACTCCAGGCTCCCATAGCTCTCGAGCCGATCCTGGTCGTCGACGGTGGCGGCAGAGGCACCCGCGCTATTGAGCGAGGAGATGCGATTGCCGTTGGGGTCGTAGGCGTAGCTCTCGACGAGGTCGCCGTCCTCGGTGACGGTGGTCAACCTGCCGGCTGCGTCATACCCGTACGCCGTCACGACACCGTTCTCGGTCTTCTCCGTGATCCTGCCGAGGTCGTCGCGCAGGTAGCTGAAGCTCAGCAGCGGCGACCCGCCCACAGTGGTCGCCATCGCGGAGAGCTCGCCGTATTCGTTGTATGACCTGGTCTCGACCACGTTGCCGCTGGTCGCCATGGTCACGCGGCCGCTCTGCGGATCGCGCACGAGCGTGAGGCCATCGGCGCTGGTGAGCAGCGAGTCGGCGTCGTACGTCATGGCGGCAGGCCAGGCGCCATTGATGGTCTCGTTGATGACGCGGAAGTCGGTGTCGTGGGTCCACGCGACGGTGCCGCTCACCGCTCCGCTGAACGTCACAGACTTCATCAGCGAGCCGTCGTAGCTCATCGAGAGCAGCACGCCGCTGGGCCCGCCGATGCTGACGACGCGACCGGTGGTTGGCGAGTACGTGCGCGAGATCGACCCGCTCGGAAACGCAACCGTGCTCAGCCGACCGGCGAAGTCATAGGAATAGTCGACGAGACGTGGCCCTGGCTGCTGGACGAGGTCCAAGTTGCGGTCGAGATCATAGGTGTACAGCGTCTCGGTGTTGCCCTGCGCGATGGTGGGCGGGGTGTAGCTGCCCATCTCTTCGATCGCGTTGTACGCCATCTCGTGCGTGGGCTTGCCAGGCGGCGTGACGGCGGTGGTGTGCCCCTCGCCGTCGTAGCCGAACGCCGTCACTTCAAGGTCGGGGCGCGTCTCGGAGAGGACGTCGCCGCGGACGTTGCGCGCGAAGCTGGTGAGCTGCTCGACGGGATCGGTCACGGTGGCGAGCAGGCCGTCGGCGCCGTAGGTGCGCGTCGTCGTGCGCGTGCCCTGCGTAGTCGAGAGCAAGCGCCCGTCCGCGTCGTAGCTGAAGAAGATGGAGGCGTCGTCGGGGGGATCGATCTGGAGGATCTTGCCCTGGGCGTCGAAGAGGCTGCTGGTGACGCGGCCGGCTGGTGTGGTGGTGGTCTCCACGCGCGTCCCGAGATTGTAGCTGGTGGTGGTGGTGCGTCCATTGATGGTATCCGTTCGACGAATCGCGTCGCAGATCGCGCGACGGGGCGCCAGTAAGATG
>CAZXMG010000244.1:0-2304 GCA_964641275.1 uncultured Polyangiaceae bacterium
GTTCAAATGAGGGAGAACTCGGCCTCGCCGGCTGGGACCTGGTGAGCTGCTCGGGGTGACTGGGGCGCTCCTGCTCGCGCCAGCCGCATGGTGCATCCCGCTCGAGGTGGGAGCGCGATTCGAGCTCTGCGCACGCCGGCGTCAAGTGGCGCACGCGCGCTCGGCTCGAGCTCGGCCGAGGGGGCCGGGCTTGCTCGCCCCTGGGGCGCACACGTCGCGCCTCGCTCCCGGGTGCGCACTGGGTGCGGCGCTCTGACGGCGCGGTGGCCGAACGCCCGAGGGACCCGGGAGCGCGTCACGCCGTCTGCGCCTGTGGGGGCGAAGCCCGGCCCCCTCGGCCGAGCTCTCGGAGATCCCATGCGTCGTGCTCACTCTCGGCATCGTACAGCGGTCTTGGCGGAGCGCGCTGCCAGCATGCGGGTGGCGCCCACGCTCACGGAGCTCATCTTGTGGCAGGGCCTTCGGGGCTCGCGGCTGGGCGTCGGCTTTCGGCGGCAGGTAGTGCCGGGCCGGTACGTGGCAGATTTCTTCGCAGCCTCGGTCGGGCTCGTGGTGGAGGTCGACGGCGGCTATCACGCGGACCCAGCTCGGGCGCGCGCCGACGCGCGCCGGGACCGGGATCTCAAGCGCATGGGGTACCGCGTGCTGCGGCTTCCGGCCGCGCTGGTGCGGGACCAGCCGGAGCTAGCGCTCGCCATGGTGCGCGCTGCATGCACTGGCTGAGACCACCGAGGTCAACTGGACTTCTGGCGCGCCCGATGACGAGTCTCTCATTGCCCATCGTTTACCAGGTCAGCGTTTCCGAATGTGCCAAAGCCATCGGCATAGCCGCCTATGTCACGGGCAAGCGAATCCAGCTGTGACTCGATCGCTGCCACAGTATCGTGCGTCGGCACGAGGACCTTGGTGCAGTAGCAGGTCCAAGCTCCGGTCTCGCTGTCCTGCTCCACGCTCGTGTCGAACCCGAGGTCGGCGACACGTTCCGCCATGACGCGTCCAGCTCTCTCATGGGGCACCGCAACGAAAAAGTCCAATTTCAGAGGGCGACTCAGATCCGAACCGTCCCGAGCGATCCGCTCGAGCGCTGCGCGCGTCGCATCATCATGCTGCTTCGGCACGCGTCACCCCTATTCCTCGTAGTCACCGTCGGAGAACATGTGATCCGGAAGAGGCTCCGCAGGCAGCGGATTATCGCGATGACCAATGAACTCGTCGTAGCGCATTCCGTCAGCGGTCGCGGCGCTGTCAGCCTGCAGCACCTCGAGACGCGCCTGACCGACGGGAATGGTCGAGAGTTCTCCTGACTTCTCAGCGGCCTCTAGGAACACGAGGAGGGCTTCTGCCACGAGCTGATCTCCCTCCGGAGAGAACATTCCGAAACTGCGCGGGAATCGCGTCCGCTCCTGTGCCCACACGAAGTACCAGGTGAGCGTCAGATGCATCGACTCCCGCACGTCTGTATCTGTGACCTCCTCGTGCTCATGCGAAATGCGCTCGAGTTGCTCCAATAGGGCGACAAGGGCACTCTCTAGATCCGTCACAACTCACCGTCCTCGATGCGGAACCGCTTTCCAGGCGACTCCACTTTATTGTAGTTCGACGGGCTGTCGATCCCACCTTGAGCGTCCAAGCCCCGGGACTCCTGCTTGAATGCTTCCCGGGTGTTCTCTGCCGGAGTCCACTCCGTGGCCGTGTGCGGGTCGTTGTTCTCACGAGCCCTATCGCGACCAGACTGCTGAGACCGCGTTCGGGAGCCCTTCCCGGAATAGGTCTTGCCGCTGCCGTGCGTGTTCGTGTAGGAGCCGGTCTGCTTCGTCTTGCAACCGCTCCCACCCGCCACCATCAACACCAAGTCGATGGCCGTGGGCGCAAGATCTGCGAACGCGCCGGGGACGGCCCAGGCAGTGCCGGTGATCCAGTCCCCATCCATGAAGGCGTCGGCGCTCTGCGAGAACGCGAACTCTGCTTGATCGTCGAGCCAGCCGAGCGGGTTGTAGCCAGACGAGCGACGCGCAACCAAGCCGGTGGGGTCGAGCCAGTTGACGGGATCGCCACCGGTGTACCGGTAGAAGTTCAAGCTCCCCGCGAAGCCGAGGGGCTCTTTGCTCGTCCAGCGCCCGACCTCCGCGTCGTAGTCCCGCGCGCCAAACCGCACGAGCCCCGTGTCCGGATCGTAGAGGCCGCCCGCGAAGCCAAACGGCTGGAAGCCCGGGTTGGTGTCGACGAGCACGCGGCCCCAGCTGTCGTAGACCAGCTCCTGCGCGATCGCGCCGGTGGCGACGTCGACGACCATCCGCACGCTGC
>CAZXMG010000245.1:0-2251 GCA_964641275.1 uncultured Polyangiaceae bacterium
AGGCGCATGAAGCTCCAAAGGCCGGGCAAGCCGCGGCCTTTGGAGAGCCAAGCCCACACGTTATCTGCGCCTGCGTGCCCAGGGGTCCCTTCGCTTCAGCCCCAGACCCCCACACCACCTCGCCTCGCTTGGCTCTGGTGCGCGCCGAGGCCTTTGGACAGCCAAGCCCAAAGGCTGGGCAAGCCGCAGCCTTTGGAGAGCCAAGCCCACACGTTATCTGCGCCTGCGTGCCCAGGGGTCCCTTCGCTTCAGCCCCAGACCCCCACACCACCTCGCCTCGCTTGGCTCTGGTGCGCTGCGATTTCTCGAGAACCTCGCCCAGGCGAGCGCGCAAGCAGCTCCCGAGCGTCGTCCTGATGTCCCTGGGTGGTCATCCCGACCCTCCGGGCCGTCGTCCCGACCCTCCCGGCAATCGTCCCGACCCTCCCAGCCGTCGTCCCGATGCTCCTGGGTGGTCATCCCGACTCTCCCAGCCGTCGTCCCGACCCTCCGCGGCGATGACCCGCAGCTCCCGGTGGCTTTTTTGCGGCTCCGACCACTCCACTTGCAGCTCGGGCGACGTCATCCCGAGCTCGGGACGACGATTGGGAGCTGCGGGCGCCTGAGCGAAAGCCGCTGCCGAGCTCGGCCTCGCCAAGTGGCCCGCGCGAGCGCTCGACGGCTGAGCACGCTGCCGTTTGGCGACAAGTTGGCAAACTGCCACTTTGTGGCTTGCGCGGGGGGGAGGGCAGCTACCGTGCACAACTGGCTGCTGCTCTCGGGGGGAACCGGACAGCTCGCCAGAAGGAGCCCGATCATGCTCAACCGCCTCGGATTCGACAACCGCTTTGGACGTGTGGCCGCGACTTATGACATGAGCCCGCGTGGCAACGGGTACCTGGTGCCCATCCTGCCCAAGACTGACTTCGCCTTCGACGGGCGCCTGGGAACCGCCCCGGTGGGCAACCAGGATGTGCCTGTCGCCGTCGGAGTCGACTCCTCCTCCTGGGTGTCCGGCATCCTCGCGGTCCGCCTTCACGCGCGCAACGCCTGGCTCGCTGGCAATGTGCTCTCGGTCATCGTGGACAACATCATGCTGGCCCCGGAGGAGCCCGACGTCGTCTTCGCGGCGTCGCCTTCGCTGGCCACCGTCACCTTCAACAACGGGGACAACGCGCCCTTGTTGAAGACGGCCACACTGACTGGCATGGGACCAATGCTGCGCGTCATGGTTCGCTGGCACCCGGGCTCAGCCAACGCGTTCTCCGCCACCATGGCCATCGGCATCGACCTGGTCGGCCGCCCCGCCTGATCATGCTCTCGCAACGCGCGCCGCTGCCCAGTGGGTCCGTGCGCATCGAGCTCGACGACCCCGACGAGGACGACCTCGTCGCCGAGCGCGTCGTGCTCGTGCGCAGGCTCGAGCTCATCTTCGACGGGCCCAGCGCTGCCAGCGACCAAGTCATCCCCATCGCGACCGCCGTCGACACCTCGCGCTGGGCGCACGGCGCCGTCGTCGTGCTGCTTCACGCCAAGAGCGCTTGGTCTGCCGACGCCCGCATGATCGTCAGCGTCGACGCCGTCGAGCTCGACCCTGACGAGCCCGACGTCGTGTTCCGCGGCCCGAAGCTCGGCGCGGTTGCGTTCAAGAACGATCCTGTCGCGCCAGCGCTCGTCGTCGATGCGTTCTTGCCCTCGGCCTGGGCGCAGGTGCGGGTCACCTGGGCCCAAGCCACCGAGCTGCCGGGCCCGCAGACGGCGGTGCTCTCGGTCTGGCTCCTGGGCCGCACGGGGCAGCCGCTGGACATGCGCCGCGAGCTCGCGACGGCGGGGGGCGCATGAGCATCGTAGACTACGTGAAGCACAACATGACGTTCGCCGAGCTCGACGCGACCGACAAGGAGAAGGCCAGCTATTGGCTCGCCTCGCTGTCGATGTACGGCGATCCGGGCGACCCTCTGTTCGCCGCCATCTGGCTGCCTGTGGCCGCGGAAGCTCGTCCACGCCAGCTCCGCTTGTTCGCTCCGAACCAAGTGCCTCTAGGGCTGAAGGCCGAGCTCGACGACAGCGACTGGGCGCCTACCTTGGTGGGCGTGACTGGCAGCAACTCCCAGCAAGCGTTCCGCTGCCTGGTCGTCCTCGAGCAATTCCAGCGCCCCCCAAGCTGGAGGATCGAGTGGAGCGACGGGCTGAATTCGCAAGGGGAGCACGTAGCACCGGCAGGGTGTAGACCTCATCGTGACGCCCTCGGCCTGATGGGCACCACGTGAGC
>CAZXMG010000246.1:0-2194 GCA_964641275.1 uncultured Polyangiaceae bacterium
TGGTCCACCTCCCCAGCCACGCCGCCAGATATCGAGCCCCGTAATAGTAGAGCCCGGTCTCTTCGTCCCGCTCCTTGCCGTTGTACCGATACCTCCTCGCGCTGACGTCCACGCTGCCGTTGGCGCTGCGGTACGCGCTGCTGCCATACGGGTGGTACTCTTCGTAGGCGCTGCCCCTGGTGCGAGAATTGTCCGCCTCGCGAAGGTTGTGGCGCTGGTCGTAGGCGTAGCCTTCGGCGTACGGCAGACGGGCTCGACCGTGTTGGGGGTCGTAGTCGAGCAACCGGGCGCGCGCGTGCACGACGGGTGCGAGCTTGGGCGACGCAGGAGCACCCCTACGGCGTCCGTGGCGGCGACCCGGGACGAGCGAAGCGGCGACCTCGTCGACGCGTCTCGGGGGTGCGTGGCGCCGGGGAGCGGGTGCAACGACGGGGAGCGGCGCCGGGAGTCGGCGCGCCCCTTCACGTCTCAGCTCGCTCGCGGCTAGCACGCGCCGAACGTATCACCCGGCGGGCGGCTTCGCAGTTTCGCGAGCAGCTCGCTGGCATCGACGACCTGGCCTGCTCGCATTTGAGCGACGCTCTGCTCGAGCGCCCGGTGGAGCTCTGTGCGCTCCTCGTCGTCGAGCTCGTCGACGGGCATGAGCTCCAGCAGACTCTTCATTCGTGCGACCGCACCGGTAGTGCCCGCGCTTGTCGGAGCCCCTCTTGAAGGCGCTCGAAGTCCTTGTCGCTCACGTCAGCCCAGAGTCTCGCGTCGCTTGCTCCCTGGACTGGGGTGGCGGACTTCTGCTCGACGACCTCATGCACCACGCGCTCGACGATGTGCAGCCGTTCGCCCTCGGGCAGCGCGTGGATGCGACCCAAGATGCCGCCTGCGGTCTTGGCCATGGGCTGAGTGTAGTCGAAGTCGAGCTCGTGGCCGATCGCGCTGGTCACGAGGCGAGGTCCTCGTCGACGGTTTCGGCGGCGAAGGAGGAGGGCCGCTCTCCTGCGCCGGGGGGGTGGCGTCGTGGACTTGCTTGCGGTGCGGACGGAGACGCGCGTGTGATGGCGGTGGGTGCTGGTCTCGACGTGTCCCGAGATCGCTGCGGGCTCGCCTAGACCGCGCTGACGATGCCGGTGTCGAGCCAGCGCTTCATTCGAGGGTGCGCCAAGGCTCGGAGCGCGACCTGCGGATGCCCTCCATGAACGCCTCAAACTCCTGGTCGCTGACGTCGGCCCAGTGGCCGTGGGCGTGATCCGGCTGGGCCCGCGTGGGTTCGGCCTGAGCGCTCGACCTCTGCTCGACCACCTCGTGCACCAAGCGCTCGACGAGGCGCAGCCGCTCACGCTCGGGCAGCGCGCGGATGTGCTCCAAGATGTCGTCGGCGGTCATGACCCTGGGCTGAGCGTAGCCGATGTCGAGCTCGTGGCCGCTCGGGCTGCTGACGACGCAAGCTCCTCGGCGGCGGCTTCCGCGCGCGGATGGGGACGCGAGGTGTGGCTCTGTGGAGCATGCCGTCGTCCTGTAGCGTCGCCCCTGGAGACCCGTCTATCCGAACATCGAGGCAAGAGGTGAGGGCGGTGCGACCGCTATGACCTGCCACGAGCGATGCACAAAAGTCCTATGCGACCGGTCCTGAGCGCCGTGACATGGCTAGTAAGTGGCGCCATGACCGGTCGAAATCATCCAAACAAGATCGGTAAGACCGGGTCTACCGCCTAGGTCATGCCAAGCAATGGCTAAAACAAGCTAACAGACCGGGATCTATCTGCCATGGACCGGTTGAATAAGCCGATCGAACCCCCACCGCTCCACGCTACGATGGCACGATGGTCGGGATCACCATGGTCGAGTGGCGCAGACGGCAGAAGGAGGGGATCAAGCGTGCGCGCGCGCTCAGGAAGCTGCGGCCCCGGCCGGGTTGGTCTCTCGCAGATCTGGCGGCGTTGACCGGCACGACGGTGCGTACGGTGCGGCACTACATGGAGCGCGGGGTGATTCCGGCTGCGAAGTTCCGCGGTCCGGGCACGCGCTACGAGCGCGTGCACTTGCTCCACCTGGCGGCGGCGCGCGCGCTGCGAGCGTTCGAGGGTCTCGGCTTGAGCGCGATCAAGAAGCGGCTCGCGAGCGCGACCCCAGAGGCCCTCGAGGTGATTGTTGTCTCTCGCGCTATCCCACCGCCGTTGTCTCAGGCTCTATCGTGAGCCGA
>CAZXMG010000247.1:0-2146 GCA_964641275.1 uncultured Polyangiaceae bacterium
GCCGGCGGCGTCGAGCTCACGTCGCTCTTGGCGGCCGAGGGGGTCGGTGGTGGCGATCCTGCGGCCTCGGAGGTCGTGCTGGAAGGTGGTGACGCGGTCGGCTTGGGTGACCTGGGCTAGGTCGTGGCGTGGGGTCCAGGTGGCTTGGAGGTTGCGACCCATGGGGTCGGTGACGCTGGTGAGGCGTCCGCGCTCGTCGTGGGTGTATCTGGTGACGTCCCCTGCGGTGGTTATGCCCCGCCCCCGCCGGTGCTTGGGGCTGCGCCCCTGCGCGCCGTCGTTCCCCCCCTTATCCGTACTCGGTTTTTCGCGCCCAAGGCGGCGCGAAAAATCCTGCGCGCGGATGGGGGGGAACTCTTGCCGGCTGGTGACGTGGGTGCCTGTGGTTGCCAGGTGGTAGGCAGCGTTGGCAGGGAAGCTCACGAAAGCTGCGCTGCTAGCAAGGGCGATGATGATGAAGAACAGACGAAAGCCCGTGCTGCCCACGGAACGCTCAAACCGCTGGGTCGGGCGACCACGAAGCTTCCCACCGACCGCAACGCGGTCGCTCGCGCGACACAACAGAGGAGAGATCAGTCGTCGACTCGATCGCAAACGACCACCTCCGCTCCTGCGCCGTTAATCAGCTTGAAAAAGTCTCCGAGCGGCGTAGTGAGAAAGTTCAGGCCATAGACTGGAACTAGCTGCCACCCGCTGGCACGCAACCTGTATCGCTCGTAGGACTCCCTGGCGGATGGCACACGAAGCATGGCTGAACAGACCTCGACGCTGCTAGGTCGAGAGTCTACAAATGAGATCGAGATGTCGCTGTCCAGTGGCGGGTGAAGCGTCGCGTCGTCGACTTCGCTGCCTACAGCGTACGCGAGCGCGGCCCGATCCGAAGTTGGCTCAGCAGATGGCAGTTCCAGGAGCGCATGGACTGCCCCGAGGACGATGCGGAACCCCAGTGCCTCTGTGAAGGAGGCCCCACCAGCCACCGTGATTGCGGTCCAGTCGCTGCAGACGGTCGTCGACGCGGGTGTTGTAGCCGACGGAAGCGAAAGTCCCATGGGGCAGCGCAACGTGGCGGCGGCCGGGCGAAAGCCCACCACAATAGTGGGCGCGCAAGAAAACGAGAGTTCTCCGTCAAGATTCTCCGACCGATGGGACAGAATGCCGAGCCCCTCCAGGTATGCCGTCGTCGCGGCAGGATGACGCACTCTCGGAAACACAGACAGTCGACCAAAAGAGCCCATGAAACCGTCTCCTCTAATGGCTACGCCTATTTGCAGGCTCCCGCAATGCGCTTTCGCATGTCGCCAACAGTCTCGCCGCTCGGCAGCTTCTTCAGTCTAATTACTGGCGCGTTTCGCTTCGCAATAACCTCGAGCTCGGCCTGGTAGAACTTGCTTGGTATCGGGCGACCATCTGGCCCAATGTCGACTACCTTGTAGCCTTCGTCGAGCTTCTGCTCCAACCACTTGCGATTGTATTCGACGGCGTCATCAAAGGCAGTTGCGGGGTTTGGCCCCTTCCATTGGTTTCGCGGGTAGCCCATCGACTCGGCATCGTACCCAGCCTGTGTGAGCTCACGAGCCGCGGAATTGACCGCGCGTTGGTTCTCCCCAATTACGAGAAGTTTAGCGAGTCCCAGCGGATCCCACCACCACAGCGGCTCGTGCACGTACCCGTACAGCGCCGCCCCGCCGAGCAGCCCAATCGGGTCCTCGCTGATGTACCGCCCCAGCTCAGGGTCGTAGTACCGAAACCGGTTGTAGTGGAGCCCCGTCTCGGCATCCTCATACTGGCCCGGGTACCGCCACGGGTTGGCGGTGCGCTCCTCCCCCGCGACGCCAGCCTCTTCTCGCGGCACACCGTAGACGTCGAGCTGAGCCCGCCACGCAATCTTGCCGGCCTCGGTCGCCAGCATGGTGGGCGAGCCGAGGTGGTCGCTGACGATGCCGTAGCGCTTGCTGCCCTCGATCTTGGCGATCGGCGTGAACATCCCCGGCTCGAACACCCACGTGGTGACGGGCTGGAGCTCGCCGCTCTCGGCGTGCTTGACGCGCTCGTGGACGAGGTCGTCTCCGTCCCATACGAATTCGGTGACCTGCCCGTCGAAGGTCTTGCTGGTGCGCCTCCCGAAGGCGTCGTAGGTGTATTGCGC
>CAZXMG010000248.1:0-2145 GCA_964641275.1 uncultured Polyangiaceae bacterium
ACTCTGCGCCTCGCCCTCAGGTCGCCGCTCCTGCGCTCGGCGCACGCAGCAACCTGAGCCCGCTGCCGATGACGACGAACTCGCTGATCTCGTGAACCAGGACCGCCACGGGAAGGCTGAACACGCCCGCCACCGCGCCGACCGCGAGGGTGCCGATCACGAGGATCGAGAGCGCGAGGTTCTGGCGAACGACTTGCTGGGTGCGCTGGGCAAGCGCGAGCGCGAAGGCGAGGCGACGGAGGTCATCGCCCATCAACGCAACGTCGGCCGTCTCGAGCGCGACGTCCGCGCCGGCCGCGCCCATCGCGATTCCGACGGTCGCCTGCGCGAGTGCCGGGGCATCGTTCACTCCGTCGCCAACCATCGCGATCGGAGCCTTCGCGGCGAGAGCGCGGATCTCCGCGAGCTTGTCCTCCGGCTTCATCGCGCCGTGGAATCGCTTGATGCCGAGCGTGGAGGCCACGCGTTCCACGGCGATCGGCTGGTCCCCCGAGAGCACGATGAGCTCCACCCCACGCGCGTGCAGCAGGCGGACTGCCTCGGAGGCCTCCTCACGCACGGCGTCCTGCACGGCCACCACGCACCAGACGCTCGACGAAGTCCCAGCGACGATGACCGTCTTGCCGGCCTCCTCGAGGCGCCGGACCTCTGCGCTCGCTTCCTCTGCGTTTCCGGTGGTGCCCTCGAACAGGCCAAGCCGACCGACCAGCACCTCCACGCCATCGATGGTTGCGACGACGCCCGCGCCAGGCAACGCACGTACGTCGCCCGTCTCCCCGACGACCACGCCGCGGGCGCGAGCGTGCGCCGCGATGGCTCTTGCGACAGGGTGCTCGCTTCGCGATTCGATGGCCGCGATGCGGGACAGCAGTTCGCTCTCAGCGTGAGGACTGGCGTCCAGACGAACGAAGTCGGTGACGACGGGTTCGCCGCGCGTCAGGGTGCCGGTCTTGTCGAGCGCGATGTTCCGGATCGTCGCGAGGCGCTCGAGAATGACGCCGCCCTTGATGAGTACACCGTTGCGAGCACCGGTCCCGAGGGCCGCGACGAGCGTGATGGGCACCGAGATTACGAGCGCACATGGGGCTGCTGCGACGATGAAGACGACCGCTCGGTGCAGTGCCGCGTTCCACGAGAAGCCGAGCGCGAACACCAGAACCGCTGCGACCAGGAGGCCGCCCACGAGTACGGCCGGGCTGTAGCGCGCGCCGAAGCGCTCGATGAAACGCTGGCTCTCGCCCTTCTTCTCCTGCGCCTCCTCCACGAGGTGGATGATCTTCGCGACCGTGTTCTCCTGGAACGTCTTCGTGGCGCGCACCTCGATCACGCCGTCAGCATTGATCGTTCCCGCGAAGACCTCGTCGCCGGCGGCCTTCTTCACAGGAACGCTCTCGCCAGTGACCGGCGCCTGGTTGATCGAAGTCTCCCCCCGCACGACTTCGCCATCGGTGGCGACGGACTCGCCGGGGCGTACGATGAACACGTCTCCGACGGCGAGGCTCTCGACTGCGACCTCCACGTCGGCGCCATCGCGACGCACGAGCGCCACCTTTGGAACGAGCTTCATCAGCGCGCGCACTGCGGCGCGCGTCTTCTGCTCGGTGAATCCCTCCGCGGCCTCGCTGATCGAATACAGGAAGACCAGCATCGCCGCCTCGAGAGGCTCGCCGAGCGCAGCCGCACCGAGGGCCGCCGTGGACATCAGCAGCTCGATCCCAACGACCCTCTTCCCAAAGAGCTTCTCGAGCCCCTCGCGCGCGAAGAAGTACCCGCCGATCAGAATCGCGAGCCCCAACACCACGAGGCTCGGCCAGGTGACAGTCAGCGTCCGAGAGAGACCCCAGCCGACCGCCAGCAGCACGCCCGACGCGACGGAGGCGACCACCTTCGGACTCCACAAACCGGGCGCCTCGCGCTCAGCGTCGCGGGCCACGGGGAACCCGAGCGAGGTCAGTGCCCGCTCGAGTGCCTCGCGCGACGTCTTCGAGGGCTCGAACGTCACAGCCACCTTGCCCGCCTTCGGGAAAGTTCGAACCTCGACGACGCCCTCGCGACCGCCAAGGCCCGCCTCGATCTTTGCGGCTTCGTTCTCGCAGTCGAGGTGCTGCACGCGCACTTCGAAACGTGTGGCTGCGTTGCTCATGT
>CAZXMG010000249.1:0-2132 GCA_964641275.1 uncultured Polyangiaceae bacterium
GTAACCGTACGGCCAGCGACGCGGCCGACGTGGGTCGACGCCCGAAGGGTGCGGTGCTGGGCAATTCAGGCTCGCTCGTCGGGCGGGCGCCAGCGATCGGGGAGCAGGTCGTCGATCGCGGCGTGGGGGTGATCGCCGATGCGTTCGAGGACGTCGGTGATGTACGCGACCGGGTTGATGTCGTTCTGGACGCAGGACGCGACGATCGAGAAGAGTGCAGCCATGTTCTCTCCGGCGTCTTCGTGGCCGACGAACAGGTAATTCTTTCGGCCTAGAGCGACCCGGCGCAACGCAGCTTCGCTGCGATTGTTGTCGGGCGGCAGCTTCGCGACGTAGAGAAAGCGAGTTAGCGGTTTGCGATTGCGCACGATGTAGCCAGCGGCGCGCCCGAGCAGGGACTTTGGGCCGTGATGGCGACGTAGCTCTCGCGCCCACACCAGCAGTCTGGCCATGAGCGGCCGCGTCTTCGTTCGCCGGATCGCAAGATGGTCGGCGGTGCCTTCGATGCCGCCTTCGCGCACGTCGTGTTCGATCACGTAGATGTCGCGAATGATGTCGAGCGCGGCCTGCGCCTCCACGTTGGCCTTCGCTTCGAATACTTTTCGCCGGGCGTGCGCCAAGCAGCCGGCTCGACGCCGCCGGCCTGGAACGGTGATCGCGTTGTAGCCGGTGTAGAGATCGGCCATCAGCTCGCCCTGGCTCTCACCGAGAACGGCGACGGGGATGTCACCGCTGCGGCTGGAGCTGAAGACGAAGCCGGTGAGGTCGCCGCCGAGGAAGGTCCACACGAAGGCGCGCTTCTCGCTGGACTGCATCTTCATGCTCGTCTCGTCGGCGAAGACGATTTCGCTCGCCGCAATGCGCGCGAGAATGCGCGCGGAAATGGGGCTGAGAAGGGAGGCGCCGCGATGAAAGAGGTCGGTCATCGTGCTTCGCGCCATCGGAATTCCCAGGCGCTCGAACTGCTTCTCCATCCGATAGATCGGGATGCCGTCCTCGCACTTCTGCACGATGATCGCGGCGATGAAGCTGGCCGCGTAGGGCGAGCGATCGGTGACCTTGTCCGGGCATGGCGCCGTCACGATGTGGCGACCGCAGCTGCAGCTGACTGTCTCGCGCTGGTAAATGATTCGACGAAAGTGAGCGTGCACGTAATGGTAGACCACGCTCGGTGTGCCATTCCCGACCGTGTTCACCGCGTCGGGTCCGCAGCTGGGGCAGGCCCGTTGCTCGTCGGGAACCGGCACCGGGACGATCTCCGTCCCGAGATTCTTCCGCGCCCGCTTGTTCTGCTCGCGCAGCGCCTGGGCCTGCTCAGGGCCGGGAGGTCGCGCTCGCCGAACCTCGCCAGGCATCGGCGGCATCTTCTCGCTCTTCGGGCCGAGCAGGCGGCGCTCGAGGCTGGCGAGCTTCTGCTTCTGCTCTTCGAGCTCGTCGGCGAGCCGCTTCGCCTCTTCTTTCCAGGCGCACTTGTGGTCGTCGTCGGGAGGCAACCACGATCTTTGATCATGGAATGATCGTCGTGTCGATCCCCTCCTTGCGCGGTCGTAGCGTCGGCCGCCAGACGTCGGGGCGCCGAACGCGACGCACATCGATCCCGTCGAGCAGCATCGCCAATGCGGTGGTGTCCATCTCAACGGCCTGGCCGTCGGCGCTCACCTCCGGGGGTCGAAAGCGGCCGCGCTCCAGTCGCTTGTAGTAGAGGACGAGCCCGCCGCGATCCCAGAACAGAATCTTGCAGCGATCGAAGCGTCGGCCCAGGAATACGAACAGATGGCCCGCGAAGAGCTCATCGCCCCACTGCGACCGAACGAGCGCGGCGAGGCCGTCGTGCCCGCGGCGCAGATCGGTCGGCGCCGGCGTGACGAAGACCCGAACGCCGCCGGGCAGCAGTCTCACGGGGCGAGCGCACGAGCGACACGCGCGATGTAGGCCGGGTCGGTCCCCTCATCGAACGACAGTCGCGTGGCGCCCACCGTGAGATCGACGCGGCGAGCACGACTCTCGACGATCCGAACCGGCAGCAACGACGACGGCGGCGCCTCATCGCGCAGCCGACGACACCACTTGCCGAGCCACCCTGCAGAGATGCCGTGCCGCCTGGCCACGGCTTCCAGGCCGCCGCCGGCTGC
>CAZXMG010000250.1:0-2097 GCA_964641275.1 uncultured Polyangiaceae bacterium
TGCGCATTCCGGAGGACCCGAACGCTCGTTCCGGACGGACCCGATCAGTTGTTTCGGAGCACCCGAACGCTCTGATCGGAGCGGAGCGACGAGGGAGGTCTGGACTATTGCTTCGTGGTCGTGGTGAGAGCCTTCTTCTTCCGCATCGAGGGGCCGCGTAGAGCGATCTCGTGAGCGTTGTGCACGAGCCGATCGCAAATCGCGTCTGCGATCGTCGGGTCATTCAGAGCGGTGTGCCAAGTTTTCGTCGGCAGTTGCGAGGTGATGATCGTCGACGCGCGCTCGTAGCGATCCTCCAGCACCTCGAGCAGGTCGCGGCGCTCCGAGTCCTTCATTGGCGCGAGCAGAAAGTCATCGAGCACGAGCACGTCAACGCGCGAGAGCTTTCCAAGGGCCGAGGTGTATGCGCCGGAGACACGCGCGACGGCGAGGTCCTCGACCAGCCGCGGCACGCGGACGAACAAGGCTCGCAGCCCATGGCGACATGCCGCGTCCGCGAGCGCAGCGCCGAGAAAGCTTTTGCCTGTGCCGGTGGCGCCCGTGAGGAGGATGTTCTGCTTCGCCTTCGCCCACCGACAGGTCGAGAGCTGCTTGATCAGGGCCTTCTCGATGCCACGTGCCGAGTCACACTCGACTGCGTCGAGGTCGGCTCGTGTCGCAAGACGAGCCTCCTTGATGCGGCGCTGCACCCGACGATTATCGCGGTCAGTCCATTCTCGGTCGACGATGATGCCGAGCCGATCTTCGAATGGCAGCTGGTTGCTTGGAGCGGATTCGAGCAGCTCACGTGTCGCCTGCGCCATCGCCGGCATGCGGAGCTCGAGCATCTTCTGGATCGTTTCTTCGATGAGCATCAGTTGTTCCTTTCGTAGTAATCGCCACCGCGAATGTTCTCGTGAAGACCAATGAAAGGCTGCTCGCTGCGAGTGCCGATCGGCATGCGCTCGAGCCCCTTCTTGAGGAGAGCTTCGATGTACTTCCGTCGTGGCGGTGTTGAGCCGCAGACCTCGAGCGCGTAGGCGCATGCTGCGTCGAAGCGCGCAGCTTGATGACGCTCGCCCGATCGGATCAGGCCGAGCACCGCGCGAAACCCCATCTCGGGATGCGGGTATTGATCGAGTGTCATCTGCGCAACTCGCGCAACGTGCGGGCCCACCTTGCTCGCCCAGCCAATCAGCCGCTCGGGCGGCCACTTGCCGTACTCGCGATGCGACGGCGGACGGTGCGCCTCGCAGGTTACCGAGCAGCCCTTCGGTCCGAAGCTTCGCCGATGCCCGTGAACGCGCTGACCGCCGTGCCAGATCTCGACCATCGTGGCAGTCGCGCGGATCTCGATGCGCTCTCCGACGAGCGCATGCGGAGCGCTATAGTGCCGTCCGTCGAAGCTGACGTGATAGTCGATGTTCACGCGGGCACTGAGCCGCTCGCTCGGCTCGAACCGGCGTGCCGGCAGCGGCCTCAGGGCCGGCTGATCGATGGTCTCGAAGGCAGTTTGCCGCGAGCCGGGGAGCTTCTTGAACGGCCGTGCATTCAGCTCGTCGACCAGCTCAGCGATCGCGATGTTCAGCTCGTCGAGGCTGAAGAACCGGCGGTTTCGAAGACGCGCAACGATCCAGCGCTGCGTGATCAAAACGGCAACCTCCACCTTCGCCTTGTCGCGAGGCTTCCGAGGTCGCGCCGGGATCACCGCGGTGTCGTAGTGGCGCGCGAGCTCGAGCATCGTCGCGTTGATGTCGGGATCGTACCGGTCGGGCCCCGCGACGGCGCTCCGAAGCTGATCGGGGACAAGCACTTCCGTGACGCCGCCGAAGAACTCGAGGCCGCGAACGATCGATGCCGTGAAGTCGAGACTCCGCTGGGTCTTTGTCGCTTCTGCGAACGTGTAGTTGCTCGCGCCGAGCACCATTACGAACAACTCAACTGGCGTGTGCTCGCCTGTTTGAGCATCGACGAGCGAGAGCCGCTTGCCCGAGTAGTCGATGAACGCCTTCTCTCCCGCTCGGTGCGTCTGCCGCATCACGATATCGAGGCGACCGCACCAGCGGTGGTAGTGCTCGCAGAACTGCGTGTACTGATACGGGGCCGCGACGTCGCTCC
>CAZXMG010000251.1:0-1998 GCA_964641275.1 uncultured Polyangiaceae bacterium
CCGCGGCAAACCTCCGCCAGAACGGGCGCGGGTACCCGAACCAAGCCGCCTGTCTCGTGAGCTACGGTGACTATCGAGCGTGCGCGTGCGTTCAACGAGGGCCTCTCGCGCGGACGCGCGAGCGCGTTCAACGCCTCAGAGTCGAGAACTATCGTTTCGGCCATTGGCGTCGCACGCGAGCCAGCTCTGCCGGCGGCACCGGACCGAGTTCGGCGTCCCATTCCGCGAGCAGCTTTCCCAGACGCTCACGCTCAAGCTCGTGGGCGATGGCGCGCGTGACGAACCCAGACAGCCCGCGTGCGCCGACGCTGCGGCGTAGCTCTTCCGCGAGCTCGCCAGGCACGCTGACTGAGAGTTTGGCGGCGGGATGACCCATGTACGATTCCTACCATGGTAGGAAACCGGTCGCCACCGAAACATCGGCTCGCGTTCAGAGGCGAACGAAGCGTCGGGGCTGGTTCTACAGCTTTGTCCACGCTGCATCCGGTGGTGAGCCCGGGCTCAGAGGTCTGTCCAACGTAGCGGCGTTCTGCGGCAAGCGCCAGAGGGAGCCCGAAGGGCGACCGTCGGCGATCGTCAGGTGCAACGCCTTGTTGGGCCGCCTTGCCGCGAGAGTCGATATGTGTGACGCTTCACACATGGCGACGAACCTTGCGATCGACGATCGGCTGCTGAACGAGGCTCTGAAAGTTGGGGGGCATCGGACGAAGAAGGCCACGGTGACGGAGGCTCTGGAGGAGTACATCCGACGACGGCGGCAGGCGCGAATCGTCGAGCTGTTCGGAACGATCGACTTCGACACGGATGCCGAGTTGAAGAAGCAGAGGCGTCGAGGGTGAGCGTGATCGTTGATACGACGGCGTGGTCGGCCGCGTTCCGTCGTGCACCGGGACCGCTGAGTCCAAGCGCGAGGGAGGTGGTGGCTCTGGTCGACGAGGGACGAGTTGAGCTCCTCGGTGCCGTGCGGCAGGAGGTGTTGTCCGGAGTGCGAGCCAAGGACCAGTTTAGACGGCTACGTGACCGTCTTCGGGCCTTCGAAGATCTGGCGCTCGACAACGTCGACTATGAGAACGCAGGAGCTTGCTTCAATGAGTGCCGCGGCAAAGGAGTGCAAGGCAGCAACACGGACTTCTTGATATGCGCAGTGGCGTTGCGGCGCGACCTCGCGGTATTTACGGCGGACGGCGACTTCCCCCACTTCAAACGAATCCTCGGCGTGAGGTTGCACAGCGTTCGGTCTGAGTTCACACGCTGAAGCGGGGTCGCCCGAACTGGTCGCGGCTCGCTATCACGCCGTTTCCGGTCGGCCCAACGTAGCGGCGTTCTGCGGCGAATGCCAGACCGAGCGAAGCGAGGGAGGGCAGTCGTCAGCTGCAACGCCCTGTTGGGCAGGGCCCCGCTCGTCAAGCAGAGCGTCGCTCGGTCTGACGGCGTGTTGGCGCTGCGGTCTTGGAGCGAGAGGTCTTCCTAACGCGCTTGGTCGGTTCGGCAATCAAGATCTCGGCGGGGATTCCCATTGCGGTGTGGATTCGCCGGATCATGGGGAGTGTGAGGGGGCGCTTGCGTGCGAGCACCTCCGACACGCGAGCTCTGCTCCCGATCAGGGGCTCGAGCTCTCGGCGGGTCCAGGACAACTGCTCGGACCTGGCGAGGATGGCAGCGACCGGATCGGGTGGCAGGATGGGGAATGCCCTCCTCTCGTAGGTATCCACGAGGGTCGCGAGAGCATCGAGCTCGCGCTCGTCATCAGAGCCCGGAGATGCATCCCAGAGCGACTCGATGCGTGCCAGCGCCTTCGCGTGCGACTTGGAGTCGATAATGGGAGTGATCATGTAGCCCTCAGATGGTTGTCGCGTCGATGCGATCGTACTCAGCGTGCGTTCCGACAAAGCGCATGTAGACCAGGAAGAGTGGTCCGTACTTCACCTGCACAACCAGTCGGTAGGGTGTAGACCTCATCGTGACGCCCTCGGCCTGATGGGCACCACGTGAGCAAGG
>CAZXMG010000252.1:0-1981 GCA_964641275.1 uncultured Polyangiaceae bacterium
ACGACGCCGACCCGGAGATCGCAGACGCCTATCGGCTGCTGAAGAAGCTCACTGCAACGGACCTCGAGCGGCTGAAGAAGCTGCCCTGGGTCGGCGACGAGAAGACCTTCAAGGGGCTCCTCGACGTCGAGCCCGAGGACGACGTCGAGCGACTGCACCGCTTCCTCTACCTGACCCACTTCTCCTACGGGAAGATGCGCGGGCGCAGCTTCAGCCCTTCGGTGGTCGGCGTCGAGGCCAAGACCATCAAGCGCATCGAGCAGTTCGCGCCGCGCCTCAAGCGCGTGAAGGTGTACGGCGGCGACTACGAGAAGGTCGTCCGCAAGTACGACGCGAAGGACACGGTCTTCTTCCTCGACCCGCCGTACCCCGGCTACAACGTCGACGTCGGCGAGTCCGAGTTCGACGAGGAGCGCTTCTTCAAGCTGCTCAAGTCGCTCAAGGGCAAGTTCCTCATCACCTACGGCATCCGCGGGAAGTTTCCCGCGATGGTGAAGGACTCCGGCTTCTGGGTGAAGCGGATCCGCACACCGCGCACCATCGCCGCCATGCGCGGCGTAGGCGGCTCGTCCGTGCTCACGCAGCTGCTCGTCGCCAACTACGAGCCGACCCTCAAGGGGCTCGACGAGTCCGTGATCGTCGACGAGTGGGACGGGGCGCTGGAGGACGACGCCTCCGAGCTCGCGAAGGCCCAGCCCTTCGGCACCTTCGGCGGCTCGTTCCACTACGCGAAGCGCATCGTGCCGCTCATCCCGGCGCACAAGACCTACGTCGAGCCCTTCGCGGGCGCGGCGGCGGTCCTGCACGCCAAGGAGCCGAGCGAGAAGGAGGTGCTCGCCGACCTCGACGAGGACGTCGTTTTCCTCCACCGCACCATCAAGGCGATGACGCCCGAGCGCGTCGCTGAGCTGAGCCGGCGCTTCGAGTGGACCGTCACCGAGGAGAGCTTCCAGAAGGCGCGCGACATGGCGCCGAAGGACGACGTGGCGCGCTTCTACAAGCTCGTCTTTGTCCGCACGCACGCCCGCGACTGCCGGCCCGACGGCACGCATCCCGCGCAGCAGCACCTCGGCTCGACGACGAATCCCGAGAAGTACCTGAAGGCCGCCGAGCGCCTGAAGGACGTGACGGTCCTGCGCCAAGACTACCGGAAGACGCTGAAGGCCTACGACTCGCCGGACACGTTCTTCTACATCGACCCGCCATACCCCGGCGAGTGGTTCGACAAGGACAAGGTCATCGACCTCGAGGAGTTCGTCGACGCGCTCGCCAAGGTGCGCGGCAAGTTCATCGCGGTCCTGAACCCGACGCCGGAGAACGTCGCCGCCTTCAAGCGGGTCGGTCACGTGTTCCGACTCAAGGTCCGCGAGGCCTCGGGCCGGGGCGGCGCCAAACAGGCGATGCGTCTGTTCGTCGCGAACTACCCCGTGCGCAAGGCCGAGGACTTCGAGCTCGTCGCCAAGTGCGAGCACCTGCCCCTCGACCCGAGCCTCGATGCGCTCGTCTTCGACAAGACCACCCAGCTCGTGAAGGGCCTCGACCCGAACGACGAGCGCTACGTGCTCGGTATCGTGCTCGAGCCGGAGGTGGTGGACGCGCAGGGCGACATCTACTCGACCGAGGAGATCCGCGCCGCGGCTCACCGCTTCATGGAGGAGTTCGGCGGGCTCGGCCTCATGCATCGCCTGCGGGTGAACGACCAGGTGAAGGTGCTCGAGAGCTACCTCGCGCCCACCGACTTCACCGTCGGCGAGCTCACCGTGCGCAAGGGCACCTGGATGCTCGCGGTGCGGGTGCTGTCCGACGAGCTGTGGGACCGCGTGAAGAGCGGAGACCTCACGGGCTTCTCGATCGGTGGCTCCGCGCGTCGCGTGCCGGAGCCCGCACCGGCGCCGGCCCCGCCGCCCGCCGAGCCTGACGCCCAGCCGCAGACGGAGGCCGCATGACGAACCCGATCACCAAGGCAGCCGGAGGCGCCGAC
>CAZXMG010000253.1:0-1964 GCA_964641275.1 uncultured Polyangiaceae bacterium
CCGTCGGGCTCGCCCGACGAACGAGCTGCTTCAAGCTGCGCTTCCCCAGCGGGTGAGAGTCCCGCCTCGGTAAGCGTCGGAGCGCCGAGTAGCAGGCCCCAGGCGGGAGGAGAGATCCGCCCGGCCCGAGCGGGGCATCAAGAGCCCGTGAGGCGGCGAGAGCCGCGCAGCGGGGAGCAAGCACGTGGGCCGCAACATGAAGTGAAGCCTGCAGCCTCGACAGATGAACAATCCGGGGGCCGAGCCGCTCATCTCACGGCGAAGGCAACACCGGCAGCGCGAGATCCGAAGCGCGCGGTCGGCACCGGCGGGGTATGGGGCGCAGCACGCGTGCAAGGGGAAGAGCGGAACACGAGAGGCCCGTCTGCGTTGCCGTCGTCGCGGCAAGGCGGCTCGTATAAGCCAAAGGCGAAATCGAGCGCTGCGCAGCGGGAGTCCGAGGGGATCGTAGTACTGGAGAAAGACGCGCGAACGTCTGGAACGAACGCCGTGCAGAACAACGCGGCGGGAGGGAAGGGTCCCTGCGGTGGTCACGCCGCCGGAGCAGGTAAGCGCGAGGGAATGGCCGGCACGTCCGGACCTAACGACCCCGCCGGCCGTAGGCCGCGCGAGAAAGTGCAACAACTGCAACGACGGCTCTGGGTCGCAGCCAAGCGATCTCCGGAACGGCGCTTCCACGCGCTGTACGACCAAATCTGGAGGCGTGACGTCCTCCAGGAAGCGTGGAAGCGGGTGAGAGCGAACCGAGGCGCCGCGGGAATCGATGGCCAATCGATCCGCGACGTCGAGGAGCACGGCGTCGAGCGCTTCCTGGAAGAGCTCAGCGCTGCGCTGCGTGCAGGCGAGTACCGGCCGAACGTGGTCCGACGCCGGTACATCCCGAAGACCGATGGGAAGAAGAGACCGCTGGGCATCCCGACGGTCCGAGACCGAGTGGCGCAGATGGCGACGAAGCTCGTGTTGGAACCGATCTTCGAGGCGGACTTTCTTCCGTGCTCGTACGGCTTCCGGCCGAAGCGGAGCGCGACGATGGCCCTGGAGACGCTGAGGAAGCTCGGCGCCAAGGGAGGCCATCATGTGTTCGACGCCGACATCCGCGACTACTTTGGCAGCATCGATCACGACAAGCTGATGAAGCTCGTGGCGAAGCGCATCTCGGATCGGCGCGTGCTCAAGCTGGTGCGGCAGTGGCTCGAATCCGGGGTGATGGAGGAGGGCGTCGTGTCACGCACGACGTCGGGCACACCGCAGGGCGGGGTCATCTCGCCACTGCTCTCCAACATCTACCTCTCCGTGCTCGACGTCTTGTGGACCCGCCACAGCGCCCCGCTAGGGACGCTGGTGCGATACGCGGACGACTTCGTGGTGATGTGCCGAACCAAGAAGGAGTGCGAGCAGGCCGAAGCACGCGTGAAGGTCATCCTTCAGCGACTCGGCCTCGAGTTACACCCCGACAAGACGAGACGAGTCGAACTCTACGATGGCAAAGAGGGCTTCGACTTTCTCGGCTGCCATCTGCACAAGCGCCTGAGCGGCAAGCTCTTGGAGGAGAAAGGTAAACGCCTCTACTTCCTCCAACGCTGGCCGTCTCAGCGCTCGATGCAGCGCATCCGGCAGCGTGTGAAGGAGCTGACCCCGAGGTCTCGATGCCACGTGGATCTCCGCGATGTCATCTCCGATCTCAACCCCGTCTTGCGCGGGTGGGGCAACTACTTCCGCACGGGCAACGCCGCCAAGCGCTTCAACCAACTCGACACGTACGTGTGGCGACGTCTCAAGGAGCTGCGCATCCGGCGCAAGGGACGTCACCTCCGGCCGGGTGAGGTGGAGCGCTGGACTCGCGAATCCTTCCACGACCTCGGGCTACATCGCCTGCGCGGAACGGTCCGCTATCCGGAGCAAAGCTCCCTTCACAAGGAGGCCGCGTAATGCAGCGACTCGAGAGACCACCGGTAAGCCGTGTG
>CAZXMG010000254.1:0-1953 GCA_964641275.1 uncultured Polyangiaceae bacterium
TTCCGGGCACGAAGAAAGCGCAGGATGCTCTTGGCTTCTCCCTCGGCCTTTCCCTTGGCCTGATGGGTCTTGGCAAACTCGCTCTGGAACTCGTAGTTGCCGGATGACATGAGCAGCTCCTGGAGGGTGGCGCGTGCGGCGTCGCTGATCGCGCTCTCGATGAGGTCGGAGTATAGCAGGATGCGTTCCTCGTCCAAGCCGCGGGTGGCTTGGAAGGCTGCGAGAGCGACGCGTGCTCCGCGCACGGGGTCTTTGCCGTGTGCCATGACGGACAGGACGGCGAGCTCCGGGTCTTGGGTGGCGCGAGCTGGATCGTCGACGACGGGGACGGCGTTGGGGCCGATGACCAACGGGCTGAAGTGGTTGGCGGGGCCGAGCCGCACGCCTTGGCGCGCCCAGACCGCGACGCTCTCCGCCGGGGTCACGACGAGGACGCAGGCCTCGCACCCGAATTTGGTGCGGCTGATGGTGACGAAGGCGGGCCAGACGTCGAGCTTGTCCTTGTCGATGGCGAGCTGGACCTCGACGATGATCGCGAGCACTGGCTTGTTGTCGAACAAGAGCACGACGAGATCGGCGCGGCGCTCGAGCACGGCGGGCAGGACGTTGATGCTCTCGGAGCTGATGCGGGCCTCTTGGTAGGCGGGCAAGACCTGGTGCAATACATCGCGAAGCAGCTCGGGGGCGAGGTCGGGCCTGTTCTCGAACAGGCGCACGATGCCTTCGTGGGACAGCGAGACGGGCATGGCGCACCCTACCACCTCTGCTCTGCCCAGAGCACGTCGCAAGGTGACGCGCGCGTCCGTGGGTGCCGGTCTTGTTCGCCCCTGGGGCGCACGCCCCGTGCCTCGCTCCCGGGGTTGGGTTGGAGCGCGCGCGTGAGGTGGGCGGTGATCAAGTGTGGGGTGGACCCGGGAGCGATTCACGGGTCCTGCGCCAATGGGGGCGAAGCCCGGCCCCCACGGCCGGGCTCTGGAGGTCCCCATGCGTCGTGCTCATTCTCCTCATCGTGCTGCGGTCCTGGCCGAGCGTGCGGTCACCATGCGTGTGGCGCCCACGCTGTCGGAGGCGCTGTTGTGGCAGGCGCTGCGGGGCTCGCGGCTGGGCGTGCCATTCCGGCGGCAGGTGGTGCTGGGCGATTACATCGTGGACTTTCTCGCGCCGCGGGCGCGGTTGGTGGTGGAAGTGGACGGGGGCATTCACCAGGAGCCGGCTCGGGTGCGCGCTGACGCGCGGCGGGACCGGGACCTCGGTCGCATGGGCTATCGCGTGTTGCGGCTGCCGCACGCGCTGGTGGTGCAGCAGCTGGAGCAGGCCCTCCGCCTGGTGGTAGCGGCCCTGGCGGAGCACGTCCAGGGCGGGAGGTAGTTGCGCAGGTGGGCGCTCCGGCGCGCGCTATGCGCTGCGCCGGAGCGGGCTGCAGGTGGGCGATGTCAGGGAGCGAGGGGCGCGTGCGCCCGAGGTGACGAGCATAGACACGAGGCGGCCGGCCGCAAGGCTGGACGAGCTCCGTTTCCCACATCAAAATCGATAGTTACGGGCCAAAATGGTATAAAAGTGTATCTTGCGGCCAATGCGCTTCCGTGGGTGGCTCGCGGCGCGTGCTCCGCCCCCCCGTGCTCCCCGAGTTGCCCGTCAGCTGGCCCGTGCTGGTGCGTGTGGCGCTCCGGAACGTCATTGCGCTCACGTGGCGTCTCAAGGCCCTGATCAGCTACCGCGCATTCCAGAGCCCGCTCGGGGGCCTCAAGATCATCGACGAGCGCGACGCGTTCAGCGACCGCTGCGCCCAGGAGCGCCTGCGGGCCGACATCGTGCTGCGCCGCCTCGAGCAGATCCCGCCCGCCAAGCGGCCGCACTACAAGCCCGAGGACCGCTTTCAGATCTTGCTCTACAAGGATGCGCTTGGCCTCAACGCCGAGCAGACGGCGGCGGTCTTCGGGATCTGCGTGGGGA
>CAZXMG010000255.1:0-1870 GCA_964641275.1 uncultured Polyangiaceae bacterium
GCGCAATTCGCGAAGACACGTGGGTACGGGAAGTCCACGCTGGAGCGGTGGTGGCGAGAAGAGCGAGCGCGGGCGGCCAGCGCGCCGAAGTTCGCGCGCGTCCACGTGACCGCGAGCGCGCCGGCACTGGTGATCGAGATCGGCTCGGCCCGGGTGCGCGTAAGCGCTGGATTCGACGTCGAGGTGCTGCGCCAAGTGGTCGCCGCGCTGGAGGCGCCACGGTGATCATTCCCCAGGGCGTCGAGATCTTCGTCGCGACCGAGACCGTGGACATGCGGCTCGGATTCGAGCGGCTCGGTGGAGTCGTGCGCGAGCGCATGAAGCGCGAGCCGCGGTCGCGCGCGTTGTTCGTGTTCTTTGGGCGCAAGCGCCAGACGGTGAAGGTGTTGTCGTGGGACGGCACGGGCGTGGTCCTGGTCTACAAGCGACTCGACGAAGGGCTGTTCGAGATCCCGCGCGCGATCCGCGCGGGCGACACGAGCGTGGTGTTGAGCGAGGCCGCGTTCGAGGCGATCTTCGCTGGGCTAGCCACGCGCATCACGCACTGAAAGTGATCGCAGCGTGAGCTTGGTTGACCTTGTCGCGCATCCAAGATGCGGCGATGACCCACGGAATGGTGAGTGCGGCCGAGCACGCCCAGGTGCGAGAAGAGCGCGAGCAACTCGAGAAGCTCGTCGCTGCGCAGCGCGAGCTGATCGCTTCGCTGGAGGGCAAGACCGCGGTGCTGGAGAGCGCGCTGATCAACCATGCCGACGAGATCGCGCTGCTCAAGCGCAAGCTGTTCGGCACGCGGTCGGAGCGCGGGGGCACGCATGAGCACCAGCTGCTCCTTGGTGAGATCCTCAAAGACCAGGCCGTGCTGCAGAAGCACCTGGACGAGCTCGCCCAAAAGAACAAAGGCGATGGCAGCGCTCAAGACGACGAGCCAGCGAAGGAGCGAGCCAGGCCCAAGGGCCGGCGCGACCTGTCGGTCTCGACCTTGCCGAAGGTGGTCGTCGAGCTGACCGATCCTGCGCTGGCAGCGCAGGGAGAACTGATCGGGTTCGAGGAGAGCCGCCAGCTTGGACGGCGCCAGGGCGGCTTCTTCGTAGTGGTCAAACGGACCGCGAAGTATCGAATCCCGTCGGCAGAGGGTGGGACCACGGTGCTCGGCGTCGAATCGCCGAAGGCGGTCCTCAGCCGCGGGATGTTGCACACGTCGCTGCTCGCGTGGCTCGCTGTCGAGAAGTTCGGGCTGGGTGTGCCGCACCATCGTCTGGAGCAGCAGCTCGAGACCGAGGGCGTGCCGCTCGACCGCAGCGTGATGAGCCGCAACATGGAGGAGATTGGCAACGCGCTCGGCTCGACGATCGTGCACGCGATGCTCGAGCACGCGCGGACCGCCTGCAACGTGCTGTCTACGGACGCCACGGGCGCGGCGATCCAGCCTGGCGCGCGCGACGGAGGCGCCAAGCGACCGTGCAAGAAGGGACACTTCTTCACCGTCGTGGCCGACTGCGACCACGTGCTGTTCGAGTACGCGAGCGAGCACAGCTCGGCCGTCGTCGCCCAGCTGCTCAAGGGCTTCACCGGGCTGCTTCAGAGCGACGCCAGCAGCGTGTACGACATCCTGGAGCGCGGCCCCCCTGAGCTCGACGACAAGGGGCCTACGCTCGTCGGCTGCTGGGCACACTGCCGGCGCTATTTCTTCGAGGCGGCGATCTGCAAGTACAAGGTCGGGCTTGAAGGGCTGATGCGGATCCGAGCGATCTACGCAGCTGACAACGCCCTCGCGAAACTCCCCCCATCGGAGCGGAAGGTGCAACGGGCGCGGCGCGTTGGCCCGCTGATGGACGAGTTCTTTGCGTGGGTGCACAGCGAGGCGCGGTCA
>CAZXMG010000256.1:0-1817 GCA_964641275.1 uncultured Polyangiaceae bacterium
ACCGCACCCTTCGGGCGTCGACCCACGTCGGCCGCGTCGCTGGCCGTACGGTTACCTTGCCGCGACCCGTTGGGGCACCCGCTCATCGCCAGGCACCAGAAAGCCACGACACAGCGACGGTTGACGTCCAGCACCCGCATCACCCACCTCCCGTTGCTACGGGAACGAGCGTACGGGCTCTCGCCGTGCGATGACAACGAAGCCTGCAGATCGCGCGTTCGAAGCGTGGGAGGGCGTGCGCATTCACCCACCTCATCGCGGTCTGCGCTATCCCGGCGGGAGCTTGGACAGGTCGAAGACGGTGATCCAGCGCACGTCGTTGCCTGGCGCGCCGGTGGGGAAGCTCTTGACCCACACGTCTCCGTCGCGGATGACGAGGCCGTGCGTGCCCATCTGGTAGCTCACGCCAGGATCGATCGGTAGCCGTCGGACTTCGCCGGTCGCCAAGTTGTAGAGTCGCGTGTCAGTTGGGCCAAACCACACGGACACCCAGCCTTCGCCGACGCTGAGCGCGTCATCCACCATGCCGGGGAGGTCCAGATCCGCCACCTTCGAGGGCATCAAGTCAGCGGCGTTGGTGGCAAAGGGAGACGTCCAGAGCTCGTAGGACTGAAACGAGAGCGGGCCAAGGAAGCCTTCAGATCGAATCCACGCAAGGTCAGCGCCGTCGGTGTCGAACATGTCGTACGAGTAGGTGTCGTCCTTCAACAGGGGGACGCTGCCGGCAGCCGGCGTCCACGTCCACAGGCCCGAGAGGGCATAGTTGTAGCCGTAGAAAAAGACGGTGTCCTCGAAGGCCGCGATGTTCCCGAAGGTAGCGACGTTGGTCGGAAGCGTTGGGCGGAAGGACTCCCCAGTTCCGAGGTCCGCTACGGTCATTCCACCCTCGTTCTCGTCCACAACCAGCAGGCGCTCGGTGCGGTAAAACCATCCCTCCGGCCAAGCGGGCGCTGGGTGGTCGAAGCGGAAAAGCTCCTGCGGTCCGGTGAGGAGTTCGGGAACCGACACGGCCTCAAAGATGATGGGGTCGGACGGCGCGTATTGCCGTAAGGCTGCCCACTGAACGCGGTCGCCCTCGAAGAGCGGTCCAGCTGCGCCACACTGACCTCCATTGGGATCCCTTCGCCATGCTCCGAGGATGGTGTCGCCACGCCACGCCTGAAGCTCCCAAGTGTCACTCTCGGCCCGGCGTACCACCGCGAACTCCGGGTTCGCTCCCCCCGAGCGCACGGTCATGATGCCGCCGTAGCCCCAACCGTACTCAGCCGCCCAGGGTGCGCCGGCGCGGCGACAGCCATCGGGCATAAAGGGGCAGGGCTCCCATACCAGGGGCTCGATCGTGGACAGGTCGTCGGGGACAAAGATCGCACAATCTTCTGGCAGGACGTCCCACCGGTGCCAGCCTGGCGGTGGTTGGGCAGTGGCGGGAGGCAACATGCTCGAGCCCGAGCTTACTGAGCTCGAGCCGGTGGACGAGGAGATGCCGCAATCGGCGCCCGTGCACGTGGCGCCGCCTCCGCCCATAGCCTCGCTGTCGCTGCAGCCCGCTGCAAAGCAAAGCAGCGCCGCCCATGCCAACGTGGCCTTTATCGTGGACACCACGGCTCAGAACACCGGGCTGGCGGAGCAGCCAGCAGGCACGAAGCTGGAGCGCGGGACGCGCACCGGGTCGAAGCCTCCGCCGGGCGCCGGGACGAGGAAGTAGACCCCGAAGTCGTTCTCAGCGAGCGCGCCCACGAACTTGCTCGGCGCCTGGTAGCGATCCACCACCACCGGCTGGTCTCCGAGCAGGCGCACGTGGGCGATGCGGGTGCCGC
>CAZXMG010000257.1:0-1799 GCA_964641275.1 uncultured Polyangiaceae bacterium
GAGACTTGATGGCGCTGCTGGTCGAGCAGCAGCTGTTCGTGCTCGAGGACGCGACTCGCCAAGCCTTCAAGGTGACGGAGGACAAACGCGCTGTCGACCTGATGAAGGAGATGCGCACCAAGCGGGTGCAGCTTGCGATCGTGGTCGACGGGGAGGGGGCCATGACCGGCATCGTCACGCTCGAAGACCTGGTCGAGGAGCTGGTGGGCGAGATCGCCGACGAGCACGACGAGCTCAAGCCCAACCCCATCCAGAGCGAGGGACCACGCACGTGGGTCGTGCGCGGGGACACGCCGATCCGTGAGTTCACCCGCGAGACCGAGGTAGAGCTGCCCGAGAGCGACACGTACACCACGCTGGCGGGCCTATGCCTCGAGCTGTCCGGCCGCATACCGATCACCGGCGATCGGCTGACCACGGAGGGCGGCGTGGTGCTGGAAGTGGTCAACGCGTCTCCGCGGCAGGTGAAGCGCGTCCGCGTGCTCGCGCCGCCCGCCAAAGACGACTGACGGCGGATCGCAGGTTTACCCCGCCGCCCGCCTACCGGTAGCCTGTCTCTCCTCACGTGCGAGTCCAATGGCCGATCGCGATGGAGAACGCGAGCGCCGCTACGGCCGGCGCGGTGGTGTGGCGCCACGTGGGCAGGACGAACCTCACCGTCGTGGTCAAGGCGACGTACAGTCTGGACGACGGCGTGGCACGCCCCGTGATCAGCGAGGACCTGGTGCTCGAGGAGCGCTTGATCGCGCCGCGCGGCTCGCTGATCGCCGACGTCGACATCGCCCCGCACAAGCCGCGCGCAGAGGTCCTGTTCACCGGCAGCGCCTGGCCGAGCGCGCCTGCGACGCAGGCCGTGGTCAGGCTCGCGGTCGAAGGGGAAGGCGGCTCGGTCGACAAGACGCTGCACGTCGTCGGTGACCGCTTCGGTCCGCAGGCCCAGCCCGCGGGCTTTCGGACGGTGCCCCTGACGTGGGAGCGGACCTGGGGCGACGGCATGTGGAACCCGGTCGGCATCGCGCCGAACCAGGGGCGCTGGCCCAACGTGGTCTCGCCCGACGATCCCAGCGCGCCGGCTGGCTTCGCGCCGCTCGCGCGCTCCTGGAACGCGCGCCTGCGGTTCGTCGGGCGAGGTGACCTGCGCCTGCTCGAGGGCTTGCGTCCAGAGATGCCGAACGACATCTCGTTCGGCTTCTTCTTGGCGGCGCCTCAAGACCAGCAGCTGCGGCGGCTGAAGGGCGACGAGCTCATCACGCTCGAGGGCCTGTTCGAGGGGCGCCCTTCGGTCAGGAGCAAGCTGCCTGGTGCACGCGCCAGCGCCCTGCTGCTCTCGCCCACGGCTCCTTCCGGCAGCCCGATCGAGCTGAAGGCAGACACCCTGTCGATCGACGGCGACCGTCAGATCGTCAGCGTGGTCTGGCGCGGCACCACACCTTGCCCGGACGAGTCGATGATCGCGCGCAGCAAGGTCGTGATCGGCTTCGAGGTGGGCGCACACGCGCAAGCAGATGCGAGCCCGGCGACGCAGCGCATTCCCCCCAAACAAGCTGCCGCCCCCGCGCCCGCTGCGCCTGCGTTCAAGCCCGAGCCCAAGACCATGCAGGTCGGGCAACAGCTCGTGGACCTGGCCAAGCTCAGGCAACAGGGCGCGCCCATCGACATCGACGAGCCCGAGTCGCAGGGCAACAGCACCATGGCCATCGATCCCGACGCAGCGATGCGCATGATCGCCAACGCGCGAGGGGCGCTGCCCTTCCTGGGCGGCGCACCCGGTGCCTTCCCGCCGCCCGCGCCGCCACCGC
>CAZXMG010000258.1:0-1781 GCA_964641275.1 uncultured Polyangiaceae bacterium
CCACTGTGAGCGGGTCGCCGCTGTTGAGCTTCAGCTACCTGCGCGACGACCTCGGCAGGATCACGGAGAAGACCGAGAACGGTGTCGTGACGGCGTACGGGTATGACGCAGCCGGCAGGTTGACCACCGTCACCGAGGACGGCGACCTCGTCGAGAGCTACGCGTACGACCCCAACGGCAATCGCATCTCGTCGCTCAATAGCGCGGGTGCCTTTGCCGCCACCGTCGACGACCAGGACCGCCTCGAGACCTACGGGGACTTCGTCTTCAGCTACACGCTCAACGGCGAGCTCCTGAACAAGACCAACACCGCGACCAACGAATCGTGGGACTTTGAATACGACGCGGTAGGCAACCTCCGCGAGGTCGTGCTGCCGAGCGGCGACCTCGTGAGCTACCTGGTCGACGGCCAGGGCCGGCGCGTCGGCAAGCTGTACAACGGCGTGCTCGCGCGGGCTTGGCTCTGGCGCGGGGCGCTGCAACCGGTGGCGGAGCTCGACGGCGCCGGGAACGTGGTTGCGCGTTTCGTGTACGCCGAGGGCGTCAACGTGCCCGAGCTCATGGTCACCAGCACCGCGACCTACCGGCTGGTGAAGGACCACCTTGGCAGCGTGCGGCAGGTGGTCGACGTGGCCACGGGGGCGGTGGTGCAGGAGCTGGTCTACGACGCCTGGGGTCGAGTGCTGGTCGACACGGCGCCAGGACTCCAGCCGTTTGGCTTTGCGGGTGGGCTGTACGACCCGGACACGGGGCTCGTGCGGTTTGGCGCGCGCGAATACGACGCCCAGGTGGGGCGGTGGACCGCGGGCGACCCGCTCAAAGCCGCCGCCGGTCCCAACCTCTGGAGCTACGGTGGCGATGACCCTGTTAACAGCGTCGATCCGGGCGGGCGTCTTGTTGGTCAACTGGCGAAATATGCGCTGAAGCGATACCTGCAGTCTCGCGCGATCAAGACCATCTTGGATCCGCCACCGATGCCACGCCCCCCTGGCATTGACCCTTCGATTGGCGCTCCCGTTGCCGAGCCGGCGCTAAACGATCTGGCCACGGGCGAATGCTCGCTAGACGACGACGACGAGCCCGACCCGCCGCAATGTACAACCGCCTCGAACTACCATCTTCGCCGGGCCGGAATTGACGACCCGCACGAATTCAAGGCGGAGTTCGTGGGCAAGCGCAACGGCAGCAAGTACGACATCTGCGCGTGCAAAGACCACTCCATCAAGATCGCGGCCCACGGACAATGCGCGCTTGACGGGCCCAAGATCTCGACTTGGGCCATCTGGTAGTCGATGAGAATCTATTGCTACCTCTGTGCACAAGGCTCTCCAGATGTTATCGAGCGCTGGAATTTGCTCATCCGTCTTGCTGACGCGCGGGTTCGACCGTTGAGAGGACCAATGCAGGGGCTTGCGATGTGGAACGCACCCAAGCACGACCTGTCAAATTTGGCGCTGGAGCCGGAGCAAGAGGTCGAGAAGTACGTTACTTCGGTTGTTTCCCAGATGATTCTCACTGACAGCTTTCCTTTGCCAGGTCTAGAGTTCGGTCTTACGATCGTTGCCATTCGCGACTCCGAGGCGGACCGGCCCAGGGGATACGGATTGACGGCGCGAACAATCGCTGCGCTGGCCTCGATCGGGGCGGACGTGGACTACGATTTGATCTGGCTCGAGGATGGCGAGCCCGAGCAGTAGAAATTCCGTGGTCTCGCCGAACAGCACGTTTGAGCTGCGCGCAGTCCTGCGCGTCAGCTCCAACGTGCTGTTCGGCTCTTCCAC
>CAZXMG010000259.1:0-1751 GCA_964641275.1 uncultured Polyangiaceae bacterium
TGGACGCCCTTGCCCTCCAGCGCGTTCAGGAAACAGGCCAAGGTCGCCACCAGCGTCATGCCCTCGCCGGTGCGCATCTCGGCGATGGACCAGGAGTGGAGCACCATGCCGCCGATCAGCTGCACGTCGAAGTGCCGCATCTTCAACGATCGCCGGCCAGCCTCGCGACAGACCGCGAAGGCGGGAATCAGGATGTCATCCAAGGTGGCGCCGTTGTCGAGCTTCTCCTTGAACTCGGCGGTCTTGGCTTTGAGGGCGGCGTCGTCGAGCGCCTTGATCTCGTCCTCGAGCGCGTTGATGGCCTCGACCTTGGGCCGCAGCTTGGCGATGGTGCGCTCGTGTGACGTGCCGAACAGCTTCTTGATCCAGGCGAACATCGGTCGCTGGACCCTAATCCCGCGCGCCCGCCCTTGCAATGTGCTACGCCCCGCGCCGTGAGGACCGGCCTTCGGGCGCACTACGAGGAACGCAAGAAGGAGCTCGACCGGGCGCTCTCGCTGGTCTCGGAGAAGAGCGACCGGCTCTCGAGCCAGCGCGGCTGGGTCATGTTGGTCATGATCGGTGGGGCGCTGGCCGCTTGGCTCGGCGACTTCGGGCGCTGGCTGTGGGCCGCGCCGGCGCTGTGCCTGCTGCTGTTCATCGCGCTCGTGGTGCGCCACGCGCTGATTGCCTCGGAGGAGCTGCTGCTCGCGGAGCGGACCTCCTACGTGAAGGCGGGGCTCGGCCGCATGCTGGGCGAGCCGGCAGAGGAGCCCGCCACCAAGAGCCGGGTGGAGGCTGACCGCAGCGGGGCACGTTTTCTGGTGCCTGATCACCCGAACGCTTCCGACCTGGATTTGTTCGGCCCCAACTCGCTATTTCTCGCGTTGTCGCGCTGCGAGACCGCGATCGGGGAGGAGACGTTGGCGGGGTATCTGTCCAAGCCCGCCAAGGTTGCTCAAGTCACCCTTCGCCAGGAGGCCGCGATCGAGCTGCTCGAGACGCCGGTGCTGATGGAGGACCTCAGCATCTGGGGGCGCCGCGCCGAGAGCCGCGGTCGCAGCGAGGAGCCGCTCGCGGTCTGGGGCGAGGCGCCGCAGGAGCTCCCGGTCGAAGGCAAACCGCACCCGCGCAGCACCTTGGTCGCGCTGGCCAAAGTGCTGGTGCCGCTGACGGCGCTCAGTTTCCTGGCCAAGCCGCTGCTCGTGGGCCTCAGCCCTTGGCTCGGGCACCTGTTCTGGCTCCCGTTCGTGGGGCAGGTGCTGGTGCTCGGCGCGCTGTACAAGCCGATCGACAAGATGGTGACGTTCGTCTCGTCACGCGAGGCCCCGTTTGGGCGCTTTCGCGCGTTGTTCGAACGAGTCGAGGCGATGAAGCCCCAGAACGAGCTGCTGCGGCGGGCGGTGGGCGCGCTGAGCTCGGAAGACATCCTGGCCTCTCGCGAGATCGCCAAGCTCGAGCGCATCATCGGCTTCGCGGACCTGCGTCACAACCCGATCATCCACGTGATCGTGAACCTCGCGTTCTTGTACGACGTGTGGGTGGCGTTGGCGCTCGAGCGCTGGCGTATGCGCTCGGGCAAGCGCGCGCGCGCGTGGCTGCACGCCGTGGGGGAGATCGAGGCGCTCGCGAGCGCGGCCACCTACGCGGGGGAGCACCCCTCCTACTGTTTCCCCAACGTGGAGGAAGGCGAGGCGCGCCTCATCGCGGAAGAGCTCGGCCACCCGCTGATCCCGGCTGCCCGCCGGGTCGAAAACGCGGTCGACCTGCCC
>CAZXMG010000260.1:0-1744 GCA_964641275.1 uncultured Polyangiaceae bacterium
GCTCCTCCCGCAGAAATTCCCGCCGCCCCAGCGTCAGCATCAGATCTGCACCCTATCGCGAGGGTATTACAAAGATCCAGGAACGGCGGCGGGTCACCGCGCTCCTCGGACACGCGGACGAACACGTTGTCGGGCACGCCGGGCATCATCGAAGACTCGGCGTGGAACTGGCGCCCGGTGATTGGAGAGGCGAACTCCACTGATTCGACCCAGCCGAGCCCGTCGAGGACGTATCGCTGTGTGGGAAGGGAGAGGCGCCGTGCGAGTTCGGCCGCGCTGACACGTACGCCGCACACGCGCCCGGGGAAGCTGCCCGCTCCGACCGTCAGCCAGCGAATGTAGCCCTGCACGTCGGTCATCCGGAGTTCGCCGTCCGCAGGTCGCCAGATCGAGTCGAACGCGACCGATGCGGGGCCATTGCCCGGGAATGGAGTGCCCTGCCCGCTCGCCTCCGGCCAGAGGGTTCGTGCGAAATCCGCCAACTCTCGCGCAGCGATCGCGCCATCGACATACTGCCGTAGGGTCTCGACGAAGCGCTGGACCAGGGCAGCAATCTCGAGGTCCGAGGATTCCGTTCGGGTACGACGCGCCATGGGCACTTGTCAGGAAGTCCGGCTAACGTACCGGCGTTCACCCGCGAACGCCAGACCGAGCGCAGCGAGGGAGGGCGGTCGTCGGGTGCAACGCTCAGTTGGCCGGCCGCTTGCGTGCGCGCAGGCGAAGAACGTACACGCGCAGTCGATCGAACTCGGCGAGTGCGGAGCCGTCGGAGAGAGCGCCGGCCACAGTCTCGAGCGTCTCACCAGAGAGTTCGGCTCGTTGAGCCAGATGACCGAGGGCGATCACTGCAGCCAATTGAACGGCACCGTCGGGTGACGCAGCGTACGCGACGCAGGTCTTCTCTGCCCAGGTGGTGTCGGCGTCACGCGAGGAGGCATCGTACAGCGCGTGGCGAATCCGACAGCGATCGCCCGATCTAAGGTCGATCAACACCAACTCCCTGGAGTAGGCACCGTGGGCTTCGCCATGCACGGCGTCGAGCAAGAATTCGTACTCGCCACCCGCAATCTCGCCGGTTTCCCATCGTCGCTCGACGATGTCGAGCTGCGCATCTTCAGTCGGAGCGTCCCGAAGCTCGCGGTCGAGCCTGAAAATTGCAACGAGCGGGGGGACTTCACCTAGCGTGAGTGGTCCGCCGCAATTGCTGCAAGGATGGCACGTGGCAACGCAGCGCTCATGAAACGTCGCCGCGCAATGCGCGCAGCCGGCAATGCGCTCCGACCGAATGAACTCGCCGCATTCAGCGCAGGCATGCATCGTCATGGTCGGCGTTCCGGTCCGGCCAACGTAGCAGCGATAACCCGCGAACGCACGACTGAGCGAAGCGAGGGAGTGTGGTCGTCGGGTTCATCGCTTTGTTGGACAGCAGGGGCGTCCAGGCCTCGAGCACAGGAGCTGGGCCCCGGCCGCGAGCAGACCAGTCCGGCGAGATTCTGGGCAGGTCCTTCGGCGATGACCTTGAAAGGTCTTCGCGAAGGTGTGGTCGCCGAGCGGGTCAGCGGCCGCAACGCCACCGAGCGAGCGGAGGTGCCAGGCACAGTTCGCGAAGCCAGCTGGCGGAAGCAGGAACCACGCCAGTGGCCGCGAAAGACGACGTCTAAGACGCCCACTGCGGCCATAAGCAGTCTGGCCAACGTACCGGCGTTCTGCGGCAAGCGCCAGAGGGAGGCCGTAGGCCGACCGT
>CAZXMG010000261.1:0-1741 GCA_964641275.1 uncultured Polyangiaceae bacterium
CCGACGGTCTTCAGCTCGTCGTTGCCACACGATGGGCACGTCCGCTCTGCCGCGGACACGGCAACCGGCACGATCTCGGTCGGGAGATTCTTTCGTGCTCGGAGATTTTGCTCGCGCAGCCTCTTGGCTTCGTCGGGGCTCGCGGGCCGCTGCTTGCGGACCTCTCCAGCCATCGGTGGCATCTTCTCGCTCTTGGGTCCGAGGAGCCTGCGCTCGAGCGCGGCGAACTGCTGACGCAGGACCTCGACTTCATCGCGGAGGTGGCCCGTCTCGACGCGCAGCTGGTCGGCCTCGCCTCGCAACTGGTCGGCCTCGCCTCGCAGCAGCTCGGCTTCGTCGCGCCAGCGGCATTGGTGATGGTCGTCGTCGGGAGCCAACGAACAGCTTTGATCACACCTCGATCGAGTTGTCGATCCCCTGCGTGCGACCGGACAGCTTTGGTCCCCAGAGGGCGGGGCGGCGCACCCGCCGCACGTCGATCCCGTCGAGCAGCATTGCGAGCGCGGTCATGTCCATTTCGATCGCCTTGCCGTCTGCGCTGACCGCCGGAGGTCGAAACCGGCCGCGCTCCAGACGCTTGTAGTAGAGGACGAGACCTCCCCGAGCCCAGAACAGGATCTTGCAGCGGTCGAGCCGGCGACCCAGGAACAGAAACAAGTCCCCCGCGAACAGTCGATCCCCCCACTCGGAACGGACCAACGCGGCGAGCCCATCGTGGCCGCGGCGCAGATCGATCGGCGTCGGCGTCACGAACACGCGAACGCCCACCGGCAGCAGCGTCACGACGACAGCGCGCGGGCGATCGCGGCCACGTACGCTGGCGCGGTGCCCTCCTCGAACGCGACGCGCACCACGCCGACCAAGATCTCCAGGCGCCGCGTCCGCTCATCCACGACACGCACGGGGAGCAGCCGCGGGGCCTCCTGCTGGAGCCGTATGCACCACTTGCCGAGGTTGGAGCCCGAGACCCCGTGACGCTTGGCCACGGACGCCTGGCTCTCACCGGCCCTCACCTCGCGAACCAACCGCTCCCAGAACTCTCGTGCTCGAGCTTGTGCCATGCCGCGAGACTCTCAGACCCACGGCCCGCCACAACCACGTCTTACGCCGGACGGTTACGTTCGCGCGGCCGAGCGCGCAGGCCAGATCGAGACGCCCGACGCAGCCCGTGCCTGGTTCTTTCGTCTCTTGCGCAACGCAATCATCGACGATCGGCGCCGTCGCGACGTCAGGGACAAGGTCGCTAGCTCGTTCCAGGAGGAGCAGAGCGAGACGCTCGACGCCGTGGAGCGCGAGGCACAAGCATGTCAATGCGTAACCAAGCTGGCCGACGCGCTGAAGCCCGAATACGCAGCGGCACTCCGCAGCGTCGAGCTCGATGAGAAGACGGTGAAAGACTTCGCATCGGACACCGGCATCTCAGCGGGGAATGCGGGGGTGCGCGTGTTCCGGGCGAGGGAAGCGCTGCGAAAAGCCGTCCATGAGACCTGCGGCACTTGTGCAGAGGGCGGCGGGTGCTTCGACTGCAGCTGCGGTCACCAGGCGTAGCGATCAAGCGCGGAGACGAGGTACCTGGTGCCCGTCGACCATCAGCCCGCCTGCAGCATCTTCCCAATGAGCCCAAGGGCCGACTTCAGCCGGTACCGCGCGTCCTCATACTGGAGCCCGAGCTGCCGCCCCGCCGCGGCGACGTAACCGTCCGGTCTGGGACGTGCTTGTGGCGGGGCGCGGGTCTGAGAGG
>CAZXMG010000262.1:0-1717 GCA_964641275.1 uncultured Polyangiaceae bacterium
GGCAGACCGGGGCAGATCGGCCGGCGGATCACGACGGGAAGCGAGGCCCTACATCGGCCGAGGTCTTTGACTGGTCGAACCGAGCGGGGTGCGTGGCCTCGTGCACGGCTTTGAGCATGCGGATGGCGACGCGTGTGTAGATCTCGGTGGTGGAGAGGTTCACGTGACCGAGCATCTGTTGGATGAAGCGGACGTCGGCGCCGCCCTCGAGCATCAAGGTGGCCATGGTGTGTCGGAACATGTGGCAGGCCCCGGACTTGCCTAAACTTGCCGCTTCGACGCGGGTACGGACGAGGTTGGTGCAAGAGCCTGGGTTGATGGGTGCTCCAAAGCGATTAAGAAAGAGGGTGGCCTCCTTGGTGTTGACCACGAGCTCGGGGCGGGCCTTCTCCAGGTACGCGTCGATCCAGTGCACGGCGCGGGCGCCGACGGGGACCATACGATCCTTGCCGCCCTTTCCTGCACGGATGAGGATCAGGCCTCGCTCAGCGTCGAGGTCTGTGAGCAGGAGCGAGACGAGCTCGGTGCGGCGGATGCCGGTGGAATAGAAGGTCTCGATCATGGCGCGATCGCGCAGACCGATGGCGGAGCTGACGTCGATGGCGGCGAGCACGGTCTCGACCTCTGTGATGTTGAGGACGGCGCGTGGCAGGCGGTCTGGGATGCGAGGAAGCTCGAGCTCACTGGCCGGGTTCCAGAGCAGTGCGTTCTGGCGAGTGAGCCACGCGAAGAAGACGCGCAACGAGCCGAGGTTGCTGGCCTGGGTGCGGAAGTTGAGAGCGCGGTCGTTGGACTTCTTTCGCCTCTCGAACAGGTGCTTCTGGTAGCGCTCGAGGACGGGTTTGGTGACCTCCTGCGGGCGCTCCATGCCGCGTGCGCGGCACCACATGGCGAAGCGGACCAGCGTGGCTTCGCGCAGCTTGACGGTGAGCTTGGCGTAGTTGTGGATGGCGAGCCACTCGAGATAACGGTTGATCCAATGCGCAAAGCCCTCGCGGTTGGAGCGCTCGAGCAGCAGGAGCCTGCCGAGGTTGGTCTCCCGTCGTGTCTTTGCATACGCACCACTCTGTTTGGTGCTCATGGTTCACCTGCCGCCATAGAAGTGGTCTGGCCCGCTGGTTGATTGGCGGCGCCATTCCAGCGCTTTTCCTCGCTCGGCGTACGTGTTTCATGAGACCGGCTGGTACCCGGCCGAGGGCCGGCTGGGGGCCGGCCGGGCCCCGGCCGGTCTCCAGTTGAGGCCGGCCGATCCGGAGCGTAGTCGACGAGACCAAGCAAGAAGGGGCGGCCGTCCTTTCCTTCGCCGGCATAGCGCAGCTCGTACTGGACGAGCGGCCCGCGTGTTCGGTGCATGAGGATGAGCTCGAGCTCCTCGAGTCGGGCCATGTGCACCTTGAGCTGGCTGTTGCCCCACTCGGTTCGCTCACGCAGCTCGCGGCGAGTGAAGCGCACGATGGCTCTGTCCACCCCCTCGTGCTCCATGCGCTCGCTGACCAGATCTTCGATCGCGTGTAGCAACCGGCGGGTCTGCGGCGGCAGCTCGTCGAGGCTTCTGCCGAGCACGTCGTGCGCGAGCTTGGTGGCGACCTCCACGTCCTTACGTGTGGTCTCGATGTACTCGAGCCGTTGGCCTCGGTGCTCCACGCTCTTCACCCGTCGCTGGGTAACCGTCCGGCCTAAGACGTGGCCGAAGACGGTGGACCGCCGCGCGCGGGTG
>CAZXMG010000263.1:0-1664 GCA_964641275.1 uncultured Polyangiaceae bacterium
AAAAGCGCTGCGCGGACCGCGGACTCGCATCGGAGTCTCTGATCGTCGACGACCAAGATCGGCTCGAGAGCTATGGGGACTTCGTCTTCAGCTACACGCTCAACGGCGAGCTGTTGAACAAGACCAACACCACCACCAACGAGTCTTGGGACTTCGAGTACGACGCGGTCGGGAACCTGCGCGAGGTCGTGCTGCCCAACGGCGACATCGTGACCTACCTGGTCGACGGTCAGGGGCGCCGCGTCGGCAAGCTGTACAACGGTGTGCTTGAGCGCGCGTGGCTCTGGCGTGGGGCGCTGCAGCCCGTCGCTGAGCTGGACGGTGCGGGCAACGTCGTCGCTCGGTTTGTGTACGCCGTGGACCTCAACGTGCCGGAGCTGATGGTCACGACCACGGCGACTTATCGCTTGGTGAAGGACCACCTCGGCTCGGTGCGGCAGGTCGTCGATGTCACCACCGGCCTGTTGGTGCAGGAGCTGGTCTACGACGCCTGGGGTCGCGTCCAGCTCGACACGGCGCCTGGCCTCCAGCCGTTTGGGTTTGCGGGGGGGCTGCACGACGCGGACACGGGGCTCGTGCGGTTTGGCGCGCGCGACTACGACGCCGAGGTTGGGCGTTGGCGGAGTCGAGACACGCGAGTCCCGACGAGCGAGACGAACACATTCTCCTACGCACTTGCGGACCCCGTGGGGCAACAGGATGCGACGGGTGAATCCGTGGTGGAGGCGCCCCAGCCGCCAAACCTCGGGTGTTGGGTCTGCTCTGAACACGGCATCGAGGGGTGCAAGAACCAGTGCATGGAGAGTTACCGACTGTGCGCACGTGGCGTTAATCGTTTGCCCAATGCCACGGACATTGATCTCGCCTTAGGCCATTTCACTTGCTGGAGGGAGCACCGCGCCTGCGAGAGCTATTGTGAATCGATCAGTTGCTTTTGGGGGGAGTGCCGCCCTCCAGAGCCGGACTACATCTGGATTCCGCCGGCCCCCCAACCTCCAGACTCCCACTTCTGTGCACAATAGGGTACCGTTTGCGCTTGTTCTACTTGCATGCGGGACCCCAGAGCAGCCCGACTGGTCAATAGCCACAGCATCTGCGAAGCCCCGCACGTCGACGAATGCCCCGGTTCTCGCACCTGGTGAGTCAAGCTTTGAGGCAGCTAGGAAGCGCATTCGGCCGCTCCTGGAACGCGCTGATCACCGAGGTCGTCCTCGGACCGAAATGCACTATGCGGCGCGCTGGTCGAGCGAGCCTAATGCGACCACCGAGTTTCTTGACTGGGCCACGGATAGTCTGCTGCGTGAGGATGTCGCGGACTCACCGCCCTGCCACTTTCCAGCTACGGCTGGCGATCTTGGTCTTTCGTGCTGCTTCTCGGGGATCGTCGGATCCGGCAGGGGGGGCTTCGCGCTGGTTAGCGTTGGCGACGAGCGCATTGCGACTCTGCTCGTCCGCGACTGGGAAGTCCTGCAAGAGGGGCGTCGGGTCGAAGTGTGCGGTCTGGTCACAGCCTTGCACGATGGCGCAGTCGGCGGCGTTCCGACCGTCGTGGGCCTCCCACGAATTCTCGAGTCATCAGATCCCTCGGGCTCTCAGTGACACGTCGCCTCCCCGCCGAACGCCGACGTTGAGCTGCGCGCAGTCCTGCGCGTCAGCTCCAACGT
>CAZXMG010000264.1:0-1653 GCA_964641275.1 uncultured Polyangiaceae bacterium
CGGAAGGTCTTCTCGTCGTACTCGTACGTGGTCTCGAACCTGGCGCCGCTGGCGTCGGAGTATTCGATCTGCTTGCGCTGGCCTTTGGCGTCGTAGGAGATCGACTTGACGAAGTTGACGGAGCCGCCGCCGCGGACGTCGACATCGACGGACTCGAGGAGGCTGGCGACGTTGTAGGTGGGGGTGTAGACGCTGTCGTCGGGCGTGGTGAGCGAGGTGATGCGGTTGAGCGCGTCGTATTGGCGCGACTCCGTGAACGTCTCGGTCTCGAGGCTGGAGCTGGCCGTGTCCTCGGCGTCGGCCAAAGAGGTTGCGCTGAGCGCGCTCCAGTTGGGGGTGCTGCCTGCGTTGGCGAGCAGGGTGAGCGTGCGGGACGAGGTGAGGAGGTTGCCCTTGAAGTCGTAGGGCCCGAGCTTCTGGAGGCCTGCTCCGTCGAAGACGGCGACGGGCTTGCCGATGAGGTTGTCGTCCTCGGGGGCGGTGATGGCTGCGTCGTCGCCGTAGTAGCGGCGCTCGAGGGTGGTCTCGGTGCCGGCGCCGATCTTGAGGTGGAGATGGGTGATGCGGCGGAGCTCGTCGTACTCGGCGCGGAAGCGCTGGTCGCGCGCGTCCCACTTGTTGAGCATCTCGCCGAGGACGGTGGCGAGCTGGACTCTGGCGCCGCTGTCGATGTTGCTCTGCTTGAGGAGCTGGCCGGCGATGGACCAGGCGTAGGTCTGGCACACGCGGTCGAGCGGGTCGGTGACGCTGAGAGGGGCGCCTTCGATGTCCAGCGAGGTGCGGGTGAGGAGGTATTCGTCGCTGCTGCCCTGCTTGTTGTGGGCGACGGCTAGGAACGGCCGGCCCATGGCGTCGACGTAGCTGCGGCTGGGGGTCTCTTTGAGCGCGAGCGATTGCTGGAGCGCGACGTAGTCGGGATGGCTGGTGGCGAGGCCTTCTCGGTCGCCAGCCCAGTCGCTGTCCTCGACGGTGTCGCACTGGTCGTGTGCGGTTTGCTTCCAGGTGCCGTGCTCGGTTTTGGTGTACGTGCCGTCGGGGAGGTCGACGCGGATGGCGCGTCCGAGGGCGTCGTAATGGACGATGGGGGTGACGCCTGTGGCGACGATGTCATCCTCGTCCTCGTACTCCTCGGTGTCCGAGAAGTACGGCTCGTATTGCTTGACGGGGTCTTGTGCCCCGCACTCGCCGGTGCTCGGAGCTTCGCCCCTCCGCGCCTTCGTTCTCCCCCTTATGCGTACTCGGTTTTTCGCGCCCAAAGCTGCGCGAAAAATCCTGCGCGCGCATGGGGGAGAACTCCCTGTGCTTGCCGGCTGGGAGGTGCTGTGGCTGAGCCGGCTGACAACACGGTGAGTTGCTGGCGCCTGCTGCTGCGACAGTCCCAGAAAACGCGAGGGCGTCTCAAATGCGAAAACGTTTTCGTATTTGGAGCTTCCCGCGTGGAGAGAGCCGACCATGAGGGTGCTCGCGCCCTGCGACGTCAGTCCTTGAAGAGGTCGTCGGTGCTGGTGCAGGTTGCTGCGCGATCGAGCCAAATGTCGAGGCGATCCAAGTCTGTGGTCGCCAAGATGCGGGCTTCGTGCTCGGCGGAGACCGTCAGCTTCCGGGCACGAAGAAAGCGCAGGATGCTCTTGGCTTCTCCCTCGGCCTTTCCCT
>CAZXMG010000265.1:0-1629 GCA_964641275.1 uncultured Polyangiaceae bacterium
TCGCACGGTTCGCGGCCCTGACTCCTGCTGGACGGGATTGAGGTAGACCCGACCGACTGGCTTCCAGTTGCGGGTGGCGCCCGACCAGCGCCGAGGGTTCAGGCGTTTGGCGCGACGGTAGAGATGGTCGCGCTTCGCAAGGATGGCCCTGTCCAGACCTGCGTGCCGGTCTGATGGTCGGATGTGTCGGATGCCGCTGTGGAGATGCTCGTCGTTGTACCAAGCCACGAAGCCACGCACCCAGTCGCGAGCATGCTCGATGTTGTCGAAGGGCTTGCGAGGGTAGCCTGGCCGGTACTTGAGGGTGCGAAACAGCGCCTCCGCGAAGGGGTTGTCGTCGCTCACGCTCGGCCGGCTGAAGGACGCGACGACGCCGAGGCGCTGCAGCGTTGCCAGCATCGTCGAGGCCTTCATCGGTCCGCCATTGTCGGAATGGAGCACGAGCTGGGCAGGCTTGATTTCTTCGTCCGCGGTGGCTCGCTCGATGAGCGCCGATGAGTGTGCTGCCAACTCGTCTCGCTCCACGCGCCACCCCACAATCTTGCGGCTGTACAAGTCCACCGCGAGGTAGAGGAAGAAGAAGGCTCCGCGAACCGGCGAGCGCAGGTAGGTGATGTCCCACGACCAGACCTGGTTGGGACCGCACGCGACATGCTCCTTGGGCCGACGCCGCTTGGCGGGCCGCACGTGGCCACGGTGAGTGAGCTCTCCGGCCTCGCGCAGCACGCGATAGAACGTCGACTCGCTGGCGATGTACTCGCCTCGGTCGGCCAGCAGCGGCACGATTTGTCGCGGGGACAGATCGCGAAACTCCGGACGGTGCACCACGTCGAGCACGCGCTGTCGCTCCTCTTCGCTCAGCTTGTGCGCAGGGGCCTTGCCAGCAGTGGCTCGCTTGTCTTCACAGCCTCCACAACGCCAACGCGTGACAGTTCGTGCAGAGAGACCGATGAGCTTGCACGCACGGTCTAAGTTCGCACCTGCGGACACCGCCTCGTCCAACGAGTCGAGGATCATTCGTCGTTCCTCGCTCCCGCGTCGTCGTCCGCGGCCGCCAAGATGGACTGCACTTTTTTTTGGAGCACCAATAACGCCGCCGCCTCAGCCAGCGCGCGATCCTTGCGTCGCAGTTCGCGCTCGAGCTCCTTGACGTGACGCGCTTCGGAACGGCTGACCTTCGACGACGCCAGGCCTTGCAAGGCCGCTTCTCGCCACTCTTGCAAGGTCGCCGCGTGAAGTCCTTCTTTGCGAAGAAACGCCCCGAGCTCCTGCTCGCTCAACCCTCCCGCCTCCGTCACCACACGCAGCCGCTCCTCCGCGGGCCAGTCCTCTGCGCGCTTGCTAGTGGAGTCGTTGGTGCGTGATGGCTTGGAGGATCGGGACATGCTCGCAAGACTACGCTGAGAGGCAGTCAGCCACCTCGACAGCGTAGGTTGAGGAATGCCCAGTTCCCGCGACAACGAGGACGCGCTCCTTGCGTTAGGTCCCAGCATCCGCTGCACCATCTTTGACTTGAATCCGTCCGTGTACTCGCTCATGCATGACTCGCGCACTCGCCCCAACGTAGAGAACCGCTGCTGGTTGACCTCAACTGGTCACCCAACCGGACAACTCCTCTGACACAGGGGG
>CAZXMG010000266.1:0-1592 GCA_964641275.1 uncultured Polyangiaceae bacterium
CGGGTGGTGCGGGGAGATCAGTGCGACGAGATCCCGACGGCGCGGAGTGAGGTGGAGACGGTGGCGCTGGACACTGGGGTGGCACCGTCGTTCATCTGCCAGTCGGCGGGGCTGCCTGCGGTGTGCACGTACTTGGTGCCGGGGCAGATCCGGACGCAACCGGTCCGAGACGGCAACGCGCCGGGGCGCAACGGGTTCCGTCACTGCGCGTGTCTCGATGAGCACGGCACGATCGGGGACCGGCGGACGAACTGCCAGGATCCAGACACAGGCTGCGCGATCGATCCAACTCGCTACGGCGAGCTGGTGGAGGATACGAGGTGGCGATGGATGTCGCTCGGGACGCAGCCCCGCTCTGGCACCTTCTCCCGACCCGCCACGTATGGGCTGGTGAGCACGTCGATCACCACCGCGTGGCGGGTCACCGACGACCTTTCGCTGCTCAACGGCGGAGCGCCGCTACCGCCCACGCCCTGGTCGAACAGCCTGCTCGACGACAACAAGGAGTTCCTCGGCGGGCCGAAGCTTCGCGGCATCTTGTGGTCGCACGTGAAGGAGCTGGGCAGCCAGCCGATTGGCTCCTTGCCCGACGCGCCGGGGCTACGCGGCTACCGGGACATCGCCAACCACTACGGGGTCGCCGACTTCAAGCTGCAGGTGCGCCGCCCGCAGAAGAAGGTGCTGGTGTTCGGGCCGGCGTGGAAGTGGAGCTACTGCGCGTTCTGCAGTCTCGGTCGCGAGATGTCGTGGCTCTGGGCGGATGGCCCCGCCACGGTGGCGTCGCAGCCGTCGCTCGCGCGTGAGCTCGTGGGCGCGACCTCGCGCGATGCGCAAGCGTTGCTGTCAAGCGATCATCTGCGAGTGCCCGCGTCCGAGCCTGACAGTCAGCTCGTCGCGGGCGGCTTCGTACGGCGCGAGCTCTTGGTGGACACCAGTGACGCCACGCTGCCCGTGGTCGGCGGTCTGGGCGTCGATGTACAGACACGCGTGGTAGGCGTCGCGCGCTCCGCTCCAGAGCTCTTGTCGACCTCGCTCGCGGGCAGCGACGACGATCTGGACTTCGACTTCCCGCCCTTCGGCAGCGAGTCCGAGGGGCTGGCGGTGCTCGGCACCAGTGACGTGGACCCCGCCGACGTGGAGGACGCAGAGGACACCGCCGACGCCACGCTGGAGACGCCGATCACGGGTGGCGTGTTCGCGTACTCGGCGGTGCGCAACGAGCTGTTCGTCGCGCGCGCGACCGGCGGCAGCACCTCGCTGCGTCAATGGGATACCTTCTCGGGTCGGTGGCGCACGCTCGACCTGGGCGGCAGCCCGCTCGGTCGGCCGCTCGCGCTCACCGTGCGCGTGCAGGACAACGCGCTCTACCTGCTCGACCGGCCTTTCCATAAGCACCACGGCGCCCGGCTCGTGCGCGTCGATCTCGGCGAGCTCCACGTCGACGTGCTCGAGCCTCACTTCCTCGCCGGCAAGATCCGGCGCCCCACGCTGGCGCAGACCGAGACCGAGCTGCTCGTCGGCTACCGCAAGAAGCCAGGCGGCACCCGCATCGCCCACGTGCGCCTGCTCGGAGACCAGCCGGTGGTGGTGGA
>CAZXMG010000267.1:0-1585 GCA_964641275.1 uncultured Polyangiaceae bacterium
GGGCTCTACTATTACGGGGCTCGATATCTAGCGGCGTGGCTCGGCCGGTGGACCTCTGCGGACCCGCTCGGGATCGGAGCGGATGGGCCGGGGCTGTACAACTACACACGCGGCTCGCCCGTCAACTACGTCGACCCGAACGGGTTGTGGGGGGACGATGTCCTGGAGAGGCCCGCGCCCACGCGGGAGACCGGCGGCGCGAAGTCTGTGCCGGTGCCGACGGACGGCCAGGCCGGGCAGATGTCGCTTCCCAACCCCGAGGAAGTCACGGCGTGGACGCCGAACTTCGGAGCGTGGGATGCGCTCCAGCAGGCGCATCAGGAAGCCGGTGACTCGTCACTGCCTTGGTACAGCCGGGTATGGGGAGGCGCGAAGAGCATCGGCCTGACCTGGTCCGGTCTTCCCGCGCTTGATGCAGGAGTGCAGGGGGTGGTCGCTGCTCCCCAGCTTGCTGTTGGTGGTGCGGTCAAGACCGGTGAACACATCGGCCGCGCCCGTGGGCTGATCGAAGTCGGCTCGGACGAAGCTGTGCTCGACGAGCTGCTGCTCGCAGGGCAGACCTCAGGCGAGACGCTCGCGCACACTGGTGCCGCAGTCGCCTCTGCGGTGCCCGTCGCCCAAGGAGGCGCGCAGATCGCGCGAACTAGCGTGGAGGCGGTGAAGAGCGGGGCAGCAACCGTTGGGCAAGCGCTCAAGCAGGTTGCCAAGGACAGCGCGTTCTTGTTCACGGGCGTCGGTGGCGGCAGCACCGGGAGCAGAGCGACGCTCGGCCAAACCACGTCGACCAACTATCGAAAGACCTTCTTTGCGGCCAACCCCACGCTTGAGGGCAAGGTTGTTGTTCACCACGCCGTCGAGCAGCAAGTCGCCAAGTCGGGGGTTGTGAGCGCGCAAGAAGTTCATTCGCTCGAGAACTTGCGAGGAATCCCAAAGGAAATCAATCCGGACGTTCATCTCAGCAAGATTCGAAAGTCTTGGAACAAATTCTACCGGGAGACGCCCAATCCCACGAAAGAGCAGCTCTTGGAGCACGCCACGAAGATCGACCAGGAGTTCGGGCATCTCTTCAATCCACCAAGGTGACGATGGCCTTCTACGCACTGGAACCCGAAGTTGCCGGCCGCCATGGCGAACGGAGCATTGTAGATCGTTCGGTGCACCCTCCGCGGGTGACCGTTCTTCACCACATCTTCGACGGCTGGCTTGGCGACGAGCTGTTGGAAAGCTTCCCCGCGTTCTTGGTGACGGAGAGCCTGAGCAAGCTCATCGAGGCTGAGCAACTGACCGGAGTCCGATTCTCTGACGCCATCGAGGTCGAGGCCAGCGAGCAGTTCGAAGAGCTCTACCCGGGAAGACAGCTTCCAAAGTTCCGCAGACTGGAGCCGCTCGGAGTGCCGCTGCAGTCGGACTTTGCCCTCGGTCCAGATCACCGCCTCATTGTGTCGGAGCGTGCGCTTCGCGTTCTGGATTCAACCTCACCTGCTCAGTTGGATCGTGAACTGCTAGGACCGTGACCCAGCTTCACGCTCGCCCCCGCCGAACCGCGCGCTGCAGCAGACGGCGAGGTCGGTCGCGCCGAGGGCGC
>CAZXMG010000268.1:0-1585 GCA_964641275.1 uncultured Polyangiaceae bacterium
GCCGCCCATCGCGCCCATCCCTCCGCCACCGGGGCCGGCGCCACCAGCGGCGCCGCTGCCGGCGGGAGTGCACACGTACCCCTCGGGGCAGCTCTCCTCGTCAGTGCAGTTCACCAGGGAAAGCGCGCACGCCAGGGGCAATAGCACCGACGAAGGTGACCACCCGCGCGGAGTCTGGCAGCTCAGTTTACGCACGAAGCCTGACCAATGTCGAAGTCCAACGAGTTGCAGGCCAACCCGTTGCCACCCGATGCCGACGCATCGCCATCACCTCCGATTCCCCCTGTGCCGGCGGACTGGTGAGTGGTGCTCGCTGCGCCGCGGACCATGCTGCTTTGTGTGGCGATGCCCAGAGAGTGTCCTCCCGTGCCGCCGCCACCTGAACCGCCCCGACCTCCGGATCCACCCCCGCCACCGCCACAGGCTCCAACGCCTACCGCTGGTCCAGGCAAGCCACCCAAGCCACCCGGCTGACCATCACCCCCCGCACCCCCGTCGGCGCCTTCGCCGACAGCAATGACAACGTCCACCAGTGCCAGAGTAGAACCAATGGCAGCTATCCCAATGCTCGACCCGCCGTAGCCCCCGGCACTTCCCACCGCGCCTCCACAGCCACCTGTGCCACCACCGCCGCCACTTGGCCCCGCGAATGCAGGATTTCCGCAGGCCACTTGTCCCCGCGCGCCTCCACCTCCGCCTCCACCTTGTCCGGGGTGCCCGGGCGTCGCTCCAACCGATCCAGCGACACCGACAAACCCAGCTGGCACTAGGGTCCCCAGGCCCAGCGCTGGTTCCGCAGAGGTCCCAGCGGCACCGCTTGAACCGGAGGTCCCCGGCAAACAAGCGGTAGCTCCGACGTGTCCGGTGCCATTGTTGTTGGCGGGAGCTGGAACGGGGGGTGCCGATGTGCCGTCACCACCGTCACCACCGGCGGCGACGTCACCGAGCCCACCATTGGCGCCTGTGGTCGATTCACCGCTACACCCGAGTGTCTTCATCATGGCGCCCATTACGATGGTTGAGCTCGTGCATCCGGACAGCCCCGAGTTGCCAATCTGACCCGAGGGACCAATTCCCACAGGCGCTGCCCCCGGCGCCCCTGCCACCCCGTCGCCCGCGGTGATGTCACAGCGCGCCACGTCTGTGGTCGTGCTGTCGATCAACAGCCCGATGCTCGAGTTGCCCGCGCCCATCGCGTTGGGGTTCACGATCAACAGGTCTTCGAGCTTGGTCTCACCTGCGCCGGACACGACCAGCGTCGCCACGTTGGCATTACCGTTGAGGGTTGGCCGCAAGCTCGCGTCGTACGTCCAGTCCCGGCACACCAGCCCCCCGAACAGTGACCGTCCGCCCGCGAGCTCGAAGCTGCCGTTGAACGATGCCGCGCCGCACACGTACACCGCCTGCCCAACGGGCACGTCCTCCAGCGCCGTCAGCAGGTCGCCCGTCGGAGACTCCTTCGTCCCGCCGCCCACCGCGCCGAGCTCCACGAACACGCCACACGTCGCCGGTACCGACTCGCCCGCCGCGAGCTGGCTCGGGATGCAGCCAGGATCGATCGAGCCTCCCGCGCCCGTACCCCCGC
>CAZXMG010000269.1:0-1569 GCA_964641275.1 uncultured Polyangiaceae bacterium
GCGTCGCGGCGGCGTACACCATAGGGCTCTACTATTACGGGGCTCGATATCTGGCCGCCTGGCTCGGGCGCTGGACCTCCGCGGATCCGCTCGGCATCGGGGCCGATGGGCCGGGGCTGTACAACTACACACGCGGCTCGCCCGTCAACTACGTCGACCCGGGGGGGACGGAGAGCCTCGGGGTCGATGAGAAGACCGTCTTGGCGGGTGCACAGGCGATCGGTGCGGCTGCAACTGCGGCCGGTGATCGTGCTGCCCAGAGGGAGAGCGCTTCCGCCCGGCCGGACTTCAAGTTCCCAGAGATCGAGAAGCTGCAGACCCACCAACATCCAGATGAGCGCTTTCCTGGGGTCACCGGGCAAGAGCGCCAGAACATGATAACCAACCTCTACGAGAGGATGGCGTGGAAAGCTGACCGTGCGAGGGCGAACACGGCCGAAGGCTACCTCAGTGGCGCAAGCCTGTGGCTCGTCGAAGACGCTCCAGCAGCGCTCGGCACGTGGTGGGACAAGCCGTTGGCTGACAAGGTTGTTGGGGCCGTCAGGTCTGCGGTTCCAACGGCGCCAACCGAGGAGAACATTGCGGCCGAAAGCGAGCGCTGGAAGGCTGTGATGTCGGGCAAGACGACCCTGCGTGACATCGGGCGGGAGCACGCTCCGGCTATTTGGGGGCTGGCTGCCGGAGGGATCGTCGGCAAGCTCGGCGGGCATCCTGGTGGTGGGTGGACGGCAGGGTTGGAGGCGCCTCCTCCCCCGCCCAGGGCGTTTAGCAGTCCGGCGAACCAGGCGATAGCGGACTATCTTGGAGGTCTAAACAGATCAGTAAGGCCTAATCTTCTCGAGAACTTGACTGGCGCCGGCCGGCAGGGAGATGCCTTCGTCGATGGCTTGCTTCACGAGTTCAAGACACTGCAGCCGGGAGCCACTTCGAACACCATTCGCAACAGGGTTGGCGAGTCTTTGAAGGGAGGTGGCCAAGCCCGCGACTTCGTCATTGATGCTCGCGCAACCACCCTCAGCAGGACTGAGGCGACTCGCGGGATGTTCCAGGCGCTCGGGTTGAGGCCTGATCTGATCGATTTCGTCTCCGTCATTGGGAAAGACTTCTTCATTGGGTTCAGTCAACGAAAGCGCTGATGATGGGTGACACGGTTAGCATTTTTTTTGAACAGGAGGCGGCGCTAGGTCGGGTAGTGCCGACGGTTACAACCATACTAGGTGCCTCTCCCGTCTGGAGCGCGAACCGACTGCAAGAGCCCCTGGTTACCTGGCACACAAGCGAGGTGGAGGTCACCGCGTTCCAGAATCCTGAGCTAGTTGCGGACGGCGGCATCGATTTCGACCGCTTCCGCCTCCAGATAGAAGTCCGAGCGATCGGCGGGGCTCCACTATCGACGGAACTGACCTCCTTCGTAATAAACCTTGCCGCGCAGCTCTCTCAGCAGCTGGGAGCAAGAGCGGTGGTTGTGGCCGGCTTGCAGAAGCTTCTGAGGGAATTCCTGCCGGTGTAGCGGTTCAGCGACTTTGAGACGGACGAATTACCCCGAATCCACCACCAACCAGACGACTG
>CAZXMG010000270.1:0-1514 GCA_964641275.1 uncultured Polyangiaceae bacterium
GTTCAAATGAGGGAGAACTCGGCCTCGCCGGCTGGGACCTGGTGAGCTGCTCGGGCTGACTGGGACGCCCTGCTCGCGCCAACCGCATGGGAGCATCCCGCTCGTGCTGGGAGACGATTCTCGCTCTGCGCACGCCGGCATGTGGTGGCGCACGCTCAACCGGGAACGGGACACATGCCTACGGACGTCATGGATTGTCAGGGGAAATGAAGCGGAGGGTGACGACACCATCGGGGCCATCGCCTTCGGGGTACTCATCCGGATCGTCGAGGTCATAGTGCTTAGACTCTTCATCCACGAACCACTCGACTCGCGCCTCGTAGACTCCAGGCTCGACTTTCAAAAGGAGCGCGGGATCTCGGTCCGGGCCCCCCGAGCGCACGACGATGCTCCCTGTTGGGAGGCGCAGGATCTGGCTCCCCTCCCGCATAGGATCGATGATTGCGGCGCCCGGCTTCTCATCTGTCACCACGAGCTGAACCAGGAAGCACCCGTCCATCACGACCTCCTGCTTGATGAGGTCTCCAGTGGCTTCGAGAGCGCGCACCTTTCCAAGGAACTGACGCCAGTCGTTCGCCGGCGCCCAAAAGGAAGGGTCATGGACGACGCAGCTGCCGTCGCTGATTGAGAACCAGACGTCTACCGTGCACACGAGGGCCATCGTTGAAACCATTGGCTATGGGAGTTCCGCCAGCGCGCGATCGATAAGCTCGATCCGAGCCTGCTGAAAGGCCCGATTCGACCCCTGTGAGATTTCCGATTCGATCGCCTCGACGGCGACCTGCCGGTAGACCTGCAGCAGGTCACGGTTGATGCCCTCCGTCAGCTGCAGTGCAGTCCCGTCAGCGTTGGCTCTGAAGAAGCGCGTCAGCACGCCCGAGGCGTTGGGCGTCGTACCGGCCGCAGCATCCAGTCGGTTCAGCTCCTTGACGATCTCAAGGGCCTTGATCGGGGCAGCTTCGATCTGAGGGGCGGCCTTGCAGACCGCAGCGGCCCTTCTGGCAGCCACTGCAGCCTTCAGGGCCCGCACCGCAAGCAATCCGGCCCCTTCGCCGGCCGCGATGTAGAGCACATCGGGATCGTCGTGGGACTCGACGGTGGTGGCGGTGAGGATCAGGAACAGACCCCAGCCGAGACCCACGAACACGGGGTTCTCGCCATCCACGTCGACGAACGTGCCCGGATCGTTGTTGGCATACGCGTAGAACGACGGCCCACCGGCAAAGCCGATCGGGTCCTTGCTCGTCCACCGCCCAACCTCGGCGTCGTAGTCCCGCGCTCCAAACCGCACCAGCCCCGTGTCCGGATCGTAGAGCCCACCCGCGAAGCCAAACGGCTGAAACCCCGGCGCCGTATCAAGCAACACCCTGCCCCACGCGTCGTGCAGCAGCTCCTGCGCGATCGCGCCGGTGGCGACATCCACGACCATCCGCACGCTGCCGAGGTGGTCCTTCACCAGCCGATACGTCGCGCCGCTGGTGACGATCAGCTCCGGCGAGTTGATGCCGCCGGCG
>CAZXMG010000271.1:0-1503 GCA_964641275.1 uncultured Polyangiaceae bacterium
CCGGGCGTCATCGCCGACTGCACCGGCGACAACGCGGGCGACTCGGTCGGTCCGTCGGCCGACGGCTTCGAGACCTACGGCGTGACCGGTGTGGCACTGATCACGTTCATCCTGCTGGCCGTCCCGGACCAGGCGAACCAGGTCAGCCTGCTGGTCTGGATCTTCATCATCCGCGTGGTGATGGTCATCGCGTCCGCGATCTCCTACTTCATCAACGAAGCCGTCTCGAACTCTCGCTACGGTGACGGCAAGAAGTTCAACTTCGAGGCGCCGCTGACCGTGCTGGTCTGGCTCACCTCGATCGTGTCGGTCATCGCGACCTTCGCCGTCAGCTACCTGCTCATCCCGACCATGGGTGGCGGCACCTACTGGTGGAAGTTCTCGATCATCATCTCCTGCGGCACCCTCGCCGGCGCCATCATCCCCGAGCTGATCAAGGTGTTCACTTCCACCGAGTCGGCGCACGTGCGTGAGGTGGTCACCGCCTCCAAGGAAGGCGGGCCCTCGCTCAACGTGTTGTCCGGCCTCACCGCCGGCAACTACTCCGCCTACTGGATGGGCGTGGTGCTGGTGGTGCTCATGGGCATCTCCTTCTGGGTCACCACCATCGGCAAGACGGCTGGCGTCGATGTCGCTCCCGAGTCGATCGGGGCGATCATGACGCTGTCGAACATCGACGTGTCGCCAGTGTTCGCCTTCGGTTTGGTGGCGTTCGGCTTCTTGGGCATGGGCCCTGTCACCATCGCCGTCGACTCCTACGGCCCCGTCACCGACAACGCACAGAGCGTGTACGAGCTCAGCGTGATCGAGAGCATCGACGGCGTGAAGGAGCAGATCAAGAAGGACCACGGCTTCACGCCGAACTTCGAGAAAGCAAAGGAGCTGCTCGAGGAGAACGACGGCGCCGGGAACACCTTCAAGGCGACCGCCAAGCCCGTGCTGATCGGCACCGCGGTGGTCGGCGCAACGACCATGATCTTCAGCATCATCGTGGTGCTGACCAAGCTCGGCAAGCCCGAGTTCGACCCGACCTCTCTCATGAACCTGTCGCTGCTGCATCCGCCGTTCCTGCTCGGCCTGATCGCTGGCGGCGCGGTGATCTTCTGGTTCACGGGCGCCTCGACGCAGGCGGTGACCACCGGCGCCTACCGGGCGGTGGAGTTCATCAAGGCCAACATCAAGCTCGACGGCGTGGAGAAGGCCAGCATCGAGGACTCCAAGAAGGTGGTCGAGATCTGCACGATCTACGCGCAGCGCGGCATGTTCAACATCTTCCTCACGGTGTTCTTCGGCACGCTCGCTTTCGCCTTCTTCGAGAGCTACTTCTTCATCGGCTACTTGATCTCGATTGCGCTCTTCGGCTTGTTCCAGGCCTTGTTCCTGGCCAACGCCGGCGGCGCCTGGGACAACGCCAAGAAGGTGGTCGAGACCGAGCTGCGCATGAAGAACACGCCGCTGCACGAGGCGACGGTGGTCGGCGACACGGTCGGCGATCCGTTCAAG
>CAZXMG010000272.1:0-1467 GCA_964641275.1 uncultured Polyangiaceae bacterium
ACACCATAGGGCTCTACTATTACGGGGCTCGATATCTGGCCGCCTGGCTCGGGCGGTGGACCAGCGCGGACCCGCTCGGGATCGGGGCCGATGGGCCGGGGCTCTACAACTACACCCGCGGGTCGCCGGTCAACTACGTCGACCCGGGGGGGACGCAGAGCTTCGGGACGGACGAGAACGCTGTCCTCCAGGCTATCCGCGAACAGGAGGTCACCTACGCCGAGCAGCAGCCGAGCGACGAAACGATCGCCGAGATCGGAGCTGCTGCTGAGCGGGTGACGTTCTGGGGGGATTTCTGGGCGCGCGTCGAGCGTGAGAAGACCAATCCTCCTCCCACGCCAGCGATTGGAAGCGAGGCGGAGAAGCAGCTCGCGCAAGGCGGCGCCCCGCCCTCCTTCTTGCCCAAGGCTCAGCTCCCGGCCGTGGCCCAGGGATGGGTCGAGTTGCTCACCCACGGACCATCAACCGTCGACCAGAGCGGTGCGTCCGGCGCGGGTCAGATGTCCGAGTCGGTGCACGACGATCCGATTCCTGCGGGCGGTCCAGGCAGCGAGTTCCTCAAGAGCATGCTGCCGTTCTCGATCTTGCGAGCGAGTGGAGAAGGTGATCCCAACCTGATGGGGGTCAGCGGTCCGCTCTACGCGGGGCTCGCAACGGGGCGGCTGTTGTCCGGCCTGCGTCCGCCGACCGGCCCTAGCATGGGCATGGTCCCGGGCACCCTTCGATCCAGCCTAGACCCTGGGCTGCTCGACGAAGTGGGTGAGGCGCTCGAAACCACAAGCACAGTCACGGTTTATCACGGCGGGGTCCTGGACAACGGCCAAGTTGGGTCGCGCACCTTCTCGACCACGCCCGAGTTGTCGCACGCAGAACAGTACGCGGCGATGCGACGCGGAGAGGTAACGACATTTCAGATCCCGCGCTCACGGTTCCTTGAGATGCAAGAGGAAGGCAGTGTGACCGTACAAAGGGACCTGCTCGAGGGAACAGACGTGCCCTCCATCGAGTACAGATTTCGCGCATCCGTGGCGCCGGAGCTAAACAACTACCGCGTGGGCAAGAAGTGAAAATTACCGCCTGCTGCAAGTGGCTTCGAAACCTCACCGACAGCCCAGGAGAGAAGGGCTTCTCGGTCATTCCAGTGCGAGCACAAGGCATCCGGTACTTCGTGTTGCAAGCGCGAGCTGTTGAACCGGCTGCGATCGAGGAGTTGAAGAAGCCACCTGGACCAGATCGGAAGCCCGTGTCGATCGCGCTCTCGATGGACATCATGCTCACGTATTGTCCTGGCTGCGGTAACCGCCTTGAGGATCTGATCACCGGCCAAGAAGACGCGTTTGACGAGGACGCTGTTCGCTCCCGGAAGTACCTGAGCGACGCGACGTGATTGCTTTTGCCAGTCTTCACCTCAAGCCGAACCGCGCGCTGCAGCAGACGGCGAGGTCGGTCGCGCCGAGGGCGCTCCCT
>CAZXMG010000273.1:0-1421 GCA_964641275.1 uncultured Polyangiaceae bacterium
GAAGCGAGGGAGTGTGGTCGTCGGGTTCATCGCTTTGTTGGACAGCAGGGGCGTCGAGGCGTCGAGCGTGAGAGCCGCACCTCGGTCGCGAGCACATCAGTCCGGCGAAGTCTGGGCAGGTCCTTCGGCGATGACGTCGAAAGGTCTTCGCGAAGGTGTGGTCGCCGAGCGGGTCAGCGGCCGCGACGCCACCGAGCGAGCGGACGTGCCAGCCACAGTTCGCGAAGCCAGGTGGCGCAAGCAGGAACCACGCCAGCGGCCGCGAGAGACGACGTCTAAGACGCCCATGGCGGCCATAACCAGTCTGGCCAACGTACCGGCGTTCTGCGGCGAATGCCAGACTGAGCGAAGCGAAGGAGGGCAGTCGTCCGCAGCAACGCCCAGTTGTGCAGCACCCTCAACGCGTGGAGGATGTCGTCCGGGGAAAGTATTGCAGCTGTCCGTTGGCGGAGGGCAGGATGAGCCCGAAGATACGCTCCGCGGGGACTCCCTGGGCGGCAATCTGCGACGCCCGCACCTCGCCGGATGCTTCAAAGCCAATCAGGGCCAGATCAAAGGGCACCGAGCCGAGAGCATCTCTTGCCAGCGCGAGCAGCCACGAGTCGATTGCGGCGCGCCGGGGTTCGCTTGCCTGTTCGTCGAGCGCCCCGAACTCGGGGAATGCCCGGCTGAGGGCGCCAAGCGGGAGGTAGAAGACCAGCCAGTCGGAGCCCTGGTCGGTGGGGTCTTCGCGAATCACGAGACTGCCGCACGCGACCATCGTGGTGGAGTCAATCATTGCAACACCTCGCAGGTGTCCCGAATCGAGTGCGGGCGCGTCGACCGCAACTCGCGGCTGGCCAGCTGGCTCGACCGCTGGATCGAGATAGCAACCGTCGAGCCGCGCACTTGCCCACAGCGCGCGCACGGCTGCCAGAGTTCGCTCGTCTGATTGTTCAACGAACTCGATGGCGAGCTCGTAGAAACCGCCGGCCCAGGCTTCGGCTGAGAAGAGTTGCGGGGTCAAGGCGGTCTGCACAACGTACCGGCGTTCTGCGGCAAGCGCCAGAGGGAGGCCGAAGGCCGACCGTGGCGATTGTCCGCAGCAACGCCCTGTTGGGCTGAAGCCGCAAAGTCGCTCGCAGTTGGCATCAGTAGAGAGTCTCGGCGGAGCGCTCCAGCCGAACTCGACGTTGAAGACGGCGTGACGCGGCAGGGCTTGAGCGCAGCGGCGTCAGCAGGCAGCAGCGGTGGGGCGGTGGCAGCTGGCGCGAGGCCACGACGTCACCCAGCTCTTCTCGATCTCGGAGCTCGGAAAACCGGATCAGGGAGAGACCAGCAGCCTGGCCGTGGTCTCCGGATGCCATTGCAAAGGTCAGGCATCAGCGAAGACCAAGAAGACCCTCAGGCCGAAGATCAGCCCAACGTACCGGCGTTCTGCG
>CAZXMG010000274.1:0-1376 GCA_964641275.1 uncultured Polyangiaceae bacterium
CGGCGCTGGGAGCTCGCGCCGATCTCAGCCGGTGAAGGAGTTCGGAGGCCCGTGTTGCAACCCCCCAAGCTCGATAGACCGACACGACCGCAAGGAGATCGTCGCGCAGTGCTTCGTCTGGCGTGGTCGCTGCGACTAGGCGTGCCTCGATGATTGCTACCTTGTCCCAGACACTCCTCTCGACATCCGGGCTCCGACCAGCCAACCGCTTGAGATCGGTGCCGTTGATCCGCGCTACGCTGGGACACCGGTCCAAGCAAGTGAGGTAGAGTTCTGCCGCAGCCTCGACCTCCCCGCGCCGCTCAAGCTCGTCGGCCTCTTCCCTGAGCTCCCTCGCGTCATCAAGGTCAGTGAGCACGCGCTGGCTCGAGCATGCGCCGACGGCCACCCCGCACAGCATGACCGCCCGCAGCAGAGAGCCTCGGCGTTCCCTTCCGCACCGAGCGGTCAGCCAGTTCAGCCCCCACATGTTGGCGGTTCTTTCGGCGTCGGCGGACGGTTGCAGTAGTAGTCCTCACAAAACTTGACGGCGACATCGCGGTCATGACGACACTTGTCCTCACAGATTCCGTTGCCTCCGCATCCTTTTCGACAAAGGTTCCAAGTACGCCAGGCGTCGTCGAGGCAGGTCGTGCAGTCGTAGGTGTTGATCCTCACGGCTTCACCGTAGGGGTCACTCAGATTGACGGGATCACCGAGGGCGTAGCTCTGCCGGTTGGGTTCCGTAGGGAGCATCTCGGGGATGTCCGCCGCCGTCCACCGCCCGACCTCGGCGTCGTAGTCGCGCGCCCCAAACCGCACGAGCCCCGTGTCCGCGTCGTAGAGGCCGCCAGCAAACCCAAACGGCTGCCACCCAGGCGCAGTGTCGAGCAGCACCCGCCCCCAAGCGTCGTAGACCAACTCCTGCGCCACCACGCCGCTCGCCACGTCGACCACCTGTCGCACCGATCCGAGGTGGTCCTTCACGAGCCGATAGGTCGCCGTGCTCGTGACCATTAGCTCCGGCACGTTGACGCCCTCGGCGTACACGAAGCGAGCGACCACGTTGCCCGCGCCGTCGAGCTCCGCCACCGGCTGCAGCGCCCCGCGCCAGAGCCACGCGCGCTCGAGCACACCGTTGTACAGCTTGCCCACGCGCCGCCCTTGGCCGTCCACGAGGTAGCTGACGATGTCGCCGTTGGGCAGCACGACCTCGCGTAGGTTGCCGACCGCGTCGTACTCCAAGTCCCAGCTCTCGTTGGTGACCGTGTTCGTCTTGTTCAGGAGCTCGCCGTTGAGCGTGTAGCTGAAGACGAGGTCCCCGTACGTCTCGAGGCGGTCCTGGTCGTCGACGATCAGAGACTCCGATGCGAGTCCGCGGTCCGCGCAGCGCTTTT
>CAZXMG010000275.1:0-1373 GCA_964641275.1 uncultured Polyangiaceae bacterium
GTAGGGCCCCCTGTCGAACAGGGTGCCGGAGTTTGCGGCGGTGGCGCCGCAAGGTGGGGCCCCCTGTCGAACAGGGTGGCGGAGTTTGCGGCGGTGGCGCCTCGCGCGTCGTGGTCGCGCCGCAAGGTGGGCCCCCTGTCGAACAGGGTGCCGGAGTTTGCGGCGGTGGCGCCGCAAGGTAGGGCCCCCTGTCGAACAGGGCGGTGGTGTCACGCTTGGCGCTCACGCGGCGTGTCCGCTGCGACGCTCGGGCTCGGCGGCGATGCGTGTGCGCAGGCACCACTGCGCGATCACCGCTTCCTTGAGCGCCGGGTCGACAGCCAGCGAACGCGCCCGGCAGATGGTGTCGACGCTGGTGCCAAGCAGCTGCGCGAGCGCGCCGCGCTCGTTATCGAGCGCGCGCAACGCGAGGGCCGCTTGCGACGAGTCGTGAGCCGCGAGTCGCTTGGCGACCTGCGCTGTCGCATGCACGGCAGTCGCCCGCGCGAGCTTTTGCCGAGGAGAGCGGCCCCCGAGATCCGGAAGACCCAGCGCAGCGGCCGACGCCTCGAGCAGCTGGCCCGGCGCAGGCAAGCAGCGCTGCCACCCCGTGTTTCCGAGCCAGGGCACCATCTCGTCGTCCGACAACCGCGGCAACAGCGTCAGCACCCGTCGCGCAAGAGATGGCGCGACCACGCAGCGTAAGCCCAGCAAATCTGGCAGGCTGCTGCCATCATGGGCGGGATCCAGCCACACGCCGTGGTGCTCCTCTTGGCGGAACACGTAGCGCAGCGCGTTCGCGAGGTGCCGCCGATCGTTGATCGCGAGCACGCGACCAGGTCCGAAGCCGCCGAGGACCGGTAACGTCTGCGTCAAGCACGAGCCCAGCCGCTGCGCGAACCGGCCCGTCTCGGCGCGCGTGCACGCCAGCAGCACATGCGCATGCGAGTCCACGATCCGGAACGCCAGCAGGCCGTAGCGCTCGCCTTGCTCGAACGTCAGCCGCGCGGCGTCACGTAGTGCGCGCGCCGTGTTTGCGATGCCGCGATCCGCCTTCGGTCGCAGGATCAAGTGGTAGGCGATGATGCCTGCCTGCGAGCTGCCCTCGACCGGCCCCACACCAAGACTCGTGCTCACATAGAGGAATCGACGATCGGCGCTTCCAGTTGCTTACAAAACGAGCCGCGCGCGATTTTTCTCGGGGCGCCGCAAGGTAGGGCCCCCTGTCGAACAGGGTGTCGGAGTTTGCGGCGGTGGCGCCGCAAGGTAGGGCCCCCTGTCGAACAGGGTGGCGGAGTTTGCGGCGGTGGCGCCGCAAGGTGGGGCCTCCTGTCGAACTGGGTGTCGGAGTTTGCGGCGGTGGCGCCGCAAGGTAGGGCCCCCTGTCGAACAGG
>CAZXMG010000276.1:0-1361 GCA_964641275.1 uncultured Polyangiaceae bacterium
CGCCACCACCGACCCCCTCGGCCGCCAAGAGCGACGTGAGCTCGACGCCGCCGGCCACCTCGTCAAGCACCAGCGCTTCGACGGCGAGATCGTCACCCGCACCTTCGACGACGAGGGCAACCCCCTCGAGCAGACCGACAGCCAGGGACGCACCACCCGCATGCGTTATGGCGGACTCGGCCAGCTCGTCGAGCACGTCGACCCCATGGGCCACAAGGTCAAGCTCTTCTACGACAGCGAGGCCGAGCTCATCCGCGTCGAGAATCAACACCGCGAGCCCTACACCTTCGAGCTCGACCAAGCCGGCAAGGTCAAGCGTGAGGTCACCTTCAGCGGCACCAAGCGCCAACACCTCTTCGACCCCGCCGGCCGCGTCACCAAGATCGTCACCGGCGCCTACCGCGTCACCCAGCTCGAGCGCGACGCGCTCGGTCGCATCGTCAAACAAGCCACCACCTCCCCCGTGCTAGGCGGCGCTCCCACCGAAGAGACCTTCCACTTCGACGAGCACGGTCGCCTCCAACAAGCCACCACCCCGGGAGGCGACGTCACCTTCCAGCGCGACGTCCTCGGACGCATTACAGAAGAGCGCGCAGCCAGTACTGCCGTCCACAACACCTACGACCGCAGCGGCCTACGCCTCCAGCGCACCACCAGCTTCGCCCACAAGACCGACTACCAATACAACCAGCACGGCGAGCTCACCCAAGTCGAAGCCGCCTGGGACCTAGCAGAGCCCCTCAAGCGCCTCGGCCTCCCCCAAGCCGTCGCCGAGCCCTTCCAGATCAAGATCGCACGCGACCGGTTAGGCCAGGAGCTCGCCAGACGCCTGCCAGGTGGCGTCACCGCCGTCTGGACTAGAGACACCTTCGGGCGTGCCACCCAGCAGCGCACTCTCACGGGTGCCACCACCCAGAGCCCTGGCGTCGACGTCGCCACCCGCACCTACGCCTGGCAGAGCCCTGACCAGATCGCAGCCATCACTACCACCGGCCCGGACGGCCAGACCGTCGCCGCCTCCCAATACGAATACGATCCCCGCGGTCACCTCATCCGCCAGCTCTTCGCCAGCGGCGAGGTCCTCGAGCGCAGCAGCGACGCTGCTGGCAACCTCTTCCGCACAGCCAACCGTGGCGACCGCAGCTACGGCCGAGGCGGCGTCATCCTCAGAAGCGGCAACACCCTGTACGAGACGGACGACGACGGCCTCCTCACCAAGAAGACCCTCAGCGACGGCGCCACCTGGAAGTACGACTGGGACGCCCACGGCCAGCTGAGCACGGTCACGCGCCCCGACGGCAAGGTCGCGCAATACACCTACGACGCCTTCGGGAGGCGCACCAGCAAGACCTTCGACGGGC
>CAZXMG010000277.1:0-1329 GCA_964641275.1 uncultured Polyangiaceae bacterium
GCCAAGATGCCAGACGCCCGAGCCCGGCGGGCTACGTCGCTGGCCGGACGGTTACGCGGCAAGAGGCGACCGAGCAAACGGAGCTTCCCATCATCGGCGGCGAGCCCGTGGAGGCAGGAGAGTTCGACGCCGTCGCGTTCCTGGAGATCACCAAACCCTACAGACCCGCGTTCGACCCGGCCAAGTGCACCGGGACGCTCATTGCACCCCAGTGGCTGCTCACGGCCGCCCATTGCGCAGTGTGCACGAGCCCGGAAGCAGGCGGGATTCAGGTGCGCTTCATGGCAGCCACCACCGAGCCCGGACAGGCCGGGCCCATCGATGCGGTGTCTACAGCCGTCTTCATCCACCCGGATGCGTACCCCGCCCATAGCTGCGACGCACAACCGTCTTCGACGTTGCTGGCGGTGGGGCACGACATGGCGCTGGTGCAGCTGTCACAGCCCGTGGTGGGCGTCACGCCCGCGAAGGTGTTGTTGTCGCCGCCCTATGGGTTCTCCCCAATCCAATTTCTCTTCGGTCAGCCTGTGCAGATCGTGGGGCGCGGCTCCTCCGTATTCGGGGTCGTAGACGAGACCACCATGAACTCGGGCACGAACGAGCTCAGCAACTTCATGCCCGCGATTGGCAAGGCCTTCGACTGCAATGACGAGCCTGTGCAACCGTTCGTTTTGGTCTCCCCGCCAGGCGGCGCCGATCCCCCCAACGACAACTACCTCATCAACGCCGACTCTGGCGGGCCCATGTTCGCAGAGGTGGAAGGGCAGCAGCAGCTGGTCGGGACTGCGTTTGGGATCGTGCTGGAGTTGGGGGATGCCCACGCGCCGACGTTCCTCAAGTCCAACAGCGACTTCATCCGCTCGCTCATCGACCCGACGTTCGTGCCGGTAGCCAACGACATGGACGGGGACGACGTTCCCGACGCGGTGGACAACTGCCCGAAGGACTTCAACACCGACCAGATGGACCGCGACGAGGACAAGGTGGGTGACGTGTGCGACAACTGTGCGCCGCTGTTCCCAGGCGACGAGCAGATGCAGTCCGTCTACTTGTACGATGGTCCAGACCCCAGCTTCGCCGCGTTCAAGAACGAGTCTCAGAAGAACTCCAACCTGGAGGCGGAAGCGCAAGGTCTCGCAAGCGTGGACGCGGCCTTCCTCGACCCCCTCACCGGCTTGCCCCGCCGCGTCAGCATGGACGACTACGCGCGAGGCCAGGCCAAAATCATGGGTTTCCCTGACAATTGTGAGGTCGCTTACATCAACCGGCTTCGGCGGGTGGTGCGGGGAGATCAGTGCGACGAGATCCCGACGGCGCGGAGTGAGGTGG
>CAZXMG010000278.1:0-1329 GCA_964641275.1 uncultured Polyangiaceae bacterium
ATCACGAAGAGACCAGCAGCCTGGCCGTGGTCTCCGGATGCCATTGCAAAGGTCAGGCATCAGAGAAGACCAAGACGACCCTCAGGCCGAAGATCAGCCCAACGTATCGGCGTTCTGCGGCAAACGCCAGAGTGAGGCCGAAGGCCGAGCCTGGCGGTTGTCCGCAGCAACGCCTTGTTGGACACCATGCGGCCGAGAGGCATGAGCTTTGCTCTCGCGACGGCCCTGCTCTCGATCTTTCAGGGATGATCTCCCTCCGGGGAAGCGTCGACGACGCGCCCGTCGGCATGAGCAGCGAGGCTGCATCGACGACCACTTCGTCGGTGGCGGTGGCAGGAGCGACGGCACCAATCAGGGGAAATGAGGGGTGACGACGCGAACTCTCGGGCAGCCGGCCGAAGCAGCCGACAACGTCACGGTGAAGCTGGTCGCGGGGTCGGAATCTCGGGACGGAGCCGCGAGCAGCGGCGAGCTCATGGCGAAGACCAGGCACGATCTCGGCGATGAACATGCTTGAGATCGGGGCCACGGCAGATGCAGCTGCGATGCGGGCTGGTCGAGATTAGCAACCCACAGCTCCGGCTCGGAACGTCTTCTTCAATGGGCTTGGCATAACGATCCCCCCGAAGCTGTGTGTCCAACGTAGCAGCGTTCAGCTGCGAACGGCAGAGGGAGCGAAGCGACCGACGCCGGTCGTCAGCTGCAACGCGTTGTTGGCCAGCGCAGTAATCACCGCCCGCCGGTTCTCAAATCTGCAAAGTCATCGATGTACCAAGCGCGAGCTTGGAACAGCTCGGCTGCCAGCAGGTCCGCGAAGCTCTCTGCTGGTGGGCCGATGCGGTCACGCAGTCCGACCTCGACCGCGGCGAGACTCGTGCCACGGTAAGGCATCAGCTCGTGGGTGTAGATCGCGCGACTTGACCCGACTACGCGAGCGAGGAAGTACCAGGCGTGCCGGAGCTCGGTCCGAATCTGCTCATCGCGCGCGAAGTGGCTGAATGGAATGAGATGGTAGACCTCGAGAAGTCCGTCCTCGAGATCGAGGGAAAACCCGCCAGGGCCAAGCACTTCCTCATGGCCGGAGTGTGGAGCGATCCGACGCTCCCAAACCTGCGGCGTCCAACGGTGCCGAAAGCGTGCGATGACGGGCTCCAACGCAATCGCACCGTCGAGATGCTCAAGCAAGTAGGACGCGTCAGCCGTCTGCTGTCGGTCGAACAGGGTGATGAGATCGGTGCTTATGGCGATCCTCCGAACGACCGATCCGTGCGTCTGCCCAACGTACCGGCGTTCACCAGCGGCGTCGAGGGAGGCCCGCAGGGCCGACTG
>CAZXMG010000279.1:0-1289 GCA_964641275.1 uncultured Polyangiaceae bacterium
GCCGCCGCCCTTCACCGTCAACGTGCAGGTGGACGGCGAGACGCTCGCGCGCGCGACCCACAAGGCCAACTCCGACACGGCAGCGAGGTCGTTCTCGCCCGTGCCCGCGTACTGAGGCGCCGATGGGAATCGAGTTTGCCATGGCCCGCCCGCCTCGATGCGTCCTCGTCAACGTGACGACGGGCGAGTCGATGGAGTGCCTGTTCAACCCGACCCAGCTCTCGGAGAAGCTGCAGGTCAACTGGAACCGCCTCGCGGTCCCTGGGCTCTCGCACCAGGTGTTGCAGTTTCAGTCCACCGGCAACCGGCAGATCTCGGGCGTCGAGTTCTACCTCGACCGCTTCTTCGCCGCCGAGCAGCCGGGCGACGTGAACATCCTCGACTTCCGAGCGTTCCTGCGCGCGCTCACGGTGCCCCCAGAGGGCACCGAGGGCGTGGCCGCGACGGCACCGCCCCGCGTCCTCTTCATCTGGCCGAGCGTCGTCACCGTCGAGTGCGTCGTCGCCAGCGTGGAGTTTCAGTACAAGCAGCTCGCCGTCGACGGGATGGTGCTCGTCTACACGGCGAGCGTCTCCTTCGAGGAGATCCTCGACACGCGCGTGACCAGCGAAGAGCTGCGCGAGGAGGTCGAGTGATGGCGCCGCGCACCGGCTCCCGGCACTCCTTCGCGCTCGGCGTGCGTGACGAGCTCGCGCAGCTGTTTCTCACGGAGCGCGAGCCGTACCGCTTTCGCGAGCACACGGACACGCGCGTCCACGTCGTCGCGCAGGGCGACATGCTCTTCGACCTTGCGGGGCGCTACTTCGCGCCGCTCCCGCGGGCCTGTGGCTTCTGGTGGGTGCTCGCCGATTTTCAGCCCGATCCGATCGTCGACCCGACGCTCGAGCTGGAGGTCGGCCGCCGCCTCCTCGTGCCGAGCCTGCGCGTGCTCACCGACGTCATCCTGAGCGAGCAGCGCCGGAGGGTCGAAGCATGACGGACCTCGTCGACCGGAGCGGGCCGGGTGTCCGCATCACCGTGCTCTCCAACGAGCGGGCGCCGAGCGGCGAGCCCCTCAACCTCGACGGTCGCATCATCGGCTTCACGTACGAGGACGCCGAGCGCCAGGCCGACAAGGTCTCGCTCCAGCTCGACAACTTCGACCTCGCGCTCTTCGATCGGGAGGAGCTGGTCGGCGGCGCCACGCTCGAGGTGTCCTGGGGCTACCCGGGCAACATGGCCCCGCCGCGCCGGGTGGTCGTGAAGAAGCTCAAGGGCTTCCAGACGCTGACCATCGAGGGCCAGGCCAC
>CAZXMG010000280.1:0-1286 GCA_964641275.1 uncultured Polyangiaceae bacterium
ATTCGAGAACGACTGGCCGTGGCGCACGGTGACTTCGAGCAATGGGAGCGCGCCTCGATCGACGTGCCGAGCGGCAAGGTCTCGCCTGGGAAAACGGTGAAGCGCAGCCGCGATGCGGCCCCGTTCCTCTACACGCAGAGCGGGGACGAGCATCGCGACCTGGTCCGCGCAATCGGTCGCTCGGTGACCAAGCCGCGAGAGATCGTGCCGGCAGGTGCGCACACCGCACCGTACGACTGGAAGCGGGCGCAAGGGTCCGTCGCGGCTGCGGTCGGTCAGCCCGAAGGCGACTGCAGGAGCTCCATCGGCGTGTGTTCCTTGGCCAGCCCCGCCATTCTGTTCGCGGACACCGTGGCCAAGAAACGGATCGCAGAGGTTGCCCTGCCCGCCAAGGACCGCCTCGTCGTCCTGAAGGTCGAGCAGCTGCTCGACGGCGGCATGGCGGTCACGTGCGGCTCCGATGGGGGGCGCAGCGTCAGCTACGTCGTCGACGCGCAAAGCGGGCGGGCCGTGAGCGTTCCGCCCATCGATTGCTATCACGTCGTCACCGACCAAGAGCGGAGGACGCTCCTCGCGGGTGGGTCGTGGGTCGATCTCACTCGCCGCCCCGGGGAGCCATGGCCGCGAGTCGCGACCGTCCAGGGAGACGACCCAGTTCCTTACTGCCGCATCGGCGACGAGCTCGCGCCCGCAGAGGAATGCCCGCCCCCTGACGGCTAGTGCTGCCTTCGCAAAGTTCACTTCGTAGACCTCCGTAGACCTCCTTGGACCCCGTCCACTGCGTGGACTCCGTCCACGCCGGTACGCATTGGTCGGATCCGGCCCCTCGCTGACGCTCGCAAGTGAAGGGCAGGGTTTCCACACCAAGGCTCGGGCTACTTCTGCTCAGTGGCACCTCCGTCTTCGGTACATCGTCTTGCGCGAAGAAACTTCGCGGACGATGTACTGTCCTTGTTCGCGGCTCGTGCATCGAAGGGGCCCCAAAGCCCGCGCCTCGGCCGCTCGCCGCCTCGGACCCGGCGGCCACATCGGCGCCACTCGACGCCACGGCTCGCGTGGGACGCGCCCTGCGCGGGGCCCGCCGTGCCCAAGAGGCGGACCATGCTCCGAAGACGGACACCATGCTCCGAGCGGGGGCCATGCTCCGAAGACGGACACCATGCTCCGAGCGGGGACCATGCTCCGAAGACGGACACCATACTCCGAGCGGGGGCCATGCTCCGAAGACGGACGGTGCGTGTCAAAGGAGTTGTCTACCCCAAGCTCATCGCACGGTTCGCGGCCCT
>CAZXMG010000281.1:0-1265 GCA_964641275.1 uncultured Polyangiaceae bacterium
GACCTCGACTTCGTCGCGGAGATGGCCCGTCTCGACGCGCAGCTGGTCGGCCTCGCCTCGCAACTGGTCGGCCTCGCCTCGCAGCAGCTCGGCTTCATCGCGCCAGCGGCATCTGTGGTGATCGTCGTCAGGAGCCAACGAACAGCTTTGATCACACCTCGATCGGGTTGTCGATCCCCTGTGTGCGACCGGACAACTTTGGTCCCCAGAGGGTGGGTCGACGCACCCGCCGCACGTCGATCCCGTCGAGCAGCATTGCGAGTGCGGTCATGTCCATTTCGATCGCCTTGCCGTCTGCGCTCACCGCCGGAGGCCGAAACCGGCCGCGCTCCAGACGCTTGTAGTAGAGGACGAGACCTCCCCGAGCCCAGAACAGGATCTTGCAGCGGTCGAGCCGGCGACCCAGGAACAGAAACAAGTCCCCCGCGAACAGTCGATCCCCCCACTCGGAACGGACCAACGCGGCGAGCCCATCGTGGCCGCGGCGCAGATCGATCGGCGTCGGCGTCACGAACACGCGAACGCCCACCGGCAGCAGCGTCACGACGACAGCGCGCGGGCGATCGCGGCCACGTACGCTGGCGCGGTGCCCTCCTCGAACGCGACGCGCACCACGCCGACCAAGATCTCCAGGCGCCGCGTCCGCTCATCCACGACACGCACGGGGAGCAGCCGCGGGGCCTCCTGCTGGAGCCGTATGCACCACTTGCCGAGGTTGGAGCCCGAGACCCCGTGACGCTTGGCCACGGACGCCTGGCTCTCACCGGCCCTCACCTCGCGAACCAACCGCTCCCAGAACTCTCGTGCTCGAGCTTGTGCCATGCCGCGAGCCTCTCAGACCCGCGCCCCGCCACAAGCACGTCCCAGACCGGACGGTTACCCGGCTGCCACCTCTCGAGCCGCTCTCTCCCAGAAGGCCTTGCCACGATGTTTTGCCACGGCGCCAAGATGCCAGACGCCCGAGCCCGGCGGACTACGTCGCTGGCCGGACGGTTACATCGAGAAAGACGCCCCTCCGCCTGCGGCTCCGGTCACCAAGCAGGTCCAACTTCGCCGCAAGAAGCGACGCCCGGTGGGGTGAGCCCGCCGGCCTTCGGCCCTCGGCCTCCGGACTCGACGCGAGTCCGCCAACGTGTCACTTCACGACTCGGTCGGTAGCTTCTCACCCGGCCCCATGTCCCTGGCGATCAGTGGACCCATGAGGGTGGCGACTGGGTGTAGACCTCATCGTGACGCCCTCGGCCTGATGGGCACCACGTGAGCAA
>CAZXMG010000283.1:0-1216 GCA_964641275.1 uncultured Polyangiaceae bacterium
GGTGGCGATCGTGCGCCCAGGGCCCATTCAAGGCGGCATGGTGCACCCGTACCTGCGTCGGCGCACCGGCAAGGAGCCCGCCATTGCGCCGCACCCCGTGCTCAAGCCCATCCTGGAGCGCACCCTCGGCGTACCCTTGTTCCAGGAGCAGGTCATGCAGATCGCCATGGTGGGGGCGGGCTACAGCGCGGGCGAGGCAGACCAGCTCCGGCGCGACATGGCCGCGTGGAAGAAACACGGTCGGCTCGAGCGGCACCGCGAGCGCCTGCTGCGCGGCTTCGAGGAGAGCGGCATCTCGCGCGCCTTCGGCGAGGCCTTGTACAAGCAGGTGCAGGGCTTCGGCGAGTATGGCTTCCCCGAGTCGCACGCGGCGAGCTTCGCGCTGATCGTGTACGCCTCGAGCTACCTCAAGACCCACCACCCGGGGCTGTTCGCGTGCGCGCTCTTGAACGCGCAGCCCATGGGCTTCTACAGCCCGTCGAGCATCGTCCAAGACGCGCAGCGGCACGGCGTCGTGGTCCGCGCGCCAGACATCGCCGTGAGCTCGTGGGACAACACGCTCGAGCCAGCGCCGGAGTCGAACGGTGGGCTCGCGCTGCGCCTGGGCTTTCGACAGATATCTGGGTTGGGCGAGCGGCCCAGCCGCCGGATCGAGCAAGCGCGCAGAGAGGCGGCCTTCACCAGCGTGGGAGACCTCGCCTTGCGGGCCGATCTCAAGAAGAACGAGCTCGCCGCCCTGGCCGAGGCGGGCGCGCTCGACGGGATCGAGCCCGGTCGCCGCAATGCGCTGTGGCGCGCGCACGCCCCGCGGCTCGACGGGCTGTTCGCCGAGGTCGACCTGGAGCGCGCCGCGGCGCCACCCGCCCTGCCGCCGCTCCGGCGCGTCGAGCAGCTGCTCCTCGACTATGGCCGCATGGGGCTCTCGATCGACGATCACCCGCTCCTGCACGTGCGAGAGCGCTTGAGCCCCCAGCGGCGGAGAGCCATCAAGCGCGCGGCAGATCTCCGCAGCATGAAGCACGGCACGAGCGTCACCGTGGCGGGTCTGGTCATCGGTAGGCAGCGGCCCATGACCGCGAGCGGCGTCACCTTCGTCTCGCTCGAGGACGAGACCGGCGTCACCAACCTAGTCGTCACCGTATCCGTGTTCGATCGCTACCGGCACACGCTGCTGTACGCCAAGCTGATCGTGGTCACCGGCCAGCTCGAGCGCGAG
>CAZXMG010000284.1:0-1213 GCA_964641275.1 uncultured Polyangiaceae bacterium
GCGCTTGGCCTCAACGCCGAGCAGACGGCGGCGGTCTTCGGGATCTGCGTGGGGACGCTGCACCTGTGGGAGCGGCGCTACACCGAGGAGGGCAAGGCGGCGCTGGTCGCGTCCTCTGTCCCAGTGAATCGCTACGACGACTGGGTGGCGGGGGTCGCGCAGCTCATCAAGATCTATGCGCCGCAGTTCGGGGTGAAGCGCATCGTGCAGCTCTTGGCCATGTGCGGGCTCCTGCTCTCTCCTTCCACCCTCCGGCGCATGCTCGGACGTGTGCTGTGGCCGCTCCAGCCAAACGATCCGACGAAGCCGGCCGCAGGCGTCGGCGCCGCGCAGGCCAACGATGGTGCACGCGAGGCGGCGCCCATCTCGGAAGCGCCTGCCGCCGCGCCGCCCCAGCAGGTCCGCGCCAAGTGTCCCCACGCGATCTGGCACGTGGACCTGACACCGCTGCCCTTGTGCGCGATGCGCACGGTGTACGAGCCGGGCACGGTGCCGGCGTCGCAGCCGTTTGCCTTCTGGCTCGGCGCGGTGCTGGACAACTACACGCGCGCGATCGTGGGCTTCGAGGTCTTCGAGCAGAAGCCGACGAGCGGAGAAGTGTGCGAGATGCTGGAGGTGGCCGTGGGAGTCGCCGGTCGAGCGCCGCGGCACATCATCTCCGACCAGGGTTGCGAGTTCCAGGAGGCGTTCCTGGAGTGGTGCGAGGCGCGCGGTGTGAAGCAGCGCTACGGCGCGGTCCACCGGCACGGCAGCATCGTCCTGATCGAGCGCTTCTGGCGAAGCCTGAAAGGCGAGATGTGGCGGAGGTTGCCGCTGCTGTTCCCAAGCCGCGACTGGATCCGCGAGGAAGTCAGGCTGTACCAGCATTGGTACCACGAGCACAGGCCGCACCAAGGGCTCGGCGGACGCACGCCTGCCGAGGTGCGCGAGGGGCAAACGCCGGCGCGTGACCAGCAGCCGATCGAGCCCAGACAACGCCACCCATTGCAGAGGCCCGGGCCGTGGGAGACGGCGCGCAGGGTTGGCAAGCTGGAGCTGGGCGTCGATTACGTCGAGGGACGCGCTCACCTTCCGATCGTCTCCCTGCGCCCCGCCGCCTGAAAACGAGTCAATGAGCGCGTGCCAGACGGCACGCGCTTGTTGGCTTTCGGGTTGGGGCGGCGCGAGCGAGGTCATTGCGGTTGTCGATACTGATTGTTTGAGTAGGCCATTT
>CAZXMG010000285.1:0-1204 GCA_964641275.1 uncultured Polyangiaceae bacterium
TGACGCGGCAGGGCTTGAGCGCAGCGGCGTCAGCAGGCAGCAGCGGTGGGGCGGTCGCAGCAGGCACGAGGCCTCGACGTCACCCAGCTCTTCTCGATCTCGGAGCTCGGGAACCGGATCACGGAGAGACCAGCAGCCTGGCCGTGGTCTCCGGATGCCATTGCAAAGGTCACGCATCAGAGAAGACCAAGAAGACCCTCAGGCCGAAGATCAGCCCAACGTACCGGCGTTCTGCGGCGAAAGCCAGACCGAGCGAAGCGAGGGAGGGCAGTCGTCCGCAGCAACGCCTTGTTAGACAGCTTTTCAGTTGGTGAAGAACACAAGCTCGCCGCGCGCAAGATATGTCGCCACGCGGGCCAGTAGGGGCTGCGAGGCGATGGTAGCGGGCGCGAGCCGCGCGAGGGCTTCGCGCAGGGCGGGTTGCATTGCGCGGACCTCGACGAGCGGAACACCGACCGCCATGTCGCACTCGATGAACGCGGGCCACACGCTTGCCGGGATCCCGTGGCCAGCACAGTAGGCGACCATATCAGCCCAGCTGCTATGCGAGACCGTGTCGGCATCCCCGTCGACAGGCTCGATCTCGATGTGCTCCTTCTGGTCGAGGCCAACGAATGCCATCTCTCTGAAGTCGAGAGCGTGGAACAGTGAGCCGGGCATGGATTCGTCCTGGTGGCGACTGTCTAACGTACCGCCGTTCTCCCGCCATGTCCCGAGGGAGGAACGACCGAGGGCATGGTCGGGAGCAACGGCCAGTTAGGCGGGAGCCATTGCGTGAGAAGACGGCGAAAGCAGATCGAGGCCCGTGGCGGCGCGTTTCATGCTTCCTTGCGGCCGTATACGTGGCGCCCCGGCAACCGGCCCGGAGCGGCCTCATCCGTGGACACGGTGACCACTACCTCTACGCCCAGGTCGCTCTCCTGCAGCGCTTCGAACTCGAACGCAACGTCGGCGATCTCTTCCCGATCGACAGCACTATCCCGCTCCAGCAGGAAGTGCAGTCGGACGCCCTGGATCTCGGATTCCACAGAGATCTGGCGGATGTTCGGCGTGACGCTCCCGAGCATCGCTTGCACCAGGTTCACGACGTGCAGGTTTTCCAGGGCAACGGCAGCCGGGTCGCGCACGGTCACGGGAACCTCTCCGCCTAACGTACCGGCGTTCTGCGGCAAGCGCCAGAGGGAGGCCGTAGGCCGACCGTGGC
>CAZXMG010000286.1:0-1200 GCA_964641275.1 uncultured Polyangiaceae bacterium
GTGCTGACCAGCTCGTCGAGCAGCTCCTTCAGCGCGGGGGTGCGATCCAGGCTCACCACCTCGCCCAAACCGACGCTGCGGTCGTCGTCGTCGTCGTCGTCGCTCGCGCTGGCCATGTCAACGCACGGTCTTGGTCACACGCGGGATGTGCTTGAAGCCGAACTTGGGCGGTTCGCTGCCCGGCACACACTGGTACTTGTCGAAGTTGGTCACGCCCTCGGCGCGCAAGAGGTCCTCGTCGATCCAGGCCTGGCCCTTGCGCGCCCGCGGCTCCTTCTCGATCAGCGCCATGGTCGCGTCGGCCAAGATGTCTGCCTTGCGCCAGATCTCCGGGCCACCCAGGCCGAAGTTCATGGTGGCGAAGCTCTCGATCGCGGTGGCCGGCCAGAGCGCGTGCGCGGTCACGTTGTGCTCCTCGCACTCCTCGGCGATGGCCTGCGCGATCATCGACATGCCGAACTTGGACACGGCGTAGGCGCCGTGGCCCGCCACCGCGTCCTTGTCGACCGGCGGCGACATCATCACGATGTGGCCATATTTGCGCTCGATCATGTGCGGCAGCGCCGCGTGCGCCAGCACGAACGACGCGCGCACGTTGATGCCCATGATCAGATCGAAGCGCTTCACCGGCGTGTCCGCGACGTCGGCCCAGAACAGCGCGCCGGCGTTGTTCACCAGCACGTCGAGCTGGCCGAGCTCGTCGATCGTGCGCTTCACGGCGGCCTCGCACGCCTCTGCGTCGCGCACGTCCAACTTGATCGGCAGCGCCTTGCGACCGAGCGCCTCCACCTCGCGCGCGACGTCGTGGATGGTGCCGGGCAAGCTCGGGTTCTCCGCCACCTCGGTCTTGGCCGCGATCGCCACGTTCGCGCCCTCTTTGGCGCACGCGAGCGCCACCGCGCGCCCAATGCCGCGCGACGCCCCGGTGATGAAGACGACCCGATCCTTGAGCTTCATGCCCCAGGCTCTAGCTCGGCTCGGCCGAAGCGACAACGCGCTCGCGCGCCGCGCTCAGCTCAGAACTCGCCCGACACTTCGACCGTGCCGAGGCCCACGCGCACGCGGGGCGCGTGGCTCCCTGCTTTGGGGCTCTCGTTCGCCCCCGCGAGCGCCGCACCGACGATGCCCGTGACCAACCCTGCCCCGCCGATGCCGAAGCCCACGAAAGCTGCGATCCGGGTGTTGTTGGCGTCGCGGTAG
>CAZXMG010000287.1:0-1188 GCA_964641275.1 uncultured Polyangiaceae bacterium
GGGTGCAGATCTGATGCTGACGCTGGGGCGGCGGGAATTTCTGCGGGAGGAGCGGGTTTGAGGCAGCATGGAGAGCATCGCCCGCCGAAAGTCTGAGCCTCAACCGACCACGCGTGATCTGAGGGAGTCCCCGAAGGGGCCGTCGGACGCTGTGGGAGCATTGCGAGAGTTCCTTGCCGAGCGGGAGCGGACCCGCACTTTTGCGCCAGGCGAGTTCCAGAAGTTCGAGCGGCGGCTCATGGAGCTGACGCACGAGGTGGCGAGGAACGCCATCGCGCAGGATCTTGCGGCGGCGGACGAGACAGCGGAGGCGATCGAAGTGGCGGGGCGCACGATGCGGCGGGTGCTGCGGAGTCCGCAGAGCTACATGACGGCTGCTGGGACGGTCACCGTCGAGCGTTGGCTCTACAAGGATCGCAGCGAGGAAGAGAGTCGCGCTGTCGCGCCGATGGAGCTCCGCTCGGGCATCGTGGCGGGGTTCTGGACCCCCGAGGCGGCGAAGCAGGGGGCGTGGGTCGTTGCCCAGATGACTCCCGCCAAGGCCGAGACGCTCTTCGAGCGGGTTGGCTCGATGCAGCCCTCGAAGTCGAGCTTGGATCGGCTGCCAAAGGCACTCTCGGAGGTGTGGGAAGCGGACCGTACGTCGTTCGAATCTCGGCTGCGGGACAAGCTCGTCATTCCCGAGAACACGGTGTCGCTCGCGGTCAGCATCGATGGTGTGCTGGCTCCCATGGAGGGCACTGCACCTGTGGCGAAGCGAGCCGCCGCCAGCGCAGCGGGCCGCACGTCGCAGGGCCCAGTCGGCTACCGCGAGATGGGGTGTGCGACGCTGTCGTTCTGCGATGACAAGGGCGACATGCTTGCAGCCGTTCGCTTGGGTCGCGCGCCCGAGTCGAAGAAGGCGACGCTCAAGGGGCAGGTGCTCGCCGAGGTAATGGCGGTCCTGGAGCGGCGACCCGAGCTCAAGGTGGTGAAGATCGCCGACGGCGTTGCCGACAACTGGGACTTTCTGGAGACCCTCGTACCGGGCAGCGAGGAGGCGGTGGACTTCTTCCACGCGTCGGAGCACCTCCACGCTGCCGTTGCGGCGGCGTACGGGGACGGAACTCGCGAAACTCGCCATCGATTCGAGGAACACCGAGATCGCCTGCGCGACGAACCTGACGGCGTCAGCGCCACCATCCGCGC
>CAZXMG010000288.1:0-1137 GCA_964641275.1 uncultured Polyangiaceae bacterium
TTCCCGATCAAGGACTTCAACGGCACGAGCGAGCTCGTGTTCGTCTCCTACAACCTCGAGCCGCCCAAGTACGACGTGGAAGAGTGCCGGCAGCGCGGCATGACGTTCAGCGCGCCGATCAAGGTCACCATTCAGCTGATGATCTACGACACGCGCGACGGCGGCGAGCGCATCGTGCGCGACATCAAGGAGCAGGAGGTCTACTTCGGCGAGATCCCGCTGATGACGGACACTGGCACGTTCATCATCAACGGCACTGAGCGCGTGGTGGTGAGCCAGCTGCACAGAAGCCCCGGCGTGTTCTTCGATCACGACAAGGGCAAGACCCACTCGAGCGGCAAGCTCTTGTACTCGGCCCGCGTGATCCCCTACCGCGGCTCCTGGCTCGACTTCGAGTTCGACCCCAAGGACATCATCTACTGCCGCATCGATCGCCGCCGGAAGATGCACGCGACGGTGCTGCTGCGCGCGCTCGGCTACACCACCCAGGACCTGCTCAACTACTTCTACAACACCGAGCAAATCTTCCTGGAGAAGGGCGGCAAGTACGCCAAGAACATCGAGTTCGACCTGCTCCCCGGCCAGCGCGCCACGCGCGACATCAAGGTCGGCAGTGAGGTGATCGTCAAGCGCAACACCAAGTTCACGCGCGCCGCGGTCCGCAAGCTCAAGGAGGCCAAGCTCGATCGCCTGCCGATCGAGATCGACGAGCTGGTCAGCAAGGTGGCTGCCCACGACGTGGTCGACGCCGAGACCGGCGAGGTCGTGCTCGAGTGCAACGAGGAGGTCACCGAAGGCAAGCTGGAGAAGCTGCGCGAGGCCCAAATCGAGAGCTTCAAGGTGCTGTTCATCGACGGCCTCAACGTCGGCAGCTACCTCCGCAACACGCTCCTGGCCGACAAGGTCAAGACCACCGAGGACGCGATCCTCGAGATCTACCGCCGCCTGCGACCGGGCGATCCGCCCACGCTGGAGACGGCGCGCACCCTGTTCCAGAACCTGTTCTTCAACGCCGAGCGCTACGACCTCTCCAAGGTCGGTCGTCTGAAGCTGAACTACAAGTTCTACCGAGACGTGCCGGAAGAAGAGCGCCCGGCGATCGACCTCACCGTGCTCACGCCGCAAGACATCCTCGAG
>CAZXMG010000289.1:0-1132 GCA_964641275.1 uncultured Polyangiaceae bacterium
GCCACGGTCGGCCTTCGGCCTCCCTCTGGCGCTTGCCGCAGAACGCCGGTACGTTAGGCAGATCTCCAGCAGCATGGCGACCATCCGGGAGTACTTCGAGACCGCCTTTCCGCACACCATCCGCCTGCGCCGACAGGTGGAGGTGGGCGGTTCGAGGGAGCGAACGATAGTCCAGGTGCGCGTGCACGTTGATTTCGCAGCTCACGCAAGATTCCTTTCCCTGCTCGTGGAGAGCAACCCGGCCGACGATCTCTGCGCCGTGCTGGAAGCGCTGGTCTCCGGGGCCGCCGAACTCCTGGAACCTCACGGGGTCACGGAGGTGACTCTGCCGAATCTACCCGCTCACGATACCAGAGCTCGGCTGAAGGCCCGAGTCGATGAGTCCAATGTCACCTCGCTGGCGTACACCGGCACCGACGGAGCCTCCTTCGAGAGCGATGACTTGCCGTTCACCGGGCGCATCTATCTGTTCTCAGAACAAGGAATTCCCGACGAGATGAGGCAGCGCGTCCAGCGCTGCGCAACACTGGCCGGTACTCATGCTAGTTTTCGCGATCCGGATTTCGCTGGGAGGGTTGACAAGATGCTCACACCGAGGGCCTTCATTTCACACGATTCTCGCGACAAGGCAGAGATCGCTCGTCCCCTGGCTGACGCGCTCAGCGGGGCGGGAATTCCTGTTTGGTACGATGAGTATTCGCTGAAGGTGGGCGATAGCCTTCGTGACGGTATCGAGCGGGGGCTCAAGACGTGCGCCAGCTGCATTCTCGTGCTCACGCCCAACTTCTTGTCCAAGGGTGGATGGGCAAAGCGGGAATACGACAGCGCATTCACGAAAGAGATCGTTGAAGACCGGCGTGTCTTTCTTCCGATCTGGAGCGGTGTGTCTCGAGATGCGGTGTACGAGTACAGCCCGATCCTCGCCGACCGCGTTGGCGTCTCCTGGACACTCGGTCTGGACGAGGTCTGCCGTCGACTGCGACGAGCGCTTGAGGAACCGACTGCCTAACAAGGCGTTGCTGCGGACGACTGCCCTCCCTCGCTTCGCTCGGTCTGGCATTCGCCGCAGAACGCCGATACGTTGGGCTGATCTTCGGCCTGAGGGTCTTCTTGGTCTTCTCTGATGCCTGAC
>CAZXMG010000290.1:0-1124 GCA_964641275.1 uncultured Polyangiaceae bacterium
TCGGCTCACGATAGAGCCTGAGACAACGGCGGTGGGATAGCGCGAGAGACAACAGGCCGATGACCTTCCCGACACCGCCAAGCTCACTTCACCGGCGGGCCAGACCCACCAGTTGCTCGCTGCCCTCGCTGCCGAGGAGTTGCTCAACGATGAATGACGCGGCTGACGCTCCCCCCAGGGAGCGCTACGCTCTCGGCATGCACGCACTTCGCGCCAGAGTCCGAAACGGTCGGCTCGTCCTCGACGAGCCTACCTCGCTCCCAGAAGGCGCAGAGGTCGTGTTGATGGCTGTCGACGGAGAGGATGATTTGACCGACCAAGAGCGCGAAGCCCTGCACGACGCCCTGCGCACCAGCATCGCAGAGGCCCAGGCGGGCAAGGTGGTCGATGCCGCTGTCTTGATCGCTGAGCTCCGTCGTCAACTCTGAGCTCGTGAGCTACCGAGCAACGCCCAGCGCTGCACGCGAGATCGCAGAGGTGCACGAGTGGTGGCGCGAGCATCGCCCCGCCGCACCTGGTCTCTTCCTCACCGAGCTCGCCAACGCCTACGAGATGCTGCTCACGGCCCCCGAGAGCGGCGCCCCCTACGGAAGCCATCGTGACGTCCTCGTCCGTCGCATGCTGCTCCGACGCAGCCACTTCCACGTCTACTATCTCGTCGACGATCAAGGACCGCTCGTCATCGCCGTCTGCAGCTCCGCAAGAGCCTCCGGGCCGCGTTTCGGCTCCACCCACTGACCCTCCGCTTCGCCGCTTTCTCTCTACCCCGCCGCGCCTGGCTCGCTACCATCGGTAGCCCGTGCTCGCTCTCGCCCGGCCGCGCCAACACACCGCACGTGCTCTTCAGCCACGTGCGGTGCCGCTCGTTGGCCCCACGCCCACACAGCGCCCGATCCCACGCCGCGCCGCCGCCTCGTTGCGCGCGCGCCCGCTGCTCGCCAGAAATCGCAGATCCCGGTCCACGCCTCGTTCAACCCCCCGGAACGCGTCGCGTGCGCACGGCCACCGCCGCGAAAGAGTTCAGAGAAACTCCGTGGCGACCGGGCCGAGCACGTCAACATGCACAATTGAGCGCATCTACCTCGGCAGCTACGAGATCTACCGCGAGCGCACCTCCAGCGGCG
>CAZXMG010000291.1:0-1081 GCA_964641275.1 uncultured Polyangiaceae bacterium
AGTGCTCGAGCGCCCGAGCAGGTGAGGCACGTCTTGTCGTCGCCGCGTCCTTTGGAGCGCTTGTTCGACTGAAGGGCGGCTACACTCGGCTCCTTCGTTCCCTCGACGATCGCCCCTACGAGGTCGAGAACACGCTTCGCGTCGGCCGCGTACATTAGGCCCCGCGCGCCCTCGAACCCGCAGTTGAGAGCCGCCAAAGCCTGCCCTTTTCGAGTCGCGAGAACCACGGCGTCCGCATCGGCCACCACCTTGTCGACAGAGCCGCCGTTCGTCATCAAGCCGTGGATCAGTCCAGCGGTGGTCCAGTCGCCGCTTCCGGCCGCGTCGCGCAGCTCCGGCGCAGAGAAGGCGGGAAGGTCTTTCCATGCACCCACGCGCCCGTTGGTGCGGACACGGAGCCGGAGTCCCTTGGCACCCAGCGTCTCGATCTCGATCGGGACCTTCGCCTTCGCCACCACGTCGTGAACACCTTCGATCCGGTCGTTCGCGTACTTCACGACGTGAGCAGCGCTCAGGCATCCTGCGAAGAGCCGTTCGTCCTTGATTCCCGACGGCTCGAACACGACGAGCGCACCGTTCGCGCGGCTCTTCTGCGCGATCTCGAGCGTGCCGGGCGCCACGCGATCGAAGTAGAATACCGAGTGAGAGGGCAGTTTCGCGGCGATCGTCGCCGCCTCGGTGGTCAGGAGCGGTCGGTACGCCGGGAGCGTCGCACCGCAGACGGGACACGCTCGCGAAAACCGGTGACGAGGGCGTCCCCTGGCATCCAGGTAGTTCTCCTGGACGATGATGGGCGTTCCTCGACCAGCCTCAACCTGCAAGAGCTTGGTCTCGACGCCCCACTTCCCGAGATCGGCCACAAGCTCGCGGCCAGCTTGATCGTCGCCAATACGACCGACCGCGTTCGCGTCCCACCCGAAGTACGCCAAGATGGTCAGGACGTTGCCGCAGGATCCGCCTGCAAAGCGCTTCTCGGTCGCGCTGGTCCCAACCGAGTTTCGAATCACGTCGAGGACGATGAATCCGGTTCCTACACAACTGTGCTGATGGGCCTCACGCGGCATAGCATTCTCCAGAGAGC
>CAZXMG010000292.1:0-1071 GCA_964641275.1 uncultured Polyangiaceae bacterium
TTCGCTACCTTAGGACCGTTATAGTTACGGCCGCCGTTTACTGGGGCTTCGGTTCAGAGCTTCGCTTGCGCTGACTCTTCCCCTTAACCTTCCAGCACCGGGCAGGCATCAGACCCTATACGTCGTCTTTCGACTTCGCAGAGTCCTGTGTTTTTAGTAAACAGTCACAACCCCCATTTCTCTGCGACCGCAGGACGCTCGGAGAGCAAGTCTCTTCACGACCCACGGCACACCTTCTCCCGAAGTTACGGTGTCATTTTGCCGAGTTCCTTAGCCTGGGTTCTCTCACGCGCCTTGGGATTCTCACCCCGCCCACCTGAGTCGGTTTGCGGTACGGACACCAAAGGGGCTCTGTACGCGGCTTTTCTTGGAAGTCTGGGATCACCGAATTCTGCCGGCTAAAAGCCAGCCTCCATCACCTCTCGGGCTAATGTTCGTGGTTTGTCCCTATCGGGTCCTCACGAGACACCCTACTGGCTTGGACACGGTCGCCCGTGCTCGGCCTACCCTACTCCGTCCCCGCTTACTTCAACGCCTACCTTGGTGGTGCAGGAATATTAACCTGCCTTCCATCACCTACGCCTCTCGGCCTCGGCTTAGGATCCGACTAACCCATGGGAGGATTATCCTTCCCCAGGAAACCTTGGGCTTACGGCGACCGAGTTTCTCGCTCGGTTTATCGCTACTCATGCCTGCATAAGCTCTTCTCAGGCCCGGAACTGGTCGTTACCGTCCAGCGTGTATCTGCCTGAGAATACTCCTCTACCGCTCTCTTGCGAGAGCCCGGAACTTCGGTGCCGAGCTTAGCCCCGTTATATTTTCGGCGCGGGCTCGCTTGACCAGTGAGCTATTACGCTTTCTTTAAAGGATGGCTGCTTCTAAGCCAACCTCCTGGTTGTCTAAGCGCTCCCACATCCTTTGACACTTAGCTCGGACTTTGGGACCTTAGTTGCCGATCTGGGCTCTTTCCCTCTCGGCCACGGAACTTATCTCCCGCAGCCTGACTCCCGGATACTTGTCACCGGCATTCGGAGTTTGATTGGGTTTGGTAATCTGGTAGGACCCCTAGCC
>CAZXMG010000293.1:0-1031 GCA_964641275.1 uncultured Polyangiaceae bacterium
CCTTGCTCACGTGGTGCCCATCAGGCCGAGGGCGTCACGATGAGGTCTACACCCTCGCGGTAGTAGGGCTCCTCCCAGTGCACGTCCGCGAACGGGTGCAGCCAGGTTTTGGGTGGGTACGCCGCCACCGACAGCAAACGGCCCGCCGGCATGGCCGCGCGCAGCTCGTCCAAGAGAAGAAGAAATCCTCGGTGTCCAGACGGGCACGGCTCCACGTTGAGGTGGAGGCCCGCGAGCTCCCCACGGCGATGCAGCAAACGCACGGCCGAGGCCACGAAGGTCTCGCGCCAGCGCGGCGTGTCTGGGAAGACGTGCACGTCGAGCACGCCGCCGATCCACGGCAGGATGCGTCGCTCGGGAAGCGCGCGCGCGAAGCGCGTGGTGGCGCCCACGTCGACGGGCAGGATCGATCCATCGGGCTGCGCCGGGCACAGGTGGGGGAACAGGTCGCGGATGCCGTGGCGCGAGAGGCGCGCGCCGAGCTCGGCCAGCGCCTCGTCCGAGCGCAGCCGCTGCGTCTTCTCCTCCCCACCGTTCTGCGCGAACCACACGTCGTCGCCCAGCCAGCCGTGCTGGAGCCACAAGCCGTTCTCGCCTCGATCGTGGCGGCCATCGCGCACGTCGAGCCCGCGCGGCGCGAACAGGGTGCCCGCCACTCCCGCGGAGATGCCGCCGTACACGCCGGCGCGCACCAAGTTGCGACGGGTCAGGTGCTGCCGGAGCATCGCGCAACAGCTTAGCTCGCGCGCCTTGCAGTGGGCGCAAACAGAGACCCCGGCGGGTTGACACTTCACCGTGCTCGGCTAGCCTTCTCCTCTGGGACGCCGAAGCGAGGGGAGAGCAAGCAATGGACAGTGCGCTGCCCCTCGTGCCCGGAGCCTACCGAGGCGGTGAGGACTACCCATTTGGGTCCGGGTACGGTTGGCGCAGCATGAGTGCGGTCACCCTGGTTCGCATCCTCTCAGGACTGGACGAGGATGCGCCTTCACCTGTGGTGCAATACTTCACCCCCGCCCAGCTCGACTCCTACC
>CAZXMG010000294.1:0-1019 GCA_964641275.1 uncultured Polyangiaceae bacterium
AGAACGTAGTCTGCTAACGCAAAGTCGACCACGTCGGTGGCACCTGGGATGGCCATAGGTGGGAGGCGCCCGCTCTCCGGCAAGAGGCCTGTCTCTGGATCCACCAGCTTGCCACCCGCGGCTTCACCCCAGCACCAAAGCTCGGTTCCCGACAAGCCGCATACAGTCTTGCCATCCGTCTTGAGACGATTGAACGCTGGGACACCTTGCACCTCCGTGGGCTCGACGCTGCGGTCGTCAACGCCAACCGGCTCGCGTCCGAGCGCTCCTGTGAAGGCTGCACCGGAGCACCACGTTCCGGCGCCAGCCAGCGCGACACACATGACCCCCGATCGCAGCGCAATAGCGACTGCTTCGCCAGGCAGCGGGACCGTGATCGGGCTTTCTACCCACTCCACCTCGCCCACTCCGAACATTCCTTCAAAGTTACGCCCCAGGCACTCGACTACCCCAGACTCCAAGAGCCCGCAAATCCCGCCCTCGGCCGCAACGTCTTTCACTGGCCCGCCGAAAGGAAGCCGGAGGCCGACGACATCACGCGACGGCGCATCTTCGAGCTGCCACTCCCCAGATGCGTAGACTTCTCCCCTCTCGTGGATGGTAAGCACAATGCCACCACCCGCGACCACCCGGGTAACGCTGCCCAACCCGGCAAGGTGGTCACTCAATGGGAACGGACGAGCATACTCCGTCAGGCTTCCGCTCCACACCACAGCATCCCCTAACCCCTGAAGCCCTGCGGAATCACCCTCGGTGAGACTCATCTGGCTCAGGCAAGCCAACGACCTCGAAACTGCTGGCGGACTGTACATGGGGTAGACGCTTGGGCCGCAAGATCCCCATTCGTCGTAACCCCAACAGAGCACTGAGCCGTCCGACCTCAGCGCCATCACTGCCGTCCCATTGCCCTCAAGTTGCACGACCTTGGGGTGCGGCGAGGCCGGAAGAGGGCAGAGCGGCTCGGTTGGCTCCTCATCGGCGCAGGCGAGGAGAGGCGCCAAGAGGACGAGCTCAATAGG